>JBGAQY010000046.1:0-16433 GCA_044220495.1 Acidimicrobiales bacterium
GATTGACGATGCGGATAGTCAAGCTCGAGGTTGACTCTGAGTCCGCACCACACAACCAACGCGCGGTCGGCGGGCAGGCCGGACACCGGCGTGCCTCTGGTTCTGACATGGGCAGGCCGGCTGGCCGAGACACTGGCGCCGGGTGCGCCGGGTGCGCTGGCCGGGACACTGGCGCGGGGTACGCCGGGTGGATTTGCCGGGTGGGTGCCGTGGGCTGACGCGGAAGTCGCCGGGCACTGTTCTCGTGCGGACTCAGAGTCAACCGTTAGATTGACGATGCGGATAGTCAAGCTAGAGGTTGACCCTGAGCCCGCACCACACAACCAACGCACGCACGCACGAACCAGTGCATGCGCACATCTAAAACACGCACGCACGCACGCACGTCGACAGCGGCGGGTTGGCAACGGTGGCGGATGTTTGCGACGGACCGCCGACGGGGCGCCTATGGGCCCTCGACGTTTTGCGGCGCATCGGCGATGGGCCACCGATCGACCTCCGACGGTTGGCGATGGACCGCCGATGTGGTTGGCGACGACCACTGACGAGCAGCCGACAGTTGGTGACCGGCCTGCGACAGCGGTCGCCGGCCGCCGCCGGTTGGTGCCGCCGGTTGGCGCAGCTGAGTGCAGCTGAGTGCAGCTGAGTGCAGCTGAGTGCAGCTGTGCGTTACCGGTTGCGCTTTAGACTGCGGGCAGTGTCAGTGCCTTTGCGCTTCTATTTCAAACCTCGTTGGTTGGTTGGTCACGTGATCATCGTTGCCATGGTGATCCTGATGGTCAATCTGGGTTTGTGGCAGCTTCGCCGGTTGCACGAGCAGCAAGATCTGAATGCGACCATCCGTGCTGCGCAAAGCGCGCCGACGTCGGAGGTCCACGATCTTCCCTTGTCGTCGGCGTTGACCGAGTATCACCACATCACGTTGACGGGAACGTGGGCCGCTGAGCAGACCGTGTTCGTGCGGTATCCGATTGTCGACGGAAGGCCCGGCTACTACGTGGTTACGCCGCTTGTGTTGGCGAACGGTGAGCGAATGCTTGTCAACCGTGGCTGGATTCCAGTCGACGAAGGCAAGAACGCAAGCAGTTCACCAGCAACCAGTGCACTAGCAACCAGTGCGAAGCCAGTTGTTGTTGAGGGTCTCGTCCGCAATACAGAACCAGACACGGCGAGTGTCAATCGCACTAACGGCAGTCCTCCGATTTCGACGTTTAAGTCGGTCGACGTGGAACGCATGGGTGATGTGATTGGCGTGCCGTTGACCGATGCGCACTGGGTGCAGCTCTCGGGCGTACGGCTCGCGGAAGAGTCGCCCGGCACCGATCCGGGCGCCGAGCCTGGCATCAAGGCCGGCACCAAGCCTCGTCCGCTCGATCCGCCGGAACTTACTGAAGGCTCACACTTCTCTTACACATTGCAGTGGTTCTCGTTTTCAGCGATCGCCGTAATTGGTTGGGGCGTGCTGTTGGTGCGCGCCGGCCGAGACAGTGAACGCGAAAACGAGAACGACAACGAGAACCAGAGTGAGGTTGCGCGCAGCGAAACTAGCTAGCTGCGTTGTTAAACCGCTCGCGCGCTTCAGCAATGATGCGGTAAGCATCTGCGCGGCCGCTGAAACCATCGGTCGACGCGTGCTTGTCGGGCTCGAGGTCTTTGTACACGTCGAAGAAGTGCTCGATCTCGTTGAGCACTTGGCGTGGCAGATCATCGAGGTCTTCGACGCCGGGCAGCAAGTAATCCCACTCGGGCATGCAGATGATTTTTGCGTCGGGACCGTGCTCGTCTTCCATCCAGAACACGCCGACCGGACGACCCGTTACCCAGATGCCGGGGAAAGTCGGGTCTTCGACTAACACCATTGCGTCGAGCGGGTCACCGTCTTCACCAAGCGTGTCGGGAATGAATCCGTAATCCGCGGGGTAGACCGTTGACGAAAACAGCCGACGGTCGAGTCTCATCACGCCCTTGTCATGGTCCCACTCGAACTTGTTGCGACTGCCCTTGGGAATCTCTACGACGACGTCGATCGTGGGCGCAGAGGGGTCGTTATCGTCACTCGACATTTACAGCGTTCCTTTGGATGAGACTTGCATTGAGGCGGAGCAAACCAGCTCCGAGAGACCATGACCCTATAACCGTTGCGAAGGGCGTGCGGATACGTCTCATTTAACGGCGTGTGTTTCGGCCGACCAGCCCGACCGCCTAGGCTGGAGCAATGGGCAGCGACCTGGATCTTCATGGTGTTTATGTGCCACTTATTACGCCGTTCACAGCTGATGGCGCCGTAGCTCTCGATGAGCTTGCGAAGCTCGCCACGGCAATGCTCGACGCCGGTGCTGCGGGGCTGATCGCCCTTGGCACGACAGGCGAGCCAGCAACACTCACCGCTGCCGAGAAGGCCGGTGTCATTGAAACCGTTGGTGAGGTTTGTCGGCAGCGTTCGGCTGCATTCATCGTCGGTGTCGGAAGCAACAGCACGCGAGACACGATTGAGTCGATCGAAAAGATTGCCGTCACTCCGGGCCTTACTGCGATCTTGTCGGTGGTTCCGTATTACACACGTCCGTCAGAAGCGGGCATTGTTGCGCACTTCAAAGAAGCGGCGGCTGCAAGCTCGGTTCCCGTCGTTCTTTACAACATTCCTTACCGCACCGGTCGTGGCCTTGGTGCTGCGTCACTGCTCGAACTCGCATCGGTTCCAAACATCGCGGGCCTCAAGCAAGCAGTGGGCGGCATCGACGCCGACACGATGGAGCTTATGGCCAACAAGCCCGACGACTTTCACGTATTGAGCGGCGACGATGCGTTCTTGTATCCGCTAATGACGCTCGGTGGAAAAGGCGCGATCGCAGCGGCCGCACATGTGTGCACTGCTGGGTTTGTTCGTCTGGTCGACGCAGCATTGAAAGGTGACTACGTCGGTGCACGTGAGATTTCAGAGATCCTGCTGCCCGTGTGTGGCGCGCTTTTCTCTGAGCCAAGCCCTGGCGTTACCAAAGGTGTGCTTGCGGCAACCGGGCAGATCTCGTCGGCATCACTTCGCGCGCCGATGACAGCAGCATCACAAGGTGCGATAGACGCAGCAGTGCAGGCTGTTACGACAGCCGACAAAACAATCGCCGGTCGCCTCAGCTAGCAACGGGCTCGCTCGTTAGAAGCGCAGCGACCACTCAAGAAGCGCATTCTCGAGTCCATCAATGTCGGCGACCGTCACCGTCAACGCCGGATGTTTTAGGGCGCGAATGGGTAGCAAGCCCGGCACTGGTTCGCGAAAGCCAATGCACAAACCGCCGTGGCCGTTGGTGCCGAAGCTGGCGCCGTTGTCAGCGAGCGATCCATGCGGACCAATCGCCCTCCACCACTTGTAGTCGAAAGTCTTGTGCAACTCGCCAATGTTGCTAAGCGGCGTGTCGACGCGCCACGGACCAAACCTCACCAAGAGATGATCGTCACCCACGTCAACGCCCGAAGTCAGGGGAGTGATGCCGAGCAAACGTAAGTAGCCCTTCCACGACGGTTCGAATCGAAACTCAAAGCGCTCCACGAAGGCAATGTCTATCGAAGACTCAACCTCAATGCAGCGACCGGCGCGCGGTCGGCTGGAGCTAAGCGGGGTAGGTCGTCTCGCAGTTGATGAATGTGATCGATGGGCCACCGATACAGATGTCGGTGCCACCACCGCCATCGACGATGCCCGAGCCCTCACCAATGACAATGCAGTCATTGCCGCCCGCACCGTCGACAATGTCGTTAGGCGTTTGGGCAAGGATGAGTTCGTTGTCACTAGTGCCGCTGTAAGTGCCGCTTCCACTCATGACCTTGTCGACCGTGATGCTGTTGCAGTGGTCGGGCTTCATTGAGTCAGGCGTGACGACTAGATACTGCACGTCGGCCGTTGTCGTTGGGACTTCGATCGTGTTCGTTGCACTCAACGCAATTGTCGGCAGGATGGCAAGTGCCAATCCTCCGAACAACAGCGCGACGCGTGCGCGCTTCGACAACTTACGAACCATCATGATTGCGGCTCCTCGGGCGGAGTCGAACCAGTTGTTGTAGCGCTATCTGCGGTTGGTGCAGACGGCGGCGGAGGTGGTGGCGGCGGAGTGTCAGCTTGTACCGGTATCGGTTGTCCGTCGGCATCAAGCAGACCGAATCGTCCCTCTGCTGATGTTTCGGGCCGCGGTTGGAACATGCCGTTGTACTCGAACGTCGCTCGCGACAGCATGTCTTCGGGGTCGGGTGAGTACTTGCGACGAACGGCACTGCCGATTGCGAACAACACCAACGCAATGCCGATGCCGATGTACGCGTTCTTTCGCAGTTCGCTGATGGTAAGCGTCTTGCCGGCGACGGTGACGGTGTTCTCGGTGCCCTTGGGGACCGACACGTTGTTGGTCTTCGTTGGAGTGAGACCTTCCAGCACCGGTGGGTCTGGTTGGTCAGAGCCTGGCTGGGCAACAGTGGCTGGGTTGGTCGAGGACGCGGCGACCTTCATGATGTTCGAGTCAGACGTGAAGTTGAGTGAGACGGGGAAGCTGTCTGAGAACTTCTGGCCGCTCAGAGTGCCGTCTAGTTGAACATTGACATCAATTGACGCCTGGTAACTGCCATCGTTGACCTTGGTTAGTTGTTGCACCTGGCGCGAGATGTTGCGCATCTGCGCCAAGTCGAGCTTGGCGCTCGTGTGCAAGGTCTTGCCGTCGAACGCAGTCGGCTGTGTTGTCGAGATTGTGTGCTTCCATCCTGACGCACCCTTGAGCACGGTGCTCGTGGTGTACGTGGCAGTTCCCTCGAAGCGACCCATGCTCGTGAAGTCGTAGGCGTACGTCACGAAGATGTCGTCAACGAGACTGAGGTAGATCGGCTCGCCTGACTGAACCTGACCATCGACATAAATGAGTTCACCACCGGGCTTGGCTTGCGCCGAGTAGTTGAACTTGCCCTTCATCGTGTACATGATCTTTTGGTCGCCGCCGGTGACGGCTGACTTTGAGATGGTGGTGCTGAGCACCAAAACCGACGCGGCAGCGAGCACGATCGCTACGGCCTGAACAGCAAGCGTGCTGTATTTCGCCCAACGCGGAACGGTCGGCGAGCCAATCATGGCTGCCGTCTCGTTGGCGAAGTCCCGAGAACGCCGTGCAGCCACAGCAGCAAGTTGGGCTGCGGTGGCTGTTGCTTTCTGGGCGTGGGTGGTGGCCGCGCCTAGAGACGGCGCGTTCGACTCTGCACCAGAGCCGGGCGGTTGTGATTCGGTGGAGCTTGATTGATCGCCGTTGTTCCCACTTTGTTGTGGAGGTGACGGCGTCGGTTGCGGAATGTTCGGTTGTGGAAGATTCGCCGGTGAAACATCCGGTTGCTGTGGAGGAGGCGTCGGCGGCGGAGCCTGCGCCGAAGGTGGTGTCTGGGGAACGTTTGGCGTCTGCTGTTGCGCCGGCGAACCCGGTTGACCCGGTTGAACCGGAGGCCCATTGCGACCCATGCCCGTCGCCATCATTGCTAGGCGTCGGTAGAGAAGCTTTTCCCTCCGCTCGTCATCGTCGTCGCGTCGCGCTGACGTGAACGCGCCCCATAGCGACCAACCGATAAGAGCGATGCCGACAAGGCGTACGGGCTTTGAGGTGATGACTTTGACAAGTCCGCCCGCGCCTTCGTAAAGGTGATCGAGCTTGCCGAACACCTCACTTGCCGTTGGATGGTCAAGGTCGGGCTGGGGGTTTGCATCACCTTGTGTTGTGTAGCGTCCGTCTGAGTCAATCGCGATGATGCGGTGAAGTGAGATTGCGTTAATCGACTTTGCTTTGAAAGCAATGATGTCGCCGACTTCGTAGTGACTCTTCTTGTGCAGCAGCGCCAAGTCACCTTGGTGAATGTATGGCTGCATGGATACACCGCGCGTAACGAACAACGTTGTGCGTCCGCCGAGCGCAGGTGGAAGAATGAACCACCACACGAGACCAACGGCGATGATCGCCGAAGTCCAAACCGCTATAGTCCGGCGACCCATTACGAAACACCACCGATCGCGATCACAGTCGAGACGCGACGAAGCCGGCGCATGACGCCGTTCGCTTTCTGCTTCTCGTTGTGTGATCTGAACATGGCTGTTTCCGATTTCGGTCGGATTACGACTTTTCTTTCTTCGGCACTATTTCGGCCCAGCTGAGCTGGGAGAGCTCGCGAAAAGCCAATACTTCCGCCGGCTCAGCAGGGGCATTTCAGCCCGGTTGAGGCTCGTCGAGCGGGCCCTTTCACCCACGCGAAAAGACCAAAAGTTGGCGCGATCGGGCGCGGTTTTGGTCTTTTCGCGTAGGTGAAAGGAGCGGAAGAGCCCGCTCGCCCGCCCGCCCGCCGGCCTGCGCCTGGTTGGCCCGGCTCACGCCGGCCAGCGTCTGGCAGCGTCTGGCAGCGCTAGGGGCGCAGCCTCCCGGCCCGTGCTAGTTGGCTATCCGGAAGGCAACTACTCGGCGATGACGAAGCGCAACGGCTGTTCGTCGCCGTTTGAGTCTTTGCCGATGTCGAAGATCGACGAGCTGTAACTGCAGGTGATCTGTGTAGCTCCATTGGCCACGGCGCCACAGGAGGTCCAGCTGATGCCACCATTTGGCTGCATATACGCAACTGCATCACCTTCGGCAGCTACTGGCTTGTCGATTGTGAATGTGATGCCGGTGATCTGCGTTTTGTCAGTCGAGTCGAAGATGTACTCGGTATTGGTCACCTCGAGGCGAAGCACGACGCCAGCGCCGAGACCGGCCATTGAGCGCGCTTCTTGATGCGTCACCGTGTTGGTCGACGCGTAGCCGTGAAAGGCGAGCGTGCCCGCGATGAGGGCAGCCCCAAATATTCCAGCCTTATTTCGCTTCATATGCTTCGGGACCCCCTCTCTGAGACATGGCGCGTTTGGCGGATGGACATGGTCCTCCAGGACCTCATCGGCTTTTTGGATGCCAACTTGATCTGTGATGCCAGCGATTTATGAGGGGGGAGATGCCGCCGGAAATCCTGCTGGAAATGACAAAAGCCGCCCGGCGAACCGGGCGGCTTTTGTGACTAGAAGTGCAGTGATTGCTTATTCAGCAATGACCAGACGCAATGGCTTCTGCGTGCCCTGGGTACCTGGGGTACCAGCGGCACCAGCGGCACCAGCGACCCATGCGGTGCGACCGGTTGGGTCTTCACCGATGTCCTGAATGGTGTCGCCACCAGTGATTGGGCAGGTAACGGTTGTTGCAGCGTCAGCAACGGCGCCACAGTCGATCCATGCCGTGCCACCCTCATACTCCATGTATGCGTTGGCATCGCCGGCACCCGAGAGGATGGCGGGGCTGATTGTGAACACCACCGCTGTGACGTTGCTCTTGTCAACAGCATCGAGCGTGTAGTCGATGTCGGTCACTTGGACGTTGGTGATGTCTTGGGCACCGAAACCAGCCTGCGAACGAGCTTCTTCGAAGGTGATGGTGTTGGTGAGGGCGTAACCACCGATGGCTAGAACGCCAGCGAGGACGGTTGCCCCTAGTACGCCCCTCTTTGTTTTCATGGAAGCCTTCATGAGGTCTCCTCCCTGAGTTCCCTTGATTCTTGGCTTCACCGATTTGGTGAGGACACAAAAGACATCGGCTGGATGGGGAGAGGACTTAAAGATTTGTGGCGAAAAATTGCCACAAGGGGTGGCGGAGGTGTGGAGGTCGTGCTAGCACCACAGCACCGCGAAGGTTCCTTAGATCGGTCGACGCAGCAAAAAAGCAAGCAGATACGCACTATTTGAGCTGATATTGCAACTCTTTAAGTGGTCGTCTGCACGTTGTTGTGGTGCCATCGTCAGGTTGTCGGCAATGCGCAGTTTGTCGACGGACTAGAAGTCTTCGTCGAAAGCAACGTCGCCAGAGATGCCAACTTGGTAGGACGAAACGGTCCTTTCGAAGAAGTTGGCCAAACCTGACACGTCTTGCAGCTCCATAAAACGGAGCGGATTCTTAGTGCCGTAGCGCTTGGCCAGGCCCAAAGAAACAAGACGTTGGTCGGCGGTGTATTCGAGATAGGCCTTCATGTCGCGCACTGACAAGCCGGGAACGCCTTGCCCAAGAATGTCTTCGGCGAATGCGCCCTCGCACTCAACGGCTTCTTCGATCATCTCGACTACTTGCGAAGCGAGCTCGTCGTCGAACAGGTCGGGTTCTTCTTCACGAACGGTGTCGCAGACGGCGAGAGCAAAGGCCATGTGGCAGCTCTCGTCGCGGAAGACCCAGTTGGTGCCGTCGGCCAGGCCGTTCATCAGCCCCTTGCTGCGGAGGAAGTAGACGTAAGCAAAAGCCCCATAGAAGAAAAGGCCCTCGATGCAGGTGGCGAAGCAAATGAGGTTGAGGAGGAACTGACGACGCTCGGCTTTGGTGTTGATCTCGTCGAGCTGGTTGATGCTGTCGATCCACTTGAAGCAGAACTCGGCCTTCTTCTTAATAGAAGGGATGTTTTCGACGGCAGCAAAAGCCTCGTGGCGCTCATCGAGGTCGGGGATGTAGTTGTCGAGAAGCGTCAGGTAGAACTCGATGTGCTGGGCTTCTTCGAATAGCTGGCGGCTCAGATAAAGGCGAGCCTCAGGGGCGTTGATGTGCTTGTAGAGGTTGAGCACCAAGTTGTTGGCGACGATGGTGTCGCCGGTGGCAAAGAAAGCAACGAGGCGGTTAATAAGGTGGCGCTCGCTGGGAAGAACCTTGCGCTGCAGGTCGACGAGGTCGTCGGAGAAGTCGATCTCGGGCACTGACCAGGTGTTCTTGATGGCGTTGCGGTACATCTCGAAGAAGGCGGGGTAGCGCATCGGACGCAGCGTGAGGTCCATACCCGGGTCGAGAATGTTGCGGTGTGCGCCTGATTCGGCCTTGGCCTTGCGTGCTTCAGCAGCTGCCTCGGCCCGGAGTTCTTGGGCTGCGAGGTCGAGCACGCCGTCGGTTGTAGCTGCGGAATTAGACATATTTCCCCTCACTTCTTTCGGTGCAAGTTAAGTCACGTGCAAACGCGGATCGCAAAACCCAACGCTTTTCAGTTCTGGCTAGACAGGCTCGCTCCACGACGTCCCCCGAGTGGTGCGAGCTAGCAATTGATCCGCCTGGTGTTTAAATAGACAACCTTGTAATTACAACCCTGTCAAGCGCGTTGACCAGGGAAAACACAAAGTTTCTGAGGTCCCGAAACTAGCGCTCGACGTGCGCCGGGTTATCCGCTGTTTGCCTCTGCGGGGTGTGGAAAACCTGTTGAGCGTGACCTTCTATTAGTGGACAGTTGTCGGTTGCCGGCCTTTCACCTGGTCGAGCCTGCACGGGCCTGGGGACTTTGTGGAACGAGTGGGCTGAGGACAACAGCAGAGAAAAACTTGACTAGGCGTAGCCCTCAGGGCCTGCCCAGTCCTTTCACCCACCCCAAAGCCCAAAACAAGGCCGGATCGCGCCGAGATGTGGGCTTCTTGGGTGGGTGAAAGCGAAAGCGTGGGCGCAGCAGAGGCTGGGCGCGGGCGTGCGTTGGGCGGAGACGCAGCGGCTTGGCCGCTGCTGCGCATCAAAAGACGAGGCGGGCGACTTTGGTGAATTCGTCTTAGAAGGCGAGGCGGGGGACTTTGGTGAATTCGTCTTAGAAGGCGAGGCGGGGGACTTTGGTGAATTCGTTGCCTCGGGCAATGGCCTGGTGGGTGTATTGCTCGGGCGGCGGGTCGACGAGGAAGGCCCGGTCGCCCGTGAAGTCGAGCACGGCTGCTCGGTTCGGCGCTACCCGCTGAGTGTCGCTTGCCGGCGTGATGTCTTCAAAGGGTGAGTCGCGGCGACTCGGGTCGTAGCTCAGCACCGTGACCTCCGGGTGGCGTTGGCTGAATCGCGCGTGCAGTTGCTCGGCGACGCTGGCTGCTGAGTTGTTGTTGATCGTGTTGTTGTCGGTGTCGCGCGTTGGCTGTCCGATCACGACAAGAACGCGACGCTCGTTTTGATACGCGCGCACATGCACGGTTGTTGCTGCGTCGTCGACAGAGCGCTCCGTGAATTCGCGCAACTGATTTTGAACTTTGGTTGCGTGTGAGTGGGGAGGACCACCGACAAACGTTGTGTTCCAGTTGACTTCTTCTTGAAGGGCGCCGCCCGTATTCAGATCAACGCCTAAGAGTTCGATTCGTGCGCCGCGTTCAGTTGTGCGACGACTCTCGACCCAAAGTGTGCGGTCTGTGTTTGGATCGCGCACGACGCTGCCGGGCACGAGTGTTTGCACTTGTAGCTCGCGGTCGGCGCCAAGCAGTGCAGCGTTATCGACAAACGCAGTGATCGTTGGTGCCGCTGCAAACAACCGGCGACGCACATCGGGAAATTGAGCGAGTCGTGCGCCGAGTTGCGTGAGTGCCTCTGCCTGTTGGTGCACGGCGGCAACTGCTTCGGGCGAGTCGAGATCTTTGACGGCTCGCACTACTTGAGCAATGGCAGCTTGGTCGTCTGCCTTTGTGCCTGGCCGTTCGAGGCGAAGGATTGCTAGCTCGCTGTAGGCCGTTAGCGCCCCGTCGATCGAACGGGTGCAGCTTGGTCGTCGTGCCTGGCCGTTCGAGGCGAAGGATTGCTATTGACGTTAGCGCCCCGTCAAGATTGGGGCAGTCGGCATCTATTGACGTTACGCAAGATTGGGGCCGTGCGACAGGTTGATGTCGATGCCTCGCTGAATTGCTGCGCGCGTATTGAGCGGAAGGCGGGTTGCGGAAGAACGTTGGGTCGCCAGTGAACGCAGCCACGTTGTCAGCCGGATAGTTGGCGAACGAACTCTGCCCGGTGACCTTGTTGGGCGTGATGTCAGCAAATGGAGTGTCACCGAATCGGGGCTGGTAACGGACGACTGTTACCTCGGTGCCCCAGCGGCTGTATTGCTTGATGAGCGCAGCCGCCACATTCTCGGCGTTGTTGGTGATGCTGAAGTTGTCGTCGGTGGGATCGCCGACGACGCCAAGATGTTGCCAAGGCGGTTGTCGTAGACGCGCACATGGGCGAGGGTTTCGACATTTGCGTTGTTGGTGACGGCTTTGGCGGAGAAGGCGCAGCGAATTCTCTCGCACCGTTGGCTGTGTTTAGTGCTGTGAACGAGGTAGTAGGTGTCCCACGATCGTTCTTCGTCGAATGCTTCACCGGTATCGAGACGAATGCCGACGAGTTGCACACGTGATAGCGGCAACGTCGTTTTCACGTCGGTGAGCAGCAGGTCGAACTCCGCTCCAGAAATGACGTCGCCGCGACCCAACGACTGCACGCGCTTTTCATGAGCACCCCATTGGATGGCCGTCGTTTCAATGAAGTTGGCGACGACAGGTGCGCCCGGCGTACTTGTTCACGAACGTCGGCGAATTGTGCGAGATGAGCGGCGAGCAGTCTGAAGTCGTTGTGAGAACGACGCAAGGCAACGATTCCTTCTGACGAGTCGAGCTGTTTGAAAGAGTCGACGACAGCAGCAATGGCCCCACTCTCTTGCTCGCGAGTCGGTCGTTGGAAACCATCGAGTCGCGTGGCAGCGAGTAATTCGCGAGCCTGGAGTGCCTCGCTAATTGCGGGGATTGTTGATGTGGTGTTGCTCATGGTGTCGTCCTTGCAGGGAGTTCGTGCGACTGTGTGCGCGTGTGTCGCGGCTGTTCCAAATTCGAGCGCGTTCGATTCTGCGAGACGAGGGCAAAAGCAGCGAGTAGGCGCAGCGACTTCGTCGCTGCTGTGCAGCACTACGAGGCGGCCGCTCAGGGGCCGCGGAGCAGACGCCGGGAGGGCCAGCGAGCGGACGGACAGGTGTGAGACATCGGACAGCTACCTCCCGGCGTCGGAAGGTACTTCCTCAACGAACACCCCACTCGGGGGTGTCGGGCCTTCTGAGTAAGGGGTATTGGCATGACAGCGGTAATGGACGTGGAGCCCTCCGTCGAACCCGAGGGCCAGGTTGTGATCGAGACTGGCTCGATTCCCCTGTCGGTGATTTTCGTTGACCCGAGGGAATTGCATTCTCGAGCGAATGTGAGGTCTGATCTCGGCGACCTCACGGAATTGGCCGACTCGATTCGCCGTGAGGGAGTTCTGCAACCCCCTCGCATTTCGGAAGATCCCGATGGCGGATATTTCGTGCATTGGGGCCATCGGCGTACGGCGGCTTCGATCATCGCGGACCAGGCGACGATTCCGGCCATTCTCGGGCCGGATATCCCCGACGGCATCGATCTCACGGTGGCCCAGCCGGTCGAGAATGTTCAGCGTGCCGATCTGTCGGCGGCGGATCACAACGCGGCGATCGCGATGATGCTCGATTTCCCCGGTGCGACGATCGCACGGGTCGCCAAGCGGCTCGGCGTCGGCAAGGACGTCGTCACGAAGGCGCGCGACACGTACGCGTTGCCGAGTGACGTTCAGGCCAAGGTGCTTTCGTCGCAGATGACCCTCGAAGATGCTGCGGCGCTGGCCGAGTTCGAGGACAACCCGAAGGTCTACGAGCGTCTGATGCGGGCAGCGGCCAGCGGCGGAATGCACTGGGCGCTGACCGAGGAACGGCGCAAGATCGAGCTGCGCCAACGGAAGGCCGAGATCAAGGCCCGCTTGACAGACGAAGGCGTGCCGCTGATCTCGCTGCCGAACGGGGCCGACTACCACTCGCAGGAGGCGAAGGTCGAAGAACTCGGTTCGGGGAAGGGCAAGCGTCCCGACAAGCCGTTGACGGTGGCCGGGCACCGGCGCTGCGCCGGGCACGCGGCCTACATCGACACGCGCTACGGGCGCGATCCGCAGGTCGTCTACGTCTGCAAGGACCCCGACAAGTACGGCCATCGGCGGCTGCGGTCGAGCGGCTTTGTGTCGGAAGAGGCCAAGGCGGCGAAGGAGGCCGAGGCGGCGCGAGAGGCCGAACTCATCGAGCAGTTCCACACCGCGCGTGAATTGCGATTCGAGTTTCTCCGCAAGTTCTTGGCGGGAAAGCCGGTGAAGGAAATCACCCGGCGTGCGCTCGTTCTGCTGCTGGCGTTCGCCCCCAGGGCGTCGAAGGAAGAGCACGGAGCGCTGGTTGCCGATCTGATGGTCGTCACGACCCACGAAGGCGAGGGCTTCGGCGCCCCGGTATTCCGGAGGTGCTCGATCGAACCGCTGATGCCCGCCTGATTCAGCCGCGGTTGCGCACATGGCGGCCGTCGGTGAAGCGAATTTCGCCGAGGTGGGCCGTCGGTGGAATTTCGATATGGTCTGCGCTCTGGCGTGGTTCGACCTTCTCGAGAAGATGGGCTACGAGTTCCACGACTCGGAGATCCAGATCCGTGAGCGGGCGCAGGCGTACTGCGACGAGCGTCGGCGTGAGGCCGAGGAGCGGGCGGCGCAGGAGGCCGAGGCCGACGAGGACGACGATCCCGACGAGGGCGAGATCGGCGACGGGTTCGCCTACGCCGAGGATCAGATGGACGCCGAGGAAGAAGCCCTCGAAGGTGAGGACGGCCTGGCCGACGAGCAGTTCGGCGACGAGCTGTCGGATGGCGACCTGACGGATGCCGATCTGTCGGTTGGCGATCTGTCCACCGACGACCCTGCGACGACGGCGAGCTGGACGACTCCGACGACGAAGCGGACGACGAACCGCTCGCTGCCGAGGTCGCCAGTGGCGCTGAGATCGTCGAGGTCGCGCTGCCCGACGATGACCTGGATGCCGAGGCCCTGGCGGAGTTCGAGGCCGGTGGCGGCGCTGTGAGCGCGGTCAGCTCGCTGGTCGATTCGTCGGTTGGTGAACTGGATGAGGCCGACCTGGAAGGAGACGCCGGCACGGACGACTGAGGGTTCGGCGCGTCAGACCTGAATCCTCGAACTACAAGATCAAGTAGCTAGTAGACGCAGCGTAGCAGCACTTGTCAAGCGTACAACGAGATTGGGTATTCGCGGGGCACGTCAACATACTTGAAGCGATGTCGACACGGGCGGTTGCAGTGGATTGACGATGGCAAGCCCATCGACGATGACGCTGATTTGTCGCCGGTTGTCGCCGCACGCCGCAACCGGGCGAGATGTTGCGTGCGGCAGAGGCTTACGCTCGCATTGGCATCCCCGTTTTCCTGCATTTTCTCGAGCTGGCTGCCGAAGGCTTGCAGTGTTCGTAATGCAGTTTGTACGACCCGGTCAGCAACGTAGAGATGTGTCGATCGTTGCACGCCCGCCAAACATCCACTCGTACTGCGCGGTGTACACGACGCAACTACTGATCTGCGGGTAATCCCGCAACTGGTGGCGTCGTTGGCCCAACGCGCTGAATGCTGGCGGTTTGTCGCTGATGCTGCTGACCCGATGTTTCGGATGTGGTGCCGAGCGGTGCTGCGTTGCTCGCCGGTCGGGTTGCACGGTTCCGTCCACGTTCGCCGACCTGATGGTGGCTGGCACTACTCGGTCTGTTATGACGGGAGTGAAGCGTGATCTCGGCGCTGTGGCGCACGTCGACTGGATGGGCCGCGAGGGTTATGTAGTCGTGGCACCGAGTCGGCACATTTCGGGTGTTACGTATTCGTGGGATCCACGACGTCCTCGGCTCACCGACTTTGTTGACCCGTCTACCGGTGCACTCAATCTTCCGTCTGCACCATCAAACGTCGTTGCACACTTGCACGCGCGTGAGGCAGCTCGCGCCGCCGAGCTCGAGCGCAGGGCTGCATTCACGCCGCATACTGCTGTCGAACCACCGATCGAGGCTCGCACGGCACGCATGCAGAAATACATGGCCGGACGTCTGCGCAACACAGCGGGAAGATTGCAGCAAGCCGAGGCCGGCACGTGGCACCGCACGATGTTGAGTGAGGGTGCAACGTTGTACTCATTTGCTTACGGCGGCGTGATGGTGAAGCGCAGAGAATTCATGGCGGTGCTCACCGAGCTCGATCCCACTCCGTTTGAAGGGATGCCCAATGGGCCGGGCGACGCGGTTCGTGTAACGCCAGAGATGATCGACGAACTGTTGACTCGCGCTACGCACGCACGCAGTCGTGATTCGCATGGGCGCACTCCGCGTAAGACCTCCGACGAAATTCAGTTCCGTTTGAGTACGGCCCGCGACATGGGTGCGGCTCGCGCTGGTTTACCCGACCTCGGCCGTACCGGTACGCATCTGCGATAGCGGCGTTGCTGCTGCGGGCAGATCAACGTACTGCGATTGCCCATAAACAAGTTCGAGCAAGTTGCGGATCTCATCGCGGGGATCTTCGTTGGCGCATCCCACTGACTCGCACGCGTTGTGTGAGTACGAGTCGATCATCGGATCGATTGCAAGCTTTTGCAGCGTATGAATCTCGTAGTCCCAACGAACGAAGTGCCACGATGCGCTCAGCAAGTCATACAAAGTCGCGAGCCGCGAATCGGCGCACGTGCCTGCTTCGAAAACGACCGGACGTGCCTTTGACCAAATCGATGACGGATCTTTCGGCTGTTGATCGTTGACCCAAATGCAATACGACTGCAGCGAACGACTCCAGCAGGCGTCGACTCTGTGTGTGTGCAATACGGGTCGTAAGTTCTTGTAAAGACTCATGAGTAAACCGCTCGAAAACTGCTGGAACTGGCGCGCCCAAAGCAGTGTCTGACGCAGTCAAGGCGACGATCAGAGCGGTTTGGGTCTTTCACGGCTAGAAACTTTCACGGCGAGAACGCGCCAACCAAATTCCGTTGCATTTGCGGCGTTACGTCTTGTGAGGGCCGATTGGGTTTGATCGGGTATGCAGACTTAGCGTTTCGTTGTGGCGAGTAATTACAACTCTCGACCGAACCGCAAAGAGCGAAAAGAGCTTGCGAAGCAAGCGCGTGACCGCGCACATCGACGTTGGACGCGCGGTGAAGAGCGTGACCTCGAACGCGAGATCCACCAAGGCATGTACTTGGAAGACATTGCGTATCAACACAAGCGCACGAATGCTGCAATCGAAGCGCGTGCATCAAAGCTCGGTGTTGGTCCTCTGCATCGACGTCCTCGTGAACGCGGTGTCGCTGGCAACGCAGGTGTTACGGCAGTGACTGCTCCGGCGCCGTCGCCGACTCCTGCTCGCTCTGGATTCTTCGGTCGACTCTTCAAATCAGGCTCGTAACGTCGCGTCCGCTGTAGGCGGAGGGCACGGAGCTAGCCACGGAGTGCCGCGCCCGTCGGGTAGTTGTCCACGTGGGGCGGCCTGGCGTGGCGGGGGTCGGGCCGGCGACAAGATGCCGGCGCCGGCATCTTTCAACTACGCGATATGACCAAAAGTGGCCCGAATCTGGGCCACTTTTGGCAATTTCGCGTATGTGAAAGGGGTCGGGGGTGAGTGGGGTTAGTTGGCGGGGGAGCTGAGGCCGCGGTCGAGAGTTGCTGCTTGGTCGGCGCTTGCGTCGACGGTTGCATAGTCGTCGGCGGATGGTTCGAAGTCGTCGGGGGTCGGGGCGTCGTAGTCATCGGGTGGG
>JBGAQY010000109.1:0-2337 GCA_044220495.1 Acidimicrobiales bacterium
ATCGGCGCGTTGACAGCGAAACCTTGAGGACCATTTAGGCTGAACCCCATGGAAACCCTCATCATCTCGATGGTCGCCCTCTTCGTGATCATCATTGTGGGCGGGCTGCTCATTGGTCCGCCTCGTCGGCGTCCAAAAGAAACAATCCTCGAGCCGCCCCCACGTGGCGACGTAACCGTTCTCGAACCGGCCGACAGCTGGACCGACGAGCAACTCGAACAGCTTGGCGGAGCGTTTGGCGAAGAGGGCGCGGCGACCGAGACGCTCGAGCGTCCGCGCTTTCGCGATCGACTCGGCAAAGCGCACGGGCTCTTTAGTTCGTACCTCGGCAACATTCGTGGTCGCGGTGGAATCGATGAAGCCGCGTATGAAGAGCTCGAAGAAGTTTTGCTTCGTGCCGATGTTGGTGTCGCTACCACCATGGCGCTGCTTGACTCGCTGCGCACGCAGGTGAAGGCGCGCACGCTTACACGTGCCGATGAACTTTTGAACGCGTTGCGCGACGACGTAAAGGCAATGCTGGCGAAGCACGACCGTACGCTTCGCCTCGAACCTGACGCAACCAACGTGTGGTTGTTCGTCGGCATCAATGGTGCAGGCAAGACAACAAGCATCGGCAAGGTCGGCCTGCGTTATGCACAAGAGGGCCACTCAATTGTGATGGCCGCTGGCGACACGTTCCGTGCCGCTGCCGCTGAGCAACTGACTGTGTGGGCCGAGCGCGCGAATGTCGACATTGTTCGTGGGCAAGAAAACGCGGACCCGGGTGCGGTCATCTTTGATGCCGTGCAGCGCGCCAGCGCGCGTCGCAGCGAGTTGGTGTTGGCTGACACCGCCGGTCGATTGCACACCAAGACCAACTTGATGGAAGAACTGAAGAAGGTGAAGCGTGTTGCTGAGCGCGAACCAGCGCAACTCACCGAGGTGTTGTTGGTGCTCGACGCGACAACCGGTCAAAACGGTTTGAATCAAGCTCGCGAATTCACCGAGGCAGTCGGCTGCACGGGTGTCATCCTGACCAAGCTCGACGGCTCATCGAAGGGCGGCATCGTCCTTGCCATCGAAAACGACCTCAATGTGCCCATCAAACTCGTCGGCCTTGGCGAATCAGCCCAAGACCTCGTCGACTTCGACCCCGACGAATTCGTCGACGCCCTTCTCGACGCTACCGACTAGGACCACTACCCCCAGCACAAGACCCAGCACGACTGGGAACTGTCGGTAGGCCTCAGCCCAGAAAGTTTGCCGTCCACGCTACCGACTTGGCGCACTTTGTCCCACTTAGAGTCGTTGGTCCACACCATGCGATCAGCCCCGTTGTAGCAGTAGTAAGTGCCAACGCCGTTGTCGACTACCCAGCTGCGGTTGGTGTTGTTGCCACTGTTGGCTAGGCCACCTAGACCAACGCAGCCAGAATTAACGTCGTAGTGATATTCGAGGTTGTGGCTTGCTGTATACGTGGTCAAACGCCCAGCTCCGTCGTAACCAAAGTTGTTGTGTCCTGCGTCAGACTGGGTTGGACACAGATAAAGTGTTAGAATCAGTCAGGAGCAGTAGGTGGGACGCAAAGCGATGGGTCTGCCCTGTTCGCAGAGGAAAGAGATTCAGAACCACGATTTCGAACGACGATGCATCACGTCTTGAAGACCTGGTCGATCGCATTTTTGCTGCCATGAGACCAAACAAATTGTGGGTAACGGACTTTACCCACGTGCCAACCTGGTCGGGCATGGCCTACTGCGCATTGGTTCTCGACGTGTTCAGTCGCAAGATCGTGGGCTGGCGTGTGTCAACCTCGATGAAAACCTCCCTTGTGCTCGACGCGCTTGAAACGGCGGGTGTGGTCCCGGGATTGTCGCGGGCTGAGACCGAGCGGCCGGAAAGCCCAGTCAGCTTTTGGGGCAGGCTCAGCCGCCATGCTTTAGGTAGATCGCGGTTGTGTTGCACAAGCGGTTATCGCCTATTTCACGCCATCAGCTCTTAGGCAGAGAGCGAAAGAAACCATTGCTTGCGGTGATCAAAGTATGAGATACCGATTGTCAGTCATTTGTCGACGTTCGTGAGTTCGTGCACGACTCGGACTGCCGTTGCCAAGCTATTCGTTGGGGGCGCCGTCCGGTTGATCGATCGGAGATATGCGCTCAATCGACTTTCGAGTTCGGAAGGGCTCTCGGTATCACGGCGCGACAAAAAGGTGCTTTTGCCATCAGTACTCAAATCAAGCCTGGTTCCATGTGAATCAAAGAGAACGTCAGATCCATCCACGTCGAGTGGCTCGACGAAACCTTCGATGCGAGTGACGCTGTCGAAGCTGATGACGTCGTTTCCTTCAAATAG
>JBGAQY010000047.1:0-15840 GCA_044220495.1 Acidimicrobiales bacterium
CTGCAGCGGCGATTTTGGTCGCCAAAGCAGAGGCCAGACTGCCCTCGATCCGCACCCAAGCTCTGGTTTATCGGCCGATCGGCCCGTCTTCTGAGGTGTCGTGACCGATTTCGGAGGAGTCTTAGCGGGGCTTTGTGCCGGGCGTCGGAGTTGGGTTCGGCCGTCGATTGGAGCGGATGAAGTCGAACGCCTTGAGGCTGAGGCCACCGGTAAAGAAGACAAGGCCCAATAAGTCGCCGCCGTTCGAGCTGGCATCAGAAATGGCGGGGACGACGATGATCACCGCCCCGACCGTCATCAATGCACCGGCACGTCGTGCAAAGAACCAAACCAACGCGAGTTGGGCAGTGTTTACAAACCAAGTGAGGGTCGATCGGCTCGCTGCCTTGCCTCGATCTCGTAAGGCTTCACCGCGCTCAATCAGCGCGTTCGAGAGATGGCCCTCGGTTCGTTCGGGCGAGTTGTTGATCACCCAGCTGCGGTGAAGAAAGGCCAGGGCACCCAGCCACGCCAAAACAGAGAGGATAGTGATCTTGTCGGTAACGCCCCCGTTTGAGCGGGCCGCGAACGCGGCCACGGTGCCGACGGTGCCAAGGATGATCGCCGCGACGAGTTCGTTGACACCCCTCCGGTTGTTCATTGCGCACTCCGTCGTGTCGTGAGGTGCCGAAGTTTGCCAATCAAGACAAAACCAAGGCAGGCCGCACCTGCGATGAGCGAGATCATGATGGCGCGGTGGCCCCATTTGGCCGGCTGATACTCGACCGTTAAGCGCGTGTGAGCAGAGGCACCAGTGACCTCCCATCCATTGGCGTAACCGTCTACTTCGACGTGTCGCGCTGCGGCGCCGTCGGGAAGACCGCTGAGACTCCAACCCGACGCGTACGAGTCGCGCAAGATGAGAGTGAACTTCGATGGAGCGTTGTCGATGGCAACACTGAAATGCGATGGCGAAGCCTGCTTCCAGTTGACGACAGCATCAGATGAGTCAACTGAGATCATCGTTTGTGTGTCATCGGAGATTCTGTAGACATCGGCAACTTCAAACGATTGCGGCGCGCCGGCGATGCTGCGCAATGTGCGTTCGTAGATCAGCGGGCTCGCGATTGTGCGATCAGGAAACATCGTGCGATCGAAGTCGGTGCGCAACACAACTTGCGACGCACCCAGCTGCTGCAAGATTCGACGTGCTGACGCGCTGTCACCGCTGCGAAGCGAATCGTCGATGCCAGTAAGCAATGCGTCGTAGCCCGGCTCTTCTCCGTAGTAGCTAGCGGGAACGCGCATGATGACGGGTCGCGTGAATAGGTGACGCGGCAACGTATCGGCGCCATAAAAGCCCCACGTCGTTGGCATTGCGTAGAAGTCGTCGAACGGCAGAACCAACACCTTGCCCGGCTGCGCACTGTTGACATAGTCAGCAGCGTCTTGCCACTTGCTGGGCAGCTCTACGTGAGCAGACGGAAGTTGCGGCCGATTGTCGGGCATGACGCCGCCGCTAAAGATTGGATACGAAAAAGCAGCAACACAGAGGGTTGCGCCGATAGCGAGTAGCAAGTGTCGACGTTGTTGCGCCCCGCGTTTGAATCGTGCATCGGGGGCATTTCTCCGTGCGAGCAAACCCTCGATGGTCATCGCGAACAATGCTCCGTAAACCAGAACGAGTATCGGGCCGAACTTCGAAAGCGGGTCGCGAAACAGCCAGAAGAGTGGCGCGTGTTGGTAGAGCCAGGTATTTACGGCGCCGAGCGGTTCGTGCAGGCCTTTGCAGACGAAGATGAGAATCAATGCCGAGCACGCAAGCCAGGTCGCTGCAGCCCGACGTCGTCGCAACACAACAAATGGTGCGGCGAAGGCAGCTACGGGAAGTGCATAGCGGATTACTGCAAACAATCCGCTATCGAGCGTCTTCGACCATGGGTAGTACTGCGGGTAAGGCCAACCCCACTCACCGGTAAGCGTCGAGACGTTCGCAAGGCTCAAGCGCTGTTGCGTGAACTTCCATGAGTTGATGTCGGTGACGGCTGTCAGCGTGGTGCCTGCTCCGGTTGTCAACAGGCTTTGAGCGGTGGGCACGATCCACCACAGGTTGAGAAGAACGGCCAGCGGTGATGCTTTCGCGAGGAACTTGACGACGCGGATGAAGCCACTGCGACCGTTTAGCAACGTCGCCAGACCAACAGCGCCCGCCGCTCCGATCAAGATCGCAGCGATGAGTGGAAGGTTGAGCGAGACGTACGACGCACCGAGCGAAACGAACGCGAATGCAACTGGTCGCAACCAACTTGTGCGCGAGCGCCAACTTGCGGGGTCGGCTGCCGATTCGCGTACGATCATGCCGCCGAGTCCGCCAACGACACCGAGGGTTAGATAGGGCAATAAGTTCGGTAGCAGCGTCAACATCAATGGGTTGGCAACTGCCACGAGCGATGCGAGCAAGCAGTAACGCGCTTTGATCTCGAGGCTGTGAGCGAAGTATGCAGCACCGACAGCAGCACTGCCCACGCAGATTGCGTAGAGCATCCACTGCGCGAACCATGGCGGAATGCCTAACGCGCCGGTCGACTTGAGCAATACGACCTCGATGGCCTGACCAATGCCGGTGAGTGAGGTGCCTGCACCGGTGGTGAAGTGATTCCACACCGAGGTGAATTCGGGGTAGAGACCGTCGCGAACAAAAACGGGGATGTCACCGCTAGCAATGAACTCGCCCCAGTGAAACCAGCGACTCGTTACGAGGGCGGCGAACAGTGCAGCGCCGATGATCAGCATGCGGTCGTCGCTGTTGCGAAGCCACTCGATAAATATTGAGCGACGCTCGTGTTCTGGCTCTACCGAGATTTCGTCGCGTTCGCTTCTGAGATCGATGATCGACGTGTCGGTTGATTCGAAATTGGGTGCAGATGGAGTTTTCAGCGCTCTGCTCCGCCGTTGCCAACTGCTATTGACTCGAAGAACTCGAGTAGTTCGTCATGTCGCACGTTTCCACCCAAACTGTTCACAGCAAACTGGCGCCCCTGCCTGCCCAAAGCTTCGTAGGCAGCGGAATCGTCGTTCCACTGCGAGCAGCACTGTTTGATGAGCATAGCGAGCGCGTGGCTATCACCAGCGGAAAAGCGCATGGCTGCGTCGGTTGCAAAGTGCTCGAGCGCAGGAAGGTCAGACATGACAACTGGAATTGCCGAGCTCAATGCTTCGGCAGCGACTAGCCCGAACGTTTCCCAATTAGACGGAACGACGACGAGATCATGCGCCCCGTAGAGCTGGGTCGCATCATTGACGTAACCGACGTAGTCGATGAGTTGGGTGGATGTCGAGGTTTCGGCAACCTTTGTTTCGAGCGGCCCTGATCCCGCCACGGTGAAGCGGATTCGTGGTGGGCCTGACTCGTGCGCTAGTTGTTCGACGGCGCAACAAAGAGTCTCGATGCCCTTCTGAGCGTCTAGGCGACCGATAAACAGCACCTTGAACTCGTCATTGCGTTCACGTTTCGACGGCACGAAGCGCTCAGTGTCGACGCCGTTGGGTATTACTGCTGATGGGGCCTTGAGCTGTGTTGTCGACTCAATGTGAGCCTGCTGGTCTTGTGCCAGGTAGTGGATGCCGTCGACCTTCCGCAGTAGTCGTCGGTAGAAAGCACCGTCGTACACCCAGTTGCGCACTGACTTTGTGAGGCCGGCGCTCTTCTGTGTCGCCGAATGAAACCCGACAACGACACGCTGTTGTTGTGTGCGTAGCGCCAGAGCGAAAAGCAGCTCTTGTGGCTCGTTCTTCACGTAGATGATGTCGACTGCCTGAAGTGCTTTGCGGGTTTCAACGATGCCGACGCGCTTCCACTTTGCTCCGCCAGCGAGGCCCTGCACGTCTCTATCACTCAAACCGAGGTGAGGCGCGTGAAGCGTTGTTGCGAGCGAGATGGCTTTGGTGACGCGCGGTCTCGGTTCGAGCAGTGTCACCGTGTGACCTTGACTTGCTCCGCGCTTCGCGAGATCTAGCAAGAACCGCTCGAAGCCGCCTCCGAAAGCCAGGGGCGCGGAGTCGATGAGCGCGATCTGCATGTTGGTTAGGCTACAAGTCTGTCGTCCGAATCCATCGCCATCGACGACCTTTAATGCGGGGGAACGCGCAATTGTCTGACGACACACTGCCTTTACGTCAACGCCTCAACTTGGCAACCGACTACGACCGCAAACTTCGCGAATCCTGGGCGGGCGAGTGGGCAAGCACTCTTGAACACGGCTCATTGGTGCTCGACGCCGGCGCCGGCGATGGCCATCTTCGTTCAGTGTTTCCCAACCAGCGCTACGTCGGCCTCGATATCGCTCCGAGGCCCAGCAAAGAACCATTGTTTTGTGCTGATCTTCATCACCTCTGCCTTGCCAAAGACAGCGTTGATCACATCATTAGTCTCGAAGTGTTCGAACATCTGCGTGAGCCGGCGGTTGCGTTCAAAGAGTTGGCAGCAGCGTTGAAGCCCGGCGGCACGATGTGTATCTCGGTGCCGCAAGGTGGCGGTGAGCACGAACAGCCTTACGATTTCTTCAGGTACACGCAGTTCAGTCTGGCCAAGTTGGCCAACGACGCCGGCCTCGAGGTAGATCAAATATTGATGAAGGGTGGCTACTTCCGTCGTTTGTCGTCGGAAGTGCGAGACCTTCCCTTTGTCGTGCTGCCTGAGTCGGGTGAATACAAGGCCCCAAGACTTGCCGCTGTTGCTCGCGCAGGGCTAGTTGCCACGTTCACGATTGGAGCAGCGACTGCCCTCACGTGGATGGATCGCTTTGACAAAGTACGTACGTATACGACGGGGTATTTCTGCGTGTTCAAGAAACCACGCAGGTAGACTTGTCAAGAGCGAGGCTTTGTGCCGATCACTGCGATGAAGGCCGCGTGGCGAGGGTCAATGTTTGCCACTTGTGTTGGTAGTGGGTAATACCCCGCACCAACAACGCGCACATCTCTAAATCCGTGAGCTTGAAAGAGTTCTTTCAGTCCGCGGTACGAAAAGATGCGGATATGTTGCCAGCCAAACTCGGCCGGTTCCTCGCCGCGTAGCAATGAGATCGGGTTGCCGATGCCCGCTGAGCGATCACTGATATTGGTCAACGAGAATGCCTGCCAACCGAACAGCAATGCGCCAATGTTGTGCCAGCTCGACATGTTCTCGGTTGAGATCACCGCAGTGCCGCCCGGCTTCAGCGTGCGAAACGTTTCACTGACGAACTTGTCGGTGTCGGCAATGTGTTCAATGACCTGATTCGACGTCACAATGTCGAAGAAGTTGTCATCCCACGGAATTGGCTCATTCAGATCGGCTTGTGAAACTTCTATGCCAGCCGCCTTTGCTTGGAGACCAGCGTCGGGTGACATCTCGGCACCGAACATCTGCACCCCAGCAGGCACGTAACGCAGCATGTTTTGGCCATCCCAACACCCGAGATCAAGAACACGGAGGTCAGCGCGCGGCTTGTTGCCGACCGCAGCTTCGACGGCGTTGCGGATCTGCACGATGTTGTGATCCATGGCCTTGTCGAACAGTTGAACACCGTATGACTTCGGAGTGAGCTTCAACCTCATTGCCCCCTGGTGAAATTTCGGCGAGAAACTCTCAGCGCTGGCCCCCAACACTACTTCAGGCGCTACGCAGAGGTCTCGCTTCGGTCAGGCCAAGTTTTGAGCAGTGGGGGTGAGTGAATCGGCGAGTCGATGCGTATAGCTTGAGGCCCAGGATGAAGAACATTCTTGCCCAGAAGCCCACGTCTCCGCTCAACCCTCGACTAACCGAGAGCACGATTTTCGTGCAAGACAGCGATATCAAAGATCGTCGGATCCTTGACATCGGTTGCGGGTTTGGCTGGTTCGAAAACAACGTGTTGTCGCGCGGTGTCGAGCGTGTCGACGCCATCGAGATTACTGAAGAAGATTTTCGCACTGCTGACGAGAATCTTGATGACGAGCGCGTTGTTTTCACCGTGGCTGGAGCGCTCGATGTTCCGTTCCCCGATCACAGTTTCGACACGGTTGTCTCCTGGGAAGTGATTGAGCACATTCCCAAAGGCACCGAGATGCAGATGTTCAACGAAGTCGCTCGCGTGCTCAAGCCGGGCGGTCATTTTTATATGTCGACGCCCTACAACTCGACCTCTTCAAAGTTGATGGACCCTGCTTGGTGGTTAGTCGGTCACCGCCACTACTCAGCTGAAGCGCTGCGAGTCTTTGGCGAAAGTGTTGGTCTCAAGGTTGTCGAGATGCGTCGCAAGGGCGGCTATTGGAGCCTGCTGAGTTCGCTCAACATGTATTTCTCCAAGTGGGTACTACGCCGTGCGCCAATCTTCGAGAGGTTCTTCTTGAAGAAAGAGTTTGCTGAATATGAAGCCGACGGTCAGTTCGCGAACATCTTCGTCAAGTTTCAGCGCGATAGCTGACCGTCAGTCGTCAGTGCGACGACGACTCAGTGCTGCCGTCGACAGGCAGGCGAGCAACACAATGAATGCAACAGCGCACACGGCTAGAGCGATGTTGAGCCGAGTGTCTTTCACATAGAACTCGACAGTGCTGTCTGAAGTGCTGTTTGCTGGCACTCGCACACCAGCAAACGCGAAGTTCACTCGTTCGATATTGGTGTCGACGCCGTTGACCTTGGCTCCCCAGATTCGTGAATAGGGAATAGTCGAAACAAACAGACCGGCGTCGTCGTGAGTGGGGAATGAGTAGGACTTGTCGGTCGGCTCGTTCTTGAATGCCTTTGCATCGAGTTGCATGGGCGCTGCATTCTTGCGAACGCCGGGCATCGGCTCTGCACTCGTGACAATGGGTTCGAACTCAACGCCTCTTGTCTTCAAATAGTCGATGGCCTTATCTTCGTCGGCGTCGTTTTGGTATGCCGAAATGAAGTAGTTCTCGTGAACTTTGTTGAGTGTGTACTTACGAACCTCTGATCCGACAATGTCTGGCTGTCCACCCCAGTTGCTGTGCAGCTCTTTGTTGGGGTTGTAGTGAAAGAACTGTTGGCGGTTTTGCTCGGTGACGGGCTCGACCGAGTCGAGCTTCATGTCATCGCGATTCAACGTTGCGTTAGTGAGCACGCTCTTGATTCCCGCAGCGCGCATGAAGCTTGCTTGCGGTGATCCGTTCGCATCGAGCAACTGTTGCTGATACTCGCTCATGTACTTGTTGGGGATGGCTGTGTACATGAAAGCGGGGTCAGCGCCGACAACCTCGGGCATCAGATACAACTGCGAGAACCCGTTGAGATTGTTGACGACGGTCTGGTCTTGAGCCGATGCGAAGAAGTGTCTTGACGTGAGGTCTTTGACCGGTGTGTCGTAGTAGGGCGCCATCTTGTAATTGACCGAGATATCGAGCAGCAACACCACCGCAAGTAAGGCAAAAACGGTTTGGCCTTTCAACTTGCGCGCCAGATAGAGCATGACGATTGAGAGTCCCAACAGCAATACCGTGCGGAACATGTAGTTGGTTGCCGTTTTCAGCACTGGGTAGTGATCGGCGACGCTTGGGATTGCCGATGATGCTGCGTCGAGGCTGGCCAATGCCACCACGGTTGACGCAACGGTCAGCACTGTCCAAAACACGAACGAGTAATTGATTAGACGACGGAAACTCCTGTTCTCCGTTTCCAGTTTCAAGATGCGGCCAAGAGCAACTGCCCCGATAAGCGCGATATAGAGACCAACGAAGCTGAAGTACTTGTAGTGACCGCGAAATTGATCGTTTCCTGGAACCAGCAGCGTGAGGTCATAAAGGAAGAACATTCCTCCGAACGACAACAGCAGGTTCAATACACCGAGAGTTGCCAGCGCGTTGGTGAGTCGACTGCGCACGACTGCAATGGCGGCAGCGACCAGCAACAACGGCAGCATGCCTACGTAAAGCTGGTTTGCGTTGATGAACTCAGCGTAAGAGTCGGGGTTTGATGTTGTGCCGAAACCAAGCAGGCCAAAGCGCGGCAGAAGCACACCGACCAGGTCTCGAAAGCTGTTGCCAAACATAGATAGAGCGTCGTATGAAGTGTTTGCGTGCGTAATGTCGGGCAGAACATACGTGCCAGCGGCGATCTGTACGTAGGAAATGGCGAGTGCCCAAAGAGGTGCGGCGACGAGCAATAACAGGGCTTGCCTCTTAAGCGTCGAACGTGCCGAGTCGGGTAGCAACTCCGTGACGTGAAAACGCCATGCGAGCAGTGTTAACAGCGCAAGATTTAGGTAGAGGTAGAAGAAGTAGTTGACCATGCCGCCGGCAAGCAAGAAGAGGCTCAGCGTAAAAACAAAAAGAAAGAAGCGTGCGCGTGTCGGCGTGCGCAGACACGCGAAGTACATATAGACAGCCACCGGGATCAGGCCTGTCATGTAAGACAAAGTGTTGGTGCCGAACGAACCAGCGTTCCAGCCAATGCCCATGTAGATCAGGCCGGCAACAAACGATAAGTGGCGTGGCATGTCGATCAACCGATTGGCGATGCGGAACACGAAATAGGTTCCAACGATCATGTGGGCGAGGTGGCTGATCAGTAGCAAGTAGTAAAGGCCGACGGGGCCCAAACTGAAGAGGCGATAAGCGAGCATCATCGCTGCGATGGGTAAGTAGAAGATCGAGTTCTGCGGCTCTGCCATTGGGTATGAGCCGCGCATGCCGTTGTGACCGACGAACGTTGCGAAGGGGTCACTCACGCGAAAGTTTTCGAACAAGTAGTAGAGGTTGTTTAGAACGGAAAGATTGTCACCGTAGATAAAAAGTTGTGACGACGATCCGAAAGCAAACAGGCGCCAGTTGAGTGCAACAAAGATGAGCAGGTAGAGAAACGCAATTGAGGGGTCACGTCTTGTCAGTCGAGCCACGACTTCGGGCGCTCGTTGTTGTGCTGCCTCGATCGTTGCTTTCAACGCGTCTGACTTCCTTAGCTTTGTAGTGCTGAGCCTGTGCGGGGGAACTTCGTGTTGCGATTCTGGGCATGACGGGCAATGGCCATTCCGATGAGCACGCCCGTGACCTCGACCGCTTTGAGGATGAACAGGCCGATGACGTGGATAGGTTGGCGCACAAAGAATCGCCCGACGCGCTTTAGAGAGTTGGTACGCGCAAACCGCCCTTTTGTTCCGCCCGCAGTGTTGGCTGCGAAGCCGGCGACGCCCTTGCCGTAGTAGATCTTCTTGCGAAATGTGCTGAACAGCGTAAGCCCTTGCTCGTCGTGCGACACCATCGACTCAATGCGACCTACTCGACCACCGTTTCTGACAAGTCGATCAGGAAGTTCCCAATCTTCTGCGCCGGTGAGGGATTCGTCGTATCCACCGGCATCGATAAAGATCTGGCGGCGAAATGCGCGGGCTGCTTCAACTCGCGGGTCGCCGAGATACATCTGCTTCTCAATAGAACGACATTTCACCCAGAATCCGGTTCCGTCGACGCGTTCAGGAATGACAAGGCAAGTATCAGTTGCATTGTGCGAGAACTGCTCGACGATCTCTCGAGCAATATCGGGAGCTAGATCCATATCGCTATCGATGAAGACGACGTAGTCGGCGGTGGCAGCGGCTGCTCCGGCATTGCGTTGTGCCGAACGCTCTGGGCCAATCGTCAGAACCTCATCAGCGAACTGTTGAGCAATCGCAACGGTCTGATCAGTTGAGTGGTTGTCAACGACGATTAACTCGACGGCCACACCTTGCTGTGCGCGAATCGACTCAAGACACGCAGCGAGAGTTCTGTCGGAGTCTTTGGTCGGGACGATGAACGAAACGAGCGATGTTGAACTAACGGAACTCAAGTTGTCTTGCTCGCCTCGTCACGTACATCGATAAGTGCGTACTCTTCGACTTCCTTATTTAGGTCTACGTATAGCTCGTCGCTCGATGTGTGTTGACTGACTGCCGCCGCGAGCAGCGACGACGCGACCTCGTGCCATTCGACCACTCCGCCACGCGATGGCGGGCGTTGGTAGCCGTCGTTGCACCATTGCTCTAGGTTGTCGGCCAGTGCCGACGCAAGTGCATCGGGCCGAGGCGCAACGAGGATTCCATCGGCGGCCTTGACTGAGTCGCGCAGTCCGGCGACGTCGTAACCGACTGCAATGGTGCCAGCAGCGGCCGCTTCGGTCACGACAAGACCCCAGCCTTCGCGAACGGAGGTCGAAACCAATGCATGCGCGCGAGCGAGGATTTCAAACTTCTCGGCATGACTGACGTGCCCGAAGAAGGAAACACCTGGGGGCGCGGAACGACGCAACGCTTCCTCTTGCGGCCCGGTGCCAACAACCCACAACTGTGCCTCGGGCACACGTTGGCGTAGTAACTCGAATGCCTTGATTGCGTGATCGGGACGCTTGTTGGACGACAAGCGTCCGCAGAAAACGATTGTTGGCGCAGTCTCTTTCTTTGGAGCTTCGTCTGAATCGGCCGACAACAAGTCAGAAGTCGAGAAGCCGACAGGAATGACTGTCACGTCGTTGAGGCCGTACGCTGCGAGCGATGCGCGACTGCTTTCGGAAATTGTCAGAACGCGCGCATTGCGATAACGCCTGAGCCAATAGGGCTCGAAGATGAAACGGCCGGCGAGCGCAGTTGGAAAGCGAACCTCGTGAAACCAAACTTCGCGCGCCACTTGAAAGATGAGTGCTGCGACGGGTGTGTCTTTTACAAAGTCAGGACACATGAACGGTCGCGTGTTGACTACATCGACGACGAGATCGAACTGACCTTTGCCCGATCGTTCGTAGAACTTGCGTGCTTCTTTGTAGACACCAAGTCGTGAACCGCGACGAATTATTTTCACGCCGGCGTTGTGGTCGTACTCGGGAAGATCGTCAACGGCTGCGCAGAAGAGCGTGACTTCGTGACCGAGCTTGGCCCATTGACTCGCAACTTCGTGAACGTAGTACTCAGCGCCGCCTCTGCGAGCGTGGCCCCAGTCTCGCCAGTTGAAGATCAGTATCCGCAAGCCGGTCCCCCTGGTTGCCGTTCGCCAAACGCACTGTTCGGCGCCGAACACTAGTCGAAATTGGCTCAACTCGACGGGCAATTTCGAGGTCGCGTCAGACCAAAGATCCTGGAAGCTCGTCGATTTTTGCAAGATCGGGCGGCTCTGGCGCTTGCGTCGCGGCACCGTGACGTGCGCGGTCGTAATAGCCCAAAAAGTGCAAGCGGTAGAAGATCGCAAGTGTGTCGAGCAGCGTGCCTTTGACAGCTCGGCTCGACACTGTGCTCGTGAACTGATGTTTGATCGTCACTGGTGCCTCGAAGAATTTGCGGAAGCCCAGGTGGCGCGCAACGACAAAAAGTTCGAGGTCGAATGCAAAGCGCTTCTCAACCATGCGCGGAAGAATTTGTGCAAGTGCTTCACGGCGAATGATCTTGAGCCCGGTTTGCGTGTCACGAATATTGAGTCTGAAGAGAATGCGAATCATCTGCTGGTAACCCCAGCTGTACACACGACGAATTGGTGGATAACTCACGTCAGACATGGGGTGACGTTTGCTACCAAGCACGATGTCGGGCGAATACGAGTGCACGATGCTGAGGTAGGGGTGGAGCTGAGTGGGGTCGACATCACCGTCGGCGTCGATGAACCCGATGTAGTTACCCCGGCTCATCGCAAACCCGACGCGCAGCGCTTGGCCTTTGCCGCTGTTGGTTGGCAAGACAACCGAACGCACTAGTTCGGGATCGAAACCGTCGAGGCTCTTTTCACTTCCGTCGGTCGCTCCGTCTGACACGGCGATGATCTCAAAGCGAGCGTTTTCTTCTTTCAGAACTCTGACGAGGTTTTCGATATTGGTTCTGAGCAGCGGGCCGGGGTTGTAGTACGGCACGACCATGGTGAGATCGAGATCGGACTTTTCGACGGCCCACAACTGGCCCGTCGTTGCGTCAGGCGCAGGCGGCGGCTCGTTGCGACCGAGCGCGAGTACCAACATCAACAAGAACACGATGATGGTGACAGCGAGTTTGACGAATCCGACATCTGACAGCGAGTCGTGAAACAGCACAATGCCAACGCTTGCAAGAGTTATGCCGAGCCAAGGCAATGCTGCCGACCTTGATGAGTGACTCGACAGGTGAAACTGCATCAGCACAAAGATCAGACTCATCATTGCTGCGGAGAAGCCCAGGATGCCGAGCAGATTGCCCGACGATTCAAAGCTGGATCCAAACAAGACGCTTGTGACGCGTTGTGGGTTCAAGGCAAAGAACAAGGCAGCAATGCCCCCCAGGGCAGCAGTGATGCCGAGTGCTTGAAACAACGCTGCGCGCGCGGCGGGGCCGACGCCGTGTGCAGCTGCGAAGCGAGGCAGGGCAACGGCGGCCACTGCGCCCGCAATGAACATCGCGGCGGATGCGACTGTTGTTGCGGCGACGTAAAGACCAGAGTCATGAGCTGACAAAAAGTGGCGACCGAGGAACACATCAGCGGAGCTAAAGATCCAGAAGCCTGAAAGTGCCACCAGCGCTGCTGAAGCAGCGCGCCAAGTAACCCGGATGGCGTCACCGCCGGGCACGTGATTGATGAACGGACGTACCCAATGAAGAACAAGCGCGGCAGTAACGAGAGCACCCAAAACACTTGCGGCCATTGCACCGCTTACGCCGCGCGACGGGGTGAGCAAGATCGCTGCGCCGAGACGCACTGACGACCCAGCGATTAGGGCAACCGACAATCTGATGAAACGCAGCTCACCCAACAACACCGCTCGTGGCACGAGGTCGATAAGTGTTGGCAGCACGTAAACCGCCAATAGAAGTGCGGGAATGATCGACGACAGGTGGAAGAACGACTGAAGTAAAGGTGCGCACAGCACGAGAATCACGGTGAGGCCGACGCCCCAGACAACTGCCTGGCCCAACAATGGCCCGACGACCAAGGGCACCGGCTTGCCCTCGGAGTCTCTAAGTCGTCCCGCTACGCGTGCGGTAATAACTACTTGGAGTGCTGCCGACGGCACACTAAAGATGGCGAGAACGCCAGTGAGTGGCCCGAGCTCTCCATATTCTGCGGGCCCAAGTTCACGACCGACGATCGTCTGAAACAAGAAGTTGATGACATTGGTGAACGTCATCGCGGCGAACAGAACAAGACCGCCCCGCGCTATTGCTGTCGTGCGGAGTTTCGGAAGTCGCTTCATCTTCATTCCGGCGTCCGATTCACGTTTCATAAAGGGCTTCGTCGCACAGTAGCGAGGAATCATGCGCCAAGCAGCGACTATGCGAAGTTCCTTAGACTCGCCGCGCGGTCTGGTCGACTGATTTGGAGACTTGCTTCGATAGTGTCCGAGCGATGCCGGTCAGAAAGCGCGTGTTGATTTGAAGCAACGACTGTTCAAGTCAATACCCCTGGTTGTTGGTTTGACTCTTGCCGTATTGGTTTTGGGCCCAATGGTGTGGGCGGGTGGACCGTTCTTGCTCGACACGGTGTGGGGCCCGCACCCTGACTTTCCTCGTACGTTTTACGGACTCGACGGCGGTGTTACAGCGATCTTTCCGCTCGTACTGCTGCTTGCTGGCTCAGTAGTTGGGCAACAACTGGCGCAGTGGTTGCCCTTCATAGCGTTCTTCCCGATTGCTGTTGTTGGCATGAATCGTTTGGTCGATGGACCGCTGGTTGCGCGACTGGGCGGCGGACTCTTCTATGCGCTCACGCCAATTGTGTTCGACCGCGTTTGGGTTGGGCACGGCGGATACCTGATTGGTTACGCGTTGTTGCCGTTTGTTCTTCGTTCAATGTGGTCGGCAGTCGATGAAGGTGGTCGGTCATGGGCGCGTGCGGGAGCATGGACGGCGCTCGCAACTGCAGCGGGGCCGCATTACATCTGGATCTGCATTGTGTTGCTTGTCGGCGTAGTGGTTGTACGGCGTCCGACGAAAGACCTCATTGCTGGAGCTGCTCTTGTCGTGATGATTGCTGGCTTGTGCTCCGCTTACCTATTGCCAAGCTCGCGCACGTCGCAAGGCGGCTTCACTGTTGATCAACGCGACTTGGGCGCCTATGCAACGCGGCCGTCTGATGGTGACAACCTGTTCGTCACCATCGCAACGCTTCGCGGCTTTTGGCGCGTTGATCTGCAGCAACCGCAAAACAACTTTGGCGGACGTCAAATTCTGCTTGCTGCAGGCCTGTTGATCGGTGCGTTGGGAGCGTTTGCGCTATTTCGAAAAGATCGTCGACGTCTTGCTGGACTGTTGATAAGCGCAGCGGTTGCGATGGCGTTGGCGGCTGGCGCAAAGGGCCCGACTGGTTTTCTGTTCGATTGGGCGTTCGATCATGTGCCGGGCTTTGCCATCATGCGCGAGCCACAGAAGTTTTCCGCGGTTATCGCAATTGTTGGCGCGTACGTGTTTGGTGAAGGACTGGCACGTTTGCGCGACAGCGGGTCAGCAGCGCGTCTTGGCGTTGTCGGGCCAGCGGTTGCGGCCGTCGCCATACCCCTTGCGCTGAGCCCCGGCATGTTTTGGGGGTACGGCGGCAAGCTCAACGGTGGAGGTGAGTATCCAGCCTCGTGGGCCGAGCTCAACAAACAGCTGGGCAAGGGTGACGGCGCAATCCTGGCGTTGCCGTGGCACCTGTACGCGGGCTACCCGTTTCTTGGCGGACGAGTCATTGCTAACCCGTCACCGGTGATCTTCGATCGCGAGGTGATCGCAGGCGATAACGCAGAGCTGCCTGGGCTTTCGACCTCTTCGACCTCGCCACGCTCGGCATACCTGTCTTACCTATATGGCCTCGGCCCTCGAATTCACACTTTCGGTGCTCTTGTTGCCCCGCTCAACGTGCGTTACGTGCTGCTGGCAACGTCCGCCGACTACACCTCTTATAAGTGGTTGGAAAATCAAAGTGACCTGACGCCGATTGCGCGTACTGGCGACTTTGTTGTGTATCAAAACCAGAAGTGGGCGGGTTCGAACTACACGGTCGAGCAACCGCTGGAGGTGTCTGACTGGGGCGCGCTAGTTGCTTACAGCGAACGTAACGAAACGGTTGAAGGTGTTGTTGTCCGCAATGTCGGACCTGGCGCGTTTACTGATGGTGACGGCACCGACGCGCAACCTCCGCCCGCCGTTGTTGCGCGCAACTCAGCAGAGCGCACAAGTCCGATCGATTATCGAGTTGATTCATCTGTAAACAAATCAACGATCATCACCGCAGAGCCCTTTAGCGAGCAGTGGAAGACAAAACACGGAGAGATTTTTCAAACGCCGCAAGGCACGGTCGGGATCACTGCTGACGCAGCGCGTTTACAAATCAAATACGAGCCCTGGCCTCGTTATTTGTTTGCGTACGTGGTGGCTGTACTTGCGGCAATCACAACATGCTGCGTGTGTGTATTCAACCACTCAAAGCGAAGTTCGCTTGCGCAGCTTTTTTTGCGACGCAGAGTCGCTTGACGACCTGATTGAAACCAGTAATGTTCCCGTCTGCAGCACCTCATGACCCGACTGAAATAAGAAAAAGGGGGGCTTGAATGCCCGGTACTAAAGCGTTGCGGCGGAATCCGCTTCAATCGGCTGTAGGAGCACTTCTGGCCGTAGGTCTGATTGTCAGCGCGACGATGCTGTCGGGCGGCAGCACTCCTTTCTCGACGGCTGTTTACGATCGCGAATGTGGCTATGGCTATGACTTTGCCGGCGGTTCCGGATACGGATACGGCTACGGCTATGGATACGGCTATGGCACGTGTAACAACGATTACGGCCCACAACAGGGTGACCTCGGTTACCGCTTCGTTGCGTCCGATGGTGGTGTGTTCAACTTCGGTGACCGCACTTACTACGGCTCGGCGGCAACCATCAAGCTGAACCAGCCGATCGTCGGCGGTGCACAAACCGCTTCAGG
>JBGAQY010000048.1:0-15481 GCA_044220495.1 Acidimicrobiales bacterium
AATGGGGCCGCCGAGACCCCAGTTGAAATTGACCGAACCATCACAGCGCTTGAGTGACGGCGTGCCACTCCAAGTTGCGTTGGTGTAGTAACTCGCAGCAAACGTGCCTGCCGCACAGGACGACGATGTATTGAGTTGAGCAACTGCATCGCCTGTGGCTTCGTAATAGCGCACGTAAACGTCATGCCAACCAGCTTTAGCGAACGGAGTCAGCGCCGACTTCAAGCTCGCCGGATGTATGCCGTTGTTGTCGACGAGCGGCTGTCCATCAATAAACACTTGCGCGCCATCGTCAGACACCACATTTACGGACGCACCGGCGGCAAGGTAAGTCGGCACATGCCACTCGATCGAGTAGTTGTTTACCGGACCGCCCGCAGCAAACGGACCGCCAGCACCCCAGTCGTTGTTGATCGCCGCGTCACATCGTGTGATTGTCGGCGCGCCAGACCACGTTTGGTTTGCGTAGTACAACGCACGCGCCGCACCCGGCGAACACAATTTGGGAAACAACCGAACCGACGTTGTGTTGCTTGCGCCGGCTGAATCAATCGCCGTCAGCTGAACTTCCATCCACACCCAGTCGGTGCTTGTGTCGACACCTGTGATTGTTCCGCTTGTTCCTGCAAACGACGCAATGGGATGCGTGTGGCAAACGTCGACAGAACCCGAAGGCGGCGGACAGTGATTGAGGATGACCGACCAGCGCAACGACGCCCCCGCCAAAGCTCCATCTTCTGGATCAGTACCCGAACCGGTTGCCGAGAACGTTTGACCCGTCGTGAACTGCGTACCGTCAGTAGGCGTGCTTATCACTGGAGTCGGCAGCTTGTTTGCGCTCGTGATACTCAACTTCGCCACTGCGTAAGCACCGTTGTCGTAGTACCTAACCATCACCGTGTGAAAACCACCGGCCGCATAGTTGACAGTCGCCGACTTTGTTATTGCCGCATGATCGCCGTTGTTGTCGATCACGAGCACACCGTCAACCCACACCTGCGTTCCATCATCAGACGTGGCCGAGATAGTACTTGCACCCTTTGCAAAATATTGCTGACCGGTCCACGAAACCGAGAATTGATCGACAGGGCTACCCGACGGGAAAGGCGAACCGAGACCCCAGTCATAGTCGATCGTGTCGTCACAACGCGTCAACGAAGGCGAACCCGTCCACGTCATGTTCGCGTAGTACTGGGCGAAGTAGTTGCCTGGCGCGCACGAAGTCACCGTGCCATAAGCGATGCGACGCACTTGACCCTTGTTGATCGACACGTAATAGAGCGCGCCGTCAGCACCAACTTGAATGTCGACGGGCGAATTCGCGTCGGCAAAACGGATGGGCTGGCCAACGAAATCGCCGCTGACATCCATCGGCCAGTAGTCGATCCAGTTGTGCGAGTAGTCGCCGAAGAAGTACGCATTGCGATACGTCGTCGGAAAGGCCGTGCCGTCATATACCGGGCCACCCGTGATCGACGAACCCTCGGCGTGGCCATAAGCAAAACTGGGTGCTGTTACCGCACCAAAGCCTTTTGGAACCAGCGTTTGGCAGGTTGCAAATGAGCTGAAGTCAGGCTGCGTCGCGTCGCCTTCGTAACAAGGCCACCCGTAATTGTGGTTGCCGACACCGGGCACGATCTTGTTGACCTCTTCGGCAGAATTCCACCCCACGTCGCCGACAATCACCGTGCCGTTTGGACGAACCGTGAAACGAAACGGATTGCGCAAGCCCAACGCAAACACTTTCGACGCAACTGCATCCGCATTGCCGGTCCAGAACGGATTGCTCGACACACCCTTACCGTCTCTGGTCATACGAAACACTTTGCCGACACTTTGGTCTGCTTGTTGCGAACGCGTCGAACCGAGCGTCGCCTTGGCAAATGGAGCAGAGTCGCCGGCCGACGCGTAAAGCAGACCGTCGGCCCCAATCTTCACCGAGTCGATCTGATGCGAGTCGTCGTCGGCCGTGGTGCGCAACAGAATGACTTCTGACGCCAGCGCGGCCGAGTCACCCAACATTGTGAATCGCGACACACGGCCCTCGCGCGGATTGTCGCTTTTGTAAGTCACATAGATGAAACCGTTTGTTGCGAACTGCGGATCAGAAGTCACACCAATCAAGCCACCATCACCGTCGCTGTAAATCTGCGCTGTGAGATCAAATACGGGCAACGCTTGCACAACACCGTTCTTGATAACACGCAGCTTGCCCGCCTTCTCGGTAACCAAGATGCGTCCGTCGGGCAACATCGCCATACCGGTCGGAACGTTCAGTTGAAACTGCGCCGGCAAATCAGAGCCGCCGGCGACGCGCTCATCGCGAAAACCAGCGGGAACCGCGGGCGCCGGTGCCGGACCATCAGGTGCCGCTGCTGGAGGCTCGACTTCGACAGTTCTGCCAGTCGGTGTCGAAACAGCGGGACCAGTTTGATCTTCGTGATCGTGACCGGGATGAGCCACCGCTGGACTTCCCGAAAGAACGAGACCAAAAACTGCGAGCACTACACACAAAGCTTGACGTACAAACCGCGGCATGACCGGACTTTCTCTTATTCGATTGGTGCCGTGACATTGCCATAACAGACGTCAACTCATCGTGATGCTCGTGATGTACTTCGTGACTCAAAGACTGCGGAATTTGTTCGGCCGCGCAACGCACGTTGATACTCAACGCCATGATCGACTCGAGCATCTATTCATGCAACTGGCAATGGAAACCCAACACGAAGAACTCGCCGTTGGGTCGCTCATGGCGCCTTCACGGAGCACCGAATGGCGAAACAATTGCCATTTCGGCATCCACCATTCCGAGCGATCCTGATTGGCACAGCAACCACAAACTGGGCACTCCGATGGAGTACACGATCGGTTCCTTTCACTACTCGGTTGTGAGTCTCGGAAGCGTTCGACTCTCCGGTGATGCATACGTCACCAACACATGGCCCCAGCAGCCCGAAGGACAACGCACGATCGTCGTCGAAGGCGAGCCCGATGAATTTGGCTTCACCACCGCCGAGCAACGAGAAGCGTTCGCGAAAGCGCGAGCTGCCGTTGAGGATTTCTTGCACGAGGAACTTGAGCACCCACGATCAAGGCGTCGCGACCCCCGCACGTATTCAGATCGCAAGTGGGAGAAGACCCTCGCCGCCGCAGGCGAGCAGCTACCTGACGCCGACGTATTGAACGGCCCCGCCAAGGTTGTCGTCGACGGACAATCGCTGTCGCCTGTCGGACTCGGGTAGCGGCAAGCAAGCGTTGACGTCACCAACAACGAGTCTTTATCGTGACGGATGTTCAGGTGATTGATGAAGGGAACTCGCGTGGCTGAGTCATCTAAGGGTGTCGTCGACGAATACATTGCCGAGTTTCCCGTCGAGACTCAACGCATCTTGAAGAAGATTCGACGCATCGCCAAGAAGGCAGCACCTGGCTGCGCTGAGAAGATCAGCTACCAGATTCCGACCATCACGCTCGACGGCAAGAATGTTGCTCACTTTGCCGGATGGTCAAACCACGTGTCGATCTACCCGGTGCCGTCAACCAACAGCAAACTGCAGAAAGATGTTGCTGGTTACGTCGCCGGCAAAGGCACACTGAAGTTTCCGCTCTCCGAGCCAATTCCCTACGACTTGATCGAACGTGTTCTGGAACAACTAGTTGTTCAACACGAAATGCGAACAGACGTCAGCTAGGCAGTTGCGAGCGAGCCGACGTGGTGCTTCTCGAGCCGAGCTTGCAGCAGACCGCCGATGATGGCCATCGGCGCGATACACAACAGACCCATCACGACGGCTTCAAGATCTCGGTGACTGGCGAGGAACAACAGCACCAATCCGAAGCCGGCGATGCGGCCAAGGTTTAGGGCGATTTCGAGTTCGACAACAAAGTGATAGTTCTCGCGCCAGTCAAGCCCCGATCGCTCCATTGCGCGATACGCACCGCGCCTCGACGCGTGCGCAGCAAAGTTCTCAAAGGCAACAGCGCACACCGCGTAGGCGAGCAAACCGAACCAACTCTGAGTGAAGGCAAAACTGATGATCCCAACACGCGGAGCGAGGACGCCGATCACGTACAGAGATCGGCGTTGATGAAGCAGACGCGCGGCGAGCACGGCAAACATGGCCGTCACCAGAGTTGTTACAGCAGCAAACAGGCTTACTTCGAACTCGCCTCCAAGACTCGACATGATCAACATCGGAGCGAACATCGTCAGGGATGTCTTCCACATTCCGGTAGCAAAGAACTGACCGAGTACTGCCAACCATTCGCCTGTTGGTCGACGCGCCGACGCGCGAACTTCGTATTGCACACCAAAACAACGCTGGCCCGAGCGAGCGTGGTACCACGTACAAAAGAGCAACACAGCGAGGGCTCCGAAGAGGCCGTAATACGAAATTCGCGCCAGTCCAATGATGCCGAGGAAAGACAGAAGACCAGCGGCCGCGGGCGGAGCAACGGCCGCCATAACACCACGCCAGAGGCTCAAGCGACCTAGGTAAAGCGTTCGGGTTTCGTCTTCCGTCACGACGTATTCGACAACTTTGATGCCCGGCCAGTAGAGACCCTCGCCAACCCCAGCAAGAAGAGCAATCCACAAGATCATCTCTGACGAAGAATCTCCTACGGCAATTAGTAACGCGTAGACGGTTCCGAGACAGAACAATCCCGTGCGCATGAGTGCGCGCGTCGAATGACGCTGCATCAGCTTGCCGGCCGAAACGAAACCCGCAACGATCCCTGCGTACTTGATGCAAAAGAATGCTGCGGCAACATGCGCGCCGCCCAAACGAAACAAGTAGAGGCTCAGAAAGATCGAGACGATGGCATCGACCCCTCCGAACAACGCTTGTTGGTTGATGTGGTGTCGTTCAGCCGAGCTGAGAATGTCAGCGTCTACTAAAGCTGGGTTTCGTCTGCGGGCAATAAGAGAAGTAACAGCGCCAGTCACCCCGTAAAGGTCGGCGACCTGCTCGCCAACATGAGGTGCCGAGCACGCTTAGTGACTAAAGATCAGCCGTTGGCGACTTCGGGAGCAGATTCGGCCCAATCAATTACTGGAGCGTCAGACCAGAGACGTTCGAGGTCATAAAAGTCGCGCGTCTCTTCAAGGAAGACGTGCACGACGAAGTCGCCGTAGTCCATCAAAACCCAATTGGCGTCGGCAAGACCTTCGACACGACGAGGGCCGGGGCCGCCGGCTTGCTTGATCTGTTGTTCGACCTCGTCGGTGATTGTTTTCACGAGACGAGTGTTGGGCGCACTGGCAATAACAAAGGCGCCGGTTATAGCCAGCAGATTGCCAACGTCGAGAACCACCGGGCGTATTGCCTTTTTGTCGTCAGCTGCACGAGCGGCGATGATGGCCCATTCTTCTGGAGAGTTCGTGGTTGCTGACTGGGTAGCGGTAGTCACTCGGAGCTTGACGCCTTTCGTCGGTACACACCTAGCTTACTTTCCTCGTCGTCAGTAAAAAGCCAAGTCTTTAGACGACTTGATTAACTGTTCCACTCCCCTGACCGGCGGATTTCGGCCAGCGCAGTCGGCGGAACCAGATAATCGACCGGACGTCCGTCGCTGAGACGGTCTCTGAGGTCGGTGCTCGAGATGTCAAGGGCCGGCATGGTCACGTGAGTCACATGCCATTTGGGGCCCATAGACGGAAGATCTGAGCCCGCCCGGTTGACCACAACAACGTGAGCCAGAGCGGCGATTTCGTCGGGTTGTTGCCAACTTTCGAGCCCAGCAGCCGCATCAGCTCCAACGATCACCGAAAGTTCGGCCTCGGGCATTTCATGGTGAAGCTGTCGCAAGGTGTCGACTGTGTAACTCGGACCCTTGCGATCGAGCTCGATGCGAGAGGCAAGCAAACCCGGCACGCCATCGAGCGCAGCAGATACAGCCCGCCATCGCGCTTCGCCAGCAGTCACTCGCCGCGTCGCCTTTTGCCACGGTTCACCAGCAACTACGAACAGAACGACATCGAGCCCACAGGCCCACTGCGCATTTTGCGCGGCGACCAGATGGCCTACGTGGATGGGGTCGAATGTGCCGCCGAAAACACCAACCCGCCGAGGCCGCTGCGGGCGGTCTGGGTTCGATATGCGTTCGCTGTCCATCCCCGCACCTTACGATTGCGGAATGCAATTTGGGCCAATCCTGCTCGCCGCCACAACTTCGACAACAACGACATCTCCAGAACCAGGGACACTCGAATACGCGTGCCGAGTAAACGACTCAGCCCTTTGTCACGACGTTTGGAACCTCACGCACAACAGCGACATTGCATCTGTGGTCGATGTCACGTCGCTCGTCATTTCGATCCTCGTCATCTTGGTCATTGCCTTTGTCGTGTTGCGACTTGTCCGCCGCGCGATCAAACGCACGGTTGCCGGGCTGCAAGGCGAGCGCATTCAGCGCGGCGTCGGCAACATCCGCAAACGCACACCCAGTGCACTTCTCGATACCGGACAAACATCGAGCGTGCGTCGCGCCCAACGCGCCGAGACCATTGGCGCGTTGCTGCGCAGTGCGAGCACGGTCGTCATTGTTCTGATTGCCGGCCTTGCAATCCTCAAGCAATTGGCGTTTCCGATCGGCACCTTCGTTGCCGGTGCGAGCATTGCCACTGCAGCACTTGCCTTCGGTGCCCAAAACATCGTGCGCGACTTTCTGGCTGGGTTCTTCATTGTCGTTGAGGATCAATACGGTGTCGGTGACGTAATCGACGCTGGCGAAGCAAGCGGACTTGTCGAGTCAGTGAGCTTGCGCATCACGCGTTTGCGTGACGTTGACGGAACGCTGTGGCACGTTCCCAATGGTGAGATCAAGCGCGTTGGCAACAAGAGTCAACAGTGGTCACGCGCCGTTATGGACTTCCGCGTCGCCATTGACTCAGACATTCCCAAAGCGATCAGCGCGATCAAGCTTGCGGCCGACGACCTATGGCGCGACCCCGATCACTCGGGCTTCATTCTTGAAGAACCGCAAGTTTGGGGCCCCGAAGAAGTGAGCCCCACGGGCATCTTGTTGAAACTCGTCGTGAAAACAAAGCCTCTCGAGCAATGGCAGATCTCACGAACGCTACGCGGTCGCGTAAAGGCCGAGCTCGATCGAGTTGGCGTGCGCATTGCCACGCCACCAATGGGAACGACCGAACCGAACTAACCCAGCAAGCACTAGCTTTGAGACGTTATGACCCTTCCGCTTGAACTCGGCGCGTGGCGCCAGCTACCGGCCCTCCAGCAGCCCGATTGGCCCGACAAGGCTGTCGTCGAAGCAGCCAAGGCGCGCCTCGCCGACTTTCCGCCGCTTGTATTTGCTGGCGAGGCTCGCCAACTGATGGCGCAGCTCGCAACGGTTGCCGAGGGCAAAGCGTTTTTGCTGCAGGCTGGTGACTGCGCCGAATCATTCGGCGATTTCACTGCGCCAAGCATTCGCAACAAGCTCAAGATCATTCTGCAGATGGCTCTCGTGCTCACTTATGGAGCGGGCTTACCAATCGTCAAAGTCGGCCGCATCGCCGGCCAGTTCGCGAAGCCACGGTCGTCGCCAACAGAAATGATCAATGGTGTTGAGTTGCCATCGTTTCGAGGCCACATCGTTAGCGGCGACGGGCCAACCCTCGAAGAACGCACGCCTGACCCCTGGCGAATGGTCGCTGCCTACCACCAGTCATCGTCGACACTCAACCTGTTGCGCGCATTTACGACTGGTGGTTTTGCCGACCTCGCGATGGTGCATAACTGGAATCTCGAATTCGTTGCACAAAGTCCGCAAGGTCAACGCTATGAAGCAATGGCAGCAGAGATCGAACGCGCGCTGCGGTTCATGCGCGCTGTCGGCATCGATTCGGCAAACGAAACCGTGTTGCACTCAGTCGACTTCTTTACGAGCCACGAAGCGCTGCTTCTCGAATACGAAGACCCACTCACGCGTCGCGACTCGATAAGCGGCGATTGGTATGGATGTTCTGCGCATCTGTTGTGGGTTGGCGAACGCACGCGCCAACTCGACGGCGCACACATCGAGTTCGTGTCGAGCATTAAGAACCCGATTGGCTGCAAGGTCGGCCCGACTGTCACACCCGAAGAGGTGTTGGCAATATGCGAAAAGATCAACCCCGATCGCATTCCCGGCCGCCTCACGCTGATCTCGCGCATGGGTGCCGGCAAGGTATTCGACAACCTGCCAAGGCTCGTTCGCGCCGTTCGCGACTCGGGCCACCCTGTCGTTTGGGCATGCGACCCAATGCACGGCAACACCAAGAAGAGCTCATCCGGACAAAAAACACGCCACTTCGACGACGTCATGTCTGAGGTAAAAGACTTCTTCGCGGTGCACAAAGCCGAGGGAACTTGGCCAGGCGGGCTGCACGTTGAACTAACGGGCGACGATGTCACCGAATGCCTGGGCGGCAGCCAGGGTCTCGCCGAAGACGAACTAACGACGCGCTACACAACAGTGTGCGACCCACGACTCAACGCACGTCAGTCGGCTGACTTAGCTTTTGAAGTCGCAGAACTACTTCAGCGTTAACGGTTTAAACAAGGCCTCGGTCGAGACCGGGCGTTGAAGATGCTGCAAGCGTAACGGTCACCGAGCGCTCATAGTTCGGCTTGGTTTCAGCAATGAGACGCACATGCTCTTGTGTAGCGATGCCTGGTTGGGGCACCCCAACTTTGCCCGAACTCGTCATCGTCTTCGGTGCACCCCCGGGTGCCGGCCCCATATCGAACGGTGGATTCGTCTCGACCGGCAAGTTCATATTGGGGTTCACGCTGTCAGGGTTAGGTCCAAAAAATCCATCAGCCTTTTGCTGATTGACCTGACACCTCACCAGAAGCAAGAAACCTGCAGCAGCAGTACCGACGATGAGCCAGAACTTTCGCCAAGGACTGCGCACTGAATAGTCGGGCGGGACCATCGTCGACTGACGGATAGGCGGCGGGTCGCTGTAGGCCGGCCGAGCTGCGGGGGTGGGGCCACGACTTGCTCGCGAATTTACGATCGGATCGTCAGTAGGTGGCCCGTCATCGTCATGCCGAGACGGGTTATTGGTCATGGGCACGCCTCGACTCTAGGGCTGAGCAACGCAAAACACCACTTAAATTGCTCATGACCGCTTTCTACCGGCTGCCACCCAAACTCAAACAGGGGCCAGGTTCTGGTCGATGGCACCACGATTTTCGACGATATCGACGCTGACGCCCGTGCGCTGAGCAGCACGCTCAGCCGCCTTCTGCATCGCCGGCGTCTGGTTGGCAACAACGAACCTGACTTGACCGGCGCCTCCACGTGCGGAATCAACAGCCAAACGCTCGAGCGTTGCCGGCGACTGGTCGATTGCGTTGCCGCTGGGGTCGACGACATCGAGAACGTGAACGTGATCTCTGACGAGACCACCACGACCATCTGACACTTCACTCTCGAGACGCATTGCGCCCGGGCTCGAGTCGATCGCTCGCAAGGTTGCGCCTTGCGCCAGTGCCGCGTGCGCAAGAGCCTGTTCGTTCGCGTTCTGCGTGCGCGACAAGCGCATGATCTCAGCGCGCAAGGCCGGGTCGGTGACGCCGTTGCGATCGAGCTGATTGTCGTTGATGAAGTAGTTGCCCGTTGCTTGCGAACGATGCACACCAATTGCAGCCAACGCCTCGCCCGCTTGCGAACGATTCGCCATCGCCGCCTGACCCGACTTGATCTGATCTTTTCGATGCGAAATCGTCTTGAGGTTCGTACCGATACCGCGAATGCGGTCGAACATGAGGACCTGTTGCACTGCACCCGGACGATTCGAGTGATCGGTGATTGCTTGAGCAACGTCGCCGCCAACCGCGAGGTTGGTCGTGAATCGGTAGAGCATTGTTGGCGCGAACGCCACGAGCCCGAACATCGCGATCGCTTCGACGACAGCACCCAACCATGGCCACATTGCCTGACTGTCATCAACTGCAGTGCCACCACCGACCGGGTCACCTTGGCCGACCTGCAGGCTCGCGCCTGACCCGAGGCCAGCAACGCCGGCAATGCTGGCCACGGCAAGCGAAATACCCGCCACCATCACGACTTTCGAGAAGATCATCGCAAACAAGAACTCAACCATTTTGCGGAAGTAGCGAGTAGTCGAAGGCCAGACCAACATGGCAAAGCCGATCGGCAAGAACGACGTTGCGATGTAGATGGATGCTTCACGCAAAACGAGAACGATGTAAACCAGCGCGCACACGATCATCAAGGCAACAGCGAGAATGATCGAAACCCAGAAAGACACAACCGATTCGAGGAAGCCGCTCTCGACATTCGTAAAGAACGCGTCGGCGTTTGCCTGTGTGTTGTTCAAGAACGCGCGGGAGAAGTCGTCGGTGACATCAAGCAACAGCTGCACGATCTGAACTGCCGCCGCCGCACCAAGAATCGAAATCGGCAAGAACACCAACACCGATTTGAGTAACTGATTGAGAGAGCCCTTGGCGATCGCGTGAATGATCGAAACGAAGAGCAAGGGCAACAGAACCCAAACTGCGACGGCGACCATCATGTCGTACTGAGGCCCGAACCATCCGCCGGCGCCTTGTGAAATTGCGGGCGACGAGTCGATGTTCAAAAAGCGCAACGCCCAGTGCATTGCGTCGAGTGCGCCTTGAGCAATGATGCCGTCAACTGCGCCCGTGGCGTCGTCGGTCTGCTCTTCAGTCGACCCCGGCGCAGCAGCACCAAAGGCCGGATCCGAAACCGAGACCGTCGCGATCACCACGAACAAGGCGGCTAACACGCGCAAGACAATTGAAAGGGTCGGCGACAGCGCTTGGCGTTGTCGTACGGAGCTCGCGCCCCCGGTGGCTCGTACCCGCATCATGATTCCTCTATCGTATACAAAGCGAGCTTCTACGGACAGCTTTTTCCCCGTGAAAATAAGCTCGAAAACCGGCCTCTAGCGGTCGGTTCCAGCAATCGCTCTTGGGGTTATGAGTTCCAGATTTCCAGTCTTGTCGTCAAGCACGATCGGCCACTCTTCAGACATTGCTTTGGCGACCGCCCGAGCCATGCGGAACTCAAAGCGATCGGGCCCTGTTTCGGCAAACACCATCGCAAGGCATGTGCGGGGCGGGGCCCCAAGTAGCTGCAGCAAACCCTTGGCTGACTCGTTGCTTAGGTCTTCGATTTCATATTGCGCGTACTGGATGAACACGCTGCGGTCATTGCGTGACAACAACCAACCGTTGTCGTCACGAACGGCCTGCAATTTGGTCATCAACTCGTGCACCGACTTAGGGTTGATTGCTTTGTTCGAAAAGACCGACATCGATCGTGCCATACCAACCTCCGGTGTCGTCGAGTACTTTAGGTGCCAGATTGGTCTAAAGGGGACGTACTTCAGTGAACCTCAACTCGCCCGACACCTGGCGGTGGATATGGTTCGTTATGGGCGGCATTCTCGCAGTAGGGGAAATGCTCACTCCGGCGAGTTTCTTTTTCCTACCGTTTGCGGTCGGCGCAATAGTCGCGGGCGTTTTGGCATCGTTTGGCTTGAGCGTAAACATCGAGTGGATTGCTTTTGTCTTGGTCTCTGTCGGTTCCTTTGCAGCTCTTTGGCCGCTCGGTCGTCGCATGGAACGTTCCGACGCAGCACAAGAAGGTGTTGGTGCAACGCGCTGGGTAGGTCAAGAAGCGCGCGTAGTCGAAGCAATTTCCGAGAACGGTTACGGCACAGTTCGTCTGGAGCGCGAAGTGTGGCGCGCCGAAAGCCTTACTGGTGCAGCCATCAAACGCGGCAGCACCGTCGTGATCACACGCTTAGCCGGTACGCGTCTGGTTGTGGTGCCTGTTGACGAACCACTCGACGACCTTCCGAATCCAACCTCTTTCAACCCGGGTGAGAGCAACTCACCCTCTCAAGGAGCCAACTAAATGACTCTTGTAATCCTTTTAGCTTTTTTGATCGTCGCAATGTTTGCCTTTGCTGCAAGCGGTATCAAGATCATTCGTCCTTACGAGCGTGGTCTCGTCGAGCGACTCGGTCGATACAAGTCGACAGTTAATCCCGGTCTGCGTGTCATCTTCCCGTTCTTCGAGAAGGTCATTCAGGTCGACATGCGTGAGCGCGTCGTCGACGTTCCTCCGCAAGAAGTCATCACCGAAGACAACGTTGTTGTTTCGGTTGACGCCGTCATTTTCTACGAGGCAACCGATCCTCGACGTCTCGTCTACAACGTCGCCAACTTCTTGGTCGCCGTTACCAAGCTGGCGCAAACCAACCTTCGTAACGTCATTGGTGACATGCAGCTCGATGAGGCGTTGACCTCTCGAGAGATCATCAACTCACGTTTGCGCGACATCCTCGACGACGCGACCGACAAGTGGGGTACCAAAGTCGTGCGCGTTGAGATCCAGCAGATCACTCCGCCCAATGACGTCATGGACGCCATGCACCACCAGATGAAGGCCGAACGTACTCGTCGTGCCGTCGTCACCGAGGCACAGGGTTCACGTGAAGCTGCTGTTACACGAGCAACTGGTGAAAAGCAGGCAGCGATTCTTTCTGCTGAAGGTCGCAAGCAAAGTCAGATCCTCGAAGCACAAGGTCAAGCCGAAGCCACCCGTGCTGTTGCTGAAGCCGAGAAGTTCCGCCAGACGACAGTCGCTGAAGGTGAGGCAAACGCTATTCGTGCCGTCTACGGCGCAATCCACGAAGGCCGTCCGACCAACGACCTGCTGGCAATCAAGTACATCGAAGCGCTCGAAAAGATGGCCGACGGTCAAGCGACCAAGATCATCATCCCGGCCGAATCGAGTGGCTTGCTCGGTGCACTCGGCGGCATGACCGAACTGTTGCGCAAGTCATCTGACGGTGATTCAGCCAACGGAAACGGCAACGACGGCGGCGGCGGATACCCACCAAACCCGTTCGACTACCGAGCACCTAGCTACTAACTGACGCGCTCGACGGCGCGAGCGAGCATGGCAACGTTGCGACATTCGAACACAGCGTTGCAGTGCTCGCCGTACGCGCCGATCACCGAGTCAGCTGTATCCCAATAAGAACGCGGCTCGGGGTTGAGCCAATACACGTGGCGAGCGCGACCGGCCAGGCTCGCTAAGGCAGCTGGCCTGACGGGGTGATAGTTGTTTCGTGCATCACCCAAGATCAGCAATGTGGTGTCGGCATCGACTTCACTTCCCCATCGCTCGCCAAATGAGCTGAGAATTGCGCCGTAATCGCTGTGACCGACTTGGCCAGCGACGCGCGCTGACCCGTTGATTAACGCCATCGCGTCGTCGAAGTCGCGACTACCTGCCAGCAAATGAGTGACCTCATCGATCTCGTCAACGAAAACGAACGTGCGCACTTGATTGAACTGGCCCGACAACACGTGCGTGAGCTGCAGTGTGAAGCGAGCGAAACTGGCGACCGACGCCGAGACGTCGGCGAGCACAACAAGGCGAGGGCGGCTGCGACGTGGTTTGCGAAACACCGGAACAAACGGCACGCCACCGGTCGACAACGAATGCCTGATCGTTGCGCCAACGTTGAGGCGACCACGATTTGTTGCCCGGCGTCGACGGCGTAGACGCGACGCCAGCTTGACCCCAAGTGTCGTAACGGTCTTGCGCATTTCGATGAGCTCTTGCGGTTGCGCTCTGAGGAAGTCGATCTGATCAGGCCGTTTCGGCAACGCGTCGGCAAGGGCGCGTCTCGAATCGACAGTCAGACTTTGTCGGCGAATCTCATCGGCGACAACTGCTTCGAGATGCTCCGTCTTTTTGACACCCTCCCACGACGCGAGGCTTGTTTCGATGTCGACATCACGAGCGATTGACAGAGCGTCGCTGCCTTGCAGTGACCGCAAGACACGACGTGCGTGATAGTCGACTCCGAAGAAACGGCCTGGCACCATTCCGGCGTATTGCGCGATTGCTTGGCGCACTGCCTCGATGAGCAGTTCTTCGTCGCCAGCATCGAGCGCGTTGTTGATTAGCTCGCGCAGGTCGACATCGAGCTCATCGTCATCTAGGTGAGCATCAACGCTCGGGGCGACAGCGAAGAGAAAGTACAAGTTGAACGTCGCATCGAAGACGTCGATGTGCTGTGCGTTCTTGACAAGGCAGGAGCGCAAAGCGTCTCGAGTGGTTTCGACAACCGTGAGCCCCACGGCATCGATCGCTGCGGTGGCGTCGAGTAGTTCGCTGCTCGATATCGGTACCCCTCGTCGACGAAGTTCATCGACGAAGAGGAGCAGCGACGCAAGCATCAGTGCCTAAAGGTAAGTGTGGCCGAGACCTTCTCGATGTCGCCTTGGTGCTTGAGCAAGGTGGGTAATCCCTCACGTAGCGACTCATTAGTGACATCGGTCGTATTCATGAGCACGAGCGTGCGAGCCCAATCGAGCGTCTCTGAAACCGACGGGTGCTTCTGCAGATCCATCTCGCGAATCGTGACTACGGCTTTGGCCACCGACGCTGCCAGCTCTGACTCGATCTCGGGTATATGCGTGCGAATGATTTGTTGTTCACGTTCGATCGACGGATACCCGAGATGCAGAAACAGACAGCGCCGCTTTAGTGCTTCAGACAAGTCACGAGTGTTATTCGACGTCAAGAACACCATCGGGACTTGCTTGGCAGTGAGAGTGCCGAACTCTGGGATGGAGACTTGATAGTCAGACAGCACTTCAAGCAGGAGCGCCTCGGTTTCAACCTCAACACGGTCGACTTCATCGATGAGCAGCACGACCGGATCGTCAGCGCGAATCGCCTCGAGCAGCGGACGGCTCAGCAGGAACTCTTCGTCAAACACATCACTCTTGATCGCGGCCCAGCTGTTTGAATCGCTATGCCCCGCCGCTTGAATGCGCAGTAGCTGCCGCTTGTAATCCCACTCATACAACGCCTTGCTCTCATCCAGACCTTCGTAACACTGCAATCGAATCAAGCGGGAACCCGTGAACCGTGCGACTGCTTTGGCAAGTTCGGTCTTGCCCGTGCCCGCCGGACCTTCGACAAGAACAGGCTTCTTCAACTGGCTCGATAAGTAGACCGTGGTGGCGATTGCGTCGTCGGCCAAGTACTGGGCATTGCCTAGACCGTTCATTACTTCATCGACTGAGCTGAACGTCATGTTCGCACCTGACCGTTGCCCTCGACGATGTATTTGAGTGTGGTCATTTCGCGCAAACCCATCGGCCCTCGACAATGTAGCTTCTGCGTGCTGTTACCAATCTCGGCGCCGAAGCCAAACTCGTTGCCGTCGGTAAACCGCGTCGACGCATTCACAGCGACGACAGCAGCGTCGACCTCTCGAGTAAAGCGCTGCGCGGCGACGATATTGGAGGTCACAATCGCCTCAGTGTGCCCGGTGCTGTAGTGATTGACATGGGCAATCGCAGCATCAATGTCGGGCACGACAGCAATGCTCATCTTGAGGTCGAGGAACTCTTTAGCAAAATCCTCGTCGTTTGCGCTCGCTATGGAAGGTGAAATCGCG
>JBGAQY010000007.1:0-94721 GCA_044220495.1 Acidimicrobiales bacterium
CCAGCACTGTCAACGATTCGCTACAGCTACCAAACAAGTAGCGACTCACCAGAAACAACGATCACTACAGCTGGGGCAACAATCGACAAGACCGTGCAGTTGATGGGCGGAGTAAGTCGAACAATCAACTACGACACCAGTCCAAGCACGGCCAAGTGGCAGTACTCAAACATTCACGGCGATGTGATTGCACAAGCCGATCAAAGTGGAAACAAGATCGGCAACACCATCCATTACAACCCGTTCGGTGAAGTAGTCACAACGGCAGCAGATTCACTACGCGGAAACTTCGACTACGGATGGCTCGGCCAAAAACAACGAGGCACAGAACACGAAGGTGCACTCAACGTTATCGAGATGGGCGCACGTCAGTATGTGCCGGGCCTTGGTCGCTTCCTCGAAGTTGATCCCGTGGAGGGCGGCAGTGCGAATGATTACGACTACGTGAATGGAGACCCCGTAAACGAGTTTGACTTAGAAGGTACGTGTATTTCTTTCGGCTGCAAGGTGCCCGGCCGACAGGGAGCGGCAAACTTCGCGAGCGGTGTTTTGAACACCGTCACCTTTGGGCAAGGCGGGCGCATTGAAGGTGGGCTCGGCATATCTGAAAATGCCCAACACAGCGGAGCGGCTTATGTCAGCGGCTCCGTTGCTGGCATCTTCGTTCCATTTGGGGCAGAAAAGACGCTGGGGACATCAGCAAGCAAATTGGTCGGCAAGGTCACAACACCGCTCGCAAAGAGTGCAAGCGTCGGCATTACCAACAGATTTGTTGGTACGGCAGGAACTCTAAACAAAGGTGTTGTTCGGATTGGCTGGGGTACGAGCGGGCGCAAGATTGCCCGGTCGACATTTAGAATCGGCGTCGGGAACAAAGGAAGCCGCTTCCACCAGCATTTCGACATTCTGTAGGAGCGATTAATGAAGGACGATGAACGAGCCGAGTTTGAAGGCGAGCTAGTTGACCTTGTGCGCCGAGAAGTCGATGAGGTAGCGAATGTGGGTGTCAACCCAACTGATCTGAGTGTTCCGCATTTTCTCATTATCGACGTGGAGCCACTTGCCGAGGACGCACTCGCGTTCTCTGTTCATGTGGCATCCGATCAAGTGTTGAACATCACTGCCGGCCGCCAGTGGTTCGATCTGGCCGCCCGAAGTCGGAATGAACTAGTCGAATACCTGCAAGAGTTTCTTCGAGCGGCGAAAGCCGGTCGCATTTCCGAGACTACTTGGGAGGATCGAAAGCTCAGCGTTTACCGCTCGCACCTGCGCGTCGATTTTGGTGATCGGATAGAGACGTTTCGGTACTTCGACCTCCGCGAGTTTCCGCTATTTCGGCGGCGACGGCGGGAGGTTACTTACGTGCCGTACTAGTTGGGCCCATAACGTCAGTGTGGGTGTACGCAGGCGGCTTGACCGCTGCACCATTGGAGAGGAGCACAAAGTGTGCACCCAGGTCGTTAAGGCATACGAGCCAGGGAAGAAGCGGACGGCGTTGACGCAAAAGATGTGCTTTTGAGGTGCACAGGTAATTACGAACGAGGGGGCTTTTCATGCCGTGGAACCAAGGCAAATGGTTTCCTGCGAGAGACGTCGGCGACGCCGAAGTCATTGGAGCGGAATTGGCCGAGCAGATTGGCGTCACTTACTGCCGCTACAACGCTGCTGATCGTCTCGTGTCGATCTAACTACACTCGTTACTCAAGTCCTGCTTATGACACTTAGGTCACCACCACGAGGCTGGGCTCATCGACCATGACTCACGACGGAGCAGATCGACACATGTCGAACGGTAACGTCAAGCCAGGCGGATCAAATAAGAGCACCGTCCATGGGAGGGTGGTTGGTAAATGTGAGAAACGTTGTCCCACCGCTTTTCCTATTTGAAGGAAGCGATGTCATCAGCTTTGACAGCATCGCTCGCATAGAAGGTTTCGTCGAGCCTCTTGACGTCGATGAATCTGATGTTCTCTTTGATTCACAGGGAACCAGGCTGAATTTGGCTACTGATGGCAAAAGCACCTTCCTGTCCAGCCTTGATACAAACAATGCTTCCGAACTCGAGAGTCGATTGAGCGCTTATCTGCGATCGAACCACCCGACGACCCACCGAACGAATGGCTTGGCGGCGATTGTTCGAGTGGTGCACGAGCTTACGAACGTCGACGGATGACGGACAAAGAGTCGCTCGCACTCAATTACGGCAAGGCAGAGCTCTTTCGCTTCCTCCTAGCCAAGCGGACGACGCCCGAGGGGTATGTCACCCCGCTATTTGGGAGGCGAAGACGGGAAGTTGCGTACGCACCGTACTAGTGGGCCGGCGCCCGGTGGCGTGTCGTTATTTACAAGAACGACACGCTTGAAAGAGTCGTCGTGTCTGTTTGTGCGAGTCCTTCTGATGATGAGCTTCGTCTTGTCTGCTTGCTCGGACGGGTCACGGGTTCCGAACGCTTCAAGTCTGGAGAAGGCCGCTCAATCAGTTGCACAGATGGAAACTGTGATTGGGCGCAAAGACGTGTCTAACTGTCAGGGCGATTCCCCAACCGGTCCATCAATTTATTTGACTTACATCGCGCCGCTCGATGGCCGTATTCCAAACAAGCGTTGGGAAGAGAAGTTCCGTGCAGCCAACTGGAAGGTCGACACTGACAAGGCGTTGTTTCATCGACAGTTCGACGGCGACGATGTTGTTGCTGTCGTAAATCAAACCCTGGAAGCCAACACGTACGCCATCGTTCTCTACCTTGAACGCGGCGAACTGATCTGCTCGCCTCGGGGCTGAGTGGCGTCACTCATCTTCCAGCACAGTCGACGACTCTTACGTTCAGCTAACGGGCGGAGTAAGTCAGCCGATCCGACGCCGTGGCAACATCCCAGCGGCGGATATCGCTATCCGAGCGTGGTCGAGATCTATAACTGGGGGCCAATGGCACGGCGATATGACTTTCGCAGCGAGGTCGCAAAAGATCTCGCCCGTTGGTTGCGGATTGATTCGGAACGGATCGGTTGGCGCCTTCAAATGCTGACGAGTTCCAACGGTCGGCTGACCCTGGAGTTCGAACGAATTGAAGATTTGCGCCGCGCCCGGCTGACTTGTTCCGCCCGCAAGTTTTACGCGATGTACGACCAACCAGTTGACTGCTTGGAATCCGAGGCCTGGGAAGCCGTCGAGCTCTACGACCTCATCCAGGAGACGCTTGTCCCGATTTTCAGAGGAACCTCGCTCGTCGAAGTCCAACTCTTGTAGGTCGCCTCAAACGAGACCCACGTTCATGACGCGCCCATGGGATGTGTCGGGACGCACTGGTTTCTGCCGGGGCGTGCGGCACGCTAGTAGCGCGCGTCGTGCAGCTTGTACTGCAACGATTGCACCGCACTTAAGCCCATGAAGCTGTCGGACATAGTGACGTTCCTCAAGCTGTTGGCCCCGAGCGTGACGGCGGTTTTAACCATCGTTTTGTGGGGCGGATATGCCGTTTCGCTCCTCTACTCAGGGGTAGATGAATCTCATCGTTTGGGATGCGTTTCGCTTTCAGCATGGGAACTGTTGTCTTAGTTGTCGGCACGCGATGACATCGCTCGTGCGAAACGATGGATCATCGAACTCAGCACTTGTAAAAGCGATCACCCGTACAGGTCCGTTATCCGTGCCGTTCCTGATTGCGTTCTTCGTGTTCAGCGCCTGACGACTCGAGACGCTTGAGCGGATGGGCGGCTGTACTCCCCCAAGGAGAGGCTGTTTGATGAGTTCAATAGTTAATAAGACGAATACCGTACTGGCGTTGCTGCTAGCGCTCGTTGCGCTCGTGGCTTTGGGCGTCGTTCTTGCAAAAAGTAGTGACTCGGCGTCAGACGCGTTGTCGTTGCGGTCACTGACCCGCGAATCGATTAACGGTCAGATCTCAAATGGCGTGACGGTCTTGAGTCACGAAGAGTCAAGCGGCGCGTGCACAAGCGGTCAACTTAGTGAGCCCTTCATTTACACGGAAGTGAGTACACGCGACATCGACGGATATCTTTCCAGCCTTCACGAAGCAGCCCTCGCTGACGGCTGGCAACAGCGCGACGCGACATATTTAGCCTCCTATACAAAGTCGATTGATTCCTACGTAGCTACCTTGGAGGTACGCCGTGGTGCGTTGGACAATCTGCAGATTGAAGTGTCCTCAGACGCCAAATCTGTAGGGTCGTGTTGACGGTCATCTGTCTCGGCATTGCGGCGTGGGTCTTCGCCAGTTCGATGACAATCGTGATTGTGCTTGCGGTGCGACACCTTTTGCGTGCTTGGCTCCGGAACTCAAGTCACTGTCAAGCAAGCGCTTCCATGAGTGTTTATAAACTTCTGGCCACAAAGAATGGCAGAACCACAAGGGCGTGGTGAATGCGGGCAACTACTCAGCGACGCGTTCTAGAGACGAGGTAGCACTTGGTTGAGCAACATGTAGACGCCGATTAGCTACGGTCCCGGCAAAACGCACGCTAACGGATAATGATCGTCGGAGGATGGCCCATGCATCGCAAGTTTCCAGTGCATTGAGACGGATTCTCGCAGCTGTTGCTTTGTTAAGCGTATGGTCGTTCGTCGGGATGTCTGGTCTGCGCGACTGGCATGCGGCGGTCGCTGGCGTCGGGCTGAGCGTGATCTCTTTGAAAGCCATTTTCAAAAGACGACGGATTTCGGCGAGTGAGCAGATCGGGGTCGACCCCCTTTCGATCCGAAAACGCATAGTCGTCTTGCTTCGCGATTCACCTCATTCGCTTGCACTAAGCGTCATGTTTACCGGCATGGCTGCATGGTCGTTCTTCGGCGATAGAGGGAGTGGTTTTACAGCAGCGCAGGTACTCGGGGGTTCGAGCTCAGTTGTTCTGAGCGTCGTCATGGCCATCGACTGGTGGCGGGACCTGCCCTAATCGGATCTTCTAAGAATTTCGCTGCTTGTTTCATCTATTAGCCGGGGATGGTCATGAATTGTCTGTTCACAAGAGAGACGTGATGATGCGCGGTGCCATGACACGATTTATACGCGCGCCTGAGAACGGTGGTCGATGACGGAGATGAACGTTCCCGAAATCTCTGTTCCAATGCTCTATCCAAAGTGCCTCAAGCAAGACGGTGATGTCGAAGGCGGACGCCTGCAAGTCGCGCATTGGAGCGACGGGCCGTTCTCTGCCTCGCTTCATCTGCGACGAATCGACGATAAGACAGTTGATGCGGAGCTCGAATTGGATTGTCGCAATGGCGACGCCTGGTTCAGCACTGGATTCGGGAACGATGCTCGGTGGGCGGTGGGGTTGCCGACAAATGAAGCTCACGACGTCGCAGCTGCGTCGTCACTAGAGGTTGTCCGGCTGCTTGTATTGGACGAGTCAGTGGGACGACGATTAGTTGTTCATGGCGTGCATGTGCCCGATCATCTTCGCGAGGGTGCTTTGACGTTGAATGTCATTGATGCCGAGAGCGCGAGTGTCGTCCCGTTGGACGACTGTCCATTCTTTGTCTTTGGTTACACCGAACCACCTTCGCGCACGGTGGCACTACACATCGGTGGCCAGCGAGCAATCGTCCTCATGGGCGATTCTTGAGCGTCCCTTGAGCTGCGCAAGACGACTGGAAGTAGATGACAAACCAACACGTCAATCCTGAGGAATACGAACTGCTGCTGGTTAACAGCGCTCGTCAGTTGATCCCAACAAGGCCAATTTCTACAGTCTTGCGGTCGTCTGGAGCCGCAGTGACTGTCTACTTTCGTGAACCTCGAGCAACGGGCGGATACCCCGAAACCAAGCTTCTGTTTCCTTTGAGTCACGACTCTGGTCGAACTGAGCAATGGTGGCTCGAGTACGAGATCTGGACCCACAAAGGTGCTGGCGGGTTTGTCGACCCGGCCCTCATCATTCCGCTGCTTTTTCAAGAAGTAATAGACACGTTGGAGGCTGCTGGCGGTGGCCTGCCCGCCAGCGGGCCAATCGGTGACGATTAAACGACGGGTCTACTGTCAGGTAGCCGGCGCCTAAGTCAGGTCTCCGCGGTGCTCGCTAGATTTACGAGGAGACCGACGCCCAGGTACTTGGTTGAACAAATCGCTACAACCAGTCTGCTTTGCAGCGTCTCGCACGTGACGCTCAATCTCCGCCGTTGGCGGTCGCATGCAAGCCGCATGGGCTGTCTAAACTTTGCGCGCAACGAAGATCTGTCAGGGGCTGACAAATGCACGAAGTGGTTGCTGTCAAAATACTTCTGGTTTCGCACGAGCCCGCCTACTTTCTGACTCGCGGTCGCATACAGTCGAACACCGACGCATCCGAACTGCTTGCACTCGTCCATCGTTTTGCGGCACGCATGGGCCTTCAAGTCGGCAACAACTCTGCATCCTTGTGCACCTTGAACGAGGCGTCGAAGGCCGAGTATTTCTACGAGTCGTTTTTCGATCTTTGCCAGACGCGAATTCCGTACGGAGATGATTACGAACAATGGCGTGCTGAAGTTGCGGCACGCATGCAGGAAGGCCGCGAGATCTCGTTTCTGAGCCCGCAGTGACCGCTTGAGTGAGTTGAATTACGCCCTGACTGCCAGCGAAAAGTTTTACTGCGCTGGGTGCTCTTGTTGACGAGGCTTCGTGTTGGCGTCGGTGGGCCTGGCACGCGCGTTGGCTGAGTGAGTCCGTAACGCGACGTCGACACCGATTGGTTGGTCAATAGTGACAATTGCTGACCCTGTTGTTTCAATGGCGCTTGGATTTCTGCTGTGCCTCGTCGGTTGGATTTATCTAAAGTTTCGGACGTGGCTGGCTTCCCAGCAGAATCTTCTGGGAAGGATGGTCGCCAAGCCGCACGTGCGCGCCTTCGACCGAGGCGCAGTGAAACTGATATTCCTGTTGGGCGGGTTGGCCGTGGTTCGTGGAGTTGTTGGCCTGATCTTCGGGGTTTAGTAGAAGCCGTTTGAGTCTCGACCGCCGACGCCGACACCGAGGCTTATTGCTAGCCGCCACACATCCTGAATGGATCAACTTTCGATGACGGAAAACGACGCGGTGACAGATCAACTGCGACTCGCAGCCGACGAGCTCGAAACACAAGTTCCGACGGGATGGCGAGTCAAATGGACTGAGCCTTCGCCGCACTGGCGCGTGGGGCGCCTCGAGCTGTGGACAGGGCAGACGTCAAAATGCCGCGCTGCGTTTTGGGCTGATGAGGGAGAGCTGATGATTGTGATCGATCAGACGCAGCTGCTCAAGAGTGTGCCGTCAGCAGGTGTCAAGTCTCTTGCAATCAACGTCGCGAAGGCGCTCATAGATGGGCGAGTGACCATAAGACGAAAGCCCCCACTGTTCATCACGCAATCCGTGTTCGTTGGCGATGACCCGTTGTGATGCCGAGCCGCAACGAATTGAGAGCTAGGGCCAAGGCGTGACGCCAGAGAACAGCTTGTGGTCTGGGTTTCAGCAATCAAACCGGCGAGGTGAGAGTTGCTCACACGAAATCAAAGAAAGACACTGCCGACCCTGTTCCATTCGGCGGTGACAACGCCTCGAAGTCCGGATTCTTCTAGCTGTGCGATCTTCAAGAACTGATATGTCTCGCCGGCGAATGGGCCGGCCGAGAAGGGGGGTTGTGGTCCAGTTTATTTTCGAGCAGATCGCCGGATTCATCGGCGCGCTCCTTGGGGGCAAGCACAACTCCGACGCTGGCGGCAACCATGTTGGCGCCATGCGGGCGGCGATCCGTTTTCGTTCGAACGGAAGTCGGTGGGGTCGGGGTCATTTGGATCTGGCGAGCGTTCCGGCAACATGGTCCGGTGATGGCGCGGCGTTTCGTACAGCGGTGATTAGTGAGCTTGGTGCTGAGAGACCACTCAGGTGGATTGAGAAATGGGTAGTAAACCCCCGATTCGTAGTAGTGATCGTTGTTACTTCGCAAGGGGAGGCTGAGCTTGCGTGCTCGACAGAAACCTTGCACCGTCTGAAGTCGCACAATGGCTCAACGTCGTGACTGGTGTGCGGGGTTGAATGACTTTCCACATCGGGTAACGGCGGTGGACGATGGCTGACCGATGCGTCAGTTGTAGGTTGGCCGCTGACAAAGGGAGAACGTTGATGATTGAAGCGGGCAAGGTACGCGCTGCGATTACGGCAGCGGCGTTGGTTGCGTTGCTAAGTGCGTGTGGATCTGACGACAAAGAGTCGACAACTACGACCTCGTCGACATCGACATCCACCTCATCGACGACGGCAAGCACCACCACAACGACAAGTCCCGTCGTAACTGCTAACAGTCGCCTCACGCTCAACGGTCTGGGCGGACTGAAGGTTGGCGTGCCCGTCGCCGAAGCAGAGAAGGCTGCCGGAGTCACCATCAAAGAGTCATTCGCCGGTGGCGACAGCGACCTCTGTATGTACGGAGAGGTCACGGGCGGCCCTGCTGGCGTCAGCGTTCTTACTGAGCATCACATCATTACGCGCGTCGACATCTCCGAGGGATCTCCCGTTGCAACGTTGTCGGGCATCAAAGTCGGTGCAACGGAAGCCGAAGTGAAAGCTGCGTATCCGACCATCGTCGACAGCGCGCATCACTACGTCGAAGGCGGTCACTACATGACCTACACATCGAAGACCGATCCCAACCTTTTGCTGTTGTTCGAAACCGACGGCAAGAAGGTCACCGAAATGCGTTCAGGCCGTGCCGACGTCGTGAATTACGTCGAGGGTTGCGCATAGCGCCAAAGTGCACAACCACGCCCTTTCAACCACGCGAAAAGGCCAAAAAAGCGCAAGAATCTGGCTCGTTTTGGTCATATCGCGCGGTTGAAAGGTCGAGTACCCCATAGTGCGCAACCACTGACGGCTCGATTGGTGATGTGCCGACCAGTGGTGCCACTGTTCATGGCGTGAGTTCTCGTCGGCGTTCTGCTTCTGATGACCAACTGGTGATGCCCGGCTTCGAAGAAGTTGCAACACCTGAACCGACGGCTGATGCAAAGCAACAAGCAACGCCAGTTATCGCAAAGCATGCGGACGTCGAACATCCCGAAGTCGCAACGGCGATCATCGAGTTCATCGAAGCTGGCTTTCCAAGAGACGCGTGGAAAGCAAAGCCGCTTCACAAATGGATCACGCAACACCTCTTTGGCGTCGATTGGCCGTCGGGGGCTGACGAGTATTACAAGCGCTGGTTTGCTCATCCGGGAACGCAATTTGAATGGTTGAAGCAAGTGCTTCAGAACAAGCACTACCGAATTGCCCCCGACCAGCGGTGGCAAGAGACAGAGCGTGCGGTGCGCATCGAGATCAGCTCACGCTTGTACAAGCAGTTGGCTGACGCCGACAAGCGCTTGTGGACTCCACCGAGGCAAACGATCGGAACGCCAGAACCACCTCGCACGCACCCGAGTTACTACCGAACGTTCCGCTCAACGGGATCGACCAGTTCTGACTTCAAGGTCGAGATTGCAACTGAGGTTGTGCAATTCATCGAGCGTGGGTTTCGCTGGGACGACTACACGGTGAAGCTAGACCAAGCGATGGGCACGTTCCTCGACGTAACGACGCACTACAACCGTCGTGGCACGTATGACGTGACCTTTGGCTATCCCGAAGGCCCTGCGAACTGGTTGGCTTTTGTCGTTCGCGATTGGGAGAAGTGTCGCGGAAACTGGGGTGGCGATTGGGCCGACATCAAAGCCGGTCTGCACGAAGTGATTGTCGATCGTGGTTACCACGACGTGTTTGTGAGGCGAGCCGATCAGCAACGCCGTCAATCGAGTGAGGATCATCTCGCAGCGCTAATTGAAGCGATGCCTGATGTTGCTGAGCGCTTGCTGCGAACGAACTCTCGGTCAGCTGCGCCACCAGACCTCGCGATGTGAACGCGTCAAAGTCGCACAAATTTGGTCTGACATACAGCGCGATCGCAGTATCGACGGATGACTGAATCAGCACCTCTTGGATCGCGATCACTACAGCGCATCGCGGAGATCAGAGCCACTAACCGCCCGTTCACTGACTCCTTCTTGTGGTTGGCGGAAAACCGACGGCTTACCGATCCTCGTAGCGCCGAAGAGTTTCTGTCGGCTGCCGAATGTGCCGCCGGTTTGATTACACGCGACGAGCACAATGCGCACCTTGAACAGCACGGTCTCAAAGGTGGACGTGTTTCGTTGCGTCTTGCTGTTGTGTCGATTCTCGAACAACTTGAGATTGAAGAAGACCGTCCAGTACTGGTGGTGGCGACAGTCAATGGCGAGATCAAACATGCGGAGTACGCACCCGACCCAAAGAATGGCACCAAGCTCGACGAGCGACTTGACGAGCTCGAGGCCCAATATCCCGGCCACTACTGCCTGACGGGTGCTCGCCTCGGAAACGAGCGAACGTTGATGCAGGAGTACGACGACCAGCTCTACACCGCCACAGACGAACAGCTGCCGGTTTCTGCTGACCCGTATCCAATCAAGGCCGCTCGACGCTCAACGCTGACACTCGGCTAAAAGAGCGTCAGCGGTTCTTTTCTGGTGACGGCCGGCGGCTGACGTTGCGTGGCGTCTCGATCAGCTGTCGGCTTCGCCGGACATGCGGCGTCGAGCTTCGCGAACGCTTCAGTACTGGTGCTGACGGCAGCTCCATAATCACCCCACACGCCGACTGCTGGGTCGAAAAGCCGAACTTGAAGCTTCGTCGTGCCAAGCTCGCGTTCGATCCGATATCGAACGCCCCTGTCGTCGACGCGTGTTTCACGCAACGGATGAGATGCCGACGGGTTTGATGCGGGAGCCGGCTCTATACTGCGCAAGTGCTTGGGAATCAGCGTTGTCGACGCCCCTCCAAGCGACACTTGGCGACTAGCGATCCGCGAGTTGTCTTTGATTGTCAACATCACCGTCGAAACTTGCGTTCCTGACGAAACGAAAGCGTTGTCGGGCAGGCGAACAAACGATCCGTTGGTTTCACCGACAATGTTTTGGAGTGTCTCTGTAACGGCGGTCTGCCGGAACGTTGCACCAGAAGACATGATTGCGGCCAGGCGTCCTCCGGGCTTCAAGAAGTCAAGTGCGTGAAGAACATGGCGAACGTCTGCTTGGCTTCTAAACGGCGGATTCATCACGACAGCGTCATACCGTCGCTCGGGTGTCATATCGAGGAAGTCACCAACAACTAGGTTGCGCGCAAAGCCGCCCGCTCTTATTACATCGGCGTTTGATTCAAGCACTTCGATGCAATCGACCTCACAGCCGTACTCGCGTAGCGCTTTCGCGATCGCTCCCTGTCCGGCCGACGGTTCGAGAACGTGCATTCCCGGCTTCAGATCGATTGCAGCAATCAGTTGTTCGACGAGGCGCGGCGGCGTTGGGAAGTATCCAAAGTCTTGCGCAGTTGTGATCTGTCCTGTGAGAAGCATCTGTTCAATCGCTTCACTGGGATCGCTGGGAAAAACGTGAGCGCCTAGTCTGCGATTCCACTTTCCGCCGGCCGCCACCAACGCTTTGTTGACCTTGACGTAGACGTCGCGCTCTAACTGGTCGGGCAAATAGACGTTGTTGCCTTCTATGCGGACTTTGTCTAGAACGGCGAGTGCAGTGACGTCGACTCTCATTTAGTAATCACTCAGCGAGTCTCACGGGCCGCGCTTTTCCGACCAAATCTTGTGAATTTCGTGCTCTGCGAGCCGCACCACTCAGGCCGGAAGACAAAGTTGGGGCATTGGGTAGAGTGCCTGACATGGATTTCGAAAAGATTCGCCAGACCCTCGAAAGCGAAGAACAACGCCTGACTGCGATGAAGAGCGAGCTGCGAGAGAGCAGCGAACTCGATAGCAGTGAGCAGTTCGAGAGTGGTGGCGAAATCAGTACGGTCGATCAACACTCAGCTGACTCTGCGAGTGAAGAGAGCCAGCGAGCCGTCACGTTGTCGATGCTCGAACAACTCGAAGCAGAACTCAACGACGTTGAGATTGCGCTTAAGAAACTCGACGACGGCACTTACGGAATCTGCGAAGCGTCGGGCGCGAAGATCCCCGAAGAGCGTTTAGAAGCAGTGCCCACTGCGCGCTACACCGTTGAAGAGCAAGCCAAGCGCGAGAACGGTAACCGTCCGCACATCGAGTCAAGCGGCAACGCAGCGACACCCCTCTAACAGCATGCGAAAGTGGCTCTTTGTCGGTGGCATTGGTGCCACTGCGGCCACAGCAAGTGCCGGTGTTGCACTGCGTGACCCACAACGACGCGTTCATGTCGAACGTTCTTTGCGCGTTTGGCGTTTAACGGCGCGTCGGGGTTGGCAATTAGCTGGCTTGAAGTTGCGCGGTCATCGCGCCGACGAAGAGCGCCGGGCCGCGCTTGAAGAACAGTTTGTGATTCGCAGTGCAGAAGATGTTGCGCAAGTTCTTGGTGGCATGAAGGGCGCCATCATGAAGGCCGGGCAGATGTTCAGCTTCATTGCTGACGGGTTGCCCCCAGAAGCGGCTGCTGCACTCGCAACTCTGCAAGCCGACGTGGCTCCGATGTCACCAAGCCTTGCGTCACAAGTTGTGCGCGAAGAACTTGGCAAAGATCCTGAGCACATTTTCCTTGAGTGGAACCCCATCCCCATTGCTGCTGCATCGGTAGGTCAGGTGCACAAAGCAGTCTTGCGTGACGGACGAATCGTTGCTGTAAAAGTTCAGTATCCCGGCGTTGACACTGCAATCACCAGCGATCTCGACAATGCGCAAATGCTCTACGCGATGTTTTCGCAGTTTGCCTTGCCGAGTCTTGATGTCAAAGCAATGGTTGACGAAGTTCGAGCGCGCATGGCTGATGAGCTCGATTATCGAATCGAACTGCAATCACAACAAGAGTTTGCCGAACACTACGCAGACCATCCGTTCATTCGCATTCCCAATGTTGTGCCTGAGTACAGCGCGCGTCGCGTGTTGGTGACTGAGTGGGTCGACGGCCTTAAGTGGCAAGAGTTTCTCGACACAGCCGGTGATGATCAGAAGCAAAAAGCAGCTGAGGTGCTCATGCGTTTCGCGCAGGGTTCGGTTTATTACCAACAGATGTTCAACGGCGACCCGCACCCGGGTAACTACAAGTTTCACGCTGATGGCACCGTCACGTTTCTCGACTTCGGTCTTGTAAAGAGATGGACCCAGAGCGAGATCGACGAGCTCAACCCCGTGCTCGATGCCGTTATGCAACAAGACGCGCAATCGCTCTTCGACAACATGTTGAAGTTGCACTGCTTGCCTCGTGACTCTGATCTCGACCCTGCGAAGGTTTTGGATTACGCAAGCACGCCTTACATTCCGTTCTTGCAAGACGAGTTTCAATACAGCCGCGACTTCATGCGTCAGGCCCTTGCCAAGGTCATCGATATGGATGGCAACTACAAAGACCTTTTGAACCAACTCAATCTGCCTACCTCTTATGTCATCCTCGATCGGCTTGTTTGGGGCTTGGGCGCGCTGCTTGGCCACCTCAATGCAAAGAACAACTGGCGCGGCTTGTTGGAGGAGTACCGCCACGAGGGTGCGCCAGTCACTGAGCTGGGCCGACAAGAGGCTGAGTGGCGTGCGCAGCGGGCCCACAGGCTTGTCAACTAAACAGGGGCGATGGTTCTCGACATCGTGCAGGCGGGCGACCCCGTGTTGCGAGAGCAAGCGGCGCTCATCGATCCTGTTCACATAGGCACGCCTGAGTTCAACGAACTCATCCAGTCGATGATTGAAACAATGCGCGACGCGCCAGGCGTTGGTCTTGCTGCTCCGCAAGTTGGTCTCGGCATTCAGTTAGTTGTGATCGAAGATCGTGAAGAGACGATCGAGTCGATAGACGAAGAGCGCCGTGAGGCAGCAGTGCGCACAGTCGTTCCGTTGACGGTTCTGATCAACCCAACGCTGGAGCCGATCGGCGACGAACTAGCCACGTTCTACGAGGGTTGTTTGAGCGTGCGTGGCTACGCAGCTGAAGTGTCGAGATTCTTTCGTGTGCGAGTCAAAGCACTGAACGAACACGGCGAAGAAGTCACACTCGAATGGGAGGGTTGGCCGGCGCGCATCTTGCAGCACGAGATCGATCACCTCAACGGCAACCTCTACGTCGATCGCATGGATTCACGCACGTTGTTTGCAACGGCATATGAAGAAGATGACGATGACGAAGCAGACGAAGACCCGGACGATTAGTCGAGAACTTCGGAATCTTGAGTGCGCTCGATTGCCTCGTCGACCTCTAAACCTTTGGCGATGAGAAAACCGCGGGCGCGTTCGGTCTTTGGATAACGCTCGACGACGCGCCAGAAGTCTTCACCATGCCCGTGAATGCCTAGATGCACCAGCTCGTGGATGATCACGTAATCGATCACCCAACTTGGAAACTTGGCGACATGAGACGAGATTCGAATGGTGCGTGTTTCGGGCGTGCACGAACCCCATCGACTGTTCTGATTCTCAGCCCACTTGATGCTGGCGGGAGTCTGTAGTTGGTATCGCCCGGCGAGTTCGACCGCTCGCTGTTCGAGGTCTACTGCGCTCGCGTCACGACGATTTTCGTATCGACGCAGGAGGGTCTCGACGTATTTCTCTTCTTCGGCCTTGCTTGCTGACGCCGGGATCGAGATGCGCACGCCGTCGGCCGTTGGGCGGAGCTCGACGGTCTTCTTACGGCGGGTGCTCCGCACCACCTCAATGCGCATGCCAGAAAAATTACTGGTCGCCCGTGACATCGTGGCGGAGGGCTGCCGCCACCAGGGCGTTTCATCCGACGATTTTGGCTCGCGAACGTGCTGGTCAACGCATTAGGTGGCGATCAGTCGTAGTGTGGCGGGCGCCATGAGTAACCCAACGCTCGAAGAGCTCACCGGTCCTGAATTTGCGAGCGCAGTCGAGTCGCTGCCGCTCGACGAGCTGCGCCGCCGCCGCACGGCCTGTCAAGACGCCGAAGAGGCCTTGTCGCTGCAACGGCGACTCGTGCAAGGTCGTCTCGACATCGTGCAAGCCGATCTGTATCGACGCAGTGGTGGATCAGACGATGAAGTTGCGAATCTTGTTGCGTCACTTCCTGACATTTTGGTTGAGCACGGTGATCGTCATCTCGGTCCAGGGCGCCTGACCTCTGTCGAGAGTGGCTCAATCGCTCTCGGTGCAGATTTCGAGAAGCTTGTAGATCGTCTCGATGAAATAGTTGACGGCGCAAAGCTTTCGAGTCTCGACAGCTACGACGAATCAGACGTACGTCGAATAGCGGACGAACTCGACGAACTCGAACGTGGCATTTCGGTCAAGCGTCATCAACTGCACAAACATATAGATCGATTTCAAGAAGAAGTGGTTCGTCGTTACAAGACCGGCGAGGCCTCTGTCGAGGGATTGCTCGGTTCGTAACTGCACTGCAAAACAAAGTGCGCTGCGACCGAAAGAGCGAACAATCGTGAACTGGATCTTTCTCGATTGTTTTGACCTACGCCGCTTGCCCAACTAGGTTGCTCGACCAAGACGGGCTTGGAAGAACAGCACGCCTCATTCGTTCGGGGAAGTGCGAATGAGGTGCGAGCACCTTCCAGGCCCGTTGCTTTGTTCTTGAAAGTGTTTCTGAAGTCAATTCTTGGTGGTTTGTTACTAACCAAAAGCGTTATCTGAATTTGCCTGCCAGCGATGCGTTTTATTGAACGCTTGCCGCGCCCAACTAGATGGGCGGCGTCGTGGCTCAACTGATCGGACAATTTCGTAGTGACTTTTCTTGTCAACAACAAGCGCGCACGGCTGTTTGGGTGTGTTGCGATGCTGTTGTCATCAGCATTCATGGCGGCCCCTGCGGTAGCTGCTGATCAACCCGGCCCCAAAGCATCGATCGACGAACTGAAAGCAAGCGACGCCGAGCTAACGGCTGCTCTTGCTGATCTCGATGCACAGGTTGCCAAGAAGCAGATTTCATTGCGTAGCGCGCAGCAAGCTCTTGACGCAGCCAACACCGCTCTCGCCAACAGCGACTCGGCAATGGCACAAGCGCAAGCCCGTATTGATCAGCTGCGTGGCGCTGCTGCGCAACGCGCAATCGATCAATACATGTACCCACAAGATGATCCGATTGGCCGAGTCTTGGGTTCAGACGGGTTGGCCGATGTCGGCCGACGCGCTGCTTTGCTGCAAGAAGTCAACGGACGCGATCGCGATGTCATCGACCAGTTGGGTGCGGCACGCTCTGATCTCGAACGCGAACGCAAAGCAGCGACTGCTGCACGTGCAATCGCCGACCAGCGACGCGCAACTGAGCAAGCTGCTCTTGATCAGTTGACGAAGACGCGTGATGAAAAAGCACGACTCGATAAGTCGTTGCAACAGCGCATCGAAACCTACGCAGCTGAAGATGAAGCTGGCGCAGCAAGCACCAAGACGACGACTTCTGGTCGTGCATCACGCGGTGGTGCTTCGTCGGTTGACGATCGCATCTCGGCTGCCGGCATGCGTTGGCCTCTGCAGGGTCCGATTCGTTCGCCGTTTGGGCCTCGATGGGGTCGTATGCACACCGGTATCGACATTGGTGGCACTGAAGGTGCGCCGATCTATGCGGCCAAGGCCGGCAAAGTTATTTCCGCCAACTACGACGGCAGCGGTTACGGCAACCTCACAAAGATCGACAACGGCGGCGATCTCGAAACTTGGTATGCGCACCAAAGTCGAATTGCAGTCTCGGCCGGCCAAACTGTCGAAGCAGGCGAGCTCATCGGATATGTCGGCCATACCGGCCATGTCGTCCCTGCCAACGCAAGCGGCGCCCACCTGCACTTCGAGACCCGCATCGGCGGCTCGCCGCGAAACCCTCAGCAATACCTGCCGTAACGCCTGCTGCCAACATTGCTCACCGACTCCACCGTCGGTTCGATGGATCGTTCCACTAGCGTGACGCCATGCTTTGCATAATCGGCGGCGGAAAAATGGGTGAAGCGCTACTTGCTGGTCTTACGGCCCACGGTCGCGAGGTCACCGTCATCGAACGTGATCCTGCTCGTCAGGAGTATCTGAAGATGCACCCCGCTGGCTATCAAATCTCTGAGAAGCCTGTGCCATGCGAAGGCGCAATCATTGCGGTGAAGCCCAAAGACGTTGAGCTTGCGATAAGCGACGCGGTGACTGGTGGGGCACAGCGCATCTTGTCGATCGCCACCGGCATAACGCTGGCCAAACTGCATCAAGCTGCTGGTGGTCGCGTGCCCGTCGTGCGTGCAATGCCCAACATCGGCGCGTTGGTTGAGCGTTCAGCCACGGCGATTTGTGGCGGATCGACTGCACACGAAGAAGACCTCGTGTGGGCTGAGTCTGTGTTGTCATCAAGCGGACGTGTTGTTCGCATTGCTGAAGATCAGATGGATGCCGTTACCGGGCTGTCGGGCTCGGGGCCGGCGTACTTGTTCTTGATTGCCGAAGCGATGATCGACGGTGGTGTCGCAGCAGGGCTTTCGCACAACGCAGCAACCGAACTGACAATCGAAACGTTTGTCGGCGCTGGTGCATTGTTGGCGTCAAAGACGCGCGCTCCGGCACAATTGCGCGCTGATGTAACAACGCCAGCTGGCACGACCGCTGCTGCATTGAGACGTCTCGAAGATCGCGGTGTTCGCGCTGCGATTGTCGATGCAGTGTTGGCAGCGACGGCGCGCAGTCACGAACTCGGCTTGCCGCAGCAGCACTGACGCGCATTCGATGACGAAGCAGTACCAAACGATCTCGTTTTTGAGCGATTACGGATTGCGCGATGAGTTTGTGGGTGTAACCAAATCAGTGATCCATTCGATCGCTCCACACACCACTGTCATTGACATCACTCATGAAGTTCCGGCTTACGACGTTCGTTCTGGATCACTCACGCTTGTTCGCGCGGCGAACTACTTGGTGGCTGGCGTAGTGATTGCTGTTGTTGATCCGGGCGTGGGATCGGCGCGGCGCGCGATTGCTGTTGAAGTCGGTGACGGCGAAAGCGTGCTCGTGGGCCCCGACAACGGGCTTCTTGCCCCAGTTGTGTCGCTCATCGGAGGGCCAACGCGGATCGTCGAGCTTGTCAACGAGAAGTACCAACTGACGACCGACGCAGCAACGTTTGCTGGCCGCGACATTTTTGGTCCAGCTGCCGCGCACATTTGCAACGGAGTTGATCTTGCGGAGTTTGGTCCGTCGATCGACGCCTCAGAGTTGATGCCCGCGGTTGTGCCCTTCAGTGCCGTGTCGAACGGATCACTCGAAGCCGACGTGTTGTGGGTCGATCGTTACGGCAATGTGCAACTCAATGTCACGCCGAATCAGCTGAGCGATTACGGCGATCGCATTGTCGTGAAGATGACGAGTGGGCCCGTCACTGCAACACGCGCTCGAGCGTTTGCTGATCTTGCTTCAGGCGAAGCGGGATTACTGATTGATGCAAGCGGTCTCGCCGCGTTGGTGCTCAATCAAGACTCGGCCGCTGCTCGTTATTCAGTTGCCGAGGGCGACAGTGTTTCGCTTCACCGCCCGCTGTAACTTCCGAGAACTAGCCCTGGGTTGCGATCGAACCGACTTCAGCCAGACCTTGCACAATGCGAGCCGACGGGGTCGGAAGCACGGGGGCTGGGGCTGGAGCAGGAGCTGGGGCCGCAACGGCGGGGGCCGGAGGCGGTGCAGGCTGAACGGCCTTGGCTGAGCTCGAGACAGGCTTGGGCTTGGCTGCTGGCTTAGGGGCAGCAGTCGGCTTTGGTGCTGCAGGCTTGGCGGCGGCAGCAACCTTGGGGGCCGGGCTCGACGAAGCCGAGCCACTCGATCCGCCAGCGCCTGGGTAGGCAGCGAAGACGTGTGAGGTGTAGATGCGGTTGTCGCTGCCAACGGCAACGCCTACGCCGATGCTGTTGAACGAGCCCTCGACCATGTTGCGGTAGTGGCCTGAGCTGGCGACGAGGGCGTCAAAGATGGCGTCGACGTCTCCGCCGGTGCCCACGTTCTCGCCGACCTTGGTCCAGTTGCCCGGAACGCTGCCGAGAGCGGGGTTGTGCGAAATCTTGTTGGCGGCGGCCATTTTCTCGGCCCACGCCTGAGCGACGCCTGACAGACGACCGTCGACGCTGAGAGCGCCGAGGCCCTTTGATGCCCGCAGGCCGTTGATCTTGGAAACAAACTCGCCTGAAGTTGCTGCTGATGCTGGTGCTGATTGAAGGATGGAAACAAATAGGGCAATGGCAAGTGCCACAAATGCGATAGAGCTTCTTTTCTTCAAACTTCAGCCTCCTGGTGATCCCACTTGGAGGCACGAATGCCCCATTCGGTAGCCCGGCTGCCATGAGGGAAGATCCCTGTAAGGCCCTTGGCTTTGCGCCTCACCGATTTCTCGGTGGTTGCCGTTTCGTGGGTGTTTGTTGTGGTGGCTTTATCGGAGTTTCCCGAGAAGTCTTGAGGGCCGACTTCAAACCGTCACGTTCTGAACCGTTCAACAAGATCACGAATTTCTAAGAAATCCCTGGTCGACGTGCCCTCTTGATCGCTAAGCACCGAGGCCTCGTTAACATGGCCGCCGTGCCGATTCGTAACGTGTTCTCCACAGACAGTGACGAGGGGCACCCACAGTGTCGGTAGTCATGGTCGGTTTGAGCCACCGAAGCGCGGGCCTCGATCTCGTTGGCAAGGCAGCAGTTGCGCCCGACCACATGCCCGAGTTCCTTAAGCGCCTATTGAAGAGCGATCACATCACCGAGGCTGCTGTGCTGTCGACGTGTATGCGCACCGAGGTCTATGTCGACGCCGTTCGTTTTCACGGCGCAGTCGCTGACGTCCGCCTGGTTCTCGCCCAGAACGCCGACGTTCCTCTCGAAGAAATCACCGGTGAAACCATCGAGCTGTTCGATGACGCCGCCAGCCGACATCTATTTAGAGTCGCCGCCGGGCTCGAATCAGCTGTCGTTGGCGAGGCCGAGATCTTGGGTCAAGTGGCGCGAGCGTGGAGCTCCGCCCGTGAAGTCGGAGCGTCGCGTCTCGTGCTCGGGTCGTTGTTCCGTCACGCCGTGCGAGCCGGCAAGCGTGCCCGTCACGAGACGGCCATTAGTCGAGGCATCACGTCAATCGGCCAGGCCGCTGTCGTAATGGCCGAACGCGCCGTGGGGGGATTGGCCGACAAGCGCGTACTCATCCTTGGCGCCGGAGAGATGGGCGGGGGCATGGGTGCAACTCTCAAGGTTGCTGAAGGCGTCGGCGATGTTGTCGTATGCAACCGCACACAAGGGCGTGCTGAAGAACTCGCTACTGAGATTGGTGCACGGGCGATTCCGTTTGACGAGTTGTTGAGTGAGCTTCAGTTTGTCGATGTCTTGTTGACATCCACAGCTGCCGAGCACGCTGTTCTGAGCGCTGATGACGTGCGACGGTCGATGCAAGGGCGGGCCCAACGGCCGTTGGCGATTGTCGACATGGGTTTGCCGCGAGACGTTGAAGAATCGGTTGCCGAGATCGACAACGTCACCGTGCTTGATCTGTCTGATCTCGAGTCATTTGCTGACGTTGGCCGCAGTGAAAGGTCCAACGAAGTTGCAAGTGTCGAGCAGATCGTTGATGCCGAAGCGGTTGCCTATGCGCACGACATTTCAGCGCGATCGGTCGTTCCGGTAGTGCGTGGGTTGCGTGATCGCGTCGAAGAGATTCGTCTTGCTGAGCTAGAGCGTCGTCGCACGCAGCTCGACACGCTGAGCGCCGAGCAGCGCGCCATGGTCGAAGCACTCACACAAGCAATGCTTGCCAAAGTTCTGCATGGCCCAACTGTTCGCCTCAAACATGCGGCCGGCACCCCTGAGGGCGAACGCATGGTCGAGGCCGTTCGCAACTTGTTGGATCTGTAAGTCGGTGTCTTCTCGCAAACTTCGTGCTGCCACGCGCGGGAGCATCTTGGCTTTGTGGCAAACCAATCATGTTGCCGAGTTGTTGGGTGTAGAAGTCGAAAACGTCGTCGTACAGACCCTGGGCGACACCACGCAGAAGACCAACGCGCCTATTGAGTCAATGCGCGGCCAAGGTGTTTTTGTCAAAGAGGTACAGGCTGCAGTACTAGAAGGACGAGCCGACTTTGCGGTGCACTCCGCCAAAGATTTGCCTTCAGATACTGCCGACGGTTTGATACTCGCCGCCGTGCCCGAACGTGGCGACCCTCGCGACGCGTTGATCGGTTGCGCACTCGAAGACCTACCGGCCGGCGCCCGTATTGGCACGGGGTCGGTGCGGCGACGCGCACAACTTGCGTTCTTGCGGCCCGACCTGACGTTTGCCAACTTGCGCGGCAATGTCGATACGCGAATTGCCAAGGCTGGCGATTTCGACGCCATCGTCATGGCCTACGCGCCGATACAACGTCTTCAACGAACCGACGTGACAGCGCACGTGTTGTCGCCGGCGACGATGTTGCCGCAAGTCGCGCAAGGTGCACTTGCCGTGGAGTGTCGCGAAGACGATGAAGAGACAATCGAGCTCTTGCAGTCGATTGAGCATGTCTACAGTCGCATTGCTGTCGACGCTGAGCGGGCCTACCTTTCACGCCTCGGTGGCGGATGTGACTTGCCCGTCGGTGCGCACGCGACCGTGAGTGCGCACGGCGAGATAGCAATGCGCGCGCTCTTGGCTTCTCTCGACGGGCGCATTGCGTTGAGAGCGCGCGGCACGGGCAATGATCCCGAACAGCTCGGACGCAAGTTGGCTGAGCAACTCTTGTTTCGTGATGGTGGCTCTGAACTGTTGTTGAGCCACAAGATGTGGCACAGCTCTTGAAATCTCTCGACGGCGTTTCAGTAGTCGTTACGCGTGCTCGCCATCAAGCGGGCGTTCTTGCTGACCTACTAACTGCTGAGGGTGCGCGTGTCACGACCATCCCACTAATTGAGGTTCGACAACCGAGTGACAACAGCGTTGCTCTGTTCGATGCCCTTTCTCACATGGGCGACTACGACTGGCTCGTCTTTACGTCGGTCAATGCAGTGAGCGCCTTTTTCAATGCCGTCGAGGGGTCAAGGTCGGCGCTGCTCATTTCGCCTCCTCAGTTCGCCGCCATTGGCGAAGCGACGGCAAGAGCATTGTCAGAAGGTCAGATCGAACCCGACCTTGTTGTCAAAGACTCGACGGGCGCAGAGTTTGCTGCTGCGTTTCCAGAAGGCATGGGCCGCTTGTTATTGCCGCAGTCAGAGCGGGCGGGCGATGTGGTGAGCGACGCGCTAGTGGCGAAGGGTTGGAAGGTAGAGGTGGTGCCTGCCTATCGGGTCGTCGACGTGATGCCCGGGCCCGACGAGCTACAAGACATAAGAAAGAGCGATGTCATCATTTTCACGTCGCCATCGACAGTTGAGAGTTTCGTGGCAACGGCTGCGATTGCTGATGTTCCGACGCCAAAAGTTGTGGCTGCCATCGGGCCGACCACCGCTGAACGTGCACTTTCGCTGGGCATCTCTGTAGATGTCGTGCCTGATCACTACTCCGCCGAGGGTTTGATACAGGCGCTCGTGGCTTTTTGGTCGTCATAGGCCAAGGCGCCATAAGGCCGGCGTCTTGGCCGTGCGTGTCCTTTTCGCGCACCCTCTAAGCTCGGGCCCATGTTTCCTGAGCGTCGAATGCGACGACTGCGCCGTACGCCGGCTTTGCGCCGAATGGTGGCCGAAACCCACCTGCGTGTTGATGATCTTGTAGCCCCTCTGTTTGTTCGTGAGGGCATCGATCAGCCCAACCCGATTTCGTCGTTGCCCGGTGTCGTGCAACACACACGCGAGACCTTGGTGAAAGAAGTGCACGAACTGGCCGAGCTTGGTGTGCCGGCCGTCATCTTGTTCGGCATTCCGAGCACTAAAGATGCAACGGGTTCGCAGGCGTGGAATCCCGACGGCATCATGCAACTTGCGCTCAAAGATCTGCGTGAGTCAGTTGGTGATCGCATCGTCATCATGGCCGACCTTTGTCTTGATGAATACACCGACCACGGGCACTGCGGTGTGCTCAACGACAATGGCGATGTCGATAACGACGCAACGCTTGAGCTCTACGGCATGACTGCAGTTGCCCAGGCTTTTGCTGGTGCCGACTTTGTTGCTCCTTCAGGAATGATGGATGGTCAAGTTGCGGTTATTCGCGGCGCACTCGACGAAGAGGGCTTCGACGACACGGCGATTCTTGCTTACTCGGCGAAGTACGCGTCAGCTTTGTATGGCCCATTCCGTGAAGCGGTCGACGTAACGATTGCCAACGGCGGCAACCGCAAGGGCTACCAACAAGATCCTGCCAACAAGCGTGAAGCAATTGCCGAGATTGCTCTCGACATTGCTGAGGGTGCCGACATGGTCATGGTCAAGCCAGCCCTTACTTATCTCGACATCGTCGTTGCCGCTCGCGAGAGCGCGGAAGTGCCCGTTGCTGCGTATCAAGTGAGCGGTGAGTACGCAATGATCAAGGCCGCTGCCGAGCGTGGGTGGATTGATGGCACAGCTGTTGGTCTTGAACAACTCACGGCGATCAAGCGGGCCGGCGCTGATTTGATTCTCACTTACCTGGCCAAGGATGTGGCGACCGCTTTCAATGGCTGACGAACGCACCAATCTCTCGTTGTTCGAGCGAGCCAAACGAGTGATACCCGGTGGTGTCAATTCGCCGGTGCGCGCCTTCAACTCTGTCGGTGGAAATCCATATTTTGTTGAACGGGCCGAAGGTGCCTTTGTTTGGGACGTAGAAGGTCGCAAGTATCTCGACTACGTCCAATCGTGGGGTGCGTCGATCGTCGGGCACGCGCATCCGCAGATCATCGAAGCAATCACAGCGGCTGCGTTGGGTGGAACAAGCTATGGCGCGCCGACCGAACGTGAAGTGCTGTTGGCCGAGGCGATAACCCAGCGCGTGCAGGGCTGTGAAAGTTTGCGTCTCGTTTCGAGCGGAACTGAAGCAACAATGAGTGCGATTCGTGTCGCTCGTGGTTTTACTGGCCGCAGTCGAGTCATCAAGTTTGCTGGCTGCTATCACGGCCATTCCGACGCGTTGCTCGCTGGCGGTGGCAGCGGTGTTGCAACGTTGGGTCTGCCTGACTCGGCTGGTGTTCCGCAGAGCGCCGTCTCGAACACGATTGTTGTGCCTTACAACGTCGTTCCGCAGATCGGCGACGACGTTGCGTGTGTGATTGTTGAACCTGTCGCAGCAAACATGGGCCTCGTGCCACCCGTGCCTGGTTTCTTGAGTGGGCTGCGCGATGCGTGTACGGCGGCCGGCGCTTTGTTGATCTTTGACGAAGTCATAACGGGCTTTCGCATGAGCTATGGCGGTGTGCAAGACATCGTTGATGTACGCCCCGACCTTTGGTGTTTCGGAAAGGTCATCGGCGGCGGGCTTCCCGTTGGTGCTTTCGGAGGTCGCGCTGATGTGATGCAAGTGCTGGCGCCACTTGGGCCTGTGTATCAAGCAGGCACGCTTTCGGGCAATCCGCTGGCAACGGCGGCCGGTCTTGCTGCCCTCTCGTTGCTCGACGATGCGGCTTACAAGATGTTGGTCGGGCGCGCTGAAGAGATCGCGAAATTGTTGAGTAAAGCAATGCTTGACGCCGGTGTTGCTGCGCAGGTTGTGCAATACGGGCCCTTGCTCGGCCTCTTCTTTTCGCCAACGCGTGTGCTTGATTACGACGACGCACAGATCGCCGCAAGCAACGGACTCTACAAGCGCTTCTTTCACGAAATGCTCGACCGCAACATCGCCCTGCCGCCGAGCCCCTACGAAGTGTTCTTTCCGTCACTCGCGCATTCTTGGGATGACATAGAGCGCACGGGCGATGCCGCTGCTGCAGCGGCCGCCACGTTGTCGTGACAGCGCTGCTCTCGGGTAAGCGAGGCCAGATTGTCGTCTTGTTTGCAATCTTCCTGCTGGCTGCCTACTTGGGCTTTCACCACATCGGCAGCAAAAGCTTGTGGGATGACGAGGCCTTTAGCGTCGCCGCTGCGCGTTTACCGCTGTCAGACCTTTGGACGCTGAGCACCGAGAGAGATCCGCACACATTTGCGTATCACTTGTTCTTGCACGCGTGGATAGCTGTGGGTGGCAACGGTGAGACTTGGGTACGTGCTCTTTCCGTCGTGTTTTCATTGGCTGGTGTCGCGTTCTTGTGGCTCGCTGCGCGCCGACTGTTTGGTGTCGTCGAGGCGCATCTATCAGCGTTGCTGTTGGCGATCACGGCGTTCTTCATTCAGTACCAACAAGAAGCGCGTCCCTATGCATTCGCGCTCATGCTCGTCTGTCTTTCAACATGGATGTTTGCTCGCGCTGTGCAAGCGCCGGGTAATACCAAAGCGTGGATTGCGTGGGGAATTTCGGCGGCAGCGATCGCTTACTCACACCCATTTGCCTTGGGTGCGGTTGCCGCTCAGGCTCTAGCTGTCGTGTTCGTGCCAAAACCGCGACCGACATGGCGTCAACTGCTTGGCGCGGTCGTCGCGTTTGTGCTGGTCATCTCACCGCTAGTTGGTCTGCTTGTTGTCGGTAGCGCTGAACAACTGAATTGGGTTGCCAAGCCCGACTTTGGATCCATCGCTGGCGCGCTCTATTTAATGAGCGGACACATGGGTGCGGGCGCAACCTTGATTGTCGTGTTGACGTTGGGGTGGTTTGTTGTAGAGCTGATCCGCCGCCGTAAGCGCGAAGAGTCAGCGGCAACGTGGTCGAGTGTGTTCGTACTGTTGTGGATCGTTCTGTTGCCGGCAGTGCTAATTGCGGTTTCGTTCGTCGAACCCGTTTTGGTGCCTCGCTACCTGATCCCATGTCTGCCAGCTGTCGTGGTCGCCGTTGCAGTGACGATTTTGCGATTTCACGACCGTTTGCTCATGGGTGTCGTGCTCGTTGCGCTACTTGCTTCATCGCAGGCAGGGCGAAACGGCTATTACTCGCAAGACAAAGACGATTGGCGCACGGCCGCCAACTTTGTTGCCAAGCGAGCGCAGCCCGGCGACGGAATTTTGTTCTTGGCTGATCATCGACTGCCGTTCGAGTACTACTACTCACAGTTTCGAATAAGCAAAGACTCAGCACCCACGCCGATCTCTCCGACGCGACCGTGGTTGTCGAAGTTGCCAGCGCATGAGCAGCGAGCCGATTTGAGTTCCACCGAAGCCGTAGAGCGCACCGCAAGTAAGTACAAACGCGTCTGGTGGGTGCTAATCGCAAATGATCCATATAACGAACCGGTAGTCGACGGGCTCGCTCAACAGTTCGGGCCGTCACGCGCCGAAGAGATTTCACCAAACCTGGTTGTGCGCCTTTACGGAGAAACCGAGCTCAACAATTAGATGTTCGGAGTTCCCACAAGAACGTCATGGACCTCTCAGGGACATATATCCATGAGAAAGTCCATGAGCTCAACAACTAGAGCTAGGCAGAACGAGTCATGATGTCGGTGACGAATTCGTCGAGGCCAAGTTCGGCGAGGTAGTCATGCGATGGCACGACTCCGCCTTCCCAAGAAGTGTTGTTCGCCGCGAGCACGTTGGTGACTTGTTCGGCTACGTAAACGGCGTGTGTTGGGCTGAGGGTGCGGTCGGGCAGCGACTCAGCATCATGGCTGCGCGCAACTGCCTCGACCAATGAATACGGCAAACCCCAAAGCGTGAGCAGGTACGCGCCGAGCTGCGCGTGCGGTGCACCGAGAACGTCGAGTTCGCATTCGACAACTGAGCGTCCGCTGCTTGTTACTTCCTCGCGCAGAGCAATGAACTCATTGGGCAGACATGAGAGCACCGCCAGCAGACCGATGTCGTGCATCATTCCCGCGGCGAATGCGTCATGAACTTGATGGCGGTGAGACATCAGCGACCGGGCCATCTCGGCAACGGCCAATGAATGTGTATGCATGCCTTCGATCGAAGTGATCAGCTCTGGTGAGGGCGGAGTAAAGGCACGAACGAGTTCAACAGCGGACAGCAGATTGCGCACGGTCGCAAGGCCTAGGTACGACACTGCGTGTTGGGCATTGCTGACGCGACGGTTGAGGCCGAAGAACGCCGAGTTCACTAATTGCAACAGCTTTGCGGTCATTGCCGTGTCGGCTTCGATCACGCGCGCAACATCGTCGAGTGAAGCGTCTGGTCGCGCCAGGATTTGATTCAACTCGAGAACACTTAATGGCGGGCTTGGCAAGGTCTCGATGTTTTGAAGCAAACCTCGCAAGGCTGGGCTGTTGAGTCGGTGTTGCAGATCGCGACTGCGAGCGATTGCTTCGTTGAGTACGCCAATCTCGAGTGGTGCGGCAAGAAACTGGTGAGCAACGGGCACCGATCGAAGCGCGAGCGGCAGGTCGCGAAAGTCTGAAGCAACAATGCGAATGCTCTCCGGAAAGCGCTCTTGCACGAGACTCAAGAAAGCAGCGCCATCGATGTTCGGCATGCGCAGGTCAGACACGACAATGTCGTACGCGCCGCGCGCCGCCATTTCGTCGAGCGCTTCTTGGGCGCCAGCGCAGAACAACATTTCCCACTCGTTGTGCTTCTCAGCGGTGAGACTTTGTAGCCGAGTGAGCGCGCGCTGGTCGTCGTCGACAAACAGAACCCGTGTTCTTGCGCTCATGGCCTCACCCCCCACTTCTGATGAACTCAACCGTCTGGGCACTGTCCGATTTGCGCCGTGACCTGGGAGTTCGCCTCGTCTTTATCGGTTTGGAGTGGGACATCTAAAGCTGACCGGGCTCAAGTTCGGTCAAGGTGCTCGTTAGGGCCAGCGATAACGACCAGAATGAGGCCAATGACTGACTCGCCGCACACCCCGCCAGTACCTCGAGCCCTCGACCTAGCTGCTGCATGGGCCTGGCGCCTGGTAGTCGTGGCCTTCGGCGTCGTGACAATCGCCGTCGTCCTCTATGAGTTGCGGATCGTGATGGTGCCCGTCTTCGTGGCGTTGCTCGTATCGACCCTGTTCATCCCACCGGTGCGCTACTTGCAATCGCGCGGGTTGGGGGCGGCTCCAGCAACTGCGCTCGTTTACCTGACCGTTGCGGCTTGCGCCGCCATCGGCATCTACCTCTTGGCATCGCCGGTTGCCTCACAGTTCAACGACCTTGGCCCACAGCTGCAAGGCGGTATCGACAAGATGCAGAACTGGCTCACAACGGGGCCACTCGAGCTGTCGCAGGCCGACCTCGATAAATACATTCAACAAGCGCGCGAATCGGTTCAAGCCAATTCGAGCGGGCTGCAATCGGGCCTCATCACGAGCGCAACTTTGGTGGGCGAAGTGATCACGGGCATCTTGCTGACGCTCATCTTGAGTTTCTTCTTTGTCAAAGACGGCGACCACCTTGCGGCGGCGGTGATCAATCGTTTTCCACTTCGCCACCGTTCGGTAGCGAACCGCTCAGCGCAACGCGCGTTCCACATTCTCGGCGGCTACCTGCGTGGTGTGGCGATGACGGGCGTCGTTGATGCAGTACTTATCGGCATCGCGCTGGTTGTCATCGGCGTGCCGCTTGTATTGCCGCTCGTGATCCTTACGTTCTTCGGCGCGTTCTTTCCCGTCGTTGGTGCAACCGTTGCCGGCGTGTTGGCTGCCCTTGTTGCTCTCGTGAACGGTGGACCTGTCGACGCATTGTTTGTTCTCATCGCAGTTATCGTTGTGCAACAAGTTGAAGGTCACTTGTTGCAACCACTGCTCGTTGGCCGTGCTGTTCGTTTGCATCCGGTCGTGATCTTGGTGTCGCTCGTGTCGGGCACGATCGTTGCCGGTCTGCTTGGTGCATTTCTCGCAGTGCCGATTGTCGCAGTGATAACCGGAGTAACGCGTGAGATCGAGGGCGAACGTCCGGCTGAAGTGTCGGTCTGAAGCGAACGGCTAGCGCCCAGGCGCTAAACGCACCACAGTGGCTACTGCTTTGTATGCAGCTTCAGCAGGGCCTAACTCATCGGGGCGCAGCATGTTCGACATGATGCGCAATATCCAATCCATCAGAGTGCGGCTGTGCATGCCCGTGTTCACGAGCGTGCGCATGATCTCGGGGCGACCGATAACGCGCACAAACAAACGAGCGACTTTGTAATAAAGGCCGTAGGTTGCATCGAGCTGCGTTCGGTAGTTGGCAAGCGCGAGACCGTCGTTTGCCTTTAGCGCGTCGCTCACGCACTGTGCACCTAGTCGCCCGGTTTCGTATGCATACGCGATGCCTTCGCCGTTGAACGGATTAATGGCACCCGACGCGTCGCCGATCACGAGGAATGTTGGGCCAACGCTCGGGCCAACCGAGAAGGCCATCGGCAATCGACCACCAGTTGCCGGCGCGCAAGCCGTTTCGGGGGAGATACCCCACGACTTTGGTGCGGTATCGACGAATGCTTCCATCAGATGGGTTGTGTTGACTGACTTCCACTGGTTGAAAGTTGACAACAAACCAACACCCACGTTGATGCGACCATCACCGACGGGGAAGATCCACCCGTAACCAGGCAGTACGTTGCCGTCGCGGTCGCGCAGGTCGAGATGGCTCTCGATCATGTCTTCGTTTGAGCGATCAGACTCGAAGTATCCACGAATCGCCATGCCGAGCGGGTAGCTCTTGTCGCGACTAGTACCGAGAGCGCGACCGAAACGACTGTTGGCACCGTCGGCAACGACCACGTACTTGCCTCGAACGTCGACGGTTTCGTTGAGCGCCTTTCGCTTTACGGTCGCGCCGACGACGAGCCCGTTATCGAGAACAGGTTCGAGCGCTTCGGTCTCTTGCCAGACGATCGCTCCGGCCTTCTCGGCCCGCTGGGCAACAAGGTGATCGAGATCGTGTCGTGTGACGACATAGCCGTAGTTGGGAAAGTCAGGATGCGACGGCCACTTGAGTTCGAGTGTCTTGCCAAATGCAATCGAACGCAATCCATCGAATCGGTGGTGACCTGACAGCGCGTCAGCCAAACCCATGTCGTTCAGTTGCTTCACTGATCGCGGGGTAAGGCCGTCGCCGCACGTCTTCTCGCGTGGAAACTTCTTTTTCTCGATCAACAGGACGTCATGCCCCGCTTCAGCCAGCCAGTAAGCGCAGGCTGAACCGGAAGGTCCACCACCAATTACGACAACGTCGTGTTGCTCAGTCACGTGGTAATCGTAGGCGAGCTCTGGGGCTTCCAAAGTGGTCGCACCGCTCGCCCTCTTGACCGTTACGCTGGAGCGATGGAGTCGGAGTTTGACCACGAACTCAACGTCGTCATGGGCGAAGAAGAAGCCAAGGTTGCCATTGGCGACGACGCTTATCGCTCGGCGCCCTACGCCACTTGGGTAGAGCTGCTCAAGACCTTCGTCGCTGAGAAGCGTTGCGACGACTGCGGCTCTCGCTTCGACACCGACAATCCCAATGAAGAAATTTGGGGATGGTTCGTTTACAACAGCGACAGCGAATCACCCTCAGAGTTCGACGTGCAGGCGCAAGACATAGAAGAGATCGAAGTCGTTGAGTTTTCGTGCCTTGCCTGTCTCGACTTGCCTGCCGACGAGCGCGACACGAGTCACCCTCGAACTTGGGGCTCGCTCACTTTCAGGCGACCGCCTACGGGCACCTTCCCGCTTGAATCAGACGACGAAGATGAGGATGCGGTCGACGGTTTTGGCGACCAGACACACCAGACTGACCAGCCCGACCAGACTGACCGCGACTCGTCGTGAACGACGACCTCCAGAACGAACACGAACCACGTTTTGCAATCGATGTATTTCGCATTGGCGTTGTGGTTGCTGGCGTTGTTGCTGCTGTTCTGCTGACGTTCGTTGGCGCCAGTGTTCGCGTCGATGGGGCTTCTGTCAATTGCGGAACGTTTTGGTCGAGCACTGAGTCACTGGCGGTGACGATGCAAAAGCCTTGCGATTCGGCCAAGGCAGTGCGCGTTGGTCATGTTTTCAGTGTGTTGGGTCCTGCAATCGCTTTTGGGGCCATGGCGTTGATTGACGCTCGGCTGGCGCGAGCGATCATCATCGCCTGCGTCGGGTTGATCATCATGAACACCGTTCACTTTTTCGGCGAGTCGGGTGAATTGCTCGACATGCTCGTAACCCTCGCACCGCTATCTCTGGCTATCGTTTTGGCCAAGCAAAAAGCGCAGATCACGTTCCGACGGGAGTGACATGGCCACCTATTTGTCAATGCGCAACCAGCCCCCGCAGTGGGCCGACGAACTGCAGGCGATCCTCAAAGAGTTGACCGGCCTGACGGTCGCAACTTCAAGCGATAAGCCGGTCTCGATTGAGCTGACCGACGAGCAACGTGAATTGGTCACGGCGTGGACAGAACGCCACGGCGATCCCTTCGACGCAGTTTTTCGTCGCGACGATATTTTGCCGCCCAAGGTCAAGCCCATTGGTGTGACGCTAAAAGCCGGTGAGAAAGGTTCATTTCGGGCGCCGGGTGTTGCCGAAGAACTGCGCGATTCACTCATTGCGTTCGATAGCGTCAAACAGGTCGACGGTTCCACGGTCATTGAAGGGTTGGTGCAGCGACTCGTTCCCGACTCAGGTGTCATGGGTCGCATGGGTCGTTATCGTTTTCATTTGGCGATCGGCGCGTCTGATGGTTTCGAGGTTGTCGATCCGAAAGGTCTCGGCCTCTTGGTGCCTGCACTTGCGCACTACGACCCCACGTGTCGACAGTTCTATATGGGGCACCCAGCGTTCGGTTCACTGACTGTGACGACCGATGCGTCCGACTACGACATCACATTGGATGAACTGCCAACACAGGTTCGGCGTTGGCGTCGCTGGGCACCGCAACTCGCGTAAGACGCTTTTGCGACGCGCTCGGTGAAAGTCTCGGGCTCAGATCGCATACGCAACCCATCCGAGGCGATTAACGTGCACTTCGCCGGAGGCAAGGAGCCAGATAGCCGGCGCAACGGCTGCGACCCAGGCGAGGTGGGGGCGTAAAGCGGAGGTGAAAACAATTGGTCGAATATCTGCCGCTGTTAGTGCTCGCCGTACTTGCTCTTGTGTTCGCCGCAGCGTCCTTCATCGCGTCTGGCCTGCTTGGTCCAAAGTCGCCTAACTCTGCAAAAGAGGCTCCATACGAGTGCGGCATCGTTCCGCGACGCGAGATGGCTGAGCGCTTTCCTGTTCGCTTCTACTTGATCGCAATGATCTTCATCATCTTCGACATTGAAGTCATCTTTTTGTATCCATGGGCCGTGCGTTACGAAGCACTCGGTCTGTTTGGTCTCAGCGAAATGATTGTGTTCGGTATCGCTGTGTTCGTTTCGTTTGCGTATCTCATCAGTAACGGTGCACTCGACTGGGGGCCGCGCAAGCGCCTCGAGCAGCCGCAATCAGGTTCGTTGTTTGCATCGATCAGTCATGTGCCCAACCGTCCGACATCGCGCGGCGAGCACGCTGACGAGTCAGTCTCAACAAGACAGGTCGCCGAAGTTTGAGAAAGAAGCACTTCGATGGGAATTGAACAGCTCAACCACAACTTCCTCACGGGCAACCTCGAGTACCTCGTCAAGTGGGGCCGCCGCAACAGTGTGTGGCCGGCATCGTTCGGTCTTGCGTGTTGTGCCATCGAGATGATGAGCGCCGGTGCGGCCGATTACGACTTGTCGCGCTTCGGCATGGAAGTCTTCCGCCCTTCGCCTCGTCAGGCTGACTTGATGATTGTCGCCGGACGAGTGAGCCAAAAGATGGCTCCCGTTTTGCGCAACGTCTACGACCAGATGATGGAACCCAAGTGGGTCATCTCAATGGGCGTGTGTGCCAGCACGGGTGGCATGTTCAACAATTACGCAATTGTGCAAGGGGTTGATCAGATCGTTCCGGTCGACGTCTACGCGCCGGGCTGTCCGCCCGGGCCCGAAACCCTCATCGAGTCGATCCTTACGCTGCACGAACTCATCCGTAACGGCGAGGTCATGAAGCGTCGTCAAGAGAGTGGCGCAGGTGCCGGCATTGTCGTCAAGCCACACCCGGGCATCAAGCCCGTTGAGCTGCGCGTAGGTGCAAAGTCATGAGCGAAACTGCCGAAAAGCATTTCACTGGCGCACCCGCGACGTTGTCGCACGGGCAAGAGGTTTTGCACGTCGAACGCAACGACTATGTGCGCGTAATCACGGCGCTGAAACATGCTGGCTACAACGTTTGCGTTGATGTCACTTCGGTTGACTACCTAGACGCTCCCGAACGTGCCGAAGCACCGGGCGTTGTGCTGCAGCGTTTTGAAGTGATCGCGAATTTGTTGTCGCATTCGATGCACAAGCGCGTGCGAGTTCGCGTGCAGATCCCTGAAAACGACACCACGTTGCCTAGCCTCTATGACCTTTACCCAGGGGTAGAGGCAATGGAGCGCGAGGTCTATGACCTCATGGGCATCGTGTTCAGTGGGCACCCCGACCTCACTCGCATTTTGATGCCCGAAGATTGGGAGGGCCACCCTCTGCGCAAAGACTATGCAATGGGCAACATCCCCGTGCAGTTCAAATACCCCGAGGGCGTTTACGACGAAGCATCGACGCAACGCGGTTCGTTGAAGCCACCATCGAAAGCCGAGAAGCACTGATGACCACGCGCGAATCGTGGACGACCAAAGAGACGTCTGAGGGCGGGCAAGAAATGCAGCTGCGCGCCGAAGAAAACGCGCTGCAGCTCCTTCGTGAAGAGGGCGGCGTACTCCGTCTTCCAGAAGGCGTGAGCCTCGACTCCAACGACACCAACGTTGAGTACACCACTGATCAAACGATGATCATCAACATGGGCCCGCAGCACCCGTCGACTCACGGCGTGTTGCGTCTCATGATGGAACTCGACGGAGAAACTGTTATTCGTACCAAGCCCGTCATTGGTTACTTGCACACCGGCATGGAAAAGACCGGTGAAGACCTGACCTATGTGCAGGGCTCAACCAACGTGACACGCATGGATTACGCGTCACCGTTGGCCAACGAAACTGTCTTTTCGCTTGCCACCGAGCGATTGCTAGACGTCGAACTTCCTGAGCGCGCTACATGGATTCGCATGTTGATGCTCGAGCTCAACCGCATCTCGTCTCACCTGTTGTTCTTGGCAACAAACGGTATGGATGTAGGTGCGACTTCAATGATGATCTACGGGTTGCGCGAACGCGAGCAGATCCTGCGTTTCTTCGAGTCGGTGACCGGTTTGCGCATGAACCACAACTACATTCGCCCCGGTGGTGTAGCTGCCGACTTGCACGACGGTTGGAGGGCGCAAGCGCTTGCCATTTGCGACACGCTTGATCGTCGCACGGTTGAATACGACAACTTCTTCTCTGGTCAGCCGATCTTCCAAGAACGAACCAAGGGTGTTGGCGTCATCTCGGCCGAACAGGCGATCGGTCTTTCGGCGACGGGCCCTATCTTGCGTTCAACCGGCGTCGATTGGGATCTGCGCAAAGACATGCCCTACATGTTCTACGACCAGGTCGATTTCAATGTCGTTGTTGGTTCCGAGGGCGATGTGTTCGACCGCTACGCCATTCGTCTAAACGAGATTCGCGAGTCGGTCAAGATCGTTCGACAGGTCATCGATCGCATGCCCAAGGGTGATTACCGAGTGCAAGACAAGAAGATCACGCCGCCTCCGCGCGGTCGTATCGACGAGTCGATGGAAGCACTCATTCATCACTTCAAGTTGTTTACCGAAGGCTTCAAGGTTCCGGTCGGCGAGGCTTACGCAAGTGTTGAGTCGCCTCGTGGTGAGCTTGGTTGCTACATGGTTTCTGATGGCGGCGCCAAGCCATATCGCATGCACATTCGTGGTCCGAGTTTCGTCAACTTGCAGACGCTTCCCACGATGATCAAAGACAGTTTGGTTGCCGACGCCGTTGTGATCATTTCTGGTGTCGACCCGATCATGGGCGAGGTCGATCGCTAATGCTCGCCCCGATGCACGCTCAAGTTTCACGAGAGGTCTGCCGCTGATGGCTCGATTCACCGCCGACAATCTCAAGATCGCGCACGAAACCATTGCGCGTTACCCGCGCAAGCGCTCGGCCACAATCCCTCTGTGTCACCTTGCCCAAGAGCAAGACGGTTGGCTTACCGACGATGCAATGGAACACATCGCCGAACTTGTTGGCTGCAAGCCCGCTGAAGTGCGCGGCGTTGCAAGTTTCTATGAGATGTTCAAGCTGCACCCGGTGGGTAAATACGTTGTCGGTGTCTGCACCAACATCAGTTGCATGTTGCTCGGTGGCGAAGAGCTGCTTGAGCACTGCAGTTCAAAACTTGGTGTGAAGCCGGGCAGCACTACTAATGACGGCTTGTTTACGCTGGAAGAAACCGAATGTTTGGCGGCGTGTACTGAAGCGCCGATGTTGCAGGTCAACTACCGCTTCTTTCACAAGATCAGCCATGAGGGTTTCGACGCACTGGTCGACGACCTTGCAGCCGGCAAGAAAGGCGACGAGATCCCTCCGCACGGCACCTTGTCGCGCGTTCGTCAAGAGATCCCTACTGATCGAGCCTTCGGTGTGTTGTCAGTTGAAGACGCACGGGGCGCCGAGCGTCCTGCGCGTGCTGGCGAACCGGAGCCCGCAAAGTGAACGCCGACGACAAGACTCCCGATGAAGAACCAAAACCAAAAAAGCGCGCGCCTCGAAAGGTCGCCGACAAGGTTGCCGCAAAAGTCGAAGCGTCCATTGACGCCGTCGAACACGCGGTCGAGAAAGTGACCGGCAAAGGCAGCGCCACGAAGATTGTTTCGGCGCGTTGGGAAGTCAAGAACTCACACACGCTTGAGGTTTACAAGAAGACCGGCGGATACAAAGGCCTCGAAAAGGCTCTCGCGTCGACTCCCGAAGAAATGACTGCGCAAGTCAATGCCGCAATCATTCAAGGTCGAGGCGGCGCTGGTTTCCCCGCTGGTGCGAAATGGGGCCTAATTGCTCCGAACAACTATCCCCGCTACCTAGTCATCAACGGCGACGAGAGCGAGCCCGGTACATACAAAGATCGTGTGCTGCTTGAGCGCGACCCGCACCTTGTTCTCGAAGGCGTGCTCATTACGGCGTATGCCATCCGCGCTGAGCAAGCATTTATCTACATCCGCGGTGAAATGCCCTTTGCTCACGAGCGCATGATCAGCGCAGTCAACGAGGCTTACAAAGCCGGCTACGTCGGCAAGAACATCCTTGGCACGCAGTGGGGCATTGACGTTGTTGTCCACTGGGGTGCAGGTGCTTACATCGTCGGAGAAGAAACAGCGCTCATCGAAAGCCTCGAGGGCAATCGCGGTATGCCGCGTCTCAAGCCTCCCTACTTCCCGGCGGTCAAGGGCCTTTATATGCAGCCCACCGTCGTCAACAACGTCGAGACGATGGCCAACATGCCGTTCATTGCCGAGAAAGGTGGCGCTGCGTTCGCTGCCCTTGGCACTGAGAACTCTAAAGGCACGCGCTTGTTCGCGCTGTCGGGTCACGTCAACAAGCCAGGCGTTTACGAAGTCGAACTTGGTGTCACATCGTTTCGCGATCTCATCGAGAAGCCCGAGTATGGCAACGGGATGCGTGACGGCAACGCGCTAAAGGCGTTTATTCCTGGTGGCGCATCAGCTCCGTGGTTTTACGAAGAACACCTTGATTTGCCACTGTCTGCGAAAGAGGTTGCTGACGCAGGTTCAATGCTTGGCTCTGGCGCCGTGATGGTGATGGATGAAACGACAGACGCTGTGCGTGCAGCGTGGCGAATCGTCATGTTCTTCGCGAAGGAAAGTTGTGGCAAATGTACGCCATGTCGCGAAGGCACAACGTGGTTGCGTCGCATCTACGAGCGCATTCTTTCCGGCGCTGGTCGTCAGTCTGATCTCGACTTGTTGCTTGACGTGTGCGACAACATCACACCGGGGCTCGCGTGGCCGCCGAAGCAGACAACCATTTGTCCGCTTGGCCCGTCGGCTGCATCACCAATTCTCAGTTCGATTCGCCGATTCCAGGGTGAATACGAGGCGTATATCAACGGCGCGACGCGCTCAGTAGACGAGCTCGCCCTTGCCGGCGTGCCTAGAGTGGCTGACGCATGAGCGCCTCACCCGAGCCCACGGCAACGAAAGAAACCGTCACGATCAACCTCGACGGCAAAGACATCGAGGCAAAGCCAGGTGAGCTTGTAATTGCTGCCGCTGAGCGCGCTGGCACTTACATTCCGCGCTTTTGCTACCACTCGCGGATGGAGCCCGTCGGCATGTGCCGCATGTGTCTCGTCAACGTTGAGGGCCCGCGCGGCACTTCGATGCAAGTTTCGTGCATGCTCGCCGCGTCCGAAGGCATGAAGATCGACACCAAAGCGCCCGAAGTGAAAAAGGCGCAAGACGGTGTGCTCGAGTTCTTGTTGGTCAACCATCCTCTTGACTGCCCCGTTTGCGACAAGGGCGGCGAGTGTCCGCTGCAAGATCAGACGTTGGCGTTCGGTCCCGGTGAAACGCGTTTCATAGAAGAGAAGCGTCACTTCGAGAAGCCGATCGACATCAGTCCGCTTGTGGCACTCGATCGCGAACGTTGTGTGTTGTGCGATCGCTGCACGCGCTTCTCAAAAGAAGTTGCTGGCGACCCGCTGATTCACTTCCAATCACGTGGCAATCAGACCCAAGTCAACGTGTTTCCCGATCACCCCTTCTCGTCGTACTTCTCGGGCAACACGGTGCAGATCTGTCCGGTTGGCGCTCTCACCGCAAACCCTTACCGGTTCAAGGCTCGCCCGTGGGATCTTGAGCAGGTCGAAAGCACGTGCACCTCTTGTTCAGTCGGTTGTCGCGTCGCTGTTCAGTCGTCGGGTGACGAACTCACTCGCTATCTGGGCCTCGACGCTGAACCCACAAACCACGGTTGGATGTGCGACAAGGGCCGCTTCGACTTCGAGGCGTTCAACTCACCGCTTCGCCTTGATGCGCCGAAGATGCGCAAGGGTGCCGGCGACAACGATGAACAGGTCGAAGTCAGTTGGGGCGAAGCCCTCGCTGCCGCTGGCAAGGCAATCAAAGCAGCTGACCCAAACCGTATTGCCGTTGTCGGTGGTTCGCGTTTGCCCAACGAAGATCAGTACGCATGGGCCAAGCTCGCAAAGTCGATCATCGGCACTGATCATGTCGACGCGCAGCTAGGTGATGGTTTGCCGGCGCCGGCACTTCTCGGTGTCCCGCGCGCAACAATCGACGAAGCATGCGCGGCCAAAGCAGTCGTGCTTCTTGCTCCCGACCTAAAAGAAGAGTTGCCCGTCCTTTATCTGCGCCTTCGCGAAGCGGTGCTGAAAAAGGGCCTAAAGGTCGTCGAGATCACGCCACAAGCGACTTCCTTCACGCCACTTGCTGCGCACACGTTGATGTACCGCACGGGCGATGCAGCTCTTGTCGTCAGCGCGTTGCTTGGTAAGACGGCAGTTGGTCCGACCGGCGAGATCGGTGGCGTTGTCGGTCAGCAGATCGAGGCGGCGGGCGCAATCTTGAAGTCAGCTGGCGACGTTGTTGTCATTGCTGGTCGTCAGTCAGTCGCCGAATCTGGCCAAGGCGTGGCCGATTCAATTGGGCTTTTCGCCGAGTACAGCAATGCGCGGGTGCTTCCTGCGTTGCGTCGAAGCAATGTGATGGGCGCACTCGACATGGGCCTTGCTCCCGGCGTTCTGCCTGGTCGCGTTTCGCTCAAAGAGGGTTCCGGTTGGTTTGCTCAGCATTGGGGAAGCGTGCCCAAGAAGGCGGGGCTCGACACCAACGGCATCATGCGCGCGGCAGCCGGCGGCGAGATCGACGTTCTGATTTTGTTGGGTGCCGACCCGATTCTCGACTTCCCTGATCGCGAGTTGGCGCGCGAAGCGCTCGCAAATGCGGGCACGGTTATAAGCGTCGACATTCTTCCAAACGAGTCGGTTCGTTCGGCTGACATCGTTTTGCCCGCTGCCAGTTACGCCGAGCGTCCAGGCACAACGACAAATATCGAGGGTCGTATCACAACGCTTGGTCAAAAGGTGACGGCACCTGGCGTCGCATGGGCTGATTGGATGATCGCTAGTGAACTGGCGCAGTCGCTTTCGGCAGATCTAAAGCTCGAGTCACTCGAAGACATCTGGCACGAGATCGAGTCGCTTGCACCTTCGCATTCAGGCATCACGCGTGACGTGCTGTTGCATCGCAACAACCGTGATGGAGTCGTTGCACCGCTGGCTAACGCTGCGGTTCTCGCGGGCGGCAAGTCGGGCCCGCCGCCGATGCTCAGTTATCGAGTAAGCGAACCAAGCCCAACTGTTCCGGTCGACAACTACGTCGTTCGTCTTGTGACCGGGCGCAAACTCTATGACCGGGGAACTCTGACGCAAACGTCACCGAGCCTTGCTGGTCTTGCTGGGCAACAAGATTTGCGCGTCAATCCCGCATTGCTCGCTCCGCTCGGCATCAAGAGTGGTGGCGATGTGCGCATGCGCAACAACAAAGCGAATGTTGTCGTAAAGGTCATTGCTGATGACAACGTGCCGCGCGGCGTTGCCGTGGTTCCGTTCAACCTCGCAGGCACCGACATAGCGACCTTCCTTGATGGCAACAGCGCGGTGAACAATGTCTGGATTGAAACGCCATGACCAACTTGTTTGCCGCTGCGACCGGAGCCACGCAAGCAACGGGCGACCCGCTGTTTGCCGACGGCGTTGACCTTGCGGTCGTTTTGATCGTCGGTCTAAAGGTACTGGTCACCTTTGTTGCACTGATGGTCGCCGTTCTCTTCATGGTGTGGTTCGAACGCAAAGTCATTTCTGACATGCAAAACCGAATTGGCCCCGACCGCGCCGGTGGCAAGTTCGGAACGTTGCAGTCATTAGCCGACGGCATAAAGCTTTTCTTCAAAGAAGACCTTTTGCCCGAGCGCGCTGACAAACGAACATTTCGACTCGCGCCATATCTCGCGCTCGTGCCGGCATTTTTGGCATTTGCCATTGTGCCGATTGGCGGCACTGTCACGATCTTTGGGCATGAGACTCGCTTGCAACTCGCTGATCCTCCAGCGGGCATCTTGTGGCTGCTTGTCATGTCGTCAATTTCGGTTTACGGCGTAATGCTTGCCGGATGGTCGTCGGGCTCGAAGTATCCACTTCTCGGTTCGGTGCGGGCGTCAGCACAGATGGTCAGCTACGAAGCCGCGCTTGGGTTGTCAGTCGCTGCTGTCGTGCTTGCCAGTGGCGCGCTTGAAACAAGTCAGATCGTCGCCAGCCAAGCGGGTCCTTTGCATGCAGGTTGGTGGAGCTGGCTGCACAACTGGCACATCGTCGGTCTTGCTCTCGTGCCGTTCTGCGTGTTCGTGATTGCCGGCACGGCAGAGCTCAACCGTCCACCGTTCGACCTTGTCGAGGCAGAGTCTGAGCTCGTGGGTGGTTTCCATACCGAATACTCCGGAATTCGATTCGCCATGTTCTTTCTCGCTGAATTCATGAACACGGTGACGATGTCAGCCATCATCGTCACGTTGTTCCTCGGTGGTGGCGACGGGCCCACGTGGAGCTTCTTGCCCGCCTGGTTGTGGCCAATCATCTGGTTCATCGCCAAGCTCGGCGTATTTCTCTACGCATATGTGTGGATTCGCGGCACCCTGCCTCGCCTGCGTTACGACCAACTGATGGATCTTGGTTGGAAGATCCTGATTCCGCTCAGCCTCGCTTGGATATTGATCCTTGCCGCATGGCGGCTCGAACCTCGCTACGGCCTGTTCACTATTGCGGGCATGGTGTTTGCTGCCATCGTTCTTTACACGTCGATGGAAGTTGGTCGCCAGCGTCGCGAACTCGACCAACGCGACGCGTTTGGCACACCAACAGGAGCCCCCGCGCCCGCCACTAACGAAGCGAGTGTCTCATGAAGGTCGCCAACTTCTTCCGAGGCTTTGGCATCGTTCTTCGCCAGACCTGGAAAAAGAAGATCACCATCAAGTACCCCGACCACAAGCGCCCCAAGCCGGCGCGCTTTCACGGTCGACATGTTCTCAACCGTTACGAAGACGGCATGGAGAAGTGCATCGGGTGCGAATTGTGCGCGGGTGTGTGTCCTGCCCGCTGCATTTACGTTCGTGGCAAAGACAACCCAATCGACTCACCGGTTTCGCCGGGTGAGCGTTTCGGGTTCGTCTACGAGATCAACTACCTGCGCTGCATTCACTGCGACATGTGTGTCGAAGCGTGCCCGACCGAGGCGATCACCGAGTCAAAACTGTTCGAGTTCTCCTTTACGAATCGTGACGACGCGATCTATACGCAAGACCAATTGATTGTCGACGACGACGGCAACCCACAGCAGATGCCGTGGGAGCGTTGGTACGAAACTGAGATCACGCCCACCTCGGCATGGATGCGAGCAACTGCTCCATCGGGTTCGTCACAGCACGTGGGCACTTCACTTTGGTCGTCTGAGCTCGGTTATGGCAACCGTGCGGCCGAAGACGGGCAGAACTCCGATACTGACGAAACAACTAAGAAGGCGTCGAACTAGTGGCCATGGTCCTCAGTGCAGCGCACGCTCCTGACATTGCAGTGTTCGCCGTTGCGGCAACGATCATCTTGTTTGGTGCGCTTGGCGTGGTGTTGGCTCGCAACCCCGTGCACAACGCGCTCAGTCTCGTCCTGACGTTGTTTGGTGTCGCTGTGTTGTTCGTTGAGCAGGGCGCTCATTTTCTCGCTGCCGTTCAGGTCATCGTTTACGCCGGCGCGATCGTCGTGTTGTTCTTGTTCGTCATCATGCTGTTGGGTGTTGATCGAACAGACTCTGTGAACGAAGGCTCGCTAAAGAGTCAGCGAGTCTTCGCAATTCTCTTTAGCGTCGCTACCTTCGCCGTCCTTGTTGCTATCGGTCGCGATTCTTGGGATGCAACCGGTGCAATGTCACAAGGTGGCTCGGCTTCGGGTGACGGGTCAAACGTTGCCAAGCTCGCCGACTCGTTGTTCACCGATTACTTGTTCCCGTTCGAAGCGACATCGGTTTTGCTCGTCATTGCTGTTGTGGGCGCCGTGTTCTTGTCGCGTCGTTTCGGCGCCGCATCAGCGTCAGCTCCGCTTATCACCGAGGGCGAACAGTCCGTTGACGAGTCTGATGTTGACGAGTCTGATGCCACCACCGTTGAGTCATCAGAGGGTTCGCCGTCATGAGTTTGTCAATTGCGCCTTATTTGCTGTTATCAGCCGCACTGTTTTCGATCGGAGCCATTGGCCTCTTAGTGCGCCGCAATGTTCTGGTGATGTTCATGTGTGTTGAGTTGATGCTCAACGCAGTGAACCTCACGTTCGTGTCGTTCGCCCGACGACTCGACGACATCGCTGGTCAGTCGCTGGTTTTCTTCGTCATGGTTGTGGCTGCCGCCGAGGTAGTAGTCGGTTTGGGCATCATCGTTTCAATATTCCGTCACCGTTCGGGCACCACCGCGGACGATCTAAACAACCTTCGAGGCTGACGCGTGATCGAGCTCGCTTTTCTCATCCCTACATTTCCGCTGGTCGGGTTCTTGATTCTCGCCTTCTTCGGTAAGCGCATTGGCGACCCCAAGGCCGGTTATGTGGGTACAGCAGCGGTAACGCTGTCGTTTCTTGCCACTCTCATTGTTTGGCTTGGTGTTCTCACGCACAACGGATTGCTGCGACAACACACGCAAGTTCTCTTCGATTGGATCACCGTCGGCGAACTTCACGTTCGTGCTGCGTTGTTGATCGACCAGCTGTCGGTGACGATGGCATTGTTCGTCACTGGCGTGAGTGCACTCATCCACCTCTATTCGGTGGGTTACATGAAGAAAGACCCTCGCTACCACCAGTTCTTCGTTTACTTGAACCTGTTTGTGTTCTCGATGCTGATCTTGGTGCTGGGCGACAACTTCTTGATGCTGTTCCTCGGTTGGGAAGGCGTCGGAGCGTCGTCCTATCTGCTGATCGGTTTCTGGTTTGAACGCTCGTCGGCAGCCACTGCGGCCAAGAAGGCGTTCGTGATGAACCGCATCGGTGACGCCGGTTTGTTGCTCGGCATGTTCCTTATCTTCCACGAGCTTGGTACGTGGGATTTTTACGGTGAGGGTGGCACTGGCGTGCTCGACCGATTGAACGAGATCCCCGGCGGCACGATTACTGCGATCGCTCTGCTCTTGTTCGTTGGTGCCGTAGGCAAGTCAGCGCAGCTGCCCCTGTACACATGGTTGCCCGACGCAATGGAAGGCCCGACGCCAGTGTCGGCGTTGATCCACGCGGCGACGATGGTTACGGCAGGCGTCTACTTGATGGCCCGCATTGCGCCGATGCTCGAACTTTCTGATGTTGCTGCCAACACGGTTGCGATAGTTGGTGCGTCAACGGCGCTGTTCGCGGCCACCATTGCCTGCGCTCAAAACGACATCAAGCGTGTGCTCGCGTATTCGACGATGTCGCAACTCGGCTACATGTTCTTGGCGGTTGGTTCAGGCGCTTACGCTTTCGGCCTCTTCCACATGGTTACGCACGCGTTCTTCAAGGCCCTGCTCTTCTTGAGCGCTGGTTCTGTCATTCATGCCCTTGCTGACGAGCAAGATCTGAAGAAGATGGGCAACCTGCGCAAGTACTTACCGTGGACAGCACTTTGTTTCGGCGTTGGCTGGCTTGCTCTTGCTGGCATTTTTCCGTTCGCAGGATTCTGGTCGAAAGACGAAATCTTGCTCGCTGCCTACGAGAAAAACATTTGGTTGTGGGGCGTTGGCGCCGTCACGGTCTTGCTAACTGCGTATTACATGAGCCGCTTGTTCTTCCTGGCATTTTTCGGCAACGAGCACTGGCGCAAGGCGAACTCATCAAAGAAAGAAGCTGCAGCGCACTCGCACGAGTTGCACGGTGAGCCGCACGAAGCTCCATGGTCAATGCGTGCGCCGCTTGTCATCTTGGCGGTCGCCAGCGCCATAGCTGGTTTTCTAAACGTGTCGTTCGGGCCCTTCCGCGAAGTGTTCTCTAATTTCCTTGCACCCGTTGATGGGCTTGGCATTGAGCACGAACACATCGAGACAGCCACCAAGGTCAATCTTGCTGGCATCAGTTTGGGTCTAGCCCTGCTTGGCATCTTGATTGCGTTTTTGGTCTTCAAGCGCTCACCGCTTTGGCCTGAGGCGCTTGAACCGAAGGTTCTCGTTCGTTGCTGGTTTGTCGACCCGCTCTATTCGCTGCTGTTTGAAAAGCCAGGTTTGCTCCTAGCGCGCTTCTCTTCAGCGATCGTCGACAAACAAGTCATCGATGGGGCAGTGAACGGCACTGCTAAAGGCACGGCCCTTGTCGGTGCCGGTCTTCGCAAGGTTCAAACCGGCTACGTGCGCAACTACGCACTCAGCATCGCAATTGGCACCTCGCTAGTGCTCGCATGGGCGCTTGTTCGGAGCGGCTCATGACAGCGCTACTTGGTGCCAGCACCTTCAACGACATGGCCGGCGGCTTTCCGCTTCTCACGCTTATCGTTCTCGTTCCCGTTGCCGGTGCCCTGCTGATTGCATTTGGGTCAACGATTGATTTCACTCCACAGGGCAGTCGCACGATTGCGATCGTCACTGCTGGTATCGAGTTGCTGCTCAGCGCTCTGCTTGTCGTTGGCTTCGACAAGACCAACAGCGGCATGCAGTTCGTCAGCAAGCACGCGTGGCTGCCTAGCTTCGGCGTCAATTGGCAACTTGGTGTCGATGGAATCTCGCTATTCCTCGTCGCCCTTTCGTCGCTGATGTTCCTGCTGATTATCTGCAGCATCAAAGGCAGAGAACGCGTGTCATCAATGTTCGCTTGGATGTTGCTGTTGCAAGCCGGCTGCGTTGGCGCCTTCTTGTCGCTTGATCTGTTCCTCTTCTTCGTGTTCTTCGAACTCGTGCTCGCGCCGATGTACTTCATGATTGTCGGCTGGGGATCTGAACGACGTCGTTACGCAGCGCTCAAGTTCTTCATCTACACGTTGAGCGGTTCGGCGTTCTTGCTGGTCGGCATCATGGCGCTTGTTTTCATCACGTCGTCGAAGAGCGGTCAGCCGGTAACTTTCGACTTGCTTGCCTTGCAGCAAGCCAAGGCCTTCTCGGTTACCGAAGGCCGTTGGCTTTTCGTTGCCTTTGCGATCGCCTTTGCAGTGAAGGTGCCGATCTTTCCCCTCCACACCTGGCTTGCCGATACTTACGAAGAGTCGCCTATTGCTGGTGTCGTTGCTTCTACCAGTGTCATGGTCAAGCTCGGCACTTACGGGTTTGTGCGCTTCTGTGTCGCGCTCTTTCCTGACGCAGCGCATTACTTTGCGCCAACGCTGTTGACTCTCGCCGTTATCGGCATGATTTACGGGGCCATCGTTGCTGCGATCCAAAAGGGGTTGAAGCGACTGCTTGCATACGCTTCGCTCTCGCACCTTGGTTTCATCGTTTTGGGTACTTTTGCTGGCACCGAACAAGGCCTCACTGGTGCAGTCATTCAAATGGTCAACCATGGCCTCACGTCAGGTGGCCTCTTCTTGTTGCTGGGCATGATCTATCTGCGACGCGGCACAACCGAGATCGATCGTCTACGTGGACTTCAAAAGTCAGCGCCCTTCCTTGCTGGAGTGTTCACGCTTGTGACGCTGGCATCGATCGGTGTTCCAGGCTTGAACGGTTTCGTTGGTGAGCTGTTGATCTTGTTGGGCACGTTCGAGTCACACCGATGGTGGGCTGTCGTTGGTACCGGTGCCGTTGTCCTTGCCTCGGTTTACATGCTGTGGGCCTATCAGCGCGTCTTCCACAACGACCCCGACGAAGACAACGTGATCAAAGAGATGACGCATGGCGAGCGCTGGTTGATGGCGCCGATTGTCGTTCTCGTTGTGTTCCTTGGTGTGTACCCACAACCTGTTCTCGATCGCATTCAGCCGGCTGCGCAGGTGATCATCTATCCCAATGCGCCAAGGGTCATCAACCCGCATGAGCAAGCGCAAAGCGAGACTCAGCCCGCTACTCAATCAACGACGACAGAGACATCAGTGCCGAGCGAACCTGAACCATCGACAACGCCTCCCACGAGCAACGAGGTGCAGCAATGACATCGATCGTCTCGCTTTTTGGTGCCACTGCGGCTGATGGTTCTGAGCTGGTGTTTCCTGACATTGCCTATTCGGCTGTCATTCCGCAACTGATTCTCATCGGCGGCGCACTCGTATTGCTGCTGCTCTCGTCGCTGTTCCGAGACAATGCCGACTCACGGGCTTACGCGTCTTACACAGCGCTCGTCGGTTTTGCCGCCATGGTCAGCGCGGTCTTTGTTTGGAAAGACGCCACAGACGTTGGTCCAACGAGTGCGTTTCAGGGCTCGATTGCTCGAGATCACTTCAGCCTTTTCTTCGTCATCACGATCAGCGTTGCGTTGATACTCAGCGCCGTTTTGGCTGAACGTTGGCTTAGAAAACACGACGAGTCTGGCCCCGAGTTCTACGTACTGTCGATGCTCTCGGCCGCTGGCGGAATGATGATGGCCGCCGCCAATGACTTGATTGTCGTCTTCCTCGGTCTCGAGATTTTGTCGCTGGCGCTCTATGTGCTTGCTGCTTTCAACCGATCGAGTGAACGATCACGCGAGGCAGCGCTCAAGTACTTCGTGCTTGGCGCGTTTTCTTCGGCGATCTTCCTCTATGGAATTGCGCTGGTCTACGGCGCGACCGGCAGCACCAACCTCACAAAAATCGCAGCGTTCCTTTCTCAGAACACGCTGTTTGAAGACGGCCTACTTGTTTCTGGTCTTGTGCTTCTTATCGTCGGTCTTGCTTTCAAAGTTGCCGCCGCTCCGTTCCACCAATGGACACCCGATGTGTACCAAGGCTCACCCACGCCGGTCGTTGCTTTCATGGCAGCAGTTGCAAAGGCAGCAGGGTTTGCGGCCTTTGCCAGGATCTTCATCGGTGCGCTCTATACGGCAAAACTCGATTGGCAGCCCGTGCTGTTGGTGCTTGCGATACTGACGCTTTTCGTCGGCTCAATCGCTGCGTGCATGCAGCGTGACGTCAAGCGCATGCTCGCTTACTCATCGATCAGCCACGCGGGTTACATCTTGCTTGGTCTTCAAACAGGCTCGATCGATGGTCTGAGTGGAGCTCTTTACTACGTGTTCGCATACACGTTTATGGCGATCGGTACCTTCGCCATCGTCAATTTTGTGGCGGGCGACGAAGATCGCATGCACGACATCGACGACTACAAAGGCGTTGCCGCTCGACACCCGATTGCTGCCCTCTGTCTGGCGGTATTGCTGTTGGCCCAAGCTGGTCTACCGCCAACATCGGGTTTCCTTGCCAAGTTCTACGTGATCTCGGCGCAAGTCAAAGAAGGCGAATACGCAGTTGCCGTTATTGCAATGTTGGCTGCTGCAATCGCTGCTTACTTCTACCTGCGCATCGCATTCAAGATGTACGCCCCGGCCGACGGTGTCGACGTCGACGCTCCAGCAGTCGAGCCGACGCCGGCTGCCGAGGCCATCACCTCAGAACCACATGCCGAGACTTCAGGTGGTGTTGCCACTGACGTGTTGCCGTCACTCGAAGCGACAACGGCGAAGCCTGTGTTCATCGAATACGGCGCAACTTGGGTTGTGGTCGCCATCTGCGTTGGTCTCACTGTCGCCTTCGGCGTCTTCCCTCAAGACTGGCTCAACGCGATCGAGTTCGCGCGCAAAGCGGCCGAAGACATCTTCCCGACTGTGTCGAACTGACCCGAATCGATTTCGCTGGCAACTTCCCGAGCAAATCGGCGCTGCTTTGACTAAAAATGTGCAATGGCAGAGGACGCGCCCAGGCCAATGCACACGTTGCCGTTGCCCGAAGCGGCCCGGTGGCTCAAGCTCGATGAAGGCGCCGTTCGTTCGCTGATCGAGGGCGGGTACTTCAAGAGCACTGGTGACAACATCGCGCTTCTCGACGTAAAAGCGTTTCTCGCCCGCAATGCTGATGGTGGCGTTGGCTCGGCCATTGGCGTCGCGGCAGCGGCTACCGACCCTCAAGCCCTGCTCGATGCGCTCGACGCACGCACCGATGAGTTGGCGACACAGGCTTACGACCGTTTCACACACGAGATTCCAGAAGCGATGAATTGGTCGCCTCGCCAGCGCGACACGTTCCTTCAGCAAGCCAAAGGTCGCTTCGGCGCCATCTTGGCAGTGATGGGCCAGGGATCCGAGGTTGATGCGGCCCTGCAACGCGATCTCGAAGAAGTTGGTGCCAACGCGGCTTGGGCGGGCAGTTCGTTGCCGCATCTGCTCATAGTTCTTCGCATCAGTCGCGATCTGCTGCTGCAAACAGCTATGCGGTTGTCTGACGAACGTGAGGGGCGGCTTAATGCCTCGCTTGCCGCCTTTGCTGCGCGCATGTTACCGGCAATCGATCGTCTGACCGATGCACTTGCCAACGGCTACTGGAACGCAATGGTTGAAAAGCACACCGAGCAACTCGATCGTCTCACCGGGCTACTTGAGCGCACGCCATACGGCGTCTACGAAGCCGATATGGACGGTGTGGTGCAATACGCAAACCCCGCGCTGGCAACGTTGCTTGGCAAGACAGGCGAAGACCTCGAAGGCCAAGCTCTAACGCAGGTGTTCCAAACCAGCGACGGCGGCGCTTCGGTCGGTGCGTTGATTGCTGAACCTGCGAACGACATTGGCCAAGTGCGATTGAAAGTCTCCACTGGGCTCGGCGATGTGCCGCTCGACATCGACACAGTCGTACGTCGTGATCGCGAAGCGATTGTTGGCTTCGCTGGTGTTGTGCGCGCCGTTCCGCTCACCGAGAAACCAATTGGTGCCGAGTCGATGGTGCGTCACATCTACGAGTTGCGGCGATCGCTCGAAATTCTCACTGAGGCGGGCTCAGTGCTCGAACGACATTCCGACAAGATCGGGCCGGCGCAAGTTAAACAAGCCGGTGTGTCAGTGCGTCAGCAGGGCGACCGTCTGATGACGATTGTCGACGAGCTCGATAACGATCGTCGCAGCGACTAATTGCTAAGCGGGTGGTCGAGTGTCGAGGGCGGCCTCAGCTGCCTGCAGTAACCGAGAAGTACATCCGCTCATCTCGATCAACGGCACGACGCTCGTAACTATGTTTTCGGCCAGTTCGGCAAACGCCCTGGCCACTGGGCCTTCGGGTTCTCCGATCGCTACCGGAACTCCCGCATCACCACCGGCAGAAACCGATGGGTCAAGAGGGATTTGAGCGACGAGAGGCACGCCTGTGTTGCGGGCGAGGCGTTCTCCACCGCCAGCACCGAAAAGCTTGTAGGTCTCTCCGTGCGTGCACTCGAACGTGCTCATGTTCTCAACGATTCCAGCGACGCGCAGATAACCGCGGCGTGCCATGTCGACTGCGCGCGCAGCGACTTGTTGTGCAGCAAGCGCAGGTGTTGTGACGACCAACAGGTCAGCGCGCGGCATCATGCGCGCAAGACCCATCTGCACATCGCCGGTGCCGGGCGGCATGTCGATGAGCAAGTAGTCCATCTCGCCCCATTGAACGTCTTCGAGAAAGTGTTGCAGCGCGCGATTGAGCATCAGGCCGCGCAGCATGATGGCTTCGTCGGCACCGGAGCCTTCAATCAAGCCCATCGACACGAGCTTTAGCGCGCCGGCGCCAATCGGCTTGATGACCGGATTGATCTTGCCTTTGTCGGCAATGAGTCGTTCGTCGACGCCAAGCAGATGGGGGATTGAGAAGCCCGCGATGTCCGCGTCGAGCAGACCCACTGTTAACCCGCGGGCTGCTAACGCAACGGCGAGGTTGGCCGTAACCGAACTCTTGCCTACGCCACCTTTACCCGACGCGATCGCGATCACGCGCGTGTTTGGCGGAACCTGTGTCACGGGTGCTGATTCGCGCGCCTTCCAACGAGCGCGCGCCATCAACGCCGACCGTTCGTCGGGGCTCATTGAACCCATCTCGATCTTCACTTCCGTGACGCCTGACAATGATCCGACGCGGGTCGTGATGTCGTTGCGAAGCTGTGTGCGCAACGGGCAGCCAGCAATAGTGAGGGCAAACGTGATCTCGACAAGTCCGTCACTGCTGAGGGTGATGCCTCGCACCATCCCAAGGTCGACAACGTTGTCGCCGAGCTCGGGGTCGATAACCCCGCGCAGGGCCGACCGAATGCCCTCGATGTCGAGTGGAATACCTGCAGAAGCCACGATTGTTGAATCGTAATGGCGCCTGGCTTGTTCCCGACAGGGGGCCATTTCGACGGGCTCTCGCATATCGAGTGTCGCCAAGTAAACTGATTTTCGTTCCTAGAGCCTTACGGAGGGCCAAAAGTCGTGAGCACCACCGAGACAACCCGCATCATCACCGTCACTGACTCGGCTGCGGCCAAGGTCGCTGAGCTGATCAGCCAAGAGAGCGATGCCGAGGGTTTGGCGCTGAGAGTTGCTGTTCGCCCCGGTGGTTGCTCGGGCTTCAGCTACGACATGTTCTTCGATTCAGAGATCGCTGACGACGACTCGCTCGACCAAGTAAACGAATCGGTCAAAGTGGTCGTCGACGCAGCAAGCGCCCAAATGCTTACGGGCGCAACGCTTGACTACAACGACGGTCTTCAGTCAACGGGCTTTCACATCAACAACCCCAACGCGAGCCGTAGCTGCGGCTGTGGCAACTCGTTCAGCTAACTGAGCGAGATCGCCTCTAGGGCGATCAGCGCAGCGCCTGAGAGGCGCTTACGTAAGCAGACACCATCGATATGAGACCAATGGCGGCGACGGCGACGAGGTTCATTCCTCTAATCGGCTTGCCACTGATTGCCACATTGATGATGCTCACCGACGTTGCTACGAAGAGCCCCCAAGTGATTCCCCACAGCTTGGGTCGCTCGATGAATTTTTGAATTAGTTCGCCCAGCGCCGATAGTCGCGGTTCTGGACGCTCGATGACACTCATTTGGTGATCGCTCCCCCAACCTATTGATCGCTAATAACTGTCTTCACCCCACGTATTAGCGATTAAAGGAAGCGGCAGGCTACCCGAGTTCAGCCGGCTATGCATGGTAATTCGTGGCGATCGATTTTTGCGTCGACGAGTGTGTCGTTACCTGTGTTGTGGGCTGACGTAATCTCTGCGTCCATGGCAGCACCCATTGGCCCTTACACCCCGGCTTATCGTGCCGGCGATTTTCTTTTTTGCTCCGGACAGATTGGTTTGAGTGGCGACGACCTCGTCGACGGGTTTGATGCGCAGGTCAAACAGGCGCTCATCAACCTTGAAACGTTGCTCCGAGAAAACGATGCAACGATGAGCGATGTCGTTAAGGCGACGGTTTTTCTGACTGACATCGAGCATTTTGCGCCGATGAACGATCTTTACTGCGCAGCTTTTGGTGATCACCGGCCAGCGCGCTCAACGGTTGTGGTCGTTGCTCTACCGAAAGGTGCGCTGTTCGAGGTCGAGGCGATTGCTCATGTCTCGTAAGCCCCCCGTTGAGTCTGCACCGCCCAGCGAGGCTGAGGTCGACGAAACAGACGTCGGCTTTCTTGCTGACGTTGGCGCTGACCTCAAACAGTTGGTGGGTGCCGCTCCATCAGGTGCGGTTGTCTTCATGGCCGGCCTGATCTTTGCGTTCTGGTCGAACTTCCGGATTGCTGACTTTGCCGGCGCAGCATCAACTCGAGACGCAGAACTCATCCTCGAAGCGTTGCGAATCGTGTCGGTTGTTTTGTGGATCTGCGTCGCCCTGTGGGGTCGCCAAATCATGGTTGTTGCCCGCAACCGCGAAGAGACACAACGTCGACTCGAATACCAAGGCACCATCATGGAGACCATCGAAGAAAGTCTGCGTTCGCGACTGGTCATCAAAGACGAAGAAGTTGTGAAGGCACGCAACTTTTGGGATCGTCTCCGCAACGATCCGAAGCTCTAGACCTCTGCCGTTAGCTTTCGTCGCTGGAGTGCCAGCGTGGTCTGCCGAAGATGTAACCGACAGAGCGCACGGTTTGAATCAACTGGGCATGCTCTTCTCCAAGCTTTGCTCGCAACCGACGCACGTGAACATCAACAGTGCGCGCTCCGCCGTAGTACTCGTAACCCCACACCTGGCGCAGTAGTTCTTCACGACTAAACGTGCGACCAGGGTTGGTCGCAAAATGTTTGAGCAGTTCGTACTCCATGTACGTCATGTCGAGCGGACGATCAGCAACCGCAGCTTGATAAGTCGCGAGGTTGAGCACCAGAGTTCCGTACTCGACGAGTTCGGGGCGACTTCCGCCGGTTGCGCGCCACATCATCTGCTTCACTCGAGCCTCAAACTCGTACGCGCGCATCGGCGAGATAACAAAGTCGTCGTAAACATCACGCATGACTTCGAGACTTGCTGCCTTCTCGGTCGGCACGACAAGCAGCAATGGTGTTTGTCGATCGCGTTCACGCATCGCGCGGCAGTACTCGATTGCGCTTTCAAAGTCGGGGCCGATGACGATGGCGGCTGTCCACCCGGCCTCGGGTGCGAGTCGGTCGCTTGTTTCGAGCGACGCAGCAGCCTTCCAATTGACCCCCACCGACGACAGTGCGTCGACGACTTCAGTGGGAACCGATTCGGCAAAGACGACTACCTGTGCCATGTGAAGTCCTTAAAGCCTTGGTAGGTAACGGTTGATTTCGAACTGACTGACTTCCGCTTCGTAGGCTCGCCATTCAGCGCGCTTGTTGCGGATGAACCACTCGAAAACGTGCTCGCCGAGAACTTCAGACATGAGCTTCGAGTTTTCGATCTCATCGATCGCTGTCGCCAATGACCCCGGCAACGTCGTGATGCCTTTTGCAAGCAAATCTTGTGTGGTGAAGTCGTAAAGGTTCTCAGTTGTCTCGGCCGAGATCTCGTAACCCTGCTCGATGCCGTCAAGACCTGCCGACAAGATCGCTGCAAACGCAAGATAGGGGTTAGTTGCGGGATCAGGCGCGCGGTATTCGATGCGTGTCGACTCTGCACTCTTTGCGTGCGGCACATTGACGATCGCCGAGCCATTGTTGCGTGCCCACGCAACGTAAATCGGCGCCTCATATCCGACGACAAGTCGCTTATACGAATTGACCCACTGATTGGTAACAGCAGACATTTCGCGAGCATGACGAAGAATGCCGGCAATAAATTGCTTTGCAACGGTTGACAATCCGTTTGGATCGTTGGCGTCGTAGAACGCATTCGTTTCGCCTCTGTAGAGCGAAAAGTGCGTGTGCATTCCCGAACCCTGCACTCCCGAAAGCGGCTTCGGCATGAACGTTGCGTGCACGCCTGCTTCGTTGGCGAATTCTTTGACGACTAGCCGCATCGTCATCAAAGTGTCGGCCATCGTTAGTGCGTCAGTGTGCCGCAGATCGATTTCGTGCTGACTGGGCGAGTCTTCGTGTTGGTTGTACTCAACGGGGATGCCCATGTCTTCCAGAGCAAGCACTGTTCGTTTGCGAATTGCGCCGCCCTTGCCTGACACCTCGAGATCAAAGTACGACCCCTGATCGAGCGTTTGGGGTGCGCCGGTCGGTTGGTTGTCGGCGAAATAGAAGAACTCAACTTCAGGTGCAGCAAAGAACGAATATCCGCTGTCTTGCGCGCGCTGCAATGCACGGCGAAGCACGTAGCGGGGGTCGCCTTCAAACGGTGTGCCGTCGAGGCGTGTGATGTCGCAGAACATGCGGGCGACGGGCTTGTCGACTTCTTTCCATGGCAGAATCTGAAAAGTTTCAGGGTCGGGTTTGGCGAGCATGTCGCTTTCTTGAATGCGACTAAAACCCTCAATGGCCGAGCCGTCAAAGCTCATGCCTTCCTCGAGAGCGTTCTCGAGTTCTGCAGCAGTAATGCTGAAAGCCTTCGATGTACCCAACACATCTGTAAACCAGAGTTGGATGAATCGAACACCTCGCTCTTCGACCGTTCTAAGTACGTAGTCCTGGGGGCGCTCCATGGAAAAAGGTTAGTTGCGGTTTTCAATATTTATTGATCGGCCCTCCTCTTGGCCTGCCCTTTTACCTAGAGTTAATAAAACGAGTTGGCTATGGCGTCCTGCGCGAGAGTGTGCGGGTCGACTCTGTGAGCCGGCAAAGCCTTAGGAGGGTTAGTGGACGAGTACAGCGCTGAGGGAGTTCTCAGCATGGTGTCCGGCGAGGGCGCTGTGATGGTCGATCTTCGTTTTTGCGACTTACCGGGAGTCATGCAGCACTTCTCGGTGCCAGCCCACCAATTGACCGAAGAGTCATTCACTCTCGGTTTCGGTTTCGACGGATCTTCAATTCGTGGATATCAAGACATTCACGAATCTGATCTCATCTTGGTTCCAGACCCAAAGACAGCAGTGATGGATCCATTCCGTGAGCACGCCACCTTGAGCATGCACTGTTGGGTGAAAGATCCGACAACGGGTGAGCTTTACAGTCGTGATCCGCGCAACGTTGCGAAGAAGGCCGAAGAATATGTGCGCAGTACGGGTTTGGCTGACACTGCCTATTTTGGTCCCGAGGTTGAGTTCTTCATCTTCGACGACGTTCGCTTCGGCCAGAACAATCATTCGGCTTCTTACTACCTCGACTCGGTAGAGGGCACGTGGAACAGCGACAAAGAAGAAGGGCCGAATCTCGGCCACAAACCGCGTGATCGCGAAGGCTATTTTCCGCTGCCGCCGATGGATATGTTTCAAGACCTCCGTACTGAGATGGTCATCAAGCTCGAAGAGTTAGGCATCGATGTAGAGCTGCAGCGCCATGAAGTCGCGACGGCTGGTCAAGCTGAGATCGACATGCGTTACGACACGCTGCTGCGTATGGCCGACAAGGTCATGCTCTACAAGTACGTAATCAAGAACGTTGCTTTTCAGGCGGGCAAGACCGCCACGTTCATGCCAAAGCCGTTGTTTGAAGACAATGGTTCAGGCATGCACGTGCATCAATCGCTGTGGAGCGGAGATGAGCCGCTGTTCCACGGCGAGACTGGTTACGCCAACCTTTCTGACACGGGCCGTTGGTACATCGGTGGGCTCATCAAGCACGGCCGTTCGTTGATGGCTTTCTGCGCGCCGAGCACAAACTCCTACAAGCGTTTGGTTCCCGGTTATGAGACGCCCGTAAACCTCGTTTACTCGCAACGCAACCGGTCAGCGGCCGTGCGTGTCCCACCGGACGTCGAAGGTGCTTCGGGTAAACGCATCGAATTTCGTTCTCCTGACGCGTCCTCAAATCCATACCTGGCCTTTGCAGCTTTGGTGATGGCCGGGCTCGACGGTGTTGCCAACCGCATCGAGCCGCCCGCTCCCGTTGACGATGACATCTTCAAGATGAGTGCCGCTGATCAAGCAAAAATTTCTCAGGTGCCGAGTTCGCTCGAAGAAGCTCTCTGGCATCTCGAGCAAGACAACGCATACCTCAAGGCGGGCGGGGTTTTCACTGACGACTTGATCGAAAAGTGGATCGAAATGAAGCGGAAGAACGACGTGGATCCGCTTCGACAGCGTCCGCACCCCTGGGAGTTCATGCTTTACTACGACATCTAGAAAACGCGAGTTTGAGTTTTACTCCTGCTGCTTTCAATCGTTCTGGCGGGGGTGCCCGACCAAAAGCGAGGCTCTTTGTGAGCCTCGCTTTTTTCGTTACTGAGTGTCGACGATCGCGAGGTCGACAAGCACCGCTCGGTGATCGCTTCCTGCTGCCTTACCTTCGCTGATGCTGGTTGGTTGCAGATCTCGAGTGACAACCACGTGGTCGAGTCGTATGTATCCGCCGAAACGTTCTCCGCCAAAGAACCCGACCGGCCATGTGCGCGCGTAACCGCGTCCGCGGTCGACGTGAGCATCTTTGAATCCTGCGTCCAGTAGGTCTCGGTAGGGCTTATGTGATGAGGTTGCGTTGAAGTCTCCTGCAGCAACTGCTGTCGACCCCGCTCGCTTCAGTTCGTCTTTGATCAAGGCAATGTCGCCTTGCCATTGCCATGGTTCTCCGGCGACGGGAGCCTGTGTATGCACGTTGATGAGAGTGACGCGTTGCCCGTCTTTCGTTACTACCGCTCGCATCAACGGAAAGCCCGGGCTCGACAGAAGACTTTTGTTGCTCAGTGGATACTTCGAGAAGATGCCGAGACCCTTGACGCCGTTTGGCTCGACGTACTGATCGGTGTACGAGTCAAGAGCTCCGCTCTCACGAAGTGGAACGAGTACCTGCCACGAGAGCTCCTGCAAGAACACGACGTCGGCATCGGCGACAGAGATGCTCTGAGCGAGGGCCGTGATCTCGCGATTGTCGAACATCACGTTGTGCGTGAGAAGTGTCAAGTGCGGCGCGCTCTTCACTTCAGACGGCAGGGCAGAAGCAGACCGCCAATCGGGTACTACCCAAGCCAAGTGACACACGATCAAAAGTGCGCTGACGATTGCCAAAGCCCGCGATCGCCACGCGATCGCTACGGCAAACCCCAGATACGAGATGAGTAACAGAAATGGAAAGATCGTCTCGAACGAAATTACGAGTCGGTAATTCTCGAAGCCCGCAAGCCGTGCAATTGCGAGCAGGCCAACGGGAAGGGTGCAGATCAGAAGGCCATTGATCACAGCGGTTCGCATCACCGAGGCAAAGGTCTTGGTGGTCACGTCGCCCAGCGTGGCAGATTTCGCGCCTCACAATGAAGGGACGACCGACGCGGGCGCTTCGCAGTAGGCATACGCTGAAGCAATGCCGTCGATCAGGGTTGCGCTCTGTCAGCTCAACACAGTTGTTGGTGACATGCAGGGCAACGTGAGCCGAATACTCGAAGCTTTGTCGCGTGCCGCCGAGTCGGGTAGCGACATCGCTGTGTTTCCCGAGTTGGCGATCACGGGATATCCCCCTGAAGATCTCCTGCTAAAGCCGCACTTCGTGCAAGACAACCTCGACGCAATGATGCAGGTTGCGCACGCGACGACCGACTGCGTTGCAATTTTCGGTTTTGTTGATCGCCAGCAAGACCTTTACAACGCGGCTGCAATTTGCCATCGCGGCGAGGTCGTCAGTCGTCATCACAAAAGAGTGTTGCCAAATTACGGCGTCTTTGACGAAGCGCGTTACTTCGCTCCGGGCGAGCGGGCGTCGAAGCTTTATGGAATTTCTGGCGTCAAAGTTGGCGTATCGATCTGCGAAGACGCGTGGCACCCAGACGGTCCCATCGCCGAGCAAGCTGCCGGTGGTGCCGAGATCATGATCAATCTCAATGCGTCGCCTTATTACGCAGGCAAGCTCGCAATCAGAACGCATCTCTTGGGCACGCGCGCTGCTGACGCATCGATCCCGATCGTTTACGTCAACCAAGTTGGTGGTCAAGACGAATTGGTGTTCGACGGCGCCTCGTTCGTGTTTGATGCCGACGGACGCGTCGTCGCTGCTGCCGGCCAGTTCACCGAGTCTGTAACGATCGTCGATGTCGATGTACGTCCGAGCTTTCGTAAGCGATTGCTCGATCCTCGGGGGCGCAGCAAGGCCGACATGCTGCCAATCGTTGCCGTGAAAGGTGACGTGTCGCCGTTGCGCGACGAAGTGAAATCCGCATCGCCTCGCGTTGCACCGCTGCATCCAACCGCCGAGATCTACAACGCGCTTGTGCTTGGTACCGCCGACTATGTGCGTAAAAACGGATTCACCGATGTTGTGCTTGGGCTTTCTGGTGGCATCGACTCTTCGCTCGTTGCTTGTGTCGCTGTCGACGCGCTCGGCGCCGATCACGTTCACGGTGTCGCACTTCCGTCGCGATACTCGTCGGCTGCTTCAGAGGTCGACGCGCAGATGTTGGCTGAGAATCTCGGCATCGACTTCCGCATCATTCCCATCGAGCCGGGTCATGTTGCCTTTCACCACATGCTCAAAGAGTCGTGCGATGGTGATGTCACTGGCCTGACCGACGAGAACCTTCAGAGTCGTTTGCGCGGCGTGACGTTGATGGCGTTGTCAAACGAGTTCGGTTGGCTGCTCCTCACTACTGGCAACAAGAGTGAGGTTGCCGTTGGTTACTCCACCCTTTATGGAGACTCGGCTGGTGGCTTTGCTGTCATCAAAGACGTTCTCAAGACTCGCGTATATGAGCTCTGCCGTTGGCGTAATCGCGAAGCTATTGCGAACGGGCTCGACTCGATCATTCCTGAGAGCGTTTTGATGAAGGTGCCGTCTGCCGAGTTGCGTCCTGATCAGCGCGACGACCAGAGCTTGCCGCCTTATGAAGTTCTCGATCCGATCCTCCAGGCGTACATCGAAGACGATCGCAGCATCGACGAGATAGTGACTCTTGGGTTCGAACCCGAAGTCGTTCAGTCGGTTGTACGCCTCGTTGATCTCGCTGAGTACAAACGGCGACAGACGCCCATCGGCGTGAATGTCACTCCAAAAGCGTTTGGAAAAGACCGTCGCATGCCCATAACTAATGGATACGTAGAGATCTACAAAGAGTCGTGAGCTTGGGTCGTTCAGCGTTAATTCAGCAACGGCGACGTCGTCATGCAGAAAAAGTGCTGGTCGCGGAAGAATTGCAAACTTGCCGGTGTTGAAACAACCAGTTCAACGGTGAACCCTAAACGTGGTCGCGTGAGTATAATTTCTCACTCCGGTCTAGCCGGGGCTCCCCTGACCGGTACAATAGGGACTTCGTCGCTTCGGTTTCCAGCTTTTTCGGCAGATTTTGTGCCGTGTGTTTTTGGGAACGAGAAGAGAGCGTCGCACTAGAAGGGCTTTACTGATTTGGCCAAAGAGCGTATAGAGCGAGATGAAGAAGACCTTGTCCGTCTCTACCTCACCGACATTGGGCAGTACCCACTGCTCACCAAGGACGACGAGGTTCGCCTCGCCCAAGCCATCGAAGCCGGCAACGAAGCTCGTGTCGCGTTCGAAGCGACGGCCAAGGCTGACCTAACTGCCGCCAAAAAGCGTGAGCTGCGCAAGCTCATGCAAGCCGGTGCCGATGCTCAGCGCACATTCGTTCAGTCGAACCTTCGACTTGTTGTTTCGATTGCGAAGAAGTACCAGGCTTCTGGTCTTCCGCTTCTTGATCTGATTCAAGAGGGCAACCTCGGTCTTATGCACGCCGTCGAAAAGTTCGATTGGCGTAAGGGCTTCAAGTTTTCGACCTACGCAACTTGGTGGATTCGCCAAGCAATTACTCGCGGTATCGCCAACACTGGCCGCACTATTCGTCTGCCAGTACACGCCGGCGACACGCTTGCTCGGTTGCAGAAAGCGCGTGCGCGTCTTGAGCTCAAACTCGGTCGTCCAGCAACGCTTACCGAGCTTGCTGCCGAAGTCGAGATGGAAGAGTCAAAGGTCACCGAAGCTCTGCGTTTCGCAGCTGAACCGCTTTCACTTTCCGAACCACTGCGTGAAGATGGCGATGCCGAACTGGGCGACGTCGTTGAAGATCGTTCCGCCGAGTCTCCATTCGAAGTCGCAGCGACTTCACTCTTGCCCGAAGAGATCACGCGCCTGTTGGCGCCTCTCGACGAGCGCGAGCGTGAGATCCTGCGTCTGCGTTTCGGTCTCGACCGCGGCGAACCCCGCACTCTCGAAGAGGTTGGCGAATACTTCAACCTCACTCGTGAGCGCATCCGTCAGATCGAAGCCCGCGCGATGTCGAAGTTGCGTCACCCGAGCTCCGATACTGGCGCCCGCGACCTCCTCACCGTCTAACTCTCGGGCTGAATTCGCCTGTCGCGGCGTTCTCGGCTCGTCGCTGGCCGTTGCCAGCGTCCTCGCCTGCGGCCTTGCGACAGACGAATTCAGCTCCGAGAGTCCTCGCCCACCACGCGGCTGGCGCACGTCGAGGTCGTGCAGTCGGCTTGAGTCGGTGGTTCCTCGGACGGGTCGTTCTGGCTTCGCCAGTCACTCCCGTCCTACGCGCCCGGCTGCGCGCACGTTGCAGTTGTCCCTGGCGCGAGTCGGGCGGTTTGCGCGCTGACTTACATCGGTGGTTCCTCGGACGGGTCGTTCTGGCTTCGCCAGTCACTTCCGTCCTGCGACCGAGGCTGGCGCACGCCGGGGTTGCTCAGTGCGGCGCCTCGCCCGCACTTGCTTTCAACTACGCGAAAAGGTCAAAAAAGGCCTAGGTCCGGGCTGTTTCTGGTCATTTCGCGTGGTTGAAACGGGGTTGCTCAGTGCGCACCTCGGTGGTTCCTCGGACGGGTCGTTCTGGCTTCGCCAGTCACTCCGTCCTGCGACCCAGGCTGGAGCACGCTGACAGCGCGCTAATCGTCTTTCTGCAGCAGTTCGTGAATCAGCGCCAGGATTTCCTCAGCGGCTTCGACGCTTAGGTCGGGGTCGGCTGCTAGGTGCGATTCGATGATTGCCGCGGCGCCCTCGTTTTGCAGTTCTTTTGAATGCACGAAGCGGTCTGCGGTTATGCCAAGCCAATCGATGATGCGCTCAAAGTCGGCTGCCCTTGGGAGCTCGCCGGCTTCGACGTGCGCGAGCGTTTCCATCGAAACGTCGCATTGATGTGCGGCGGAGCGCAACGTCAGATTGTTGTCGGTGCGGTGTTTGCGCACCAGCGACGGAAGTTGGTGAAGGCTCAGTGGAGCGTCGGGGCTGGTCACAACAAACGCCTACGAAATGTGCGATCGCAGGCGTTCGGCGAATGACTTCGATCGCCGGTTGAGGCGCCAGTAGGCAATGCCGAGACCAACGGCGGCGATACCTGACGTTGCCATCATCGCTGTCGCGATACGCATGCGCGTCTTGACACTTGCATCGCGCAACGGCATTGGATGCGTGAATTGCACGATTGGCCACTTGTGCGCACGGGCCTCTCGTAATAATTCCTTGTCGGGGTTCACGGCCACCGGATGCCCGACGGCGTCGAGCATTGGAACGTCAGTGTGTGAGTCGCTGTACGCAAAGGATTTAGCGAGGTCGATGTCATTTGCTTTGGCCATCGCGCGGATCGCGTCGGCCTTCGCGTCTGCATATGCGTAGAACTCGACTTCGCCTGTATAACGGCCGTGCGCGTCGACGCATGCGCGTGACCCGATTGCCTCGTCTGCACCGAGAAACTCAGCGAGCGGTTGCACGATCTCTTCAGGCGATGATGAAAGGATCACGACTTTGCGTCCCGCCGCTTGATGTTCTTCGATCAGCTCGAGCGCTTCTTGGTAGATGATCGGCTCGATCACTTGCGTGAGCGCTTCACGCACTATCCGTTCGACGCGCTCTTTCTCCCACCCACGGGTGATCGTAAGCAGTGATCGCCTGACCTTTTCCAACCGATTGTGATCAGCCCCGAGCTGCAAGAAGATGAGGTGGCCAACAGCTACCCGAATCAGGAGTCGGCGAGAGATGAGGCCTTCGTCGTACAGGGTGCGGCCAAATGCGGCGACTGACGCCTTGGCGATGACCGTCTTGTCGAGATCGAAAAACGCTGCTTCCACGTCGTCACCTTAAGAGAAGCGATCGTGCCTGCGGGGCTGAATTGGGAGTTGAATATCGTTATGTGTACTTTCATCCCATTTCATGGCTCAGATGGAGCCCCGACGGACGAAAGAGAAGGCCTGAGACATGATTGCCCTGTGGTCAGTAAAAGGGGGTAGCGGGACGTCTGTCTTCGCAGCTCAGTTGGCAGTAGCGCTGTCTCGATGGCAGCCCACCACCTTGGTAGACCTGGGCGGTGACCAGCCGGCAATCCTTGGCGTCGACGATGCCGAGCTTGGCGTGCGCCAGTGGCTTCGCTCTGACCCTTCGGTTTCGCCTGATGCCCTCGATCGACTTTCGGTTTCGCTGAGCGACTCGTTCAATCTCTTTCCATCTGGTCCTCCGACGTCAGAGCCCGTCGATGCGACGCTTGCCAGCAAAAGGCTCGAAGCGGCCCTTCCTGCGCACGCAGTTGTAGACGTTGGCATCGTGCGCAGTCTCGACGAGTTGAGCGCGCAGATTGTTATGGCGGCGTCGACATCGCTGATGGTGTTGCGCCCGTGTTTCCTTTCGGTGCGACGGGCGTCGCTGTTGGCGCTCGATCCGGATGGCTTGGTGGTTGTTGACGAGCCTGGCCGATCACTTGACGCAAACGATCTTGCCGAAGTCATCGGTGTGCCCACGGTTGCGGTATCACCCATCGATAGCTCGGTTGCTCGCGCTGTCGATGCCGGACGATTGCTGGGCAAGCGTGCGCCGCGAGCGCGAGCGATCGACGACCTTGCTCGCACGCTGCTCGATGGTGCAGGCGCGTAAATTTTTTGATGCTCGATTTGGAAACCAACAAACGGCCTCACTACGTTTCAATGCATCTCATACCAACCCACCCCTGACGAACCAGATCTCGATCACGTCGCAGGCTTGCGTCGACAGATTCACGCCTCGTTGCTAGACCCTTCCGTCGACTCATCGAATGTCGACGAAAGCTTCGTACGTCGCCTCGTGAACAACAGCGCACCACTGCTTGGTGCAGCGCAGGTTGATCGTCTCGTTGCCGAGATCTTGTCGGACGTTCATGGTCTGGGCGCGCTTGATGAGTTCCTCGCCGACGACAGTGTCACCGATGTGATGGCGGTCGGGGGTCGTGGATTGTGGATCGAACGCAACGGCAAGCTCACTGACACTCGCATCGCGGTGCAGGAGTCAGAGATCGAGCGTTTGATTGAACGGATTGTCGCTCCACTTGGTTTGCGGGTTGATCGTTCGTCGCCGATGGTCGACGCTCGTTTGCCTGATGGGTCTCGCGTCAACGCTGTTGTTGCGCCGCTCGCTGTAGATGGTCCGTGCCTCACCATCAGGAAGTTCGGTGCGCGTGCGATCGGTATGAGCGAGATCGTTGACGACAGCGTTGGAGAGCTGCTGGCAACAGCGGTGCGCACGCGACGCAACATCTTGATTAGCGGAGGAACTGGTGCCGGCAAGACAACGCTGCTCAACGCCCTTGCATCAGTGATTGACACAAACGAACGCATCGTGACTGTTGAAGATGCTGCTGAACTTCGCCTTCCCTTGCGTCATGTAGTGAGGCTTGAGAGTCGTCCGGCAAATAGCGAAGGCATGGGTCAAGTCACGTTGCGCGATCTCGTTAGAAACGCTCTACGAATGCGTCCGGATCGAATCATTGTCGGCGAAGTGCGTGGTGGCGAAGCGATTGACATGTTGCAAGCGATGAACACTGGCCATGAAGGATCAATGTCGACGTGTCATGCAAACAGCCCGCTTGACGCGTTGCGGCGAATCGAAACCATGGTGCTGATGAGTGGAGTGAATCTACCGCTCGAGGCGGTGCGCCAGCAGGTTGTTGCTGCCATCGATCTTGTTATTCAGATTGCGCGCTTGTCGAACGGACAGCGTCGAGTTGTTGAAGTGGCCGAGGTCATCAACACCCACGAAGGTCCGTCTACCAGGGTGATTGCGACGAGCGAAGGCGTCGTTGCCGACCTACAACGTTTAGCTAGACGAGGTGAAGAGTCGAAATGACAGCAACGTCGATTGGCGTGCTTGCGGCAGTGGTTGTCGTACTAGTGGCAGTGGTTGTGCAGACGGCTGGGCCAGCGCGTGCTGCCCAAGCAACGCGTTCGCGTCTTATGCACAACAGACCACACGAGAATGTGCAGTCGCCGCTGCGGAGGGTCTTACGCCGTTTGAGCAAACGTCTGTCGCCGGTTGACGACGAACGCATTCTTACGCTGACACTTCCGATTCTTGGTGCACTGCTAGTAGGGCCAATCATGATGGTGGCGTTCGTCGGTGCAGTGCCGGCGTTTGTTTTGGTACTTGTCGAGATCATCGCTGTGCCGGCGACGTACAAATACTTGCGTCAACGCGAGCGAGATCTCTACGAAGCCAGCGTTCCCCTTGCTCTCGATGCCATGGCTGCGAGCCTGCGTTCAGGAGCCGGCTTAGTGGTCGCAATGCACGACGTATCGTCGTCTCAGGTTGGCATGTCGGGCCGTGACTTTGCGCTCATGTGTCGTGAGATCGACAAAGGCCGTCGCGTTGTTGAAGCGCTCGACGCGTGGGCAACTAGGCGTCCGCTGCGATGTGTGCGACTCACTGCTGCGGCGATGGCGCTTGCGGTCGAAACTGGTGGCGCACAAGCAAAGGCGCTCGACGGGGTTGCTGCAACGGTTAGGCAGAGACTCGACGCTCGCACACGCGCGAAGACTGCTGCGACTGAGTCAAAGGCTTCGGCGTTTGCGCTGACGATTCTGCCCGCCGTCATTAGCGGACCAGTGCTCGTGCTTAGCGCTGACGCTCGCTACTTCATGTTTCACACGTCAGTGGGTGCGACGACTTTCGTCGTCGGTGTCTTGCTCGACGTTATTGGTGCGTTCGTCATGGCGCAGATGATTAGAAGGTCGTTCTCATGAACACGGGTCTCAGTATTTCGCTCGGTGTCGGTGCGTATGGCCTTGCGATCTGGGGAGCACTAACGAGTCCGCAGGTAGCGCGTGTGCGAGCGTTGCGACGCTCGCCTGACCGTCCAAAGATCGTTTACAAGCGCACTCCCGATCGCATTATCGGCAAGCACGTGAACCGATTGCTGCACTTGATTCCCGTCCTGAAGCATCACTCTTTTGCCGACGAGTCGATTGAGTTCATGGGGCGTGCTGTTTGTGTTTTGGTGTCGGTTGGTTACTTCTTTCCAAAGCTCTTGTGGTTGGCCATTGTCTGGCTTGCGTTCCAACCTTGGCTCACTCATCGACGTCGACAGCGAGAGCGCATTCGTGACATCGAACGCGAATTGCCAATGGCGATCGACCTTTACGGCGTTTGCGTGTCGAGCGGTCTCAACGTGACGATGGCAACCCGAGCGGTGGCGCACCGAAGCATTGGCCCGCTGGCAGACGAGCTGAAGACAGCCTTGTCGCAAGTCGATCGAGGTCAACGCATGGCTGATGCGCTCGATGAGGTGGTTGCGCGTACGTGCGAGTCGGTACGGCCGCTCGTTGCCGGCCTCGCTGCGTGCGAGCGCTATGGTTCGTCGCTGTCGGCGACTCTTGAGCGGTTAGCTCACGAGTCGAGACTTTCGCAAGAGTGGCAAGCGGAAAGAGCTGCGAAGCAACTTTCCATAAAGCTTCTCTTCCCGGTCGCGGGCTTGATATTGCCCGCCTTCGCGCTACTGACGGTAGCGCCACTGATAGCCAGCTCTTATGGGTCGCTGGCCTCTTCGCTTTTCTGAAGTTTGGAGTTCCATCAATGTCAACGACTGTTATCTCAACCATTGCCGACGCGCCCACAAAGACGTGGGTGTCGATCAACAACCGTATTGCCAGCCGAACCGAACGAGGTTCGCAGACAGCCGAGTACGGCGTGACTGTCCTTGTGGCGGTTGCCCTTGCGCTTTGCGTTTTCGGATTGATTACCGGTGGTTTGCTCGACAAGGGCATCGGCGACTTACTGCACGCTGTGCTTGCGCACGCAACAGCGCTCAGCGACCGCTAGTCATGCGAAAGAGTCAAGCGGGCTCGGCCACTGTCGAGCTCGCTCTCGCGCTTCCGATCCTCACCATCTTCTTGCTGTTGATCGTGCAAGTTGGTGTGGTGATGCTCGATCAACTTGCGGTTACACAAGCCGCGCGAGAAGGAGCACGGGCTGCCGCCGTCGACCCCAAAAACGGGGTCGGGGCGGCAGCGGCTCGGCGTGCGACAGGCCTTCCGTCTGAGCGCCTAGCGGTCGTCGTTTCGAAACCGTCGGGGTCACCAAAAATGGTCACTGTACGCACGTCATTTACGTCTCGTGTGGTGTTCCCGTTCACCCAGCGTGTGTTGCTCGAACCCAAGGTCGAAGGTCGGGCATCGATGCTGGTCGAAGCTGAAATCGACCCAAGCACACCGTTCACGGCGAGCAAATAGCAGCTACGGTGAGGAGCTATGGACCTGGGTCTTGAAGTAACTGAGAAGAACGGGTACAGCATCCTCACCGTTCGCGGCGAAGTCGATGTGTACACCGCACCACGTTTACGCGAAAAGCTCGTTGAGCTTGCCGGCGAGGGTCACTATCAGATCGTTGTTGATCTTGAAGGTGTCGATTTCTTGGATTCAACCGGTCTTGGTGTTTTGGTGGGTGGCCTCAAGCGACTGCGCAGTCACGAAGGTGATTTGCAGCTCGTGTGCACGCAACACCGCATCTTGAAAGTTTTTGAAATCACGGGCTTGACGAAAGTGTTTTCGATCTTCGACTCCGTCGATGCAGCTGTCGGCAGTCAATAGGCATCGTCATGCGTCTGGCCGAACTCGAGTTGCCTGCCACACCTGAGTTCGTCTCACTTGCGCGACTCGTTGTCTCTTCAATTGCTGACGATCGCTATGAGATAACCGACACCCAGCTCGACGACTTGAAGCTTGCGTTATCCGAAGCGTGCATTGTTGCGATGGCTACGCAAGATTCGTCGAGTCAAGGCAAGGTCACCATTGCTTGTGAGGGCACCAACGATTCACTTGCTGTTGTCGTCGATGGCAAAGGCAAGCACTTCGAACGGGCAACCTCGGGCCCAGCATTGGCAGACGGTTTGTTGACCGAAGCTCAGCAAAGCCAAGCAAGCCGGTTGGGTCTTCCCCTTATTGACACCCTTGTTGATCAAATCGCGATCGAAGAAGTGCCAACCGGAACCCGCTTGCGCATGACGATCTTTTGCGAGCGTGCCGAAGAGCTGTAGCGCTCTAGATAAACGAGCTAGTTAACGAGCTCTTCGAGCTCTGACTCAGACGGCGGCGGCGTTGTGGTTGCCTGCTTGGGTGTGCGTCGCGAACGTGCGTATTCGATGCCGACTGGGATCAACGACAGAACGATGATCACCGCAACGAGCGGCAACAAATATTTGTCGACATTGAAGTCGTCGGGCAGCGACTGACCCAGCCCCCATCCCGCCATCGTGACGCCGCCACCCCAGAGGATTGCGCCGATCACGTTGTAGGTGAGGAACTTGCGGTACTCCATGTGTCCGGCGCCAGCAACGATGCATGCAAAGGTGCGAACAACGGGGATGAAACGTGCGAGAACGATTGTCTTTGGTCCGTACTTTGCGAAGTAGTGCTCGGCCTTTTCGAGGTATTCCTGCTTGAAGAAGCGCGAGTCGGGGCGCTTGAAGAGTGCCGGGCCCGCCTTGCGGCCGAAGACATAACCGACCTGGTTGCCGGCAATGGCGGCGAGGGTAGCGCCGACCGCAATGACCCAAATGTTCAGTTTGCCCTGCGAGGCAAGCAGACCGGCGGTAAATAGGAGAGAGTCTCCGGGCAAGAAGAAGGCGAAGCAAGACTCAGAAAAGATGATGAGAATGGTCCCAATGGATCCGAATGTCTCGATCAAGTGGCTGGGTTCGAGGAAATGCACGTTCACAGGGTAGTTCGCCGAGGCGGGCATTCTTCTATGCAAGGGTATGGCCAACGTGTCTAAGCCTCTTGTAATTGTCGAATCCCCAGCCAAAGCCAAGACGATCTCCCGTTTCTTGGGCTCCGACTTCATCGTCGAGTCGTCGATTGGCCATGTCCGTGACCTTCCGAGCGACGCCTCTGATATCCCCGCTGCCTACAAGGCAGAGCCGTGGAGCAGACTTGGTGTCGACGTTGAACACGACTTCAAACCGCTATACGTCGTGTCCAAAGAAAAGAAGCAACAGGTCACCAAGCTCAAAGCGCTTCTAAAAGACGCCGACGAGCTCTATCTCGCAACCGATGAAGACCGAGAAGGAGAAGCCATTGCGTGGCACCTGCTCGAGGTGCTCAACCCTAAGATTCCCGTCAAACGGATGGTGTTCCACGAGATCACCAAATCTGCGATCGACAACGCCGTTTCAAACTGGCGAGAACTCAACCGTCATCTCGTTGACGCGCAAGAAGGTCGGCGCATCCTCGATCGTCTGGTCGGTTACGAGGTTTCCCCGATCTTGTGGCGCAAGGTCAAACAGGGTTTGTCGGCGGGGCGCGTTCAGTCGGTTGCGACGCGCATTTTGGTCGAGCGTGAGCGCGCTCGCATCCGCTTTCGCAGCGCGGAGTTTTGGGATCTTTCGGCGACATTTGACGAGGTGCAAAGCCAACCGGCCACCCCGTTTTCCGCTCGCCTCGTAAGCCTCGGCGGACAAAAGCTCGCAACCGGCAAAGACTTTGGCGAAGACGGAGAACTTACGAAGCCCGGCGCTCTAGTACTCAACGGCGACCAAGCCGAGTCGCTCGTCGCTCAACTGCGCGATGCCACCTTCGCCGTTACGTCGGTTGACGAAAAGCCCTACACGCGCAAGCCATACGCGCCTTTCATTACCTCGACATTGCAGCAAGAGGCGGGGCGTAAGTTGCGCTTCACTTCGCGTCGCGCAATGCAGGCAGCGCAACGCCTTTATGAGGGCGGATACATCACCTATATGCGTACTGACTCGACAACTTTGTCAGAGCAGGCGCTCACTGCGGCGCGTGAGCAAGCGCGCTCAATGTACGGCCCTGAGTACGTGCCTGATGCTCCGCGTCGATACGAAAAGAAGGTCAAGAACGCGCAAGAGGCGCACGAGGCAATCCGTCCGGCTGGCGATTCGTTCCGGTCGCCCGACGCTGTTGCCAAAGAGGTCGGGCCGGCAAGCGACGAGGCCAAGGTTTATGACCTGATCTGGAAGCGCACGATTGCGTCACAGATGGCTGACGCAAAGGGCCAGAGCCTCGCCGTTCGCATTGTTGGTTCACCCAAAGACGGTGAAGACGCTGAGTTCTCTGCGTCGGGTCGCACCATCACGTTCCCCGGGTTCATGCGTGCGTATGTCGAAGGTGCCGACGATCCCGATGCAGCGCTAGAAGATCGCGAAGTCGTGCTTCCTGAGATGGCGGTTGGTAACTCGCTTGGCCTCGCCGATGTTGATCTCGAAGGCAACGCAGGTCTTGCGGCCAAGAGTCACGTCACTTCGCCGCCAGCGCGCTTTACCGAAGCATCGCTCGTTAAGACGCTCGAAGAAATGGGCGTTGGTCGTCCGTCTACGTACGCGTCGATCATGAGCACGATTCAAAACCGCGGTTATGCATGGAAGAAGGGCAGCGCGCTCGTCCCGAGTTTCGTGGCGTTCTCGGTTGTGCGATTGCTCGAAGAGCATTTTTCGACACTCATTGACTATGGCTTCACTGCGCATATGGAAGACGAGCTCGACGAGATTGCCAACGGACAAGAAGACACCGTGCCGTGGCTGACCAAGTTCTACTTTGGCAACGGAAAACCCGGTCTCAAGTCGCTTGTGTCGAACGATCGCATCCAAGAGATCGATCCGCGCGAGCTCAACACGATTCCGCTCGGCGATGATCTAAAGGGTGAGCCAATAGTCATTCGGGTTCGTTGGGGCGGCGCTGTTGTTGCTCGTGGCGACGAGATCGCAGCTGTACCCGAGGGCCTTGCTCCCGATGAGATCACTGTCGAAAAAGCCGAAGAGTTGTTCGAGCTTTCGAAAGAGCGCAACTTGGGTCCTGATCCTGAAACTGGTCTTGCGATCTATGTGCGCGCCGGTCGTTTTGGACCCTACGTTCAGGTCGGCGAGCTCGATCCTGATCCGAAGGCAAAAGAGAAGCCGCGCACGGCGTCGCTTCTGAAGTCAATGCGCCCCGAGACACTCACTCTTGAAGACGCTTTGAGTTTGTTGTCATTGCCGAGAGTGATCGGTGTTGATCCCACTGATAACGAAGAGATCACTGCGCTCAACGGCCGCTACGGGCCCTACATCAAGAAGGGTGCTGACAGTCGCAGTCTCGAGTCAGAAGAGCTGCTTTTCACGCTCACGCTTGAACAAGCGCAGGCGATCTTCGCCCAGCCCAAGACTCGTCGTGGGCAGACGGCAGCAGCGCCGCTCAAAGAATTGGGGATGGATCCCAACAGCGAGCGTCCGATCGTCATCAAAGAGGGCCGGTTTGGGCCGTACTGCACCGACGGTGAGACGAATGCTTCGGTGCCACGAGCCGAGAGTGTTGAGTCGATGACGCTCGAGCGCGCCATCGAGTTGTTGGCTGACCGCCGGGCGGCTGGTCCCAAGAAAAAGAAGACAGCGGCAAAGAAGGCGACTGCCAAGAAGGCCACTGCCAAGAAATCGACCGCGAAAAAGCCAGCCAAGAAGACTGCGGCCAAGAAAACCGCAGCTAAAAAGGCTGGAACGAAGAAATCATCCGCAAAGAAGACGACGGCTAGCAGCGAAACCGATGCTGATGTCGAGTCTGAAGTCAGTGCCGACTGACCCAATGAGGTTTCGGTAAGACCCTGAAATATTCAGCGAGGGTTCCCGCCGGTTTGGTTGCGGTTGCGTAGCCTTGGGACGTGCCCACTCGACCCCAGACTCGCAAAGCAGTACACGCGTTTCGTGGGCCGCCGGCGGGGAACGAAGCTGTTGTTGACCTCAGAGATGGCAGCGCTCGTTCGGCTCGGAAGTCAAGAAGTCGAGGTTCGCGAGAGGGCGCCGGGAAGGAACAGTTGCGCGACATAAAGGTCTTTGGTTCTCCTGCGTTTCGCCGCTTGTGGTTCTCGCAGTTGGCGTCGTCGCTTGGCGACTGGATCGGCCTTGTCGCGATCACCGCAATCGCTAACCGCATAGGTGGTGGCGGTGTTGCCGGTCTTGGTGGTGTGAGTCTTGTTCTCGCCGCGCGTTTGGTACCCGGCTTCTTCTTCTCACCGATTGCTGGGGTTCTTGCTGATCGCTTCAACCGCAAGACGATCATGGTCTTGTGTGACTTTGGTCGCGCGATTGTGCTGTGCTCGCTTGCGTTTGTAGACAACCTCATCAGTCTCTTCATCGCGTCGCTTGTGCTCGAGTTGTTGACACTCATGTGGTCGACGGCGAAAGAGGCGTCGGTTCCCAATTTGGTCAAGCCAGAGTTTCTCGCTTCGGCAAATTCACTTTCGATCGCTGCGGCATATGGCCCTCTGTTGATTGCACCAGGTTTGTTTGCGTTGCTTGCCAAGGTTCCTGAGTGGACAGGCAACTCGACTTGGTTTCATTCGCTCAATCTCAACAACGAGTCGGTTGCGCTTTACTTCGACGGTCTCACCTACCTGATTTCTGCGGCCGTGATTGCCACGCTTGCCATTCCTTCCTCAAAGCGTGTGCGTACAACTGAAGCTGGCACGATCAAAGGCGCGGGTGCTGGCTTTGCCCAAGCGCGCGAGGGGCTGCGTTATGTAAAGACGAATGCGCGTGTTCGTTCAGTGATGATTGGTTTGGCAACCGGCCTTATTGGTGGTGCCATGGTTGTGCCCTTGGGCCCGAGCTTCTCTGACGTTGCTCTTGATGCCGGCAGTGCTGGCTATGGCTTGTTGCTGACGGGCCTCGGCACCGGTGTGGCGATCGGTGTCATGGCGATCACACTCGTGCAAAAGCGTCTGAATGTTGACCGCATGTTCCTAGCTGCCATTTTTGGCTCGGGCGCTTCGCTGCTCATTGCGGCAAGCATGACTGGCCTTACTGCTGCAGTGATTTGTACAGGAATTCTCGGACTGTTTGGCGGTGGCGTTTACGTGCTTGGTTACACGAGCGTTCAGGTGAACACCATCGACGAAATGCGCGGCCGAGTGTTTGCAACTCTCTACACCGTGACGCGCTCGTGCATCTTGCTCGCGCTCGTTGCGGCGCCGCTTCTTGCTGTTGCTTTTGGATCACTTGCCGACAGGTTGTGGGGCGGCGCCTTTGATCTCGGCGACATTCACATTGAAACGCAAGGCGTACGGCTCACATTCTGGTTTGGTGGTCTGATTTTGTTGTTGGCCGGATTGTTGGCGACTCGTTCGTTGGGTCGGGGCCTGAGAGAAAGCGCCGAGACCGAGGCTTGACGACACGGGGCAAACTCATTGCCTTCGAGGGCGGCGACGGCAACGGCAAATCCACACAATCGCGTTTGTTGGCAGAACGTATCGACGCAGTGCTTACCCGTCAGGCGGGCGGCACTCCGCTCGGTAAACAGATCCGCCAACTCACCCTTGACCCGTCGATAGAGCATGTCTCTGATCGCGCTGAGGCCTTGCTTTACATGGCCGATCGCGCTGAGCACATAGACGAGGTAATCGAGCCAGCCCTTGCTTCTGGGCGTCACGTTGTCACTGATCGCTATGCGTATTCGAGCTTCGCCTACCAAGGTTACGGACGCGGCCTCGACGTTGAAGAGCTCCACCACATCGCTGATTGGGCAATGCGGTCGGTTTGGCCTGACGTGATCTTGCTGATCGAGGTTCCTTTTGAAGAGAGTGCAGCGCGTCTCAAACTTCGTGCCGAAGACATGGATCACTACGAGGCGTCGGGTGTTGCCCTGCAAGACAAGGTGCTGCGTGGTTACCGGGCGATGGCCGAGGCCGATCCGAAACGCTGGCGAGTCATCGACGGCAGCGGACGGATCGAGGTTGTGTCTGAGCGTGTGTGGGCAGCTGTCGAGCCGTTCCTGAATAGCTAGCCCCCCTTCTGTCGACTTTGTTTGTCGCTGTGCTGGGGCAAGATGGGGCCGTGCAAGATCCTTTTACGTCAGTTGTTGGTCAAGAGCGGGCTGTTGAGCACCTGCGAGCAGCTGCGGGTCGGCCGGTGCACGCGTATCTGTTCATAGGTCCGGCTGGTTCGGGCAAGCGCGTCGCTGCGAATGCGTTCGCAGCTGCGCTCCTGCAAGATGAGCGCGCGCTGCATGGCGTACACCCTGATGTTGTGACGGTTGAACGTGAAGGTGCGTCGATCAATGTTGCTCAGGCGCGCGAGATTGCTCGTCTTGCCGCGCGCAGTCCGATTGAGGGGCAACGCAAGGTTCTCGTGCTCACCGAGTTTCATCTGGTCGACGAGGCTGCTCCGGCTCTGTTGAAGACAATCGAAGAAGCATCGCCGTCAACGATCTTTGTCATCCTCGCCGACTCATTGACCAAAGAGTTGACGACGATTGCTAGTCGTTGCGTAAAGGTTGAGTTCGCTGCCCTTCCAGCTGAGTTGATCGAGCGAACCCTGCTGGCTGAAGGTTTTCCGGCTGAGCGTTCTGCCCTTGCTGCTGAGTCAGCCTTCGGCAATCTCGAGCGCGCTCGGTTGCTGGCGGCTGACGATGCGGTGGCGGCGCGTCACGAGCTGTGGGTAAACATTCCTTCGCGTCTCGACGGTACGGGTGCAACCGTTGCTCGCATAGCTGACGAAATTGCTGCGGCACTCGATCACGCGTCAGAACCTCTCGTCGCTCGGCAAGTAGTCGAGCAGACAGAGATCAAGGCAAAGTCGAAAGAGATGAAACTGGGTGCCGGTGCCGCAAAAGATCTCGAGACGCGTCACAAACGTGAACAGCGCCGATTGCGCGCCGATGAGCTGCGCGCTGGGTTCGCCACTTTGGCTCAAGAGGTTCGTCGGCGCTTTGTCGATGCTGTCGACGCCCGTGCAGCTACGCGACTTGAAGGCGCATTGGCCGCGGTGACGACAGCTAATGAATCGTTGTTGTTCAATCCCGCCGAGTTGTTGTTGCTGCAGCGCATGTTGGTCGACATCTCGCTCTCGTTAGACGGTTCGAACTAGGTCTGCTGTGCAGCTCATCGATGGATCTCTCGTACTGAGTCCGACTGATCTGGCTGAGTCGGTTTTGTGCGACCACCTTGTTGCCGTTGAGCGTCAAGTGGCTTTCGGTGAAGTCCAGCGCGATGGCGAACCAGACCCTGCACTAGAAGTTTTGTTGAGGCGCAGTGCTGAACACGAAGCTGAGTATTTGAAGTCGTTAAGTGCGTCTGGTCGTTCCGTTGTCGAGATAAAGACGCGCAGTGCTGGTCGCGCAGCTCTCGAGCAAGCCGAGCGGCAAACGCTTGATGCAATGCGAAGTGGTGTCGATGTCATTTACCACGCCACGTTCTTTGACGGACGGTGGCGCGGACAGGCTGACTTTCTCGAACGTGTCGATAAGCCAAGTGATCTTGGTTCGTTCTCGTATGAAGTAAGCGATGCCAAGCTTGCGCGTCACGCGAAAGTCGAAGCGTTGTTGCAGATTGCCAACTATTCAGAGCACGTTGCTCGTCTGCAAGGGCGAATGCCGGCAGAGATGCATTTGATACTCGGCACTGCCGAGCGCGTGACTTTCGACACGCTTGACTTTGACTCGTATTACCGATCGATCAAGCGCGATTTCGAGCAACGAGTTGAACAGCAGACCGCCACCTACCCCGACCCCGTTGCGCATTGCGCCATCTGTCGCTGGGCTGACAATTGCGATGCGCAACGCGTCGCCGACGATCACTTGTCGCTAGTTGCCGACATGGGTCGACACCAAACACTCAAACTCAATGAGAGTGGGGTGTTCACGCTTGCCCAGCTCGCTTCTCTTGACGCGCCGTTTGTGCGCGGCATCAGCGAGAGCACGTTGGCCAAGTTGCATTCGCAAGCGCGTCTGCAAGCCGCTCAACGCGAAAGCGGAGTCGTTGCCTACGAATTGATCGAGCCCGGTGCGGGTGATCGTGGATTTGCGACATTGCCTCCGCCGTCAAAGGGCGATCTGTTCTTTGACATGGAGGGCGATCCCTACGTCGGTGAGCGCGGTATTGAGTACCTGTTTGGCGTGACCGAACAATTCGATGATGGTCTTCGCTATCACTCGTGGTGGGCGCACGACACGGCGAGCGAGAAGCGCGCTTTTGAAGCCTTTATCGACTTCGTTGTCGAGAGACGTGCGCAGCATCCCGATCTGCATATTTACCATTACGCCCCTTATGAGCTGTCGGCCATACAACGACTGTCAGCGCGCCACGGCACGCGTGAAGTCGAGGTCGACGCGTTGCAACGCGAGAACGTGCTTGTCGACCTATATCGAATCGTTCGTCAAACCGTGCGTGTGTCGCAAGACTCCTACTCAATCAAGAAGTTAGAGCCGCTTTACATGGGCAGTCGCGGCACCGAGGTTGTGGGTGGCGGCGAGAGCATCGTTGCGTATGAGACGTGGTTGGAAGTTGGCGATCAGAAGATCCTCGACGACATCGAGCAATACAACCGCGACGATTGCGAATCAACGTTTGGTCTGCGCAACTGGCTAGAAGAGCGACGAGCCGAAGCGCAGCAGCAGTTCGGTGAACTTCCTTTTATTGACGAGGCGACAACGGCTTCAGCCGCAGTGTCGAAGCTTGACGAGCAGATAGACGAGCTCGACAAGCTGCTGTGTGCAGAGTTGCCTGAATCGGGCGGCTCCCATGAACAGCAGACAACTCGGCTGCTGGCGCGCTTGCTCGAGTGGCATCGGCGCGAAGCAAAGTCAGAGTGGTGGAATCACTTCAGGTTGCTTGACTTGAGCGACGCCGAGCTATTCGATGACCGAGATGCTTTGAGTGGTCTCGAATACGAGGGTGTTGTCGGACAGGTCAAGCAGTCATTGGTGTATCGATACTCGTTTGATCCAGGCCAGGAACACAAGATCATCAATGGCTCGCCTGTTGATCCGCACACGCGCAAGCCCGCCGGCGTGATTGTTGCTGTAGACAGCGAACACGGCACCATTGATCTCAAGCGCAGTGGCGGAAGTTCAACTCCGCATCCAACATCGTTGGTCCCTGCCAAACCAGTTACTCATGCGCAGCAACAAGCGGCATTGATCGAGATTGGCCACTGGGTAGCCGCTAACGGCTTCGATGCGACTGAGAAGTTCCGTGCGCTATGTGACTTGTTGATGCGTCGAACGCCGCGTCTGGTGTCGGGTCGAACAATTCAGTCGGTGGTAAGTGCGAGTCTGTCGATCGGTGATGCTGCGTGTGAGTTGGTCGACGACCTTGATGATTCATATCTAGCAATTCAGGGTCCGCCGGGTGCAGGCAAGACGTACACAGGCGCTGAGATGGTGTTGCGCTTGATTCGCTCGGGTAAGCGCGTTGGAGTAACAGCCACAAGTCATAAGGTTGTCGGCAACCTGCTGTGCGCGATCGCCGAGCACGCGGAGCGCGCTGGCGTTGACGTGCGTGTCATGCAAAAGCCGAAAGAGGGCGAGTCGTGCGCGCACGACGACTTCTTGTTAGCGAAAGACAATCAGACAATTGCTGCGACCATGCAGGGTCACGAGGTTGATGTAGTCGGCGGAACGGCTTGGTTGTTCTCACGAGCCGAGTTGCGCGAGGCGTTCGACGTCTTGATTGTCGACGAGGCCGGCCAAATGTCATTGGCTGATGTACTTGCTGTTGGTACGTCGGCGAAATCAATCGTGTTGTTGGGCGACCCTCAACAGTTGGCGCAGCCTTCTAAGGGCGTGCACCCTGACGGCGCTGAGAAGTCATCACTCGAACACTTGTTAGGTGAGCATCAAACAATGCCCGCCCATCTTGGTTTATTGCTCGACACGAGCTGGCGCATGCATCCTGACGTGTGTTCGTTTGTGTCGGAAGCGTTTTACGACGCCCGCCTCAAGTCAGTATCCGCATGTGCTTCACAACGAGTTGTTGCCGATTCTCCGTGGGGCGGCACAGGCCTTCGTTATTTGCCTGTTGCTCACATGGGAAATCGCACCAGTTCGATCGAAGAGGTGCACGCGATCGCCGCTGGTGTTGCGGCACTGGTGGGGCGAACGTGGGTCGACTCTGACGGAAGCACGCGTGCGATCACGCTTGACGACATCTTGATAGTGGCGCCTTACAACGCGCAGGTGTTGTTGCTCAAGGCGGTGATGCCCGACGGTGCGCGCATCGGCACTGTCGACAAGTTTCAAGGGCAGGAAGCTGCTGTCGTGTTCTATTCGATGGCCGTGTCATCTGCCGAAGACATATCTCGCGGCATTGACTTCTTGTTCAGTCGCAATCGACTCAACGTTGCGGTGTCGCGTGCACGGTGCCTCGCTGTGTTGGTCGGGAGTCAAGAGCTCTTGACTGTCGCGTGTCGCACACCTCAGCAAGCGCGCCTTGTCAACACGCTTTGCTCGTTCGTCGAGCATGCAGAGGTCATTGAACTGTCGACGTAGTGACGCGAACACGCCCGGCTCAGGGCCATCGAGCCGGGCGTGTTCGAGCTTGTTGAGGTTCAGCGGTGATACAAGGTGGCTGAGCTCACGGTTGTTGTAGCAGTGGTGTCTTCAGCGGGCGCTTGTGGATCAACTGTTGTGGTTGTTGGTTCACTCGACTCAGGCGCAACGGTTGTTGACGGACTGCTGTTGCCTTCGTCGGCAGGCATCACAGTGGTTGGCGTGGTGGGTTCGTCGCCCTTGCCTTGATCAACCGTGCCGTCGTCACTCGGCTGCGTTGTTGTCGTTGTTTCTTCCGGCACCTGTGTCGTTGGCGTCTCATCGGTTGAGTTGTCATCAGTCGAGTCGGCGGGGGCAAACGACTCGATCAACGCCTTTAGCTCTTCACGTTGTGATGCCTTGAGCTCACGCAGTTCGGCGCGTGCGGCATCGACCGCTTCTTGTGAAGCTCCCGACTCCTTCAGCTCCTTGAGCGCATCCTTCTTCTCTTTGAGCTCAGCGCGTTGTGAGTCACGCAGCTCTTTGATCGAAGCCAACGCGTCGGCGCTGAGCGAGCTTCTGTCGACCGACGAGATGTTGGTGCCATCGAAGTTGCTATTTCGATCACCACAGGCGGCGGCTACAGACATTCCTCCAATTGAGATTGCCGCGGCCGCTACAACTGCTGCCGTTGCCTTGAGGTGACGCTTTCTCTTCGCTTCGTTGCTGTGATGCATAACAAAAAGTTCCCTTCAAAAATCGTGGACGGGACTCCACGAAGCCATCCACGGTAGTGCGTATTATGATGCGAACTGTCGTTAACGGGAGGTTGACGACAAGGGAAACCAAGGGCCCACCTGACGCGACCTTGCCCCGTCTGTGTGGCGCTCAGGGGTGCTGACCGAACCTCGGCGAGTCTCGTCGGTTCCCCATGAGTGCGGCGCTGAGCAGAAAATTGGCTCAAGTTATCTTTGGCTGAGGACGATTTCGTATTACGATATTGGAAGTGCAGTTACACAAATCGGCCCGAAAGCACGGGGTGGCAGATGAAGATATTCGACATGCCATCCGTATGGAGGTCGTGGCGATCGAGATTGAAGATGACAAGCCAAGGCGAATCCTGCATCTCGGCCCAGATCGGGCTAACAATTTCCTTGAAATTGTCACTCTTGAGTTTGATGACGGCCGATCGATGGCGATACACGCAATGAAGATGCGTCCGAAGTACGCACTACTTCTCGAACAATTTGGGGGTGATGACTGATGACAAAGAAGAACGTTTCAAAGGGAAAGGTAGTGAGTGAAGCCGAGATTGAAGCTCTCGCTGCAGAAGCGGAGGAGGGTTACGAAGTCGACCAACTGAAGAAGCGCGTCGGCCGGCCAGCGATGGGTTCGTCGGCAGCGGAAGTCTTCCCTGTGCGTCTTGACCCAGAGCTGCGCGCGGCAATTGAGGAGCGTGCTGAGAAGGAGCACAAGAATGCGAGCGAAGTCATTCGTGAGGCGCTGCGGAGCTATGTCGCCTAGCTGACCCCAGACCAGGCCGACGTCTCCACGCCCCGCTTGGGCGTCTGCCTAAGATGGCGGCTCAGGAAACGGCGGATGCTGACGTCAGATTCGTCTTTCTTCCACATGTCCCGCCCGGGTAGCTCAGTCGGTAGAGCAACGCACTCGTAATGCGTAGGTCAGGAGTTCGATTCTCCTCTCGGGCTCCAAGGTCCAGCTCAGGGGCCACTTCGTGAGGCCACTCCCGAACAGGTGTAGCCAAAAGTGTAGCCAATTGGTTTTTGGCGACTCCGAAGCAGTGCGATTTCACGACCACTTGGCGGTCTGCCCTTAAATACGAATCGCTCCCCGAGAGCAAGGGACGTCCAGCTGGCTCACTTCTGTAAGGCGTCCGGCTCATATCTATGAGCCGTCAGTTCGCAAGATTGAGTCCAATCTGGGCGGCACTGAGCGTGCTCACGTGACAACCTGCTGTGAGATTGCTTCAAGGTTCAGTTTGAAGCAGTCGAGAGTTCATTGCTCCTCGTTTCCGAAGGATTCAGATTGCCTCTCTTCTCCAGCCTCGTCCGTTCATACATACGCAACTTGCAGTCGTTGGGAGGTGGCAGAAAATCGAGGCGAGACCTGAGGAAGTGGTTCGCACGATTCGCAGTTGCTCTCATCACCGCGATCACGTCGATAACCCTCTTGCCGGTCCAGGCAATCGCGGCAACGGTGACGACGAAAGCGCCGGCGGCCGAGGTGAAGAAGGGGACCGACCTCAAAGCTTTGGAAACGGCGACACCGGCAAAGCGCGCACTCGGACTGCCAGAGGGTGACTTTACGAATCCTCCTGCGCCGGGCGGTGGTTTACCCGCCGACAGCAATCGCGAGAAGGAGCACTTCGACGAGAAGAAGAGCACGATTGTCGAACAAGACGCCACGAGCGACACCTACGACAATCACGATGGCACGCGCACCGCGATCTATTCACAGTCGAACATCAACTTCAAAGACAAAGCCGGCAAGTGGCAGAAGATCGACAACAAAGTTGTCGCTGGCGAAACTGGTTTGCTCAAGAACGCAGCCGGCCCAGTTGATTTGCGGTTTGAAACTACGCCGGAAGGCAACGATGCTGTTCGGCTCACCGACGGCGATCGTTCGTTGTCATTCGGAATCGCTGGCTCGAAACTCTCGAAGGCCGAATCAAAGAACAACGAGGTTTCGTATGTCGACGAGAACGGCGCGCGGTTTGTCTACCAGACGTTCGCCACACATCTAAAAGAGTCCGTCATTCTTTCGGCGGCGCCGGCAACGGCACCGAGTTACACCTTCCCAATCTCCACTAAGGGTCTTAAGGCAGAGCAAGGCAAAGACGGCCGCATCGTCTTCACGGGCGACGATGGCAAAGCTGTGTTCTCTGTTCCCCAGGGTGTCGCAACGGATTCGAGTCTCAGCCCGTCGCAGTCAAAAGTGGCAGTGAAGCTTTCTACCGATGGCGGGGCAATTGAAGTCACCCCTGATTGGGAGTGGCTACAGAAGGCCACCTATCCGGTCGTTATCGACCCCCAAGTTGATTTCGACACGCAGGCTTCTTCGGGCGACCCGTCAACAGACGCGTATGTATCGCGCAACAACCCGAACAACACCTACAACGGAAGTACGCAGTACTCCTATCCCGTCTACCAAAACCTTGCTGGTGTCGTCCCAGGAGGAGATGAGTACTACACCTACTTGAACTTGAAGACCCCAGGCATTGCCGGCAAAGACATCATCTCGGGCTACCTCAACTTGTTCGTCTACAACCGCACCCAAGGCCCAGCGCCGTTGTGCATCTACCCCGTGTCTTCATCGTGGAATGCAGCCACCGTTACCCGTAACAGCGCACCCGGTCACTACGGCGACTGCGCGTCGAGCGACGGCGACCACGTCGCAACAGCGCCAGCAACCAATGCCTATAGCTCGACGAACATCACGTCATGGGTTGCGCAGTGGGCCAGTGGTGCGCGCACCAACAATGGTCTTGCATTTGACACGCACGGCGACGCCGGCGTTTGGTCGTTTGGTGCCACCGAACAGCAAAGCCTCGGTGGCCAGTACCCATACCTTCGCGTGACCTACAACTCACGACCGACTGTCTCGACACCGTATGCACCTGTGATCTACAACACCGTCGCTACGGCAACACCGCAACTGATGTCAAGCGTGGCTACGGATGCTGATGGTCAGACAGTGCAGTACTGGTTTCGTGTGTCTAACACCGACGATCCAGAGATTGGGCAGGTGATCAATTCAGGGTGGCGAACGACGCCGACGTGGGAAGTGCCGGTAGGCGCGCTTCAAGACGGGGCGACTTACACTTGGTATGTCGGCAGTTACGACGGGACTTGGATTACGTGGTCCGGGTATTCGCACTTCACTGTAAATCTCAGGCTTGGCTCGTCGTCTGTCAGTCCGATGGATTCACTCGGGCCCATGGGCGTGAACCTTGCCACCGGTAACGCAACGATGTCGGTTGCCTCGCCAACATTTAAGACAGTCGGCGGCGATCTCGGGGTTAGCTACACGTACAACTCAAAGGCGCCGTTGACCAATGGTCTCATTGGTCATTACTACCCGGGCTGCAACACTGCTTCTCGAATTCGTTCGCCCCAGCCGTACATCACTCAGCGCGACAGCTCCATGAACTTCAACTGGGGTACGGCAGACATCGGTGGCGGTATCGAGAACACAAACTTCTGTGCGGTGTGGGACGGCTATTACGTAACTCCGGTGTGGGATCACCAGTGCTTCTACGCAACAAGTGATGGCCCCGTAAAGATCACGATTGGAACTGCAGTCGTCGTGGAAACCGGCAACACGTCAGCGAACAACTGTCTCACGGTTCCTCAAGGCGCGATATCGCCTATAAAGATCGAGTACTTCCACGGCACAGGGAGCGCCAACCTTTCCTTCACGGTGTATGACGCAGCGATCGGCTACAGCGGCCTGGTCCCCACCACATGGATGTCTACCGGCACCAACCCGCTAACGCAGGGTTGGCAACTGTCCAACACTGGAGCAAGCGGTCTTCAGTATGAGCGCGCAGAGGTCAACGGCGACAACTTCGTTGCCATTGACGCAGATGGCGGGGCGCATGGTTGGGTCAGGACTAAAGCAGGTGATCTTGCTTCGGGATACACGCCATCGGCCGGTGAGAACGGAGTTCTTACACGCAATGTCGACGGCTCCTTTAGCTTGGCCGAGGAAGATGGCGTGCTTTATATCTTCTCATCGTCTGGTGAGTTGACATCGGTCAACAGCTCCCTCGATGACACCAACCCCGCAGCTCCCAACTACACCTATCAGACTGGTCTCGGTGTCCATCGCGTAGCCAGCGTGCAAGACGGTCTGTTTGCTTCGCGAGCGATCAACTTCACTTACTCCGACGGGACGACTTACGGAACTGGCAACAGCTGCACACCCGGTTTCACCCTGCCTACGGGATACACAAACAAAGTTCCGAACGGACTCTTGTGCAAGATCTCGTACTGGGACGGAACGGAAACAAACCTGCTTTATGTGACAAACAGCAACGTGACCTATCTAGCTGCGGTGGTTGATCCCGGATACGAAGTCACAAGCTTTGGTTACGATTCAAATGGCTATCTGAACCGTACACAATCGCCGCTGCAAGCAGACTGGGCAGCAAATACAGCTGGCGTCAACCAGGCCAGTGATGCAACCCGCACGTTTGTTACGTATAACCCATCTGGGCAGGTGACCTACCTGCAAACAAGTTCGCCCACGGGTGCAGACAGCGACAGCGCCAACACGCCGCTGCACGCCTATTCGTACTTGTCAGCCCCGACTGTCTCCAGCACAGGACAGACCCGCTTGACGATTGCGGGATTGACGCCGTCAACACAGACGTGGGCTCGTGATGTGAAGTTTGACCTTGCCGGTCGAGTGGTTGAAGACACCGATGCAACCACCAAGACGACGTACACGACATATGACGTCAAGGACAACGTCACTTCGGTCAAGCGCGACACGGGCGATGCCAACACAACGATGCTCACCACCATGATCTACAACGCTGCTAATCGCTTGACCGAGAGCTACGGCCCTGCAAGGGCATCGTGTTTCACTGGCCAAACACCAAACGGGAGTTGTACGAACCCAGAGGTGCCGCGCACCTCAACGACGTATGACAGTAACTTCACAGGCGGCGACAATGGTCTCGCAGCAACGTGGTGGGTTAACCAAAACTTCATTGGCCCCATCAAGTACCGCTCGTTTGTGAACGGAAACTACGGATCCAATGCACTGCAAGCGACTGGACTGGCAAAACCGTCGCAGCTTGGCAGCACGACTGATTGGTCTGTGCGACTTTCCGGTCGCATCTACCTTGGCAACACAGGCAACTACCAATTCGACATCGCTACGGGTGCCGACATGCGTGTGTTCATTGACGACAAGTTGGTTGCTAGTAGTTGGACTGGCGAAACTCCGCTAAGCGTTGCCTTCAACAACATCATTGCGAACAGCTCACATCGCATTCGTGTCGACTGGCAAGGTGGATCAACCTCGCCGAATGGTGGCCTTGTTTGGCTTACTCCCTATGCAGGGTGGGGCGGCGTGCCCGGCAACGTGCTGACACCCGACTACGGACTTCCCACGGTGAGCAAAAAGTGGGACTCCACGACAGGATCTCCTGCGTCAGTCACGAACACCTACTACGACAAACCTGCGAACGGGCTTGCAACGTCAAGCACCGAGGATCCAACGGGTCTCAACTACACCAGCATCACGTCTTATGAAACGACGTACCTTCGCCCGCTAGAGCGAAAGCTGCCGGGCGGTACCAGCTACACCTACACGTACTACGGCATCAACGAGTCAGCGCCTTCATCGTGTTCGGGTGCGCCGGCGCAGTTTGGCCAGATGAAGACCCGCACTAACCCCGCAGGTCGGGTCGAGTCCTTTGTCTACGACGCGCGTGGCCGGGTGATCGGTAATCGTATGGGTACAGACAGCTGGACTTGCACTGCTTATGACAACAAGGGCCGCGTAACCTCGGTGGCGCTGCCAGCTTGGGGCTCAACTTCGGCCCGCACCGTCAGCTACAGCTATACCGCTGACCGCTTAAAGACAACGGTGTCGGATTCGTCGGGCGCGGTCGAAACAGCGACTGACCTTCTTGGTCGGACGACGTCGTACAAAGATGCGTTGTCCAAGACGACCACATACACGTACGACCGACTTGGTCACACACTCACGAGTTCCAATGCCGATGTTCATGACTACCGATCGTTTTCATACGACTCGTTCGGGCGTCTCGCTACGCAGTCAATGGGGTATGACGGGTCAAACATTCTCCCCGTCGCCACAGCGACGTATAACTCTGCAAGTGATCTGACCAACGTCACCTATCCATCAGGCACGGGTAACAACGGCAACGGAACCACTGCGGCAATCGCAACTGACTTCGCCGGGCGTGCAAAGTCAGTCACATATGCAAAGAGCGGGACGACATTTGCCTCAGATGAGGTTAGCTATAGCCAATCGGGGCGAGTGGTCAATCAGTTGGTTGACGGAGTCGATGTCGACCCGTCAAACAACAACTTTGTCTATGACGGCGTTGGTCGACTGACATCAGCAAAGGTCAAGGGTCACAACTACACGTACGGCTTCACGTCGCCAACGGGTTGCCCGACTGGTTACTACGACCCCGCTTACAAGAACAGCAGCCGGACAACATTGAGCGACTACGACACGGCGGCAGCGACCACGACTAACACGTCGTATTGCTACGACGCCGCAGATCGCCTGATGACTAGCAGCGACAGTCGTTACGCCACTACCAACTACGACACGCATGGCAACACCATTGCGCTCGGCGGAACGTCGATGACCTACGACATCACCGATCGTCACATGAGCACCACATCTGACGGCAACGTTGTTACCTACAAGCGTGACGTGCTCGACAGAATCATCGAGCGCAACGTCACTTCGGTCCCCGCACTTAGATCATCGACTACAGCTAACACCGGAGGAGCAACTGCTTCGTCGCTTGCGATCAACGTTCCATCTGGTGCCGCCGTTGGCGACATCATCTTGGCTCACGTTGTCGTCAACGCTGGATCTGGCTCGACGATCACAAAGCCCACCGGTTGGACTGAGCTTCAGAACACAGCCGCATCCACTGAGGTTCGCTCTGCGGTGTATTGGCACAAAGTGATCGGTGCTGAGCCCGCGAGTTACACGTTCACTTTCGACAGTGCACGACAAGCGTCGGGCGGTATGGCTGCATACAAAGGTGTCGATGGCGACAACCCAATAAACGGCAGTGCTGCATACGCAACGACAGCAGCAGCAACCTTCACCGCTAGCTACGGCGTTAACGTCGACAATCCCAACACGATGGTTGTCAGCTTCGTTGGTGCCAAGCAGGCAACTGGCATTGGTCAACCATCAGGCTTTACCGAGCGTTGGCAAGTCAACTCAACGCTTGGAAACGCAGACACACGCGCCGAGAGCGAGATGGCAGACAAGCTCTACACAACAACGGGCAACACCGGAAACATCGTTGGCAGTATTGATGTTGCTGCATGGTCTGTTGGACAAGCGGTCAGTCTGCGTCCAGCGCTGTCAACAATCCGCTACAGCTATCAAACAAGTAGCGACTCGCCCGAGGCAACGATGACCACAGCAGGCGCGACAATCGACAAGACAGTGCAGCTGATGGGTGGCGTGAGTCGCACCATCAACTACGACACAAGCCCAAGCACAGCCAAGTGGCAGTACTCAAACATTCACGGCGACGTGATTGCGCAAGCCGATCAGAGTGGAAACAAGATCGGCTCGACGGTCCACTACGAACCGTTCGGTCAAGCAGTTACAGCTGCGGCAGATGACCTCCGTGGCAACTTTGACTACGGCTGGCTTGGCCAAAAGCAACGTGGCACCGAGCATGAGGGTTCGCTCAACGTAATTGAGATGGGCGCTCGACAGTATGCGCCGGGCCTTGGCCGCTTTCTCGAAGTTGATCCCGTCGAGGGCGGGTCTGCCAATGACTATGACTATTGCGACGCGGACCCCATCAATTGCAACGACGTGAGTGGCAATGCATCCCGAGTGGCGCGCTACGCGGGCAGCGTGGGTCGTGGAGCGAAGCGAGCCGGAGGGTGGACCTGGCAGCATCGCTCTGGGATTCTCGCTGTTGCGGGCACGGTTGCTTGCGGAGCGGCAACGATCGGCACGGCGGGCGCTGCGGCAGCCGCCTGTGTCCCCCTGATCGTCGCTGGCACAGCTAACTCGATCGGAACCTCCGCCTATAAGAACAAGGTGTGGGACAGCCGGCGAGCGAACTATGGCCAATTTGCGGGCGAGACGGCTCTTACTGCGGCTACAACGCTGCCGTTCTTCGCAGGAGGCCGCTATCTGTCTGGGCTCAAGGGCGCCGACGCGAGCTACATCAAATGGCAGAACCCAAAGGGCGTAATGTACGTCGGCAGCGAAATAACCAGCTACTCAGTGAACGCTGCAGCGGGGCAGCAGTGGTGATGTTTAAGAACCAAGGCGACAAGACCACAGCTAAATCTTGGTGGTTCATCTCTTTGCAGACGGGCATGCTTTTGCCTGGCGTCAGTGTGGTTTGGGCCGTCCTCATGGCAATGGGAGGGGCGCAAGCACTCTTTCCGATCACCATTCTGGTGGGTTCAGCGACGAGCGTCCTAGTGGCGAGAATCGTTAGGACGAGAATGGTTATCAACGGCCGCAGTCTCGAACTAGTCGACTTCGCTGGATCGAGCTGCATTGACGCAGCAACTGTGCTCGAAGTCCGTGTCGACAAACCAGGCTTATGGGAGCCGAAGCTGTTCGTCGACATCCGCCAATACACGGCCATTCGAGTCGTACAGCGGAACGGCAACGAAACTTGGGCTTGGGGCAGCGCACTATTGCGCCGACGAGATCGCGATCGATTAATCACAGCAATGCGCACTTGGTGCACTTCTAACTCGGTGGACTTCTCAGAACCCCGTCAATTAACGAGCGTGCTCGAGACTGCTTAGTGCGTCTGGCGAGATCTAGTTTCGAGGGCTTCAAAGGAAGGGCCTCGGCGCTCCTCGCACTCAGTGCCTGCCTCATGGGCTTTCGCGCAGAGCACGAAGGTGCTGCACTCGGTGCCAACGTTGTATTTCTTTGGCGTGTTGCAAAGGCGCCACCTACCGGAAGACCGCATCACGACGGACAAGCCTCGCAATGGGCGCCAAACGACGCGTAATGGTCGATGTTATCCGTGCGCGATGTCTTGGATTGACGCATGTTGTCACGCTGACGCTGGATGGTGACTCTGTCGGTGGGAGTCTGGAAACGGACGACGTTCTTGGTGGCGATCGCCGTTTCGGCTCTCGACAACCGGCTGGGCTGAGCTCAACACGGCGGAATTGACCGAGGTTGGGCGTGGTCACCTGTCGGTACAAAGTCACCCGGGGCTGAACCGGCGAGCGAACACCTTCACACCTGACAGTGCTCGACAAGTGTCAGGCGGCATGGCTGCAAAGTAATAACAACTGCGTGAAACAAAGGCCAATACATCATTGAAGGCATGGCCGTGCGGCCATGCCACGTCTGGGGAGAAGAGGAAAGAAAAGGAGAAGGAGGTTCTGCCTGCGGGCGGGCCTGCGGCCCGTCCTCGGTTTGGGGACTACTGGTTGTTCTCGTCGCGGAGGTTTCGGAGGTGTTCCTCTACGTCGGCCAGCTGTGCCCTGATCCGGTCGAGCACGGCCGAGTACTCGCCAAAAAGCCGTGCCTGCAGTTGACTGGTGGATTCTTCGCCCGACCCCAATGCTGATTGCGACATAACGACGTCGTCGTATGCGTTTATCGCAGCGATCTCCAGGAGCCTTTTCTCGTGCACCAGTCGTTCGATCGCCGACGTGAGCTCTAGGCGCTTCCCGACGTAATGAATTTCCGACAGCATGTCGGCGTCGAGATCCTGGCCGAGACGTCCCGCAACCTGATCGAAGAAGTCGGTCGGTCGGTAGATGTAAAAAGCGACGTTTGCGCGCTCACGCATTTCATCGATGAGTTCTGGCCGTGGGCCAACTATCTCGTGATCGTGCCTATGCCACCAATCATCCTTTACGTCTTCGGTCAACAGAATGATCGGCTTGTGCGTCGATTCAGCACGACGAAGCATCTGTTCCCAAAGGAAAAAATCACCGAATCGATATGCCAGTTCTTTCTCACGATCGCAATAGCCGGGCGGCGTCAACACGTCGTACCGCTTTTGCCCCTCTTCTCGCAATGCCTCAATTTCGCCCGGATCGAACGCAGGTCCGATCTTTCCGGCAAAAAGAATGTCAAGTTCGTCACGAACCAAATCATTCGTTGTTGAATTGCGTAGATGAGGATCATCGCCACGTTTGCGGTTGACGAACTCGGTTAGTTGAGCAAACGCTGACTTGATTTTCCCCTCCAGTTCATTGCGATCGAGCATTGCGTGCGTGTCGTGATGAGGAAGCTGCCTGATAAGACCCGATCGGGCAGTTGCAAACGCAGTGTTCAGTTCGTCGTACACCTTGAACTGCTCAGTGAGGACGCGAACACGGTTCCGCTGATATTCCAGCCCGACTTGATAAGGGATCCAAAGCCGCGATTTGAGTGACTTCAAACTTGCGGTGTACTTGTTGCGCGTGGCAACTGAGTAGATGTACAGGTTGAGAAGAACGTTGGCGTCGATAACTATCTCGGCGTTACTCCAAAGGCTCGACAATGCGTCGTCATCGGGCGGGTAGTAGCTACTAAAGACGCCTTTCACGAAACCCTGACTTACCTCTCTGGTGATTAATGGCTAGGAGCGTGAACCTGGTCTCGACTGTAGTGACACTCTCGTTCTATATGGCAACGCCGAAGCTCTTGAATCAGCTGCCTAGCTGGCTCGAAGCCGGACGGACTCGTGGACTAACAGCATTAGCGGCGAGAGTGCCTTCGTTCAGACGCCGCACCGATCCAGCGAAATCCTGTTGAGCTGCGTGGACGGACGGGAGGTGGAAGCGACGGCAGTAATGAGTGGTGGCGCAGGAGCGGGCAGAGCTAAAGCTTTGTCTCCTCGCGCCGTACTGCCGTTTGTACTGCCACTGGCCATGAAGCGTGTGCATTTGAGCGGCCAGGCGCTTGCCAGGTGTGCAGCTCACCAACGCTCTTTCATCATCACCGCTAGCCTGCGACAGGCTACGGATCAGAAGGTTATTAGCGCTCGCGGAATGCTCTTGTAGCGCCTCCCAGGTGTAGCCAAATGTGTAGCCAATTGACGCAACTTTGCTCCGCGCAACGCTCACTCGACACGACGACAAACCGCCACTGAGCTGCGCATGCGCATCACGACACAACAACTGCAGAGGGCTGGCACGATTGCGTAGGTCAGGAGTTCGATTCTCCTCTCGGGCTCCAATTTTGGTCTCACGATTAGCGGGTTCAATGCCCCCACTGGAGTGTTAGCGGCACTAATTAGCATGGAACTGCATGGACGGGCGTTTCCATCGAAACGTTGCTCTCGTTCGTAGGGTCGTGACGGGGACGAATCTCGACCGCGGTTTGCCGGCCTCGAAGCGACGTGCTGCGACTGGCCGGCGAAGCTAGAGGTTGCTGGGTGATGCACCAAAGCCTGTGTCGTTTTGTGCAGGCAAGTTCGGTCTTGTCGAGGCGGTCTCTTGCATCGAAGCCCGCCGTCGAGGAAGGTCGCCTCTTGCGGAGTAAGTGCAAGGCAATACTGACAAAGTGAACGCGATGCCCTACGACAGCTCAGTCGAACAGTTGGAATCTGACGTGCAGTCAACATTGCGCATTGTGAGTCTGTCGGCGTTCATTCTCTCAGCGGGCATCAACTTCTATCTGGCCGCTGTTTCAGTGATGATGGGGATCAGCACAATCGACGATCCGACAGTCAATGCAGGGCTGCGCCAAATCGTTCTCGGAGTACTCCCCATACTTGTTCTCGGCGTCGCCAGCTTTGCCACGCGAAAGCATCGAAACGCACCAATGCTTCGTTTGATGCTTGCGGTCGCGCTGGTTCCGATCGGCTTATGGATGGTGCTCGGCGAACTGTTTTTCTCCGCAGTCTGAGGAAGTAGAAGGCGCCAACTACGAGTCGGATTGAGCGTGGTCGTTGTTGCGGAAGTGCACGCCAAAGCGTTCCTCGGCGCTTACTGGCCTGCGTCCGAGACGGTGTTCTTCGAATGACTCAATGCGTCCGGCGGTGATCGCTGCTTCGTCGGCGCCGCCGCCAGCTGTGCCAGTGCCGTAGCCGAAGTCGTAAGCAACTTCACCATGCTGACTGAGATCAAGCCCGTCGTCTTCCTGTTGCTCGTTGACGCGAAGTCCCCGGCACGCAACCTGCACTGCCTTGGAAATCACAAACGTTGCAACGAGCGAATACACGAACACCGCGACGGCTGAAAGTGCTTGTTCGGCAAGAAGCCCAACCCCGCCGCCGTAGAACAGTCCGTTACGTCCGCCGACAGCGCTATTTCCTACGAAGCCAATAGCCACTGCGCCAAAGATTCCACCAACGAGATGTACGCCGATTACGTCGAGCGCGTCATCAAACCCGAAGCGGAACTTGATTCCGCACGCGAAGTTGCAAATAACGCCGGTGATGAGTCCGATTCCGAGAGCGCCAACCGGTGAAACGAAACCCGCAGCCGGCGTTACTGCTACCAAGCCTGCAACGATGCCCGAAGCAGAACCGAGCGCGGTGACTCGACCTCCCCTGATTCGTTCCACGACAATCCACGAGAGAAAAGCACTCGCTGCGGCGGCGATGGTGTTCATCGCTGCAATCGCAGCAGTCTCGTTGGCTTTTAGCGCCGACCCAGCGTTGAAGCCGAACCAACCAAACAGCAACATTGCTGTGCCCAGCAGCACCAGCGGAAGATTGTGCACGGGCACGACACGACTAGGCCAGTCTTTGCGACGCCCGAGCACGAGGGCAAGTGCGAGGGCTGCAGCTCCCGAATTGATGTGCACTACCGCGCCGCCTGCGAAATCTTGTGCACCGCGCATTGCCAGCCATCCGTTGGGTGAGAAAACCCAATGCGCAACTGGGGCGTAAACAAGAATCGACCAAACCGTTGAAAGCAACAAGAACGCAGAAAACTTTGTGCGCTCTGCAATGGCACCCGTGAACAAAGCCGGAGTGATGATCGCGAATGCCAATTGAAAGAAGCAGAACGCGAATACCGGAATGCTTAACGATTCGTGCCCAGGCACCGCGCGAGAGGGATCGGATAGACCGGCAAAGGTGAGGTCACCGAACACTCCGTGAACGTCTGGTCCGAAAGCAATAGAGAATCCGAATGCAATCCACACCACCGTGACAATGGCGACGCACGCAAAGGTCTGCACCAACACGCTCAGCGCATTCTTGGCACGAACCATCCCCGCATAGAAGAAACCCACGCCTGGAGTCATTAGAACGACAAGAGCGCCACTCAGAAGTACCCACGCCGTATCGCCGCTGTTAAGCACGCCCTGCCGTCCTCTCGAATCTCTGTGTAGAGATCGGCCAAGTCGGCCCTGAGTAAAGGGCGTTTCTCACCTTCTGTAGCGATGGCTGGGTCGGGTACTTCGGGGCCCCGTTTGCCCTTGATGCGAAGCCCGCTACGGTTGGGCGATTCTGCCCAAAGCGGACGCCGTTATCCCCAATTCGGCGTTGAAGTTCGACAGTGAGGTCTTGTGACGTCGGTATTGAGAGCTGTGAAGCGCACCAAGGTTCGCTTCACAGCAGCAGCCTTGGTGATCCCTGTGATCGGGGTCGTTTTGCTCGGCATGGTCTTCGCAGGCCAGACGCCGGCGTCGGCGGTCTCGGGCACCGTCCGCATTAAAAGCGCGCTGATGATCGGCGAGTGGGGCCCTAACTCACTAGGCGAATACACCGACAATGCATCATCGATTGCACTGGTCTTGAATTGGGCCACTGAGAACGCCGATGTCGTCAAAGCCGTGGTCTACTTCAACAACATCGCCATCAACGGCACGCCAATGTCACGTCGTGACTTTCTGTTGGCCCACCACCCAAAGGCGGCAGCCGAGTTCAAGCGCATCCTGTCGTCGAGCGACGCGTTCTTGTATCAACTGGCGAGGTAGCCGGCACCGAGACGCATCCAAATTGGGATGTGCTAGTGCTCGCCATGAAGACTCCTGAGGTCGCGTCGCCGTGCGGCAAATAAGGAGAACGTGCAGTGAGCCAATCAACCGTCATCGATGACCAATCACAGGGCCCAACCTGGGTGCATCCACCGAGTCGTCCGAGTACTGCGCGAACACCAACAGGGCGGCCAAATAGCGAGACTGAATACGCCCCGGGCGTCGTCTACTACTCCATGCCTCAGGGCGGATGGCTTCATCTCAGCCGTGAGATGAATCGAAGGATGCCTACGGCGCTACGAGTAGCAGGTGCTTGGTACGAGGCCGACACCGAGTACATGCTTGTTGTGTGCGCGTTCCCGGAACTATTTGGTGATCGCGAACGCGTGCTTGCCGAAGCCAAGGGCAGCGTGCGCAGCAGCTTCCCCGATCGTTATACGGCGTGGACGGGTGAGCCAGTCACAGCTGAACAGTCGAGCGTCGTCGCGCGTCGGGAGTTTGCAGTCCTGCACGCTGACGATTGGCTAGTTACGAGTGCGTCTGGTGACTGGTGTGAGACGGTGCCCAAAGGAATGGTTGGTGTCACTGCCAACAAGGGTTTTGAACTCCGTCAACGCGGCGCCGAGCAAAGATTGTTCTTGGTTCCGGCCGACGAATACGAAGTCCAACCAAACGGGCAGCCATTTGTTGTCGACCCTGAGCGTCACACGACCTGGGAAGGTCGACCTAACTACCGGGCACGCAGCACGGCGGAACAGTCGCTCTAACCAGCAAAAGCAAATTGTTAATTGAGGGGCTTGCCTCCGTAGCTTTGACGACGTGCCACGCATCTTGTCGGGCGACCGACGCAGGCCCCTCCTTACTAACAACAACGAGAATCTCAAGCGCGACGGCATTTGGGTGTGGTCGCTGCCCGCGTATCTCGTAAAGCTTTCTGACGGACGAGTTGTCAACACTTGCCCAGCAGCTGGTGCGTGCGCAGCGATGTGTTACGCCGTGCGCGGTTCTTATAGCTACAGCAATGTGCTCGAAGCGCACATCAAGCATCTCGAACTTGTGATCAACGACCTTCCGATGTGGGAGGAGCTGATGATGAGTGAACTATCGGCCCCCAAGTTCTGGGACAAGCATGTTCGTATTCACGACGGAGGCGATTTCTTCTCCGATGCGTACCTCGAGTCGTGGATGCGAATTGCGGAGGCCAACCCACGCACGACGTTCTACGCATACACAAAAGAAGTTGAACGCTTCAAGCGATTGGTCGAAGGCAAGGCTTCACCAAACCTCTTGTGGCTTTACAGCCTCGGAGGCACGCAAGATCGTTTGATTGACCGTGAGAAAGATCGCTACTGCAGTGTCTTTGACTCCGAAGAGGCGATTGTCGAGGCGGGTTTTGAAAGTCAGTCGGCTTCAGACTTGATGGCCATCTACCTTCCAACGAACAGGGTTGGCATCGTCGTTAACAACAACCGTCAAGTCATCAACTTGTTGGCCGGCGGCACCTTCGAGTCACTGCAAGAAAGTCGTGAAGATCGCGCCCGCTTGAAGAAGGCAGTACCGGCAAAGGTTCGCGAACCGAAACCAAGGCCAGAAGAGCCCGACCGACCAAAGACCATTGATCTCGATATGCCCGAAGTTCGTAGCTCGAGACCTACCGACTATCCGCTTGTGACCGACAGGCGTGGTCGCAGCAACTACGCAATCTTTGACTTGTAACTGTCGCCTGACCGACTGGTCGGCAAGACTGACGAAATGAATTCCACCACCCGCAAGCGCGCCGTCATTCTGCACGGCAAGCCAGGTCGCGACGAATACTTCGACGCGAGTGAACCATCGTCATCGAATCGCCACTGGATTCCGTGGTTGCAAAAGCAATTACTCACACGCGGCTATGACGCCCAGGCACCAGAGGTCGTCGATTCATACGCGCCCGACTACACGATTTGGAGTCGTGAATTTGAACGTCACCTCGTCGATTCGCCGATGGTGCTTGTTGGTCATAGCTGTGGTGGCGGATTCTTGGTGCGTTGGTTGTCTGAGCATCCAGACGTAAGTGTCGACACGCTTGTTTTGGTTGCGCCGTGGTTTGATCCGAATCGCGAAGATACGACAACCTTTTTCGATTTCGAGATCGACCCGTCGCTTGCCGATCGCGTCGAACATTTTCATTTGTTCACTTCGTCCGACGATGGCGAAGACATTCATATTTCTGAGAACCGCATTGTCGATCAACTGCCGAACATTGAAGTGCATCAGTACGACAACATGGGTCACTTCTGTTTCCGCGACCTCGGCACCGACGCGTTTCCTGACTTGCTCAACGCAGTGCTTGGCACCGACTAGTGATACTTGCGCATACAGCGTGTGCTGCTCGATTAGCGCTGAGCGCAAAGCTGACGTTGCTTATCCGACGCTTGGGTTAAGACGAGTGGGTCTGCGAGTAAAGCTTTGCAGCGCGCGCTAGACCGCCCGGGTCACCGTCACTACGGTTCTGGCCACAGCAAGTAAAGAAGCGGGGCGGCCGTCGCTGACTCGATTGGATCGTTTGTGTCTAAGCATCAACGCTGGTGAAGGATCGTTCACCAGCTCGTGAACTGGGCATTTTGGGGCTGACGGCGGTCGCCCGGGCACCAAGGCCCGGGGGCCTCTTGACAGGGGGTCGTACCCTCAGGCTTATGACTTCCCCCACGTCTGATTTGCCGTCTAACCACACCTTGGCGGCCGTCCGCCTGATGGTCCCCGAAGGCACTGAGAGTTTTCCTGACCCAGTACGCAAAGACTTGGCAACTGCCTATGTGTCGGGTCTTTTTACCAACAAGGCCGGCGTCCCTTACCGAGAGATGAGTGAGTCGCCATCGCGTCGGCGTGAAGTTGTGGATGCGCTTCGAACGGCTGGCATCCTCGACGATGTCGAGATGTCGTCGCCGAACTTCGCAGAGACAGCGAGCGTCTCAGAACGAACGCTGTCGTAGTTCTAAAGCGACTGCGCAACTTCCCTTTGTTGTGAAGTTGCGTCAAAGATCGCCTCGTGCTGCGGCGACGGTTCAATGCCGTATTCGGGATCAACTTTGAACACGTCTAGTTCATCGTTTGCATTCAGTGTTACGAACGTGCCTTTGCCGCGGAGTGTGTATTGCAAGATACCGATCGACTTTGCAAACACGAGCTCTGCTTCATACGCAGCTTCGTAAAGTGTGCTTGGCAAGACCACTGGTTGACCGTAGGTCGTGTCTCGGAGCGCATCGCGTTCCGCAGTTGAGGTGATTTCAGACAATTCGTCGTTGGCGTAGCGGTAGAAAGATTCGCCGCCGTCAGAATGGCGCAGGCCAAAGACGACGCTCGCATCGTCGGCGGCTACTACGCCGACACGCAAGCCTTCGTCACCCACGCTGCTGAGCAGTGTGTCGCTCACGGCCCTCAGGGCTGGCGGAGCGA
>JBGAQY010000049.1:0-14262 GCA_044220495.1 Acidimicrobiales bacterium
GGTGAATTCACGTACACCAAGAATTCGTTTTGTCGAAGCGCTAGCTTGCGAGAGGCTCGCACTTGTCTTCCAGGCGGAGGGCAGGCGACAGAAAAGGAGACCTAAATGCTCACTGATTGTCCGGTTTCTGCGCAGATTCCGGTGGCTGACCTTGCTGCCGCCAAGCGTCATTACTCTGACAACCTCGGTCTTAAGCCAGGTCTAGAAGGCCCGAGCGTCTGCGTGATGGAGTGTGCAAGTGGCACCAACATCACTCTCTACGAAACGCCGCACGCCGGCAAGGCCAATCACACCTTGGCAATGTGGAAGGTCAATGATCTCGCCAGCGAGATGATCGACCTACGTGATCGCGGCATCACGTTTGAAGAATACGACATGCCCAATCTCAAAACCGTCGACGGAGTCATCGAGACTGAAGGTATGCGCGCAGCATGGTTCAAAGACCTCGACGGCAACATTCTCGGCATGGTCGAAGACGCAAGGCAGTAACGACACCCGAGTCAATCGAGTGAGAGCACAAACTCTTCGCCATCGTGCTCAACGTGAATTCTCGACAAGTCATTAACGACAGCAGTTGCGTTGCCAAGTTCGTTGTCGGTGTGAGTCGTGCGCAAGGCAATAACGCGTGACCCGGCAGATGTTGCCGCTTGAATGCCCTCGCGGTCTGAGGAAAGCCGTGAACGCGTGTGAGTAGCTCATCGGGGTTGATGTCATAGCGCTCGGCGAATGATCGCCAGTGTTTCTAAACCGATGCCGTCGAGTCGACGAAGACCCCGTCGAGGTCAAACAACAATCCACGCGTTCGCAAAACAGTCATTTGCGAATTCTCGCGCTGGTGGCTGGGTCAGTTCTTCACCTCAAGGATGAGCCACGTGGCGTTGCCAAAACTTGGGGCTGGGCCGTCGAGTTTGACAAGACCCTCGGCGGCCAACAGGTCAGCAGCAACGCGCAGCGAAACGCCGTGGCTGAAAGCAACGATTGTGTCGCCACTATTGGGTGCTTCCAACGCCTTGCGCAGGCCAGATGCCGTGCGTTTTGCGGTGTCGGCGCGCGTTTCGCCTCCGCCACGGGGAAAGTCTTCGCCGCTGTGCCAGCGGGCGTACTCATCAGGAAAGCGTTCTTCTGCCTCGCTGACGATGAGACCTTCCCATGTTCCGACATAGATCTCTCGGAGTGTTGGGTCGAGGTGAATAGGTAGATCGCACAACAACGCAAGCGGGGTGGCGGTCTGTACGGCTCTCGTAAGGTCGCTCGTGACGATGTGAGTGGGCTCGAGCTTGTGCAATTGCTCGGCCGCGTGTGCTGCCTGTTCGTGGCCGAGTGCATTGAGAGGAACGTCAATTTGCCCCTGAATGCGTCGCTCGACGTTCCAATCGGTCTGTCCGTGACGCACCAACACAAGACGTTTTGTCATTAGCCGTTGTTCCTTGCGAATTGACCTACAACCATCGATCGACGATGCCACGCAGCAAAGGCGAAGTAGCACGCAACCAGAATGACGAGACCCACAGCGCCGCTCAGCAGTAGTGGACCGTAAACATCGCCGGTGCCCAGGATTGCATTACGCACACCTTGAAAAGTGTGCGTCGCAGGTATTACTTGAGCAATGAGTTCAAAGGGCCGCGGTAACACGTCGAGCGGGAAGTACACACCAAGCAGAGGTTGAAATAGGTAGACGGCTGACCATGCAAGTGCCTGCACACGCGTGCCGTATCTAAAGATGAGACCAAGCAAGATCAAGCCCAATGACGCGCTGAACACAACGAGATTCACAACGGCAAGAATCAATGGCCCCATGCCGATCGACAAGATGCTGAAGTCGAAGCAGAGCCACGTCGCAATCGAGAGCGGAATCAAGATTGCGATTGTCTTGATGGTTGCGCTCAAGATGTTTCCGACGGCGTACTCGACCAATGAGATCGGCGCAATGAACAAGTTGCTCAGGTTGCTCGACCACACGTTCCATAGACTTGTGACCGTCACGGTGTATTGACAAAGGCGAATGATTTCCCAAAGCAACATTCCTGACACCACGAAAAGCCCGGCCTCGGCGTCGCTGCCGGCGAAGTGTTTCGCGATCAACCCAAACACCAACACGTTGATGATCGAGAAGAAGAACAGGTCGGCCCAGAGGGTTGACTCGCGACGCGTCATATAGAGGTCTTGCATGATCAGCCCGCTAATCCGCCGCCAAGACATTGTCACCCCTCGTGTAGTGCAAGAAAGCCTCTTCGAGGTTTGGTCGTCGGATCTCGATGTCATTGATCGTGATCTCGCTGACCGCGTCGAGCGAACCAATGATGCGCGGAAGTTCTTTGGCCTGCATGCTCAACGTTGCTGTGCCCTTATCGACTTCTGCGTTGACGCCGATGTCAGCGAAGTGTTTTGCAAGTGCGGTGGCATCGCCATCGAAGTAGACAACGATGCTTGGCTCGTGCACATCTAGGGCCATCTGTTGTGGCGATGCTTGACGCACGATGTTGCCGTGGTCCAAAAAGATCACTTCGTCGCAGAGTCGCGACACTTCGTCCATATTGTGACTCGTGTAGAGCAGTGAGATTCCGCGCTCGGCGCGCAGCTTTTCAATGAGCTCCATCACCTTGTCGCGAATGTCTGGGTCGAGTGAAGCAGTGGGCTCATCCATCATCACGAGTTCGGGGTCGTTCAAAAGGGCCTTTGCGATATTGACGCGCGTTTGTTGGCCGGCCGAGAGATGACGAAAACGAACATCCATCAAATCGGTGATGCCAAAGAACTCGGCCATCTCGGCAATCTTCGCCCTAGCGTTGTCGACTTCGTAGAGACGAGCGAAGACGAGCAGGTTCTCTTCGACGCTGATGCGCTCTTGCAGGTGGTTGTAAGCCGACGTGTAGTTGATGCGCTGCAAACACGCTTGTTTGTGCTTCGTGAAGTCTTGGCCGAAGTAAGAGATGGTGCCGGACGTTGGGGTTGTGATGCCCATCAACATCTGGATGGTGGTCGTCTTGCCGGCGCCGTTGGGCCCCAACAAGCCGATAACCGCTCCGCGTGGCACCACGAATGACACTCCGTTGACCGCAGTGAATTCGCCGTATTTCTTTGTGAGTGACGCGACCTCTAGGGGCGGTTGCGACGCAGACATCCTTAAAAGGTACAGGCCTTTATCTATGCAGCCGATTCGAGATATCTCGTCGCCGCATTGTCGAGACGGAAGGGATAAGTTAAGCGGCGAGTCATTTCCCCGCCTTCATCTTCCTCTAGGAGTTTCAATGCCGGCCGAACTGCAAGGTGGTTTCAGCACCACTTCGATCCTTCGCATCATCTTGGGCTTCATTGAGCTCTGGATGGTTGCCATCGTCATGATCCTTGGCACCGCGTTTGTGATGGGCCTGTTGGGCGCTAACCCCGACGCATCGTTTGCCACGTGGATCTACTCACGCACCAACGAGATCATGAAGCCGTTCAGCGGCATCTTCGACCCGATCAGCCTTACGGGCGACTTTGTCGTGCAGACCTCGTTGCTCTTTGCCATGGCGGTTTACGGCGTGCTCGCCGCCCTTCTGGCGGGCGTCGCGCAAAGGCTCGGATCCTTCTAAGACCCGAGCCTTCGTGCTGAATTCGACTCGTTAGTTAGAAGCCCCCGCAGCTTCCGCCGTCGAATCCACCCCCACCGCCACCGCCGTCAAACCCGCCCCAGCCACCACTGCTTGCGCCGGTGTCGCAAGCCGGCGCCGATGATGGTCCAGGGTCTGAGTTGAAGATCACCGGGAAGATTGCCGGCGAAATTCCTGCATCGGCTGTTGACGCATTAGATGCCGATACTCGTTCGCTCCGCCCCCTTGATCGTGAGCTCCCTCGTGAGTCGCCCTGTGTGGCACGCCATGCGTCGGCCTTTTCTCTAAGTGCCTGGCGCTGAGCGTCAGTTACCGGTTTTGGGTCGAACTCTCGGGATGCCTTTGCCTTGTTGGCTGCCGCCTGTGCCTGGCGTTGGGCGGCCCGTCGCTGTTCCTGAGCGGCTGCTTCTCGGTCTCGTGCTTCGTAGCCGAGGAGCTTGTACCAAAATGCACCCTTTTTCATCTTTCCTCTTTCGGTAGTTGTTACCTAGGAGCTTGAAGAAGCCGGGCGGATTCGTCTGTCAGCGAAATGACAGAACGCGTGTCTGATCTTCGACACAACGCGCGTTTGTGTTCAGTGTTTGCGGCGTGAGCGAGTTTCGAGTCGTGCGGGATCAACAATCGTGATCTTGCCGCGTTCGAGTTTGATGAGACCGTTACGCTGCGCGTCTTGCAGCATGCTGCTTGCGGTCGGACGCGATGTTCCCACCAAGTCAGCCACATCTTGTTGTGTAAGAGGAACGATCGTTCCCGCTGACGCAGGTCCGCGGCCGAACAGTTCTGCAACATCAAGTAAACGACGCAGTAAGCGAATCTCGACATTCTCTGACGACAGCTCGGCCAGTTGCAGGTACAGCAGACGAATTGTTGACCCAAGCGAGTTGAGCAACGTTTGATTTACGACGGGGTTACGCAAACGAAACTCACTAAAAGCGTCTCGGTGAATCTTGATCACAGTCACTTGATCAACGGCGCGCGTTGTGATGTGACGAATGGGCGGGTCGCTGACTACAGCAACCTCACCAAAGAATGCACCGGGGCCGAGTACTTGCATCGACAGCGAGTCGCCAGTGGCGAGATCCATCTTCACGGCAATGTGTCCGTCTTCGAGTAAGTAAAGGTTGTGGCCTTCGTCGCCTTGGGAAAAGATCAAATCTTTGGGCTTGTAGAACGCTCGTGTGCCGTTGCTGATTAGGCCTTTGATTGCTGCCTCGTCAACACCACTGAACAGTGCGTATTTCACGCCTGAAGTGTGACATCTCTGGCGGGGTGCTCAGTAATCCTCGGCCCGGGTTCAGAGTCGTGCCACGAGGCGCGCTGGCATGCCGTGACGAGGTCTGAGCGTGATGGCTGGGGTCAACTGCAAAGGCTCAGGTAGTGCTATTTCTGGACGCCACCTGGTCGCCAGCATGCTCAATAAGACGACTGCTTCTGTCCATGCGAAGACCTGCCCGACGCATTTGCGCAGACCAAGACCAAACGGCAGCCATGCGCCATCGGGTTGGCCGGGTGCAGCGTCGTCAAAGGCGCCCGCGTCGGTGATCCAACGAGATGGATCGAACGCAAGTGGGTCAGTCCAGAATCGCTCATCGCGCTGGATCGCGAGCGGACACACCACAACGGTTGAACCTCGGGGGATCGTCCATCCGTCGAGCTCGATCTGATTGGTGATCTTGCGTCCCATTATCCAAGCGGGCGGAAACAATCGAAGCGCTTCAGCAATCACGGCGCGCGTGTAAGGCAGTTGAGGCAAGTGGTCGAACCCGGCAGGCTTCCCGTCGCCCAACACGGCATCGACTTCGGCTTCTAACAGCTGCTGTGTGTCGCGGTTGGCGGCAAGCAACATCCATGCCCACGACAAGGCCATTGCTGTTGTCTCGTGTCCGGCCAAGATCAGCGTCATGATCTCGTCTTGAAGCTGCGCGTCGTTCATAGTTGCCGATGTCTCGTCGTCTTGTGCGTGCAGCAACATCGACAACAGGTCGTCACCGCCCCCGTTCGCACGTCGGTCGTCGATCAGTTCTTGCACGCACCGCTGCAGCAGGTGAGTGCCGGTCTTTGCCTCGCGGTTGGTCTGCGTCGGGACGAAACGCAGCAATGGCCCAAAAGGCAGTAACCATCGACTCGATGCGTGCATCACGTTGTTGAGGGCGTCACCAAGTTCGCGAGCTCGGTTGTCGACGTCAGACCCAAATAGTGTTCGCATAATGATTGACAGAGTTGCTGCTGACATATCCGCACTGATGTCGACTGTGTCACCTGCGACCCACGCATCGCGTTGTGTTGTCGCAACATCAGCCATGACTTGTGTGTACGCGCGCACTCGAGCGTTGTGAAAACCGGGTTGCACCAACTTGCGTTGGCGTTTCCAAGAGTCGCCTTCATTGGTGAGTAGGCCATTGCGCAATAGCTCGTTGGACTCCTTGAGAGCCGGTGCTTTGTGTACGTCGTGCGCATGCTCGACGAAGAACTCGCGAATGAGCGAAGCGTCATTGATTGTGTAGATGTGTTCAAGGCCAAGACGCACGTGGGCTATGCGCGGGTAGCGCGACGTGTTCTCGATCATGAAGTCAGTGACTTCGACGTTGCCGCTCGCCAGGCGAAGCAACGTCTTTATCGGGGCCGGACCAGCCGGACGAGGCAGCCTCGCCGCGCGTGACATCTCCCGACCCTATGACAACCGACGGTTGTGAGCGCGTGCCCCAGGGCGAAATGGTGGAAAGTCCTGATGGAGGGCGAGCCGTCGATCTTCCACGCTGGGATATCCGCTCGTCAGAGCACCTGATCAATGAGGATTGCCTAATGCGTCACGCGTACATAACAGCCGTTGGTTCTTATCTGCCCGGTGAGCCGATCGACACCGCTGACATCGAGCAGCGTCTTGGGCAAGTCGGCGAGAAGTCGAGCGTTTTGAAAGACAAGATCTGCAAGGCCAACGGAATCAAGCAGCGTCATTACGCCATCGACGCCGACGGAAAGACCACGCAACTCAACGAAGAGTTGGCTGCAGCTGCCGTGTTGGATGCACTGCGCCGACGGGGGCGCGAGGTTTCAGATGTGACGATGCTGGCCGCGGCGACAACGCAAGGTGATTTGCCTGTGCCCGGCTTTGCCTCGATGGTGCACGGCCGGTTGGGCGGCGGAACCATGGAGACCATGTCGCTTGGGGGTGTGTGCTGCTCAGGCATGGCTGCTCTCGTGTCAGCAGTGCGTGCTGTGCAGAGTGGAGCCCACAGCATGGCCGTTGCTGTTGCCAGTGAACAAGTAAGCCGATCATTGAAGGCCAGTCGTTTCGCTTGGACCGAAGGGTTGCCGGCGTCCAAACGTTTCGACGCTGAGTTCTTGCGTTGGATGCTAAGCGACGGCGCCGGAGCGGTTGTCGTTGAATCACAACCGCGCCCCTATGGCATGTCGCTTCGCGTTGACTGGACGCACCTTGCTTCGCACGCGCATCGCAACGAGGCATGCATGTATAGCGGCATGATCGAGCCCACCGGCAACGAGGCAGGTATGACGTGGCTTGACCAACCGTCAATTGCCGACGCTGACGACAATGCCATGATGGCAATCCGCCAAGACGTGCGCCGTATCCCCGCAGTGCTGCGCGCCGGCGCCGAAGAATGGGTGCGCCTGGCTCACAACGGTTTGCTCGATCCGCTCAAAACAGATCTCGTGTTGTGTCACTTCAGCTCAGAGCACTTTCGTTCTGACGTGTTCAAACTCATGTATGAAACTGGTCTGGTCGTTCCTGAAGAGAAGTGGTTTACCAATCTCGAAAGCAAGGGCAACACGGGTTCGGCGTCGATCTTCATCATGCTCGAAGAGGCGTTCAATCAGTCAATGATCAAAGCGGGCCAGCGCGTAGTGATGTTGGTGCCCGAGTCGGGCCGCTTTTCCGTCGCTCTTGCGCAGCTAACGGCAGTGTCAGAAACTGCAGCGTCGATTGACGTAACCGACGCAGCGAATGTCGATGATCCTCTTGCTGCGCTCGCGCAGACCGACGATGCTGTTCTGCGGAAACTGCTTGCTGATCTCGCCCTCGTGTGGGCCGACTTCGAACGTCATCTCGGCGCTGTTCCGCTTGTTCGTCGCATTGAATCTGACACGGCAACGATCGACGATTACCAACGACTGCTCGTCAATCTCCGTCAACAAGTGATGGAGGGCGCGCGTTGGATCAGTCGTGCGGCATCGAATCTGACTATCGAATACTTTCCGTTGCGCTCGACCTTCATCGGTCACGCAGCTGAAGAGCACCGCGACTTTCAGTTGCTTGAGCGCAACTACGAAGCTACTGGCGGCGATGTCAACGTAATTCTCAACGCGGAGAAGAACGTTGGCTCGGAAGCGCTGTCGGCTTACATCTTCAACCAGGCATCCCAGCCAAACCCGCTCGATCTCTTGGGCGCCATGTTCGTGATCGAAGGCTTGGGAACACGTAAGGCCGACTCGTGGGCCCAAATGCTCAAGAGCCAGCTCGGGCTTAGCGATGATCAGCTGACGTTCTTCCTCTATCACGGCGCCAACGACGACGATCACTTCGAGAAGCTGCGCAACGCATTAAGCAGTGGTGTCATCACGGCCGAGATTGCCGCTCGTATCGTCAAGACCGCCCGCGTCACGGCTCGCCTCTACGCGTTGCAGCTAGAAGAGCTCGACAACGTTTGATCGGCGATTGGTGTTTTCCACCAACGGCCCGCTATTCCTTGACAGATGCCTGTCTCAACTCGATTAGCTAGCTACAAAACCGACAGGCCTTCAGCGCGGGTGCATGTAATTGCCGACGAGCCCCTTTCTTTCATCGGCTTGAGTCGTCAGGCAGGCGACGCATTGTGCCGGCCGCTCATTGAATTCCGCCAGCCGCTCGAATCGGGACCGCAGACAGGATGCGCGGCCACTTGTTTCGCGTGCGTGATGCGGCTCGATCGTTTGGTTGCTGCTGGTGTTGTGAAGTCGCCCCGACCCGGGGTCGCCCTGCTGCGCGAACTCGACGTTTCAACCAACGGCACCGCTGGAATCAACAAGCTCGAGTTACGGATTGCCGTTCACGATGACGTGTATATCGATGTCGGGAACGCGACCTACTCAGCGCACGCCTCGACTCAAACGGAGGTCATTGATTCTGACGTGCTGCTTCACACGAATCAGAGCGGCGTGCACATGCCGCAGGTCAAATTTGACAAGCGCGTCGGCCGCCGAATTGATCGAAGCGGGCTCTTGCCCGAAATTGTTGTCGACTATCGAGACCGCTACTGGATTGTCGATGGCCATCATCGAATGGTGGCGAGCCGTACTGGTGGTTCGCCCGGCTTCCTCGGTTACGTTCACCGAGCAATGTTTTACGTGCCTGAAGGGGAACTTGTTTCGGATTCTCCGTCGACGCAGCTCGGCGCGAGGCCTCTCTTCGCTGCTGACGAAGTTGCTGCGGTGTGTTCACCGAGCAGTCGTAATGCGATCACCAACTTCAGTCGAGAGTTTGCGCAACCAATAGACGAGGTGCGCTTTGTAAAACGTCGGCTATCACTGCGATCGCTTCCCGCAGTGCGCCACGGCAGGGCCGACGCCTTTCGCGTGCACGAGTTGGCGGATCTCATGCGCGCTGACACGGCAACAGTTGAGCCGTTGGTGCTCTGTCCTTTGGGCGATGGTTTCAGGATCGACGTCGGTAGCCTCCACGTTGCCGCGGCACGCCGTGCGCGTTTGACTCAGATCGAGGCGTTCGTAGCCATCCCTCCCGACGGGCTTGCTGCACCCACGCTCGCGCCGTCGCCCTATCTCGCCCGCTGACAAATAGGGGAATGTCCTAGTAGTCGGACTTCTCGCGCATGTTCCAAGCTGGGGAAATGCAGGTGATAGTGCTTCAGCGGCCGGGTTTCATGGTCGATAGGTTTGCCGTGACCAAATACGGCGGCGCCCATGTTTGAGTTCGATCCGTCTGCTTGGTCTCGTGACCGGTCGAATCCGACGATCTGGGCCGCGTTGCGGAGCGACCCGACGATGTCGGTCGACCCAGACGTTAGAGAGATTCTCATCAAAGATCAGCGCCGATGGACGCGCCGATATTTGCGACCGACTGCGCGCCTGATCTCGCGCTTCATGGTTGCGTGCATCATTCTCGTAAAACGTGTGTTGCCGTTTCAGTTTCGCAATCACGCCATGATCGATCGTTTGTGCATTTGGTTCATGCGCCGCTTCGTTTCGCAAGAGGCTGCGTATCTGCTGTTGCGTCACTTCACGGTAGAAAGCAACCTCATCAACTTTGTTGCGCAGAATTGTGGCGATGGCGTTGAAGAAGTTGAACTGCAACCTCGTTCGATCGGTGCGCTCACCAACAGTGCTGTCATTCTCCATGACCTCAACATGTTCAATCTCATTATCGACCTCGGTCAATCGGCATCGTTCCATGCGCTGCAGTCGGGTACGACCGCATCGTCGCCCATCACCGAGCTCGACTATTCAGCACTGCAGAATTTTGACTACGACACCGAGCCGCAGTTTCGTCGCTGGATGAATCTCGACCTTGAAACAGCGCTCTGTTTCATGAACATCGCGTTCTGCTTCTTTCTCACTGAAGATGAGTACGAGCGCTCGATCAATTCGTTGCAGCTTGATGAATCGCTTATGGCCGTATTGGCGGGCCTCACCGGTGACGTGGTTTTCCGCACATGGCGGCCAGTGCACCCAATGGTGTCGCTAAGTATTGCGCGAGACGTTCCTCGTGAGGTCTATTGGCACGCCGTGATCGACGAGTACGCGCACGGCCGTTTGCTGCAACAAGCCGAACAAGCTCGACGCATTCGTTCTGGCGAGCCAATGTTCCAGCCTCGCCGACGCGAAGATGGCACCCAAAGTCGCGCCTAACGCGACTTTGGGTGCCATCTAAGAGAGCGACAGCGTGAGTCAGTCAGCTACGGCGCTTTTGTTCCTCGAATAACGCTTGTCGAGGGCTGTGTCGAATTGCAGAGCACCGGAATGTCGTTGTTCACGAGTGGCAACAGCAATTGATCGACCTCGTTAGCCGGTGTGATTGTCACGCGAGTGATAGCAACGCAGGCTTCGTTAGCGGGTTGCGGCTTGGCGGAGTAAGTGACGTCGAAGTAAGCACTTTCTTGCGGGCTGAGAGTTACAGGCGCAAGGTTGGTACTGCCGACGTTTTGAGTCAGCTTTGAAGCGACGAGCGTATCTTTATTGAAGAGTTCGACATCTGGAAAACCCGAGACAGGACACGCGGCCTGCGACTTGTTTGTAAGGGCGAACGTGATGGTGTGCGAGTCGCCTGACTGCGACGTTGCGGCGACGCTCGCGTTGAGCGCGGTGGTGCGACAACCCTCCGCCGGCGGAGTTGTCATGGTTCCGGTGACAGGAGTCTGGTCGGTCGATGCTGTTGACGTGTTGTCATCGGAAGTTCCGCAACCAGTGATGAGTGCGCAGGTGCTGAGCCCAACAAATGCGAGCCCTAAGGAGCGTGAGCGCATCTCGGCAAAAAAAGACGATTTGTTCATCCGCTCACCTTAGTAAGGCCTTCTGAACGTGCTAAATCTGCTGTTCAGAACCTTCGACGCCGGCAAGTTTCAATCAAGACGGACGCCCAACGTGTCGATTCACCAATGTGAAGTTGGCAAAAGTCGCGCTTGCGTTTGTGGTCGCCGCCGCCGGACTGGTGGTTGCTCCGGCGCGTGCCGACGCAGTTGCCTTTGTCTCGTCTGTCGCGAGCGGAAGCGAGCACAACTGCGCACTCACGTCAGCAAACGAAATCTACTGTTGGGGCAAGAACAGCGTTGGGCAACTCGGTGACGGGACCACGAGCAGTAGCAGCAGCCCGGTTCTGGTTTCAGGCTCACACGCGTGGGCTTCAGTTAGTGCGAGTGTTGACCTGACGTGCGCGGTCACCACGGCGGGTGATGGGTATTGCTGGGGCACTGACAACTACGGTCAAGTGGGCGCAGGTACGCACGGCTTCTACTGGTCAACACCTCAACTCGTTTCCGGTTCACATGTCTGGGCGTCTATTTCCGCCGGCGACGGAACGGCCTGCGGTGTAACCACAGCGGGCGCTGGTTATTGCTGGGGTTACAACAACTACGGACAACTTGGCGACAACACAACAACCAACGCCGACACCCCGCAATCCATCAACGGCGCGCGAGTGTGGCAGTCGGTAACGGTTGGGCTGGAGACGGCCTGTGGTGTCGAAGTGGGTGGCGACGCTTATTGCTGGGGCAAGAACACGGGCTATGGGTTAGGCATCGGAACGTCTCCCGCGCAAGTACACGTGCCTACTCTGGTGACCGGTTCGCACTCGTGGACAAGCATCACAGCGGGCGACGCTCGGGGTTGTGCAATTACAAATGCCGCTGCTGGTTATTGCTGGGGTGCTGGATTCTCAGGCGATGGCACAACCAACCAAAACCCCGACCCCGCCTTGCTTGATGGCGCCCACACATGGACGCAGATTTCAGCGGGCAACGGCATCGTGTGCGGTCTCGACAACTCCAACGACGCGTACTGTTGGGGTTACAACTCGGTCGGGTCCGTGGGTGATGGCACAACAACCAACCGCGCTTCGCCGACACTCGTCGCCGGTTCACACGACTTTGTGGATGTGAGCACGGGCAGCGGCGGTGGTTGCGGTGTTACGACATCAAGCGCTGTCTATTGCTGGGGTTGGAACACGTCAGGCCAACTCGGTGACGGCACCACAACAAATCGACTCGTTCCTGTTGTCGTAATAGGACTTTCGGCAGCGCGAGCCAACGCAACCGTGTCAGGCATTGTCGACCCATCACTCACGTTCACAGTTGTTGGACGCGCGACTGTGTGTAACGGACAGTCAGGTGCTGGCTTTCAAACCGGTTCATCGTCGTCATCTGTGTCACTGGGACATTTGAACCCAACTGTTATTGGCGGCGGCGCACAAGACTTAACGCTCGCAACAAACGCGGCCAATGGATTCGTTGTCTACATCCGCACAAGTGGCACCACACCAAACGCGTTCAGCGGGAACAGCAGGCTTTGGCTACACCACTAATGACGCGAGCATTGCCTTTGGATCCAACAAGTGGGCCGCACTAACGGCAGCTGACGAAACAGTCATGACTGCCTCAGCAGGTACGGCATCAAAGTCGGTCTGCACGGGCTTTCAGGCCACCGTGGCAGCGACCACCCCAGCGGGCAGCTACTCGGCACCCATCGTCTATACGGCCGTTCCGAGCTTCTAATTGCTATTTGAGGTCTAGACGGGCCGCAAACAAGCCGATTACCAGTCTGTGAAGGTCTTTTCGCGCGGGCTGAGTGCACTAATGGCGGTGACTTTCATCGGCGCGTACGTGTTTGCGGCCACACCAGCTGACGCAGCAATTGTGGCGTCGACGTATGTGACCGAGGGCTACGACCAGGCATGCGCAATAGCGACTGACGGCAGTGCCCGATGCTGGGGCCGCAACAACACCGGCCAACTTGGCGACGGCACGACCACAAACAGCACGACTCCAGTAGTCGTTGCGGGTGGCCTTACGTGGGCGTCGTTGAGCGGTGGTTACGGGCGCACTTGCGGCGTAACTACTAGCGGCGTTGGCTATTGCTGGGGCGAGAACTCCGCCGGCATGCTCGGCGATGGCACAACGGTGATGCGCTTGACGCCAACTTTGGTAACTGGCGGTTATACGTGGTCGACGATCGACGCTGGCGAAGAAGATACATGCGGCGTCACGACGTCGGGCGTTGGCTATTGCTGGGGACGCAATTCAGATGGGGCCACCGGCAACGGCACAACTGGCACGGTGTTGTCACCGACTTTGGTTTCTGGCGGCTACACATGGTCAACGATCTCGGTCGGCGCACGGTCGGCATGCGGCGTCACCGTGGGCGGCACTGCGTATTGCTGGGGGCGCAACAGCCAAGGCGAATTGGGTAACGGCACAACTACACAGGCCCTCACCCCTGTTGCCGTGAGTGGTGGCCTGTCGTGGCGCGAAGTTGCAACTGGTGAGTTCTCGGTATGCGGTATTGCCACCACTGGCGACGCTTACTGTTGGGGCAACAACGGTTACGGACAGTTGGGCATTGGCTCGACGGGCCTCTACCAGTCGAGTCCGCAGCTTGTTGCGGGAAGTCATGCCTTCAATGCGATACGAGTTGGATCATCAATTGCTTGTGCCGCGACTGCAGCGGGACAAGCGTATTGCTGGGGCGCTGGCTCACTCGGTGCCGTCGGCAACGGGGGCTTCAACGATCAAACGTCACCGACTGCTGTGTCAGGTTCGCTCAAGTTCACAATGCTTGCGCCCGGCGGCGGTGGAACATGCGGGCTCACCGATGTTGGCGTTGTCTATTGCTGGGGATGGAACGCCTACGGCACGATTGGCAACGGTCAAACAACAAACGTAAACGTGCCGAATGCCGTTGTTGGACTCGCTGCGTTAATTGGGAATGCAACCGTGTCAGGCATTGTCGACCCATCACTCACGTTCACAGTTGTTGGACGCGCGACTGTGTGTAACGGACAGTCAGGTGCTGGCTTTCAAACCGGCTCATCGTCGTCATCTGTGTCACTGGGACATTTGAACCCAACTGTTATTGGCGGCGGCGCACAAGACTTAACGCTCGCAACAAACGCGGCCAATGGATTCGTTGTCTACATCCGCACAAGTGGCACCACACCAAACGCGTT
>JBGAQY010000008.1:0-95126 GCA_044220495.1 Acidimicrobiales bacterium
GTCAACCTTTAGCTTGACCATCCGCATCGTCAATCTAGAGGTTGACCCTGAGTCCGCACGAGAACAGTGCCCGGCGACTTCCGCGTCGGCCCTCGGCACCCACCCAGCAAACCCACCCGGCGCACCCGGCGCCAGAGTCCCCGGCCTGTGTCCAAGCCAGTCCGCCGACCGCGCGTTGGTTGTGTGGTGCGGGCTTGATGTCAACCTTTAGCTTGACCATCCGCATCGTCAATCTAGAGGTTGACTCTGAGTCCGCACGAGAACAGTGCCCGGCGGGTCAACGGCAGGCCGGCCGGGCACGCGGGCGACTGACGGAGGCTCCGAGGGGCGAGACATGAGGGGCGGGCGGCGAGCGGTGAGGGGCGAGCGACAGACGGGGCTGCGAAGGGCGAGACGCGGGAGTGAGCGGTGAGCGGTGAGCGGTGAGCGGTGAGCGGTGAGCCGAGAACAGCCAGTGCTTGCGTAGGCTGATCTACACGATGCGCTTGATCGACAGACGGCCCCATCACCGCGCAGAGTCGCTCGATGCCCACATGTTGGTGGAGCGATTTCATCCGCCAAAGCGATTTGCTGACGTTCGTTTCGAGACGTACCGACCCGATGAGAAGCATCCTTCGCAGACGAAAGCGCTGCGCGACTTGCAACACTTCGTCGCGTCGATTGAAGCAACGCCTGCGAAACAGTCACGTTGGCGTCCGCAACGCAGAGCATTAAGAACCCCTAAGGCACTGACAAAGTCAGGCCTCTATCTCGATGGGGGATTTGGAGTCGGCAAGACGCACCTTCTCTCGTCTGTGTGGTTCGCCACCACCGCGTCGAAGTCGTACCTCGCGTTTACCGAACTCACCGCCTTCATCGGGCTCGTTGGTATGAGCAGCGCTGTCGCTGCGTTTTCTCGCAACCAACTCATCTGCATTGACGAGTTCGAGCTCGACGACGTTGCCAACACATTGATGGTCGTGTCGTTCTTGCGCGGCGTGATGGATGCCGCTGGTTCGCATGTTCGTGTAGTTGTGACTTCCAACACGATCCCTGAGCGACTCGGTGAGGAACGATTTTCGGCGAGTGAGTTCAAGCGCGAGATTGCCGCCATTGCATCTCACTTCGGCGAAGTGCGCATCGACGGAGACGACTTTCGCGTCACGACGCACCAGGGCATCGTTCCGACCACGCTTGCACCGGCGCGACCCGACACAGTTACCGAAGATGACTTCGCCTCGCTGCTTTCTCACCTGCATCAGGTACACCCGGCTTATTACGGGACGCTGCTCGACGATGTCGACGGTGTGATTATCCGCAATCTTGCGACCATCAGTGATCAAGAAGATGCGTTGTTGTTCGTACAACTGGTCGACAAGCTCTATGACGCACGGATCCCAGTGTTGATCACCGGCTGCGCTATTGAAGATGCGTTCTCCGAGTCGTATCGCAACGGCGGCTATCGCAAGAAATACGGACGAGCAACATCACGCATGCAAGCCATGCAAAGCGAGTCATCAGGGCTGCTCGGCCCTTGAACTCAGCGGTGACAGACTGAGAGAGATGACGACGCCCTCATACACATCGCAAGTCGAAAACCGCTGGCAGAAGCGCCTATTTATTTCAGTAGGTCTCGACGGCGATTCATCCCGTCTACCCAAAGACGTTCAGGCGACCGGCACGACTGAGGCAGTTCTGGAGTTTCACAGACTCATCATCGAGGCCACGCGCGATCAGGCGGCCGCCTACAAACCGCAGATAGCCGGATATGAAGCAATGGGCACTGCTGGCTTCGAGGCACTGATTGAAACCGTTCGACTCGCACGTGAGCTCGCCCCCGAAGTTCCGATCATCCTCGACGCGAAGCGCGCCGATATCGGCAGCACCAACGAGAGTTACGCAAAAGCGGCGTTCGACGTGATCGGCGCTGACGCGATAACCGTGCATCCGTACCTCGGCCTCGAAACGATGAAGCCGTTTCTAGAACGCACCGACAAAGGCGTGATCGTGTTGTGTCGCACCTCCAACCCCGGTGCTGGGCGGTACCAAGATCTCGACATCGACGGACGTCCGCTCTATCAGCACATCGCTGACGACGTCGCCACGAACTGGAACACCAATGGCAACTGCGGACTCGTCGTGGGAGCGACTTATCCTGACGAGTTACGACAAGTACGTTCGATCGCTCCTGAAATTCCACTGCTGATTCCCGGTATCGGCGCGCAAGGCGGCGATGTCGAACAGTCAGTGAAATCAGGGCTCACAGCCAAGCGCGACGGCATACTGCTGCACGCATCTCGTTCGATCATGTACGCGTACGAGAAGCATCCTTCGATGTCGACCTCTGAGGCGATCCGCCACGAGATGAACGTCCTCCACGAGCAGATCGCAGCGGCGCTCCCCTAGGCAAGATCGAGATTCGCGAACGCGTTGAGCAAGTCGTCAAACGACTGCACCAAGTCGCGACTGTGCGAGGCAGCGGCGCTCAAATGACCAGCACTCAACTGCGCTTCAATCTGTCGCGCTGAGTAAGCAAGGCGCGGCGCTGCGAACGTTGCACTGCTTCCGGCAATTGCGTGCGCGAGATGACGAGCTTCGTCTGAATCACCAGCAGCGAGGGCCACAACTAGATCGCCGACGCGGGTGCGCGTGTTCTCAACAAAACTCGAAGTCAGTTCGTGAAAAGTCTCAGCCGACATGCCTTGCAACTCGCGCAAACTTTCGAGACGTTCGAGGTCGATTGTCATGCCCTTCGTTGCAAACAGACCGTCTTCCGAAACGTCAACCACGCCCTCCAACTCACCAAACGATCTGTCGAGAACGTCACGAAGCGAGTCGATAGAGAACGGTTTGGTCATCACGGTATTCATGCCCGCCTCAAGACAGCGACTTTCGATCGAGTCATAGGTCGACGCAGTCATTGCGATAATCGGCACGGTGCGGCCCTGGCTCGTCGCACGAATGCGACGCGCCGTTTCAAAACCATCAATGCCCGGCATCTGGCAATCCATCAACACTGCGTCGTAATGCGTGGCAATCACGCGCTCAATGGCGTGCTCACCGCCGTTCGCTACTTCACCAATGAATCCGAGTCGATCAAGCATTAACGATGTAACCCGCTGATTGGTCTCGTTGTCTTCGACAATCAACACGCGCTTGGGTGGCGCCATCGTTGGAAGTTCGCCATCAACGTGCAACCGATTTCCGTTCATCTCGGGCCCACTGTTCATCTCGGGACCACCGTTCATCTCAGGCCCACTGTCGCCGGCGACCATACTGAGTGCGCTGCGAATCAAGCCTTGGCGGGCAGGCTTCGTCAACGATGCGAGTAGTCGCTTGTTCGCCCGCTCGCTCAGCCGTGGCGTGTCGACGGCTGATGCAAGCATGATGAACTTCACGTTGTCTAACGATGCGTCGTTTGCGATGTCTTCAGCCAACTCATAGCCGTCTCGCGTTGGCATCTGTCCGTCGAGGATGACAACGTCAAAGCCAGCAGCACCCGATTGGCTACGCAGTTCTGCCATCGCCCGATTAGCGCTCGGTGCAAGTGTCGGATTGATTCCCCACGCACCAAGTTCGCATTCCAAAATGCGACGGTTCGTTGCATTGTCGTCAACGACGAGAACCTTGAGTCGTCGCAGTGCCGCCATGTCTGTAGTCAGTTCTTTTGCCGGGGCATTGCGAACGCTCATCGGCAGCTTGAACCAGAACGTACTGCCCTCGCCGAAACGACTCGCGACACCTATCTCGCCGCCCATCAACTCAACTAGCTGCTTGCAGATAGCAAGACCGAGGCCGGTGCCTCCGTATCGACGCGTAGTCGACGTGTCTGCTTGAGAAAACTTCTCGAACAGGGCGCTCGTCTGATCTGGCATCAGACCAATGCCTGTGTCTTTCACCTCGAACAGCAACGTGGCAGCGCCAATAAAAGCGGAGTCGGATGTCACATGCACAACGACATCGCCCACCTCGGTGAACTTGATCGCATTACCGAGAAGGTTTGTAAGCACCTGACGAAGCCGATTTGGGTCGCCGCTCAGGGCTACCGGCACCGACGGCTCGACGAGGATCCCGAGCTCAAGACCCTTCGCGTGAGCGCGGCTCGAAACGATGTCGGTTGCTTCTTCAATTACCGAGCGCAGGTCGAAGTCAATGTGTTCGAGTTCGACGCGTCCGGCTTCGATCTTCGACAAGTCAAGGATGTCGTTGATGATGTTGAGCAACGCCTCGCCAGAAAGCTTTGCTGTTTGGGCGAACTCGCGTTGCTTGTCGCTCAACGGCGTGTCGAGCAAGAGCTCTGACATGCCAATAACACCGTTGAGTGGCGTCCTAATTTCGTGACTCATGTTGGCCAAGAACTCAGACTTCATTCGCGACGCTTCTTCGGCTCGATCGCGTGCTGTTGAAAGCTCTTGTTGCGCGCGCTGTCGTTCCGTCACGTCGTTGAACGTCATGACGGCACCTTGAATCTCACCGCGCACGATTACTGGACTTCCACTCCACTCAACGGGAAACGCAGTGCCATCTTTGCGCCACAAGATCTCACCGTCGCTACGAAAAGCACCACCGGTATGAAGGGTCGACATGAGCGGACACAGTTCACGCGGATACGGCTCGCCGTCTGCATAGCTGTGATGAATCAAGTCGTGCATTTGGCGACCGAGCATTTCGTACTCTTGATAACCAAGGGCACGACACGCCGCAGTGTTGATAAACGTGCAACGACCGGCGCTGTCGATGCCAACAATGCCGTCGCCCGACGAACGCAAAAGTAGATCGATGCGCTCATTCAAATATGCACGCTCAATCGCGCTTGCTGCATTGGTGGCAAGGGTTTCGAGCAACGAGAGCGAGGCCTCGAGTAGAGCAGTGTGCTCGTCGGTGTTTATCTCGATGACGCCAACTACTCGCCCTGAAACAACCATGGGAATGGCAACCTGCTGACCGGGAATTCGCACACCTGCGTTGTTTCGATCAACGCCAATCGTCCGCGCCTGCTCAGCTGCCTCGAACGACGCGTTGCTTGGTTTTCCAAGATTGTTCGCGTGATCGGCTGCGACGTAACTGCGTCGCGACGCCGCTGAAAGATTGCCGTCACGTACACCGGGCAGCCATACGGTGATGCGTCCGTCAGGCACAAGCTGTTGTGCCGCCGTTGCGACTGCCTCGGAAATCTCACGTACGTCGGCACCGGCAGCCATTTGCTGAGCAAACTCGAGCAACAGGCTCAACCGATCACTACGGGCAACGCTGTCGCTGATGCGTCGTTCTTCGTTAGATCGCGCTTGGGCAAGCTCAACAATCATCGCGCTGAGGCCACTATTGACCTCTTGCAACTCAAGCGGGCCCTCAATCACAGCCCTCGCAGTGAGATCACCAGCGCCAACAGCACGCATCGTTTCAAGAGCGCTATCGACCGGACGAAGCAAAGCCTTCGACAGGCGCTTGTATTGACGGCGAGCAAGGCCGATGCAGCCGAGGCCGATAACCGCGTCGGAGGTCAGACCAACCAGTAACACCAGATGCTGAGTACGCGACTCGCGCACGCGGTAATCGAGGATGCCTTGCTGCAACTTGGCTGCACTTGCGCGGTAGGTGTCAAACGCTGCCTTGCCGGCATCGAGCCCAGCGATGTTAACGAGTGTCTGCGTATCGACAACGGTGCCGTTCGACATCGGACGTGCCGAACGCAACACGGGCTCAGCCCATTCGTTTTGCCACGACCGTTGGTCGGCTCGTACTTGCGCGATCAGCTCGCTGAGATGTTTGTCGTTGGCAAGCATTCGTTGCGCAGTGTCCATCGTTCGCTCGACGGTGATGCGCCCGTTCGCATAGGGCTCAAGGAAGCTCTGTTGGCCCGTCAGTAGATAGCCACGCAACGATGTTTCTTGGTCGAGCATCGCCTGACTGGCATCTCTGACGTTCCGCCCAGCGACGTGAACGTTGTCGATCGCCGGCCCGGTACGAAAGAAGACGACCCCGGCCATCGTCGCCGTGACAACCACAACGAGTGCAAAAGCGAAAGCAGCGAGACCCAAAGACCGACGAATCTCGTCAGAAATGCTTCGACGCCGCGTTTGTGCTGTTGGACGAGAATTGCCCGAGGGCGCCATAGCCCCGATCGTATGCAATCACCGATCGTTTCGCTCGGGAAAGTGCCCGTGCGTCTGGCACTAGGCAGGTGAAAGAATGCTCTGCGTGGGCAAGATTCTCGTTGGAACAGCCTCTTGGACCGATAAGTCGTTGGTGCAGTCGGGCTGGTACCCGCCTGGAACATCTACCTCGGAAGATCGGCTCAAGTTCTACGCCTCGACGAGATTTGGGACCGCTTCAATCACGCACTCGAACCGCTCGCTGCGTCAGGAAAGTTGGGGGCGGTGCTGTTTCAGTTTCCGCCATGGTTCACGATCTCAAAAGTAAACAAGGCGTACGTGCTCGAATGCGCGTCACGCGTGATGCCTATGCGCTCTTGTATCGAGTTCCGCAACAAGAGTTGGATGTCCGACGACAACCGCAATGAAACGCTTGACCTACTCGCCGGGCATGACCTCGCGTACGTAGCCGTCGACATGCCACACGGGTTTGCCTCGTCGGTTCCGCCTGTGCTCGAAGCAACAAGCGATCTTGCCGTGATGCGCTTTCATGGACACAACGACGCCGAGTGGAAGAGCAAGTCCGTACAACGCCGCTTTGCCTACCTCTATTCGGATGACGAATTGGCCGACTGGGCGCCGAAGGTAAAGAAGCTCGGCAAAGCGGCCGACGTGACGCACGTTCTGATGAACAACTGCTACACCGACTACGCACAACGCAATGCCGCTGAACTCTCGGCTTTGCTCGAGGCCTAGCTCGCACTGTCAACGAGTGAGTGCCGTCGAGCCCAACCCGATCGTGGCATGACAGACTGCAGCCATGCCGAACGATCCGTCTCGACTCGCCGCAGTAGCCGCCGCCATTGAAGAGGTCGAGCCAGGCATGACGCTCGGTTTGGGCTCGGGCCGAGCTGTCTTTGCGCTGGCCGATGCGCTCGTTGAGCGTTACGGCAGCAAGACGACCTTTCGGGCCGCCGTTGCGTCGGCGGTCACCGCAGAACACGTTGGACACTCGGGCATCGAAGTCATTGACCTAACAGCTGACGTGCGCATCGATCTCGCAATCGACGGCGCCGACGAAGTTGACCCCGACCTTGGCCTGATCAAAGGCGGCGGAGCCGCGCTGCTCCATGAAAAGCTCATAATTGCAGCGGCCGATCGCGTCATCATCATGGCCGAGGCAAGCAAGAAGGTCGCTCGCCTTGGCGATGTGCGTCGGCTTCCGGTTGAGGTCGTGAAATACGGATGGGAAGTCACAAGCCAACGCATCCTTCAACTCACCGACACAGCTGACTTGCGCACCGACAACGGCCGACCGGTCGTTACCGAAGAAAACGATCTGTTGCTCGACGTGACAATTCCGCCCGGTGACTTGCACGAATTTGCGGCGCGCCTCAAAGCAACGCTTGGCGTTGTCGAACATGGGCTGTTTCTCGATCAGGCCGACGAAGTGATCTTTGGTTCACCTGACGGCACAACCGAGCACGTCAAGCGACAGCTGCCACCCCGGCATTCCGAGTCACAGCGTTAGCCGATCTGATCGCTCGCCGTGCGCGCTCCTTCAGTCTTCGAGAACGCTTCAGGAACTGGGTACTCGCCCAAGATGAAGTTCAGGATTGCAGCGTGTTGCATTTCGACTGGCTGAATGGAGGCGGCCGTCTTGATTGCTTGTTTGTCAGACAACACGCCGATACCCGCTTGATAGGTTGCCGCCGCTGAATTTTCGAGCTTGAGTGCGAGGCGAGCTAGACCCAACACGTCTGTAACTTTGGCGAACTCAGGGTCGACAATGCTCGACTTCACCGTGAGATCGACACCACTCACCGACTCTTTGCCAGCGCCAGACAGAACCGCATTCCACGCTGCTGCGTGATCTTTGTGTTGCTGCTGCGCCGTTGTAATGAAAGTCGCCACTGCGGCAGGAACACTGCCCAACTTGCCGGCCGTTGCTGCATCGAGCCCTGCCTGATAAGTGCCAACAGCAAGGTTCTCGACTGACGCAGCCAGGGCCGCGACCGATAGGTCTCCCTGTAGACCGCGTTCGCCAGCGGCTGTAGTGCTCGTTGTCGAAGAGCCGTCAGAGCCACATGCAGCAAGTAGCAATGCTCCCAACCCGGCAACGCCGCCGATCAGCACGTTCCGGCGCGACACCGCCTTGAAGAACGAGTCACCATGACGCTCGATCAAGCCGTCGCGAAACTCACTGGCAGCCGACTGCATCTGCGGCAACAACGCTCGGTGCATGTCGTCCATCTCTTGTGTCGCGGCTCGAAGCTCACGCTCACTGATCTGCATCCCTTCGTCACGAACCTTGCTCACTGAACAGCTCCTTCGGCAGCAGGACGGGCTTCATCAGTTTTGAAAAAGCCATCGGGAAAACCAACGTTGCCAACCGGCGCCGGCAAAGCCGACGCATCGGGCGGCAGCGCAATGAGTTGCGGAGCCTTGCCCGCCAACAACGCTTGCACGGCCCGCAAGATCGCAACGTGTTGTGCCTCAACACCCATCACGCTCGCCGTGACCTTTCGAGCATTGAGGTCATCGAGCGCAGAGGTGTTGACCACATATGTTTGCGTCGCGCCCACTTCTAGCTGCAACGCCAAAGCAACAACAGCCGACGCATCAGTGAGACCTGGCTTTGCCTTCTCGACTACATCGAGAAGTACAGGATCGGGCCTGTCTTGCGGCTTGCCGCCGAGTTGCACGGCCGCTGCATTGAACGCTTTAGCGTGCTCTGCGTGTTGGCCTTTGGTCATCGTGGCAAACGCCTTGATCACGCCGTTTGCGTCGGCTCCACCAACGAAGGGCAAGGCAAGCGCCGCGTCATAAGTAGCAACGGCAAGGTTCTCGAGTGAAGCCGCTGTTTGCAGAATCTGGATGTCAGTCGTCGTGTCGGCAAAGGCCGGGCGTTCAAACAGCGCCATCAACGCGGAACCAAAACCGGCGGTTGCCAATGCACCCGTACCCAGCATTGCTTTCGTGAGCAACCGACGACGCTCGTTGGTAAACGAGTCAGTGCGTTCACGTTGTTCATCCGCCGACGCAGCGCGCTGCTCGTGGCCCAACTCGACCATCTCGCTCAACGGTTCGCGCATTGCCGACATCGCGTCGGAGTGTTCGTCTTGGCATTCAACCAACAGATCCTGCAACTCTCGTTGCGCTTCGTTGGCATGGTCAGGCTTCTTCAAAACAAACCTCCTGCAGTAGTTGCGAAAGACGGCTTACGAAACACGGTTCACGAGTCAGCGTTACGACGCTTGAATGACGCCCATCATGTAGTCGTGAATCGAACAGATGTAGTCGAACGTTCCCGCTTTGGTAATAGTGAAAGTCGTCGACTGACCCTGCTTGAGCGGACCCGTATCAAACGACTTGTCGGTCGCAGTCACCGTGTGATCGGCCGTGTCGTTGTTCTTCACGGTGATGACATCGCCAACCTTGACGTTCAGCGTGTCGGGCGAAAACTTGAAATCTTTGATCTCGATGACAGCACCGGTCGTTGGCTCTGTGGCGCTCTTGGCACTTGAACCATTTGAGCCGCAGCTCGTCACCGATACCGCCAACACGACCGCCAACACGACCGCCAAAAAAGCGGCGAGAGCGCCGCGACCAAAAACCTTCATTAACGTCTCCTAGTCGATGCCAATCAATGCTTCGACTCGGCTCTGTCTAGCGCACGCAGCCACCGATTACAGGCATTGCCACCTGGCCGCGGCCTTGGCTCACAGTTGCCAGCCAGGATTCGTTCATCGAAGCCAAAGGTCGGGCTGATAGCGTGACTTTTCACGGTCACGACAACCCGTCGTAAATGAGTTCAGGGAGGACCCATGACGCCGATTCTCGCCAACATCTTTGGGCCCGACACCCTGATCGTCATTGCCGTCGTCGCCTTGTTGTTCGGTAGCTCGCAACTGCCAAAGTTGGCACGATCGTTGGGGTCGGCCAAGACTGAGTTCGAGAAAGCTCAGCGCGAAGGCAACACAGACGCATCGAGAGATTCCGGCACACCCAAGGGCCCACCACCCGTCAGCTAGAGCTCCGACCAATTCGGCGAGGCAATTTGGTAGGGCGCTTCGGCGAGGCGCTTCAGCCCAAGCGATGACTGCGCTCGATCAACGCCGAGCGCGCCGACGTGACGGCCAATGAGGCGAAGAATGCAAGGCAGATCGTCAGCGCAATCGACGCGCCAGCTGCGATGTCGCAAACAGCTGACGCGCACAGACCAACGAACGAACATGTCGAACCAAGTACAGCTGCGAGAACGATCAGCACGTCAAGCCGGTCAGTCCACAGACGTGCGGTGAGCGCAGGCACCGTTACCAAAGCAATCGCCAGCAAAGTGCCGACCGCTGGGATCACCACCACGATCGAGCACGCAACGCATGCAAGTACGCACGCGTCGAGCAGCGCCACGCGATATCCCGCAGCGCGCGCTCCAAAGCCGTCAAAGGCACTCAGCACGAGCTCTTTGTGCAGCAAACCGAGAACCAATGCGACACAAGCAGCCGTCGTCGCCGTGACGATCAAATCACCACTACTAACAGTCAAGATCGAGCCGACTAGGAACGCTGCCAAACTGCGAGGCCCGCTGTCACTCGCCGTTAGCAACAGAACACCGACGGCAAACGCGCCCGCCAGCACTACGCCGATCACAGTTGAGTTGTCGAGATCTCGCGACGCACCGATCACGACGAGGGCAGCAACAACCGCGAGGCCAGCGACCGCACCACCTACAAAAAGACTGACGCCAAACAGCGAAGCAATGACTACGCCGGGGAAGGTTGCATGCGACAGCCCGGCTACAAAAAATGACAGCCGACGCATCATTACTTGAGCGCCGACGATGCCAGCAAGTGCTCCAACGAGCAGGGCTTCGATCAACGCACGTCGAAAAAAGTCAGAGGCAAACGCTGAACTCAATGAACTCACGACGCTGCCTTTCGCGCCAGGCGACCCTTTAACGCAACTGCCGTCGCGACGATCACGAAAGACGCCGTCGTACAAGCAACGACGGCGGCTCCGGCAGCGACTCGAACATCGTGATTGATCGACAGCTCGTAACTCACACTGAGCCCTATCCATGAGCTGAGCGAGCCGAGGGCTGCAGCAAACACGAACATCACGGGCACGCGACCGAAAGCCAATCGCCCGGCCGCGGCGGGCGTGATGAGAAAGGCCACAAGCAACACGGTGCCAATCGCTTGCACAGCTGCAACAACAACGAGAGCAATCGCGAGATTCAAAGCAACGTCGAGCAGACCGACTCGATAACCACTGGCCTCAGTTCCATCAACATCGAAAGCACGCATGATGAGTTCTTTATGCAACGCGCCGAGCAATAACAGTACGACGAGACCAATGGCAGCCGTCTGCAACAACTGGCCTTCGTCAACGGCCAATATGCGCCCAAACAACAGCGTTGTCAGGTCGTGTTGGTAACTAGGGTTTCGAGACACCAACACAACACCAAAAGCAAAGAACAACGAGATGAGCACCGCTAGTGCAGCGTCTTGATCGACTTTGGGATTGCGCGTCAAGAACGTGAGCATGACAACGGTCAACACCAACGCGCCGACGGCACCCGCCAACAGCGAACCCTGCGCCAAAAAGGCAATCGCTATTCCAGGAAACACGGTGTGTTGCAGAGCCTCAGGCAGAAACGCAAGGCGTCTGAGCACGACGTGAACACCGCACACGGCGCCAACGACCGAAAGGCACAGCAGCTCCAAAAGCGCACGCCACATATAGCCTTGCTCGAACGGCGTAATCAGTAGATCGCGCATCAACAACAACTAGTTAGTTGTTACAACCGAACTATCGCCGGCCAAGATCACGGCACTGCCACCGTAGGTCTTGCGCAATAGGTCGGCCGTGAGCGTGGTTTCTATTGGCCCGAAACCAACTTGATGGTGGTTGATAAGACATGCTTCGGTGCAAGCGAGGTGGGCAACCGAGAGGTCGTGGGTTGACATGACTACAGCGGCACCGCCATGGCGCAAACGCTCGAGCACAGCAACAACAACGTCAGTAGTCGCAGTGTCAACTCCGTTGAACGGCTCGTCGAGCAGCAACAACCGACTCTCTTGCGCAATTGCCCTCGCAAGCAGCACTCGTTGTTGTTGTCCACCTGACAACGCGCCGAACCGCGTGCGGGCGCGGCCATCGAGACCAACTTCTTTAAGGGCGTCCATCGCAATCTCGCGATCGTGCTTGCCCGGTCGCTTGAACCAACCGACTTTGCGATAGCGGCCCATGAGTGCGACATCGAGCGCCGAAATCGGAAACTGCGGATCAAACGAATCAGCCTGAGGAACGTAGGCAACCAATGGACGCGCCGCCGTCGGCGTAGTTCCCAGAACCTCGATCGAACCACTTACAAGGGGAACCAGCCCGAGAATGGCGCGAATGAGCGTGGTCTTGCCGCCGCCATTAGGGCCGACCAACGCCAACGACTTACCGCTGCGCACGAGACCGTCAACGGCGTCGAGTACGACGTGATTTTCGTACGCGACTTTGACCGAACGAAGCGCCAAGGCAACGTCGGCGCTGCCGCTCGACGAATCAACGGAGGTTGCTGGCGATGACATTCGTGTTGTGCCGTTCCATCTTCAAATAGGTATCGGCATCGGTGCCCGGCGCGCCCAACGAGTCGCCGTAGAGGGCGTCGGGACCCTGAACAACTTTGACGCCCGCCTCACTAGCAATCGTTTCGGCCGTCTTACTCGGTAACGACGATTCGGAGAACACCGCTTTGACGTTTTGCGCTTTGATCTTCGCAACCAACTCAGTGATCTCAACTGATGACAACTCAGCTTGCGAGTCAAAACTCGGAATCACCGAACCGACATAGTTGAGCTTGAACTCGTCGACGTAATAACCAAGTGAGTCGTGGTTGGTTACCAGATTCTTGTTAGGCAATGGCGAAATCGAACGCGCAATCTCAGTGCGCAACGCGTCGAGTTGTGCGTCGTACGCGCGCTCATTGTCTTGAAAGATCTTCGAGTCATTCGCATCAGCCGTCATCAGGCCTTCACGAATGTTGGCAACCATCAACCGCGCATTGAGCGGACTGTGCCAGATGTGCGGGTCGGCCTCGCGCACGCCATTCACATTTTCGTAGCGAGGGGTTATTCCATCACTGGCATCGACAACCAGCGCGTCGCTTTCAGCGTTCTTCATCGTGTCGTCAAACCACGTTTCGAGGCCGAGACCGTTCTTGATAATGACGTCAGCCGTGCCAAGGGCCGTGATATCGGCTGGCGTTGGTTCGTAGTCATGCGGGTCTGCGTTTGGCTTGACGACGTTGTAAACCTCGACGCGGTCACCGCCGATGATCGTTGCAAAGTCGGTGAGTATCGGCGTTGTCGTGACCACACGCAGCTTGGTGGTCGTAGGCGGTTTGGTCGTTGACGTCGACGCTTCGTCGTCTTTTGAACAAGCGGCGGCCGACACAACGCACACAACTAGAAGTGCTGCAGCAAGGGCTCTTCTCATCGAAAGTGACATCACCATAAGTGTAGACTAATTCTCAATACCGGTTTGGCAGACCACGCTTAGCCTCTGCTCACTGTTCTTTCCTCTGCCGGGCAGAAAGAATCCACGCGCGGATCGTGACCAAGATCAACACGAACACGCCGAAGGCCAAGAACATCAACCCCCACGGGCTGTCTGACTTGTCAGACGACTTACTGCTGTTCGCGCCGAGCGTTGTTGTTGTCGTTGCGACCGATGTCGTGGTTGTCGAACTCGGATCAACGGTTGTTGTAGTTACGCCGAGCACACGGATTGCCGGCGCTGGGTGGTCGCGTTCAGCCTCCGCCCCCACCGGTGGGTCATCCCACTTCACTACCTTGCCGCTCGAATAGGTCTGCTCGGTGCTCATGACGAGGATGTCTGCTTTGTCAGGTACTCGAATTGTCAAACCGAAGTCTTGCGATGCCTCAGGCGCAATTGATCCGCCTTCCCACGTGACCGACGACACGGCCGAGCCATCTTTCTCAACGGTTGACGACCAGCCGGGAGCATTCGCCGGGTTTGCCTGCAGCACAGGATTGTCATCGCCGAAGAACACTTGAATCTTCACGGTCGATGCCGCTGGCTCTTCACTTGGAACTTCAAACGTCAGATCGACCGTGCTGCCTGCGCTGGCCGTAACCGGCGAAACGTGGACGTGCGCACTCACTGCTTGCGCGTTCAACAGAACAACGACGAAAACGACGATGAGTGCTCCAAGACCTCGAGCTAGTCGCTTGGTGCGCGCGACGAAATTGTTCTTGTCAGTCAACGCTCAGACGCCTCTCGAGAATCTGCAGCCACGGACGGCGAGCGTAGAAGAACCGATGACCGCCCACCGGTGATACCGCCACGGTGCCTTCGAGATCGCCACACACCCAGACCAGCACAGCCCCGCGTTCGTCACGCACAACTTCGTCGCCATCGCCAGGCGTTTCGAGAATCGACTTCGCTCGCCGGCCGCGCATGAAGCGGAGAGCAAAATGCTCTCCGTCAGGATCTTCGACTTTGAGTTCAATCACATTTGCAACGACCACGCCGCGCAATTCGATTGGTTTGACGCGCGCCCAAAATTCAACCCATGGGTTTCTGCGCATCAACGACTCGACCCAGAGGGCCCGCAGATATCCAACGAAAGCTGCGATGAACGCCACTCCGCTGCAAAGCAGCACCAAACGCGACAGTGCAGCAATCGGCCACCACTTCGAGAGCAGAAACATCGGCGCGTTCATTAGGAAAACAACGAAGGTGGCGACAACGGCCAAAGCAACGCACAGTCGACGACGTCGTCGCAGGGCGACGCGTGTTGCCGGCAGCTCACCAGCTAAGCGATAAGGGAGCTCGGCCCGCTCGTTCTTCCATGGAAACATGAGGTGGTCCCAACTAAATGACGTCTCACCAATGCGGGAAACTCTCGAAACTTCTTGCAATTATCGCGACAATTCGAGCGCGAGGCCCGGCTTTTCGGGTAAACCACGCACATGACCAACAAACTCGTCCTCGTGCGCCACGGAGAAACTGAGTGGAGTCGCAGTCGCCGCCACACCGGCACCACCGATCTGCCTTTACTTCCCGAAGGCGAAGAGGCTGCTGGGCGACTGGCTGCAGTGTTGTCCAGTTTGGATCTCGCCTTGGTGCTCAGCAGCCCGCGTCAGCGCGCCATTCGCACCGCTGAACTCGCGCTGCCCGGTGTCACGCCCGAGATCACCGAAGATCTGTGCGAATGGAACTACGGCGAATACGAAGGCATCACGACAGCAACGATCCGAGAGACGAGACCCGATTGGGATCTTTGGACACAGGGCTGCCCTGGCGGTGAGTCGCCCGATCAAGTTGGTGAACGCGCCGAGCGACTAATCAAGCAAGCCGAATCAGTAGATGGCACCGTTGCGATGTTTGCCCACGGCCACATTCTTCGGGTCATTGGGGGTTGTTGGATCGGCCTCGGGCCGGCCGGTGGGCAACTACTAGGTCTCGACACCGCGACCATTTCGGTGCTCGACTTCGAACGCGAAACACGCGTCGTCAGAAAGTGGAACACGCTCGCTCTCTGAGTTCGCTCACCGCCTGAGTTCGCGCACGCGGCCTGAGTTCGCTCACCCTGTCCCCGCCGGCATGCAACCCGCCAACCAACCCAGGCCGAGCCCTTTCAACTACGCGATATGACCAAAACCCGGCCAGATTCGGCGCAATTTTGGTCATATCGCGTAGTTGAAAGATGCCATCGTCGGCGTCTTGCCGCCGGCCGGACCCACCGCCACGCCGGTGCCCGCCCGTGCCCGCACGACCCCCACGCCACGCCCGGCCCAAGAAGCCCACACGACCGACTCTCGGGCGGCGCGCCTTTCACCCACCCAAGAAGCCCACATTTTGATCTGAATGGCGCCGATTTTGGGCTTCTTCGGTAGGTGAAAGTAGCGAAGGCAGGATCCGAGACGTCGGCGTCTTGCTGGCCGACAGACGTAGAATGAGTCTCGATATGAGTTCGAGATCCACCCCTGCTACGCGTGCAGCAGCCAGCGACGAATCGCTTCACGAAGCCGTCGCCGAGCGCCTCGACGCCAATGGGCAGCGCTACACCGGCGGCCGTCGCCAGATTGTCGACGTGTTGTCAGCCGCCGAACGACCGCTGAGCATGTACGACATCCTCGATCACGTGGGTGACATGCCGCAGAGCTCGGCCTATCGCCACCTCACCGTGCTTGCGACATCGGGGGTCGTGCATCGCCTGTCAGGCAACGAAGATTTTGGATTCTTTGAGCTCACTGATGAATTGAGCGGACATCACCACCATCACGTCATGTGCGCCGTGTGTGGATCAGTTGCCGACGTGCCCGCATCTCCCCGACTCGAAAAGGCACTGGCCGAAGCAGCTGAGTTGGCAGCCGCGCAATCAGGATTCGACCTGTCGGGTCACCGCATCGATCTTGTCGGCACTTGCCAAGACTGCTCACGCAAATAGTCCGCAAATGTGCGCCCGCTGCGCCTTGCGTTACGCGTCGACGAGGTCGGGTTCGATGCCAAGCATCCGCTGCACAGTGACCAAGAGCTGAGGCAGGTGGTCTTTGCGCAAGAAGCCGTCGATGGCGTCTTCACGTGAGGCCTCGATTGCCAAATCATGGGTTGTGAAGAGCAGAATTTTTGCGTCGGGCGCAGCGGCTTTTAGCAATGGTGCCGCTTGCAAACCCATGATGTCGCCCTCGATGAAATGATCGAGGATGATCAGATCGGGCTGCACACGGCGCGCTAGTTCGACCGCATCCCGAGCGTTCGCGGCTCCCGCCGTCATCGACAATCGCGAATCGCCCGACAAAGCTGCGGTTACTAGAAACCGCATGTCTTCGTCGTCTTCAACGGCGATCAGAACCCTCGTACCCATATTGCTTCGCTCCAGACAACTTGAAAGCATAGACATTGGCATGAGATGTGACACGTGTCCATCACATGAAGACACGGGCATCGCCCAAATCAAATGCCGAGATATGACAACGTAGCGGGATCTTGTTGTACGCGTTTATCCCGAGCCCGTCGAGTGGAGTGCTCCACCTCGGGCCCATCAGTCTTCATGCATACGGACTTTGCATTGCGCTCGGCGCTCTCGCCGCCGTATTCGTAGCCACGAAAAGATGGCAAGCAGTCGGCGGAACGGCCGACGACATCACGGCCGTGGCCACATGGAGTATCCCCATCGGCATTGTCGGCGCGCGGATCTATCACGTGATCACCGACCATGAGCTCTACACGAAAGAGCCCATAAAAGCGCTCTACGTGTGGGATGGCGGCCTTGGTATATGGGGAGGCATCACTGCGGGTGTTATTGCCGGGCTTCTCGTAGCCCGATCGCGCCGACTCGACGTTGCCAAACTGCTCGACGCAGTGGCGCCCGCGCTGCCCATCTCTCAGGCGGTCGGGCGCTTTGGCAATTGGTTCAATCAAGAGCTATTCGGCGAACCCACTCGCCTGCCATGGGGGCTTGAAATCGACGTCGCACATCGACCAAACGGATTCGAGCTGGCCCAGACATTTCATCCCACGTTTCTCTACGAGTCACTGTGGAATCTCGCCCTTGCCGGCGCGTTGATCGTCATTGGGTTGCGGGCTCAACTCAAACCTGGGCGCCTGTTTGCACTCTACGTAGCCGGGTACACCTTTGGCCGCTTCTTCATCGAGCGCCTTCGCATTGACTACGCGCACACGATCTTCGGCATGCGAGTCAACGAGTGGGTTTCGCTCGTGATATTCCTCGGCGCCGTTGCCTTCTTGTTGCGCGATGTGATTCGCACACGCGCCTCTAGTTCGCGCACTGATGTGAGTGAAGGCCGATGACAGAGTCAAGGTGGATCAAGCAAGGTCGCGTCTTCAACTGGGCGCATCGCGGTGCCGGTCATGAAGGTCCGGCAAACACCGTCTACGCGATGAAACGGGCTGTCGCCGCTGGCGCTGACGGCCTCGAGGTCGACCTGCATCGAACGCTCGACGGCAAGATCGTTGTCGTTCACGACGACACCGTCACCGACACAACTGGCTTCACCGGTGCCGAGATCGACGCAGCCATTGCGCACATGACATGGGAGCAACTGCAGACGCTCGACGCTGCACATTGGTGGCGCGAAGGGTTTATAAGCGACCACAATCCACGCACGCCACATCACGCGTATCCGTTGCGTGGCCATGCGGAACACGACGAGACGTTACGCATCCCCCTGCTCTCCACGTTGCTCGAAACGTTCCCAACAACACCGATCAATATGGACCTCAAACGAGCCGGTTACGAAGGCGACGTTGCCGACCTCATACGTAAGTACGACGCCGGTGAACGCACAATCGTTGCGTCGTTTGGTGATGCAATTCGTACTTTTCGTGGCTACGCACCCGAGATTGCGACAGCTGCGAGTCGACCCGAGATCCTCGCGCTGTTGCGCAAGATCTTGTTGCGCCAAGACCCCGGCACGCTTCCATTCGTCGCCGCGCAGATCCCCAAAGTCACGAGCGCATTATTCAAGCCCTTTGTGCGTGGCTGTCAACGTCACAAGATCGCCGTGCATGTGTGGACCGTCGACAACGTGACGTTGATGGACAAGCTCATAGCGATGGATATCGACGGAATCATGACCAACCGCTCTGGAGTTCTCGCTGCCTTGTTGCGCGAGAAAGACGCCTTGTGGAGCGCCCCCAGCGGAGAAAACGACTAGTGGCGCGTTCTGTCAGGTTGCGCTCATGGCAAAAAGCCGCGCTCGAACTGTTTCTCACGAGTCAACGCCAAGACTTTCTTGCGGTCGCGACACCCGGAGCCGGTAAAACAACATTCGCGCTTACAGCCGCGCGTCATCACCTTGCCGATAATCCCGATGCGCGCGTCGTTGTCGTTGTACCGACGCAACATCTCAAGTCGCAATGGGCGTCAGCCGCGCTCCGTTTTGATCTTCATCTCGAGCCTGAATGGGCGGCCAGCAACGGACGCTTACCCAGCGACATGCACGGCATCGTCACGACGTATCAACAAGTTGCAGTAAACGCGACCACGCTCGCCGCCATCACCGATCAAGCCTTTGTTGTGTTCGACGAGTTGCACCACGCGGCCGACGACCAAACATGGGGAGACGCCGTTCGCAAAGCGTTCACTCCTGCCTCGCGTCGCCTGGCGCTGTCGGGAACGCCATTTCGTTCTGACACGCACTCGATCCCGTTTATCAATTACACCGAAGACACCGCCGTTCCCGACTTTGAATACGGATACGGCGAGGCGCTGTCTGACCGGGGTGTTGTGCGTCCGGTGTACTTCCCGCGCATCGACGGCGAAATGGAATGGACCGCGCCCGACGGCACCTACAACTCGGCCAGCTTTGGCGACGAGCTCGATGCTGTGCGCGCGGGTCAGCGGCTGCGCACAGCATTGTCGCTCGACGGCGAATGGCTCCCTGTTGTGTTGCGTCAAGCGCATAAGAAACTCGAGATGATCCGCAGCACTCATCCCGATGCCGGCGGACTCATCATCGCCATGGATCAAGACCACGCGCGCGGCATTGCTGGAATCTTGAAGGCGCGCTTTGGCATTCGTGCAGCAGTCGCAACGTCAGATGACCCCATGGCGTCAGTTCGTATTGCTCACTTCGCAACCGGTAGCGAGCCCTGGATTATCGCCGTTCGAATGATCTCCGAAGGTGTCGACATTCCGCGTCTGCGCGTTGGGGTCTTTGCGACCAACACGACTACCGACTTGTTCTTCCGCCAGGCCATAGGCCGGCTCGTGCGATACACGCGCGGCGTTGGCCGCCAGCCGGCATACATGTTCATCCCCGATGATTCGCGGCTGCGCACGAAGGCCTCTGAACTGGCAACGCAGAGGCGCCACAGCTTGCGCAAAAAGCAAGATCCTTCAGAGGCCGATCTGTTGGAGCGCGCACTAGACGACATGCAAACAGCCCCCGGAGATCGCGTCGACTCAATGTTCGCAGCAATCTCTGCGGTTGCCGTTGGCTCGCCCGTTGAATACGAAGTCGACGCCGACGACAGCGACGACGATCACAACGACAACGACAGCGGCGGCGACGACGACGCATCACTCACGATTGATCTGGCACCAGCGCCACCCCTCGCCGCAGTTGGCGGCGCCGATGCGACCAACGGACTGACAAGGGCACAGCACAAGGGCGAGTTGCGCGACGCAAACTCGGCAGCCGTACGCGAGCTCGTTCATCTCACGGGCATGACTCACGCAGCGGTCAACGGCGAACTGAATCGACTGGCCAACATCAAGCGCATCACCGAAGCAACCGTGTTGCAGCTAAAACGTCGACTCGATCATGCCGAACGCTGGCTCGACAAACTCACCCGTTCGGCATAACGACTAGTTCAGGCAACGTCGTTTGGAATTCCGTTTTTTCGTAGGACACTAAAGACGAATCCCGCCAGAATCAGTGTCAGTGCAACCGAGATCCAGGGGCGATCGGCCTCAAACACCCCAGCGAGTACCGCGACGGCTATACCAAGCAGCGACGCCCCACGAGGGAGTCCTTTTGTCGCACGAGCGACCGACGAGAGAACTACCGACAGAACAGCCAACATCACAATCGTCATGGGTCTCTCTTCTTGTCGTTAGCAGAACTTATGAGTGTTGCGCTTGACACGAACAGGATAGCCAAGCGCTTTCTACCGGCTGGCGCGTCACGGGCGATCACGTTTGTCATAACGACTTGTTCAGGCAAGTCTCGGTAACGACTGTTTGAGGTCGAGCACCGGTGCCTGCAAGTCACCAAGACTTTCGATCCTCGCGAGCACGTCGTCAGTTTCAAAGGTGAGTGGCTCGCCCTCGGCGCCCTTCTCGACTTCATCCCAACTCACCGGAGTCGACACAGTTGGACGCTCGCGTGCACGCAACGAATACACAGAGATTGTCGTCTTGGCATCATCGTTCTGGCTCCAGTCGATGAACACCTTGTTCTTGCGGAGCGCTTTCTCCATCTTGAAAACGATCGACGCCGGATGACGAGATTCCATCAACTGCGCGATCGTGCGCGCCAACGTCTTTGTGTGTTCGTAATCGGTGTCGACGTTGAGCGGAACTTCCAGCTGCATCCCCTTTGAGCCCGACGTCTTGGGGAACGCCTCAACCGAGAGGTCGGTAAACAGTTCGCGCAACTGCAGCGCCACCTGACAGCACTGCACAATGTCGGCGGGTGGTCCGGGGTCTAAGTCAAATGTCAGCTTGCTCGGCTTCAACACGTCACTGCCGAAGGCTAGAAACGGATGCAGCTCAATCGAGGCCATGTTTGCCACCCAAACAAGCGACGCGACATCGTTGATGACGATGTAGTCGATTGTTTTCGACGACGTCTTCACGGGCACCGACTCAATCCACTCGGGCGCGTGTGTCGGCTTCTGCTTTTGATAGAAGAACGACTCATCGACACCGTTCGGATACCGCTTCATCGTGATGGGTCGATTGTGTAGGTGGGGCAGCAACACCGGCGCAACACGCACGTAGTAATCGATGATCTGACCCTTGGTGAATCCAGTAGCCGGGTAGAGCACTTTGTCGAGGTTAGAGAGCGACAAAGTATGTCCGTCGAAACTGACCTCGACGTTGTTAGAGGAAGGCACAGTTGCCATTCTCGTCGGTCAAGGGATAGGTCGCAGGCGCGTCTAGCAACCACCGATGCGGACCTATTGACCACCCTGTGTGGCGCTTTCTACCATTGAGTAATTCGGCATCTCGCCGGCTTATTTACTTTTTTGAGGGTTGCCATGTCTGGTCGGACATTTTTGAAGGTAATTGGCCTCGTTCTCCTCGTGCCGTCAGTCGTGATCGGTGTTCTGCCGCTGATTTTTGCAAACACGAGCATCGGCGACGTATGGGATGACCAGGTAATTTCGTTTTTCGGGCACAACATCTTGACCATCACCCACACCGTGACCGGCAATGCGCACGCCAACGTGACGCCTTACGTCTGGGTCGTCGCCGCCCTCGGCGAAATCATTTTGCTTGGCATCCACGTTCTGAAGCCCATCCGCAAAAGCCGCTACCAAGTCGGCCTCTCCGCCTAACTGACCGCTTCAACTACCGCGCCGGGCCACATCCGGCCGGCTCGCGGTCTACTCCCTTTAACCTGCCCTAAAAGCCCAGAACGCGCCCTGTTTTCGCGCATATTTGGGCTTCTTGGGTACTTGAAAGGTTGCGTCGGCGAACGCGCGGGTGAGTCAAAAGGCGGAGGCGGCAACTACCCAACCCGCGGGCACCTAGCCGAAGCAGGCGGCGCGAGCAGCGTCTGTGGCTGAGTGGATTCTGGCGGCCTTGGCAAGAAACTCTTGGCGAGTGTCTTCGTTGGCGGCACGCAGAGCCTGGCCGTGATCCATCGCCTGAGCAACAGCAGTGCCGACCGAAGTAACACGCTCAGTCATCTGTTGTTGAAACTCGTTGGCCGCTGTGCGGATGCGCGTCTCGAGGTCGTCGCCAAAATTCTGTGCGTGACGACGGGTCTCTTCGATCAGTCGAGCCTGTGCTGCTTGCACTAGACGCTGACGATTGCGACTCTGCGGCAACAACGGCTTGAACACTCGGCCCAGCACGTTCTTCGGCACAGCAATCGTGATTGGTGTTGCGAGAAGCGCGTCGGAAATTTGCTCGCCTGGACGCGACACGTCGGTGTGCTGCAAGTCGACCTCAAACAGATCGCCAGCAACAGCACGAAGCTTCTGAGCGCGACGGGTTGTTGCTCGTTCAAAGCGCTCGACTGCTCGCTGCCACGCCTGCTCTGAAATCGTCGTGATGCGACGACGAAGCGGCTCGAAACGAGTACGAATCTCATCTTCAATCGCTGCTTCGAGTGAGCGCTCGATGTCAGCGCCCGACGTGTTGTTCGCAATCTGCGTAAGGCGTGCTGTCATCTCAGGCGAGTCGAGCCCCGCTGATGCTGCTTCGAGTGCCTGACGCATGTTGGCCACGATTCGACCGACAGAATGCTCAAAGAGAACGCAGTCGTCGTTGAACGCCTCACCCTGCCACCCGGCGGCGCGACCGAACTTGTTCATGCGGTCGTCGAACTCAACAGCACTAAGCGCCAACGCACGCTCTTCAAGGGAGATGTCATTGCTGATGCGGTCAGCCAGGGTTGCGATGTCGTAGCGCACGACTTCGCTGCGAGCATCATCAAGACCGTCGATAAAGAACTTCTGCAACGCCTCGCTGAACAATTGCACGCCTTCGCCTGTACGAGCCGACAGCGAAAACAGTTGTTGGTCAGCACCGAACAGCTCGCGCAGCACGTTTTCGACAAACCACTGAACTCTTTCGAGCTCGGCTTGGTCGAGGTGGTCGATGCGGTTGAGAACGAAGAACGTTCGGGCGCTGCGCTTGCTGAGCATGCGCAACAACAAACGCTCTGAGTCGCTCAAAGGGGCGTCAGCCGACAACACCACAATGGCTGCATCGGCTCTCGTGACGAGATCGCGCGCCAGTTGGCTGCTCGAACGGAAAATCGAATTGACTCCAGGCGTGTCGACGAGCACGACGCCGGGATGCAGAGCAGGAGTCGGAACCTTGACTCGCACCGCCTCGACACGGCGACGGTTGCCAGGATTGGCCTCTTCGGTCACATATGTCTCGATTTGCGTGAGATCAATGATCTCTTCGCCGCCGTCGGTGTAACGAACGACAGCAAGGTCGTCGCCTTGCGACAACTCCGTCGGAACTGCAGTAACGGGCAGAACTCCCGACGGCAGCACCTGACGCAGCATCAGTGCATTGATGAGCGTCGATTTACCTCGATTGAACTCACCGAACACTGCGACTTCGAAACGTCCGCTCGACAAATAGTCAGAGATGTGTCGCACGTCGAGCGCGTACTGAGGTGCATCGGCGCGCACCGCGCCCAAGAGATCTTCGGTCGCATCGACTAGCGACGACAACGCGCCCTTGTCTGCACCGATATCCATCGAAATCGACTCGTCGTTCTCTCGAACGTCTGTGTCGTCGTTGTGAAACAACGTTGCCACTCGCAATACCCCCGACATAAGCGACCGCGCAGCGCTTTTGATTCGCCACGTGTGGAGATGATTCATTTACCCACCCCAAGCGTCGCTCACGTTAGCCGAGCAACGCTTACGCAGGCGGGAGCGCTCGACAAATAGCGTCGAATGTCTTTACTTGAGCGTATTTATATAGGCAACGAGTTGGCGGGCTTGCTCGTCGGAAATCGATCCTGCCGGGAAGGCCGACGCCATCGTCTTCGGATATCCCGAAACGATTTCGGCGCCCGGGTCAACAATCGCTTTGGTCAAATACGCGTCGTCAGCAACAACGGTTTGGCCGCCGTCTAGCTGCACACTTGATCCCGCGAGGCCCTTCCACGTTGGGCCCGTCGAGCGCGAACCCGTCGTTGTGTGGCAACCCATGCAGTTCGTCGACGCGAATGCTTTGCCGGCTGCTGCGTCAGGCGACAGTGCAGCCGTTGAACTTTCGGAATCCTTGCCGCAAGCGCCTAGAACAATCGACGCCCCCAGAACTAGAACGACCATGGCGTTTCGTGGCTTCATGGCGCCGAATGTAACTCTCCGCTTTCACCTGCTGTCGGACAGTCATCGAAACTCAAAGCAAATTCTTGGATTTGATGCGCGTCGCCAGACATAGGCTGCTCACGTGACCTCGACGCAACCGACTTCGTCACTCCCCGACTTTCACGGCAGCCTGAAACCAAAGCTGCGCGGCGTGGTGCACACCTGGTCGGTTTTGCCGATGGCGCTCGCCGGAGTCTTCCTCATCATCGCGTCACCGACAACGACAACGCGAGTTTCTGTGGCTGTCTACGCGCTCGCTGTCACGGGCATGCTCACAGCGAGCGCTTCGTATCACCGCTTGCGCGTTTCTGATCGCGTGCGCGTTTACTTGCGCCGACTCGACCACTCGATGATCGGCGTCGCTGTCGCCGGCACGTACACGCCGGTGATCGCACTCACTCTCACCGGCGCTCTCCGCATTTCTCTCCTCGCGCTCTTATGGGTGGGTGCATTCGGAACGATGCTGGTGAGCTTCTCCTGGCCGAACGCCCCGAGTTACGTGCGCGCCGGTGTCTATCTCGCTCTTGGATGGGCGGGTGCCGTTGTTACGCCGTGGCTATGGAGCAAGGGAGGAGCGGCAGCGTTCACGTTCGTCATCCTCGGCGCAGTGTTCTATAGCCTCGGAGCTGTCGTCTACGCACTACGCAAACCAAACCCGTGGCCGACCGTCTACGGCTTTCATGAGATCTTTCACACGTTCGTCGTGCTCGCCGCTGCGCTGCACTTCGTAGCGATCGTCTTCGTCATACAAAACACGACCGCTTAGGCGTTTCCATGGGAACGCCTAGCGTTTCACCTACGCGAAATAACCAAAACCGGCCCCGCACGAGCCACGATTTGGTCTTTTCGCGTAGGTGAAACTGACTGAAGAGAGCTGCGGGTGGCGCGTTGCGAGTTGCGGGCGGGCAGAAACGGACGGGCGGGCTAGTAACCGTTACTGAGGTCGACAAGACCCACTAGTGGTTCGCCGGCGATCAAGCGACTGACGTTTTCGGTGACGCGCTCACCCAACTTGCGGGCAACGTAATCAGGCGAGTCGGCGCTGTGCGATGTGATCATCACGTTGTCGAGAGCCCACAGCGGATGCTCGTCAGGCAAGGGTTCGGGTTCGGTGACATCAAGCCCCGCCGCCCGTAGGTGACCCGAACGCAAACTCTCGACTAGTGCATCGGTATCGATGTGTTTGCCACGAGCCACGTTGACAACCACTGCCCCAGGCGGCAACAGCCTCAACTCTTGCTCGCCGATAATGCCAATGGTCTGTTCTGTGAGAGCGAGGGCGAGAACAAGCACGTCTGTGAGCGGCAGTACTTCGTGCAGATCGCTGATCGCTCTTGTCTCTGACGCACCCGCGATCGCCGAGTCACTCCGACGCAACACAGTTGTGTGGCACTCGAACGGCTGCAGCATTCGTAGCAGCTCTTCTGCAATGCCTCCGCCGCCCAAAATCGTTACGCGCTGGCCTTCAAGAGACACGGGTTGATTGCCAAGCCAAGTCGTCGATCGCGCCTGCGCGACGACATTACGCAAACCCAGCATCGCCAACATCAGAGCGTGCTCGGCAACTTGTCCGGCGAAGCTGCCCTTCGCGCAGGTAAACGAAACGCCGTCACGAAATGCTCCGGTGCCTGCGTAGTTTTCAACGCCAGCCATCGGCAACTGCACCCACTTGATATTTGGGTGTGCATCGAGCACTGCAGCCAATGCGTGCGGGCCTTTGTAACCCATCCACAAAAGCCCGTTGGCCTCGTTGAGATCGCATAACTCGGCGCCACCAGCAACAGCGGCGTCTTCGAGCACCTTTCGTCGAGTCGGATCTGAAAATACCGGGGAGCTACCGGGGTCAGCGCGACCAGGTTCAGGTGCAGAAGCGATGCGAGCGTTCATGGCTACACCGTATCTACGACCGAGAGGATCTCATCGCCATATCGTTCAAGCCGCTTGGGCCCCATGCCCTTGCACGCGGCGAGCGCCTTGAGGTCTTTCGGTGCCGCCACTGCCAACGTGCGTACGTCTTCGTTGCTAAGGACGACATATGCCGGAACGTTGTCGCGCGTCGAGACTTCACGACGCCACGCAGCGAGCGCGTCATAAAGCTCTTGTTGCTGAGGCTTTAGCGACTCGACAATATTCGGCGCTGTCAACACAACCGAACGACTTCCGATGCGCACGACTTCACCGAAACGAACTGTCATCTTGACGCCGTCAACAGCAACAAGTGCTCCGTCGGCTCGCACCTCGACGATCTCGCCTTCGTAGCCCGCGCTCAAACGAATAACTAGACCTACCTCGGCACCAACGCTGCGGCGTTCATCGGTCTTCTTCGCGGGCGCTGGTGTCGGCGGCTTGGCGATCGGCTTGATGTCGTGTGAACGGCTGCCGTTCAGCTCATCCAAAAAGAATGAAGGCTCGTCTCGGTTGCACAACACGACACAACGCTCACGACAGCGAGTGATCGCAACGTGAAGCAGACGCCGCTCTTCAGACTCGTCGGTCGCAAGCCGATGAGGCATCAAACCCTCTTCGACTCCATAAACAATCACGCGCTGCCACTCGCGACCTTTCACTCGATGGATTGTCGACAACTCGACACCACCTTGAGCCGGGCGGTTTCGCAACGCTTGACGCAGCCACTTCTCGAAGGTCGCTGGATCGGGATGCAAAGCAGCTACTTGTTCGAGTGCAATCAAGTCGTCTTGATGAGTTGAACGATCGGCTTCACGACGAGACCCATCAAGCACGTCCATAGCTTCACCCAAACCAACATCAACACGAATGCTGCGCAAGAGTTTTGCCGTATTGCCCTCTTTTGCACGCATGACGACGAGGTCAAGGTCGGCCGCAAAACAAACCATCTTGTGGGCGTCGCCACCACTTAGGTAATCGGCCACTCGCCTGATGTCGGCGATGCTCGTGTGAGCCTTTTTCGTCACCATCTCTACGACGTTGCGCGCAATGCGTCGCCCTGGCCGACGGATGACCTCGACAACGTCTTTACGAGAAATGTGATCGGGGTTGAGCGCTATACGCATGTAGGCAAGCGCCGTGCGCGTGCCGGTGCGATCGAGAATCGACTCAGTCAGAGGAGCGCGACAGGGAATGCCCGCTTGCGTGAGTGTTATCTGTACCGGAAGCAGAGTTGCATTGACCCGACTGAGCAAAGCCATGTCGTTGAACTCGACACCTTCTTGGTTCCACGTTTGGATCAAAGCAAGAGCACCGGCAGTGGCTTGCACATCAACGGTGCTGTTAACAGACAGCTCACCCTTGACCGCCTTGCGCTCAGGTGCGGGACGAATCTCTTTCTTGATTCGCTCGTCGTTGTATGACAGCAGCAATTTTGCTGCGTCGATCACTTCGGGCGGACACCGATAGTTCACCTCAAGAGCGTGATGAGCAGCACCCGGGAAGTAGCGGTCGAAATGCAGCAAGAACTCAGGCGTCGCTCCGCCAAAGCCATAGATGACCTGATCGTCATCACCAACACCAAACACGTCAAAGGTTGGCGACGCCATCAAACGAATGAGCAAGAGATGCGCAGGCGTCAAGTCTTGAAACTCATCGACCAACAAATAGCGAGCAACCGCGTGCGCTCGGGTTCGCGCCGCCGGATCGGTAAGAAGGATGCGGATCGCCTCATAGAGCTGCCCGTCAAAGTCGATCAGATCACGCTCGTCGAGAGTCTTTGTGAATAGCGGGAAGACATCAGCAAGGCCAGGCGCGTCGTAAATCTCTTCGGCCTCTTCTGGTTCGATGAGCGCCAACCGAATGGCCCGCAGACCTTCTAAGTACGGAACGTAAGGGTCGGTGTTTGGCGCCCGCTGCAGCTCAACTAAGCCGTCGAGAATCTGACGCACTTGCACCTCTTCGATCACATTGCGCCGACGGCGACCAGCAGGGGGCGCAAACCCACCGGTGCCGTTGCAGATAGCGAGACCAAGCGAGTTCAAGGTGCGGATATTGACCGACATCGAAGCGGTGCGTTCGGCCATCTCGTCGGCCGCCCGCTTGTTGTAGGCCAGCGCGCAGATAGCCGAACTCTCCCACCCACGGTCAGCGACGAGGTAACGCAGGCGTTCAGTCAGCACACGCGTCTTGCCCGAACCAGCGGGAGCAATGATGCGAGCAGGCCCTGCACCATGAGTGACGGCCTTGAACTGATCTTCGGCAAGTTCACTTTGCGGACGACGATCACGAGCGAAACTCACACGCCCGAGTTCAATCGAATCGCGATGCAACAGCGCAACGTTTCGCAAAGCCGATGGAGCAAGTGTCTGGCGCGGCCCCCCGTCGCACCACACTGCCTGACCATCGATCGTGATGTCGCCAACGGAATCGTCGGCGGTTACGCGCTCACCAAATGCCTTCTCAGCTTTGCGCGCCCACCACCAAATCGGCTCACCGGTTCTGGCGTCGTAGTTGTTGGCCCAGAGCAGAAACTGCAAACGGTCAAGCGGGAACTCGAAACGGGCGTCAAGTTCATACGGCTCACGCTGTTCGATGGCCGGACGGCGAATACGCACTGGATCGGCAGCAAGCTCGATAACGATTGGCTCACGATTTAGCCAGGCTTTGTGCAGGCGATTGACGGCACGAACAGGGCTGTCAACAACGCCGTCGTCGATGAGAATGCGCTCGCACTTGTCGAATTCGGCAGGAACGCGAGACCCAGGCAGACACACCAGGCCACGGCCGAGCGCTGATGGTCCGGGAAAAGGCACGAGTTAAAAACTACCGGCCGGCTGAGACAGCAACTCAATCGACCCGAGTGCCAGAGCGGCCATCAAGCGGGCCACACCAGAGCGGCTGGCTAATCTTTGGTGGCGATCTGGTTGGGAACCACGTTCATCTTCGGCTCGTAAGCAACAGCCTCGACAGCGCGTGACTCACCACCCACATTTGAACGTAAGTAATCGCGGCACTCAGCACATGGACCGTAAAAACGTTCGCTCACCGAATTGGTGCAACGAGGACACGCAAAGCTGAGGTTTTCCATCACTAAAGAATGCTACAGCAGCGCGTACTTAAACCAGATGATTTCTCAGCCGGTGTTGCGCAGACCCGCGGCTATCCCATTGACAGTAACCAAGAACGCGCGTCGCAATACCGCGTCGGGCTCGTCAGTCGACCGCAAGCGTTTCAACAGATCAACTTGTAGATGATTTATCGGATCGAGATAGGGATCACGAACGTCAAGGGTTCGCTGCAAGAGCGGATGCTGATCGAGCAACCGCTTCTCACCTGTAATGCGCAACAGCTCGGTGGTACTGCGTCGATACTCTGACTCGACTTGATCGAAGATTCCGACATGTTGTTTGTCGACGAGCAATTCGACATAGCGCCGAGCAATGCCCAAATCGGTCTTGCGCAATGTCATCTCGACATTCGACAACAGCGTCGAGAAAAATGGCCACGACACGTACATCTCGCTCAGCGTTTCGTCGTGGCCAGCTTCACGTGCAGCAGCAATGCCCGAACCAACGCCAAACCAACCGGGCACGATCTGTCGTGATTGTGTCCACCCGAACACCCATGGAATAGCACGCAGCCCGTCTAGCCCAAGCTTTCCATCGGGGCGGCGCGCTGGTCGTGATCCGATATTCAGCGACGCGAGTTCGTCAACGGGTGTTGCTTGGGTGAAGTAGTCGACGAGCCCGTTTTGATTGATGAACGTTTGATAGGCCCGCTGAGCGGCAAGAGAGATGACTTCCATCACGTCGGCCCAGCGCGCAAACCTCTGATCATCAGATTGAGCCGAACCAGCTGACGCTTCGATGACAGCAGCCATACTGAGTTCCAGGTTCTGGCGCGCAAGATTGGGCAAGCCGTATTTGTCAGAGATCACTTCACCTTGCTCGGTCACTTTCAACGTGCCGTCGATAGCACCGCGCGGCAAAGCAAGAATCGCTTCGTTGGCTGGGCCACCACCGCGCCCGACAGCACCACCGCGACCATGAAAGAAGCGGATGCGAACACCATGCTTACGCCCGACGGCAAGCACGCGCTGCTGTGCCTGATAGATCTCCCATTGTGATGTCGTGATGCCACAGTCTTTGTTTGAGTCGGAGTATCCGAGCATCACTTCTTGCACATCACCGCGCAGACGAACAATCTTTCGGTACGCGCTGTTCGACAGCAGCTGATCGACGAACTCACCTGATCGCCGCAGTTCTTCTACTTTCTCGAGCAGTGGAACGAAGTCGAGCGTGGCCACACGATTCTCTATATCGACCAGGCCAACCCGTTGCGCAAGAACAACGGGAGCGAGGATGTCTTCTACGTTCGTGGTCATCGACACGATGTAGTTGACGATCGAACGCTCACCATATTGACGATGCGCTTCGACAATTGCGTCGAACAGCGCCAGGGTCCGCTCCGGCACCTCATCGAGCTCGTCTGGCGCAGGCAACTCGGCCCGAGAATCAAGAAGCGCCGTGAGCACTTGGGCACGCGTCGCGCGCTCGTCGTACGCCTCACCGATGAGTGCACCCAACAGCTGGTGGTGTAGCTGTGCATGCTCTCGTACATCCATCTCGGCCAGCCCGAAACCGCACGCCACGACGGAGCGTATGAGCGGATCAACATGACCTCGAGCAACTAGTTCACCGCCATTGGCAAGCAATGACGAGCGCATGATTGCAATGTCAGTCAAAAACTCGCGAGAAGACGAGTAGTCAAGACCGGGAACATGAGAGGTGTCATTTACGAATCGCCGACGCGTATTCCACAAACGCTCCAACACGTATGAGGCAAAAAGTCGGTAGGGTTCTTCAGCGTCGAGGCGACCCCAACGCTCGTAGACATCGGGCATCAACGTCCTTGCGTCGACCATGGCCCCCGTGAGATCGTCGCTGACAGCTACCAGGCGTGTCGATGAGCTGAGCGCAACGACGACTTCGTCCATCGCCCGGATGATGTGACCGACTCCGCGCTCGTGATTGAGCCGCAGCACATCAAGCGTGACCTCGGGTGTAACGGTCGGATTGCCATCGCGGTCGCCACCAACCCATGTACCTAGGTGCACCGGCGATGCATCGAACGGAAGCTCGATGTCGTGTGCCGACAGCACATCGACCAAGTCGTCAGTCGCCGTCGGAACGCCTTCGCGAAAAAGTACCCCCAAGTAATAAGCCGCACCCATGGCTTCATCGACAGGAGTTGGCCGCTCGTGGCGAAGCTCGTCGGTCTGCCACATCAAGTCGATGGTTTCACTAAGCCGGCGATCGATACGTCGACGATCAGCGTCATTGCATCGCTCGTCACCTCGACTTTCAAGCAATTCGGCGATGCGACGGAACTTATCGAGCAACGTACGCCGCGCCGACTCGGTCGGGTGTGCCGTGAAGACCGGACGCAAGTCCATCGCAGCGATCATCGAACCGAGCGCCTCCGCGCTGACACCGTTCGTCAGCGCGCCACGTACGGCAGCCTCGAGCCAGCCGCGTTGTTCGGCACGCCGAGCCGAAACTTCGTCACGTCTGTGTACCTGTTCAGCAACGTTGGCAAGCGAGAAGTAGGCACCAAAGGCCCGCACGACGTTCATTGCCGTGCTGGCGTCGAGCTCGGCCAGAGTTCGCTGCAAATCATCAGCGGCCGCCGTCATATCGGAACTGCGCGCACGTTTGGCCTTCGCTCTGATGTCTTCGACGAGAGCAACCAACTCAGGCCCGACCTGGCGAGTCAAAGAATCACCGAGCAGCTCGCCCAAATGATGAATGTCTCTACGCAGTGCGTGGTCGCTTTGTTCAACCGTCACACCCGTAGGCTCTCACGCCCGTTGCGTCAATTGCAGGACCAATTAGGGTGAAAGCAGTGATCAACTCTCTGCGCATCAACGATCGTCGCGGTCGGTCACGTTCTACTCGTCTCAGCCTGATCGCTGGGCCCTATCGAATTGCAGCCAAACAATGGGGAGATCCATCTGCTGAGACCGTTGTATTGGTTCACGGTCTGATCGTCTCGAGTGAATACATGTCACGGCTCGGCCGAGAGCTTGGGCAAGATCACCGCGTGCTGGCTCCTGACCTACCCGGATTCGGCCGCACGTCGAAGCCCGCGAACGTGCTCGACACAGCCGAGCTGGGAGCCGCATTGGCCGATTGGATCATCGCTGCCGATCTTGACCAGGCCACGTTGGTCGGCCACTCATACGGCTCGCAGACTGCAACTGCTTGTCTCGCCGCACTAGCCGAACGCGACCAGCGACAACGAGTCGCTCATATCGTTTTGATCGGGCCCACGGCCGACCGGCGCGCCCGAACTCGCTGGCAACACATTGCGCGCTGGTTGCAATGCTTTCCGCTCGAACCGATCAGCATGATTCCACTCGAACTCATCGACCTAGCGCGCTGTGGTCCGCGGCGCGCGTGGAAAACCTTCAACAACATGATGACCGACGACCCGATGTCGCGACTACCAAACCTCGGCGTGCCCGCGCTCGTGATGCGCGGCCGCTACGACGCCATCGCTCCACACGCGTGGGCTAGTGAGGTAGCGCGGCAGGCCCACAGCCACCAGCTCATAACCATCAGTCGGGGTGGCCACAGCATAAACATGGCAAAGGCAAGGGTCGTGGGCGACAACATTCGTGCTTTTGAAAACGAGAACCGCACGGCCTCGACTGCTCGGCCCTAACGTGGCGCTCATGAAGACGAGATATCGCCTCACGTTGGTCGCACTAGTCGCAGCAATGCTGTTTGCACTGCTGCCGGCGAGCCCCGCTGCAGCAAAGTCGTTCACAATCGACAAGTTCTACGCCGAGGCGACTCTTAACTCCGACGCGTCAATGACTGTTGTCGAACACCTCACCTACACGTTCGACGGCAACTTCCACAACGGCACCCGGCCAATTCCAAAAGGCAGCTACTACTCGATCAGCGACATGCGAGTACAAGAGAATGGTGTTGACCTCCCCATCAGTGGCGCTCCGTACAACCTGCGTTGGACCTTTGACGCAACTAATGAGACAAGAACCTTCGACATCTCGTATCGAGTGATCGGTGCTGCGCAAGTTGGCCCTGACGTTGCTGAGCTCTACTGGAAGTGGATCGGCGACGAACATCCAGGGATTGGCGCGATGCGCGTGATCTTGCAGCTGCCAAATGCGCAAGACGTACGCGCGTGGGCACACGGTCCGCTGAGCGGATCAGTGACAATTCGCGGCGATCTCGTTGACTTCGATGTTGCCAACCTTCCTGCGTCGACCTTTGTCGAGGGACGCGTGACAATGCCTTCGACGTTCTTCACCGTGCCGCCAAAGGGCGAGGCTCGCCTTCCGGGAATCCTCAAAGAAGAAGGCGCCAACGCTGACGCAGCAAACAATCAGCGCTTTGGCACGCCGGTAAAAAAGGAAGATCCCAACAAGTTCCGCAATGCAATTGCCCTGGCCGTCATTTCGATTGTCGGTGGCTGGGGGGCGTTCTACGCCATCTGGCGTCGTTGGGGTCGCGACCCCAAGCGCCCCGACGACGTAGGCAAGTACTGGTACGAAGTTCCCGAAGACTCACCAGCGACGGTCGTAAGCGTTCTCGGCAAGGGGTCTGCTTTGGCCGGAGCACTGCTCGATCTCGCTCAACGCGGTTACTTGCGAATTGACGACACGATTACCGAGGGCCGCTCGTTTCTCGGCATGAAGTTCGGACAAGACGCCGACTGGACCATCACGTCTACTAGACCGCCCGACGAAACACTCAAGCCCTTTGAGCGCGCACTGCTTGACTACACATTCGCTGACGGTTCGCCGACAACACAGAAGACCATTCAAACGCGATCGCAAAAGTACCCACGACAAGCGCGCCGATTCGAGGCCGACTTCGATCGCGAAGTGAGCAAGACCGTCGACGATATCTATGTCGCGACCAACACCGGCGTCGCCATGTTGCTCAACTTTGCCGTCACCGGCCTTGCCGGCTTCATTGGCGTGCTGTCGATACAGAAATCAATCGTCGGATTGATTCCGATTGCGAACGCTGTTCTGATCGCACTTGCAACCACAAAGCTCGGACGACGCACTGAACTCGGCGCACGTAGAGCAGCAGAATGGGAAGGCCTGCGCAACTACTTGAAAGACTTCGGCAACTTCGAAGAAGCGCCTGTCGGACATCTCATCTTGTGGGAGCGCTACCTCGTCTACGCAACGGCGCTCGGTGTCGCCGACGAACTCAGCAAGGGTCTCGAACAACGAATTCCCGAGCTACGTGACGATCCGTCATTCGCCGCTTGGTACGGATCTTCGGCGGGTCTCCACTTCAACTCGCTGGCCGCGTTCAGCGTGGCGTCGGCTGGTTCGTTCGCCGCTCCAAGTGACAACGCGAGCAGCGGAAGTGGCGGCGGCGGCGGATTCTCCGGCGGTGGTGGAGGCGGGGGTGGCGGTGGTGGAGCTGGCGCTAGCTAAACCTCAGCCAATCAGCCGGCAGCTATCAACTTTTTCGCCGGGTGTGCCGATTCAACGAGCATTAGCGTGAAGTCATCGATCGGAGGTCGAGCCTGTGAGAGTCGGAATTCCGAAGGAGCTCAAAGACCACGAATACCGAGTCGCTATCACGCCGGTTGGCGTGCGCGAATTGGTGCAGGCCGGCCATAGCGTCTTCGTGGAAACGGGCGCTGGCGTGGGTAGCGCCATCGCCGACAGCGAATATGAGGCCGCCGGTGCAACAGTGCTGGCAAGCGCAGATGAAGTTTGGGGCCACGGCGACTTGCTGTTGAAAGTCAAAGAACCCATCGCCGAAGAGTTCCATCGCATTCGCGACCGACAAGTCGTCTTCACTTACCTTCATCTCGCAGCCGGCAAGCCCGTGACCGAAGCGTTGATCGAAGCCGGCGCAACAGCAATCGCTTACGAAACCGTCGAACTACCAAGTCGCGCATTGCCACTGCTTGCACCAATGAGTGAAGTCGCCGGACGCATGGCCGCACAAGCGGCTGCCCACTTACTCGAACGCGAACAAGGCGGCCGTGGCGTGTTGATGGGAGGCATCCCCGGGGTTGCCCCTGCAAATGTTGTTGTACTCGGCGCTGGTGTGTCGGGGTTCAACGCTGCGGTAATCGCGCACGGCATGGGCGCCGATGTCACCATTCTCGACACCAACGTCGACAAACTTCGTCAGATTGACTCGCTCTATCGCGGAACCATCAAGACCTTGATGAGCAGTCGCTCGGCGATCGACCATCTGGTTGAACGCGCTGACGCCATGATTGGTTCCGTGCTTATCCCCGGAGCGCGCGCACCAAAGCTCGTGACTGCCGAACACGTTGCTGCAATGCAAACTGGTTCCGTCATCGTCGACATCGCAATTGATCAAGGCGGATGCTTTGAAACAAGTCGCCCGACCTCACACTCCCACCCGACGTATGTCGAAAGCGGCGTTGTTCACTATTGCGTTGCCAACATGCCCGGAGCAGTACCTCGTACATCGACGTACGGACTCACCAACGTGACGCTGCCTTACATCTTGCGGCTTGCGTCGTCGGGTGCCGATGCGGCCGTGCGCAATGACAGCGCACTCGCGAAAGGCGTAAGCCTGTGGAACGGCAAGCTGGTGAGCGAGCCCGTCGCCGTCGCCCACGACCTGCCGTGGTCGACGCTCGAATCTGCGCTGGGCTGAAAGCGGCCATACTGCGCTAGTGGATCCAATAGAGGCGCTTAAGCGAATCGCGTTCTTGATGGAGCGCGAGTTGGCGCCGACCTACAAGGTAAAGGCGTTTCGACAAGCAGCTTCCGTGATGGAAGCGCTCGAACCAGACAAACGCGCAGACCTAATAAAGCGCGGCGCAGTGAAGACTTTGAAAGGCATTGGCGACGCAACCGCGACCGTCATAACCGAGGCAGCATCGGGTAAAACGCCGGCGCGACTCGTCGAGCTCGAAAAGAATCTTCAACCTCCGCCGGAAGAAAGCAACGCCCTGCGTTCCGCTCTGCGAGGCGATTGCCACACACATTCGACTTGGTCAGATGGCGGAAGCAGCATCCTCGAGATGGCACGCACAGCACGCGAGCTGAATCACGAATACATCGTGCTCACCGATCACTCCCCCCGTCTGACCGTTGCGAATGGCCTTACACCCGAGCGACTCCGCAGTCAGTTCGAAGAACTCAAACTCGTCAATGCTGTGCTCGCGGCCGACGCCGAAGCAGGCGCGCCGAAACTGCAAGTGCTGCGCGGCATCGAGGTCGACGTTCTCGACGACGGCGCACTCGACCAAGAGCCTGATCTGCTCGACGAGCTCGATCTCGTGGTTGCGAGCGTGCATTCAAAACTGAAGATGGATTCTGTCTCGATGACAAAACGGATGATTGCCGCTGTCGAAAATCCGCGCACAAATGTGTTGGGACATTGCACCGGACGACTCAACGGCGAGAAGAAGCGCGCGCAATCGACATTCGACGCCGCCGCCGTTTTTGCCGCCTGTGTCGCAAACGACGTAGCGGTCGAGATCAACAGCCGGCCCGAACGTAGAGATCCGCCAATGGCACTTCTCGAGCTGGCGTCGGAAATGGGATGTTCGTTCGTTATCGACACCGATGCGCATGCACCTGGCCAGCTTGACTGGCAATGGATCGGCTGCGAGCGCGCGGCGCGAGTTGGAATCACCGCCGAACGCATTAAAAACACCCAAGGAGCAGACGAACTGAAGGTTTGGGCCTCTCGTGGGTGATCGATAGAATCTCTGTATTCACTCGCCGCCTCACCTGCGCGATGATGTTCGCAACCAATCGCTAAACCCGATGTTTTTGGCTGTCTAGCTGCCTAAATCGCTATCTATTGCTTTTACCCCCATTTGTCGAGGAGTTTTGTTCATGAAATTTGCCGCAAACGCTCGCAACAGTCGGCGGGGGCGTATTGCTCTGGTCGCTGCTGCAGCCATCGCCGCGTTCTCCGTATCGGTGCCTTTCCTGGCCTCGGCGAACGCAACATCGAAGGGCGAGGGTTACAACACCTCCGCTGAGTGCCAAGGCAAATTCGAAGACAAAGCCACCAAACTCGTTGCCTTCAAGTCCTTCGAGTTCTATGTCAACGGCAACAAAACGAGTACTGAATATCGTGAGGTGTCGCAGTACTTGAGCGAAGGTGCAAAGGTCACCATCAAGTTCGAGCTCAAGCCTGAATGCGACAACACCTACGTCGGTATCAGCACATGGCAACTTCCGTCATCGGGCTTCAAACCCGAAGAGGCATCGAGTCAGAAACTCGCATCGCGCACGGGCAAGGCGTTCTCAGCTGGCGAAGTTCACGAACTGTCGGCCACCCTTCCCAACTGTTGGTTCCAGATGGACGTCAACACCGGGTGGGAATACCAACCGGGCGACTACACCCTCGACAAGATGGGTCGACTTCTCCTCGCGGGCACCGGCGGTAACACCGGCGTTTGCGCAACCACCACGACGCCAGCGCCGACAACCACCGTTGCGCCAACCACGGTCGTTCCCCAAGAAACAACCACGACCCGTCCGGCACCGACGACAACTACCTCGACCACCTCAACCACGGTGAAGCCCACGACAACCACTCAAAAGCCCACCACTACGGTCAAGCCCACGACGACTACTACCGCTCCCCCGGTAACGCCGACTGAGCACAAGCCATCGGTTTCTGTTGAGCAGGTCTGCAGCACCGACAGCAGCGGCTTCACCACCACGTTCACCAACAGCGGCAACGTGAAAGAAAGCATCGCCGTAAAAATGGGCGACAAGACTCTCGACACCGTTGTCGTCGAAGTAGGTAAGAGCGTCAACAAGAACTACCGCTTCGACGATCTCAACATCGCTCCCGGCAAGTCGGGCACCATTACCTTCAGCGCCGACAACAAGACGATCTCTACGCAAAAAGTAACAAACGACTGCGTGCGCGTTTCGGCTGACGTGTCTGCTGTTTGCGACACGATCGTCGGCTCGGGTGCTGTGTTCACTTTCTCCAACACAGGCAAGGTCGCCGAAGTCTTCAACATCACCCGTGACGGTGTTGCCGTGACCGGCTCGCCTGTCACAGTTCCTGCCGGCGAGACCAACAGCCAAAAGCTGCTGACAATGAACGAAGACGAGTCGGCCAAGCTCGTGATCACCGGACAAAACAGTGGCCTCAAGGTCGAGAAGAACGTCAAGCTCGACTGCCTACAGGTCGCCCCGACTTCAGTGACCACTGCGCCACCACAAGTTCTTGGTGAGCAGATCGTGCGTCCGCAACTCGCGGCCACCGGTTACGACCCCAAGCCGTGGCTCGCAGTCGCCATCTTGCTCACTGGTGTCGGTTTCGGCCTGATCCACACGTCACGCCGTCTGCGCATCGCTGACTAGCCAAGCCAAGTAGCTGAAGGCCCCTGCTCTTCCGACTTCGGAAGAGCAGGGGCCTTCTTGTTTGTCTATGCGGAAGCGCAGGGGCCTTTGTCTGCCTATGCGGACTCGGGGTCAACCTCTAGCTTGACGATCCGTACGGTCAACGTCCGGCTTGACACCGAGCCCGCACGACCAGGCTGCCGGGCCCACCCGTCATCCACGCCCGGCGCCGCCTCCAACCACGTCCAGCGCCGCCTCCAACCAACGGCAGCAACCGCACTCCTGCAGCAACCACGCTCCCTTTCAACCGCGCGAAAAAGCCAAAACCGGGCCCAAGTCGAGCCTCTTTTGGCAATTTCGCGTAGGTGAAAGCGGGATGGTCCGGCCAACGGTGGGCGCAAGTTGGCCCACGCTGGTGCAAGCGCTGGGCGCAAGTTGGCCCCGAGTTGGAGGCAAGCGCCGGAGCGGATGGGCCCCCGAGTTGAGGCAAGCGCCCAGTACGGGTGGGCCTACCTGACGTAGGCAGCGCTGAGACGGGTTAGCGGTCTTGCAGAGCGTCGAGCGCAATGGCGAAGCCGATGGCGACGCGACGATCGATCACTCGGTTGGGGTCGCCGGTGAGATCCATCACATAACGATCGACCAGCGCAGGTATGCGGTTGTAGTGACCGACGACCTGTCCGTTAATCGAGATGTCGAAGTGAAACGGAATCAGGAACGGGACATTGCCGACAATCGGAATGAACCCCCATACGCGGCGCAACACCGCAATGGCCATGCTGCGCTCTTGGGCCGACGCAATAACGGTGGATCCAGCCGCATCGAGAATTTCCCACGTTGATCGCAACAGCGACTTGCCAAAGACTTTCTGCAATTGACCGATGACCGTGCCGTCGGGCAGCTGCACCTCGCTTCGTCCACGCACTTCAAAAACCTTGCGAGCCTTGACTCGCATGACAAGGTCGCTTTGATTCTCGTCACCAAAAAAGTCGATCTGCTCACGAATCTTCAGCCGCTTCTGCTTCACATAAGCAAGCGGTGAGCCTGCGTTTCTGCCGTCGTCGGCAACTGTCGAGATTGTGTAGACGTTGACCAACGCAGTGAACTTCTGCTGCACGAAAAGTCGGTCTAACTCGAGAACTTTGTCGAGGCTCATGCCGGGTATTCAACCACCTAATTCGGGCCGGAGCAGAGCACAACGCCCACCGCTGGCACGCACTTAGCCACCCGAAGGCCTAGCCTGACGCTATGGACAGCGCGGTTGACCCTCCGAGATCACGCAACGACCTGCGCATCCTGGTCGCCGAAGACAACGCGGTCAATCAAACTGTCATGAGGGCAATGCTCGAACAGCTCGGCTACGCGCCAGAGCTGGCCATTGACGGCGTCGAAGCCGTCGAGCGCCTCGAGGCTGAACACTTCGACATCGTTCTCATGGATGTGCAGATGCCGCGGATGGACGGGCTGCAAGCGACGCGCACAATTCGCGAGCGGTGGCCAGATCGTTCGCTACGAATCATCGCTGTGACCGCCAATGCAATGACCGAAGATCGCGACCGCTGCCTCGACGCCGGCATGGACGATTACCTAGCCAAGCCAGTAACGCTCGATCGACTGGCAACCGCGCTGCGAACCGAACACGCAAAGCCAGCATCGCCAACCATTGACATCACTGTCGACCAAACGATTGCCCTCGACACAAAGGTGCTTGACGCGTTGGGAACGGCGATCGGCTTCTCGCGCGTCGATGACATTGCTCGCACCTACATCGACAGCGGCAACGAACTGATGAAACAAGCCGCCGAACACTTGGGTAAGAACAACGACGAGATTGCTGCGTTGGCGCACCGCTTCAAAGGTTCTTCAAACGTCGTTGGCGCAAGCCAAATGGTTTCTCTGTGCGCCGAGCTCGACGCCAAGGCTCGTACTACTGGTCTTGCCGTTGAAGATCTTGAACGGCTTGCCACTGCGTTTCAATCAGTGATTGCCGCCCTTCAGTCATACCTGGCAGCACACCGATAGCCAGACACGCAAACGCGCCTTACGCGACCACAACCCAACTCAACCACGAGAGCACCATCAAGATGCCGAGGATGAATTGAGCGACAAGGGCCCAGCCCATGCCGACAAGCGTGGCCCGTGTCGACTCCCATGCCTGCTCACTACTGCCCTGTCGCGCGATCTCCGCGAAATAGATGCCAAGGGCAGCACCCAGTGGCAAACCAACTATCGGCACTACGAAGAATCCGACAAGGCCAGCAGCAACACCGATGGCAATTGACAGTCTCGAAGCGCCCGCGCTTCCGGCGCGCTTTGACGGAAACACAAAGCCAGCCGCGAGCCCCAACAGCGCGAGCACGGTGATGATGCTGAAAGCCACGACCCCGAAATCACCAAAACCGTGCACGACTCCGTAAACCAGCGCGGCCGCCCAGACCAAGGTGAGCCCGGGCACCAGTGGCAAGAACGTACCGAGCAGGCCAATCGCCATAGCCAAAGCGCACACTAGAAACAGCAGCGGATCATCCATGTCAGACATCTTCGCAGCAAGACGGAGAACACGAAACGACTTTGTCGCACGCCCTTTGATGAACACGTTTGCGGCAACTGCCACGTCGACCTTTGCGACAAACCACGGTGTCGCAATTACTGACCAGAGCGCCCTCGTGCACGGATACGCCGTCACGTTCTACATAAGCGCGGGGCTGCTCGCCTCGACTGCACTCGTAGTTGCCTTCTTCATTCGCGTGCACAAGAGCGAGATGCCAGCAAGCGACACCGCAATGGCTCCCGCCTAGGGCCGCCTTTCACCGGTCAGACCGCGTCGCGTCAGACCGCGTCGCGCCAGACCGCCTCGGGTCTTTCACCCACGCGATAAAACCAAAACTGGCGTCGAACACGCTTTGGTTTGGTCATTTCGCGTAGGTGAAAGCGCAAATCGCTCGAAAGCCTGCGACCACGCAGCGTCACCTTCGATGGCCAGACTGACGCGGGCGAGCGCTGCCTGTTTAAAGAGCGGGCGCTTCACGGACCACAAATCGTTGGCAGCGTAACGATTCAGAGCTAGGTTTAGCTCACCTCTCGGGGTCTGTCGGTTCGCCTGAATCGACAGGTAAACAACATATGGGGGTCAATGTGCGTTTCACCAAACGTCGCACGACGGCCGTCGCCGCTTCGGTACTCGCACTGGCAATTGCCGTCAGTGGTTGTGGATCGAGTGACGACGACAGCAGCACCACTTCTAGCGGAGACGATGTGGGCGCCAAGGTTGCCCTCTTGTTGCCAGAAAGCAAGACCGCAAGATACGAGTCGAAAGACCGTCCGTTCTTTACAGCGAAACTCAAAGAGCTGTGTCCGAAGTGTGAGGTGTTGTATTCCAACGCTGATCAAGACGCGAGCAAGCAACAAAGTCAGGCAGATGCAGCACTAACGAACGGCGCAAAAGTGCTCGTGCTCGACCCAGTTGACGCAAGCTCGGCTTCGTCGATTGTTGCCAAAGCCAAAGCGCAGAACGTTCCGGTTATTTCTTACGACCGTTTGGTCAAGGATTCCGACGTTGATTACTACGTGTCGTTCGACAACGAGAAGGTTGGACGCCTACAAGGTCAAGCACTTCTCGACGCGCTTGAAAAGGCCGGCACAACCAACAAGGGCAGCATCATCATGATCAACGGCTCGCCCACCGACCCCAACGCCGCGCAGTTCAAGAAGGGTGCGCACAGTGTGCTCGACGGCAAGGTGACAATCGGCAAGGAATACGACACGCCAGACTGGAGCCCAAACAAGGCGCAAGATGAAGCGCAACAAGGCATCACTGCGCTTGGCAAAGCCAACGTAATCGGCGTCTACGCCGCTAACGATGGAACGGCCGGTGGCGCAATCGCAGCACTGAAGGGCGCAAGCTTCACAACGCTTCCTCCGGTGACTGGTCAAGATGCTGAAGTTGCTGGCATCCAACGCATTCTCGCCGGCGAGCAGTACTCAACGGTTTACAAGGCCATCAAGCCACAAGCCGACAAGGCCGCTGAGATTGCTGCTGACCTAGCAAAGGGCAAGACGCCTGAGTCGCTGCCCTCAACGCAAAACAACGGCAAGAAAGACGTGCCTTCTTCGTTCATCGAACCGGTAACCGTCACTAAAGACAACATCAAAGACACTGTCATCAAAGACAACTTCTGGACCGTTGCCGAGATCTGCACCGCTGCATACGCGGCGGCTTGTGCAGAAGCCGGCATCTCATAGCTCGGCCAGTATCAGGAAGATGAACTGTCAAAGGGGGTCGGTGTCGTACCGACCCCCTTTGCTCAATCAGGGGGTTAAACGTGGACACACCAGTCCTCGAAATGCACGGGATTTCGAAACGCTTCGGAGCCGTACAGGCGCTCAGTGATGTGAAGTTCCACGTTGATAGCGGCGAAGTAGTTGCCCTCGTTGGCGACAACGGCGCCGGTAAATCAACACTCGTAAAAGTCATCGCCGGCGTCGGGCCGTCAGACGGCGGAGTCATCAACTTCGCAGGTGCACCGGTCACGATCTCAAAACCGCAAGATGCAACTGCTCTTGGCATCGCCACCGTGTATCAAGACCTCGCCCTCTGCGACAATCTCGACGTCGTTGCCAACCTGTTTTTAGGACAAGAAGAAACGTCCGCCGGATACATCGACGAACTCGCGATGGAGAAACGTTCGCTCGAGCTACTCAAAACGTTGTCGGTGAAGATTCCGAGCGTGCGCATCACCGTTGCGTCGCTGTCGGGTGGGCAACGGCAATCGGTGAGTATTGCCCGCTCGCTGCTGGGCGAACCGAAGTTGGTGATCCTCGACGAGCCAACTGCTGCGCTGGGCGTTGCTCAAACTGCGCAAGTGCTCGACTTGATCCAACGACTGAAAGAACGCGGCCTCGCTGTCATCCTCATCAGTCACAACCTCGCTGACGTGTTTGCCGTTGCCGACCGCATCGCCGTGATGCGTCTCGGCACAAACGGCGGAGACTTTCTCGTCGGTGATGTCACACAAAACGAAGTCGTTGCTGCCATTACGGGCGTTGACGTCGGTGAGATCGGCGGATTGCGTGAAGGCCTGCCCGCCGCTGCCCGTCACGCCGAAGCAGCTGCGCAAGCACAGTCTGCGCAACCCGAACCCGCTAAAACCGATTCTGACGAAATGGGGAACTCATGAGCGTTGCTGACATCGACCCACGTCTAATTCAAAACTCGGGCGGCATCGGCGGTTACTGGACGCTCTTCAAGCGCCGCGTGTCGGGTGGCGACTTGGGATCGCTCCCCGTTGTCATCGGCCTCATCATCATTTGGACAATCTTCCAATCGATGAACAGCAACTTCCTCACGGCGCTCAACCTCACCAACTTGATGCTTCAGGTTGCTGCGGTCGGCATGATCGCCGTCGGCGTGTTCATGGTGTTGCTACTTGGTGAAACCGATCTGTCAGTCGGATCAGTGAGCGGCTTGTCTGCATCAGTGATGGCCGTGCTCAGTGTCTCGCACGGCGTTGACCCGGTGTTGTCAATCGTGCTCGCTCTTTTGGTCGGTGCCGGTTGCGGCTTGGTGCACGGATTCTTCTTCACCAAGTTCGGCGTGCCCGCATTTATCGTTACGTTGGCCGGCCTCATCGGATGGCAAGGCGTGCAACTACGCGTGCTCGGCACAACGGGAACAATCAACTTGCCCGACAACGCAATCACCGACCTCACCACCAAGTTCATGCCGGCCGGCGTTGGTTGGGCTATCGGCATCGCAACAATCGTCATCTACGTGGCGGCACAACTGTGGGAGACAAAGCAGCGTGTTGCGGCGAACCTGCGTCCGCGTCCGACCATCGAGATAATCATGCGGTCGGTTGTCGTGGGTGCAGCGATCGTGGCAGCAGTTGCGATCTTGAATCACGATCGAGGTGTTCCCCTCGCCGTACTCATCTTCGTCGGCTTCGTTGTGTTCTTTGATCTGCTGACAAGACGTACAAAATACGGACGCCACCTCTACGCAGTCGGTGGCAACGCTGAAGCAGCCCGTCGAGCCGGCATCAACGTAAGTGCGATTCGTGTGTCGGCGTTCGTTATCGCCGGAGTCATGGCTGCAGCTGGTGGCATCATGGCGGCCTCTCGCCTCTTCGCCGTCAATCAATCTTCGGGTGGAAGCGACACATTGCTCAACGCAATCGCCGCCGCCGTTATCGGCGGGACGAGTCTGTTTGGTGGACGCGGTCGCGCTTACTCAGCCTTGCTTGGCATGTTGGTCATCGGCTCGATCTCGAACGGGCTCGACCTGCTCGGCAAGTCGTCATCCACCAAGTTCATGATTACGGGCGCCGTACTGCTCGTTGCGGTCACGATCGACGCCGTAGGCCGTCGCGGACGTCAATCAAGCGGACGTAGCTAGTTACAACGACATCGCGAGCGAGCGGGCACGGTTGACCACCTTGGGATTCCACTGCCCGTTTCGCATCGGTGTTGCGTAAAGGTCTTCGAAACCCGGGGGCGATGACGTAGTCAGCCATAGGAGGTCTGTCGCAAAGTTCTGCACCTCGGCGACAGCCTCGCGTGTTCGTTTTGCTGCAGGAACAACGTCGACGATCTCTTCGAGGCCAAGCGTTCGCGACACGATCTTTTTGGTTGTTTCGTCGCGCACGATCATCGTGCGTGTGTCGGGTGCATCGTGGCGGCTGCTAACACCAATAACTTCAACGCGCTCACCATCACTCAGGAGAAGGTCTCCCTCTCGCACGCGCCAACCTTCGACTGATTCGACGCGCAACTGTTCATTGGCGCCGTCGTACAGTCGCGTAACCAACTGCGGGATCTTGGCGCTCGCAAACTCCAAACCCGTTGCCGAGTTGTCGACAGTTGATTCTTGCCCAGGTACGCGCACGGTGACATCGGTCAGTTCCCCACTCGGCCCAACGACCGCAGTGACCGACACCTCCTTGTGATCTGCCCACTGCGCGGCCTCAGCACCCAGATCGAGTGAATGGCAGGTGAACCTGATTGCATCACCAGCGCGAATCTCTAGGCGCAAAATGACTTCACCATTCGGCTCACCGTTGTCATCCCGACTGAGCAGCCCATCGCCACGCAACGCGGTAAGGGCATCGTTGCGATCGAAACTTCGCTCTTGACCATCAGCCAGTGTGAGGATCCACTTCGAGCCTCGGTGCACGACCGACGCAACACGCTCGTTGAAGTGGGTCAGGATGTCGCCCGGCTCGATCTCGTCGGGAAATGCGTAACCTTTCCAGGTCTCGTCGCGATCGGGCCGGTAGCCCACTTGTTCGTAGAGATACCAATGCTCATTCTCGTACTTTCCGAAAGCAATACGCTCTCGAAGAACAGCCTCTAGAAGCGTCTCATCGTTGGCCGAGCGGAATCGCCGAGCTGCGTCCATACCGGCCTTACCCGTGGCCGCCCAATCAAACGGACGCCCCTCCGCGTCAACAATGTTTTCGGCGAGCTGATCAGCCAGACGTTCCGCGTTGGTGCGTCCTTTAACCGTTGTGACGTCAGTTAAAGATCTACTCCGAATCGAAAGACTTACGCCCGTGCCGACCGGCGTCAACCGAAACAGGCCCGGCTTATCGGTTTCGATGACGGCAAACAAGCCGTTTTGCGCGATAGCTAGGCGTTCGGGTGCGAGCTGCTGGAGCCAGCGTTGCTGTTCAACCGACAAGTCGCTACCGCCGCCGGCACGAAAGTGAGCACGCACTGCTTCGGAATCTGGAAACACCGATCCGGCAATAGCTTTGCGATTGGTCGAGCCCTCGTGCCGCAACCGGTCTCTCGCGGCTGCTTCGTCTTGACGCACTAGCGCTTCTTCAGCCTTGAGCAATGCCGGGTAGACACTGCTGCTGCGCCCGTTGGCGTATCCAGATGTGTCGGGTTGTGTCCAATCGATACCGGTCACATAGAGCTGCTTGGCAAGCTCCAACGCCAATCGCCGCGTGCCGCATGAGTCATGAATGACCTCTCCAGTCTGAGGAACAACCAACGCCCACGCCTTGCGGTTCGGCACAACAACGAACGAGTTCTCGATGCCGAAACGAACGCGACTGCCGTGTGCGTCAAGCACACGCACGAGAGACTCCAGCGTGTCGTCTGAGCCCGTCCCCGTGCGGGGTAGTTGTTGCAGGTGTTCGCGCCATGCCTCGACCGTGTCGATTGGCGTCGTGGTGTTCGTAGGCATGTGAGACCTCTTGTCAGCTGGAAACGCTCGAGTCTCACCTTCGATCCAGCTGACAAAAATCCTGACGCACGCCGCGCCGGCTAGTTAGCCCGTCTTGACCCAGACGGTCGCTGCGGGTGAATCGCCGTTTGCCGTCACGGCCCTAACGCTGAAGGAATACCAAGTGTTGGGCTTCAGCAGCGTGAAGGTGAACGACGTGGAGTTGGCCGGCACCACCGTTGAACGCGCCGCCCGTGCTGTCGGTGCCGTTACGTGAGATGCGATAGCCGGTGATCGATGAACCGACGCTCGCAGGCGGGTTCCAGCTCGTTACAACTTTTCGTCGCATCGCCCTGAGCACGCGTCCGTCGACGCTGTCGTTGTTGTCTTGACCGTCGCAGTCGCCACAGCGCCGTCGCCGTGACGGCCCGCACGGTGAATGTGTAGGTCGTGTTCGGCTTCAGCAGCGTGAAGGTGACGACCTTGCGTTGCGCAACATGCGCGCCGCCGCCCGTGCTGTCGGTGCCGTTACGTGAGATGCGATAGCCGGTGATCGATGAATTGACGCTGGTCGGTGCATTCCAACTCGTCACGACCTTCGTCGAATCGCCCTGCACTACCGCTTTGAAGTTTGTCGGCGCACTCGTAATCACGGGCGCCGGAGCTGCCGTCGTCGGAGCAATTGTGGTGGGGGCAAGTGTGGTGGGCACCTTGGTTGTCGTCGGCACCGTTGTTGAAGGGAGTGTTGTCGGTGGACGCGTGGTCGGCGGGAGCGTGGTCGGCGGAGCGGTCGTTGCCGTGGTGGGCGGCACGGCGGTTGTCGCGGTCGCTCCGGGCTTCAGCACCACCACAGTCACGGTCATCGCCGGCAAAGACACGAGCAGCGGGCTCGCCGTTGTGTACGCGCCGGTCGCAGTGACAGTCGGTTGGCTGTAGGGCGCTGACGGCTTGCTTTGATACGCCGAGTACGAACCGCCGGCTGCATTCTCGTTGTTGACGGCGTAGCTCTCAATGAGTCCGCTGGCGTCAGTCGCATCGGTCTTGAAGAAACTGTCTTTGTAGTGCGGCCACGCGGACGCACCTGTCCAGCTGGCAATACCCCAGAACGCCGGCATGGGCGACGAGGGGGCGCGTCCGTCAGGGTTTACATTGCCCGCTTCGACCATCACACCGAGCGGGCCGTTCTGCGTTGCATAAGGCATAGCGCGGCCGCCGTTCTGCAAAACCTGACCAATGGCGCTCGCCATCCACACGGTGTTCACACTTGTAAAGAAGCGGTTGTTACCGCCAGGAGTTCCATCGTTGTAGCGCCATGAGAAGTTCAACTCATCAACATTGACGGGGATGTTGAGACCGCGCGCAGCAAGGTCGGCTTTGATCTCACGAATCTCTTGTCCGTAACGGGCCGTCTCTGACAACGCTTGCGCCGTCGACAACGACTTCTCGCCCATCGCGTAATGGTGATAATCGATTCCGCCGAGCTTGTCGCCGAGTGCATTCATGAACTGTGTCAGCGTGCCGCGGTCGTAGTACGCCCAAACAGGTCCCCAAACCTTGAAGTTCGGATTGAGAGCGCGTCCTTCGTTGTAAATCATGTTCGCCCAAGTGATCGAGTCTTGGATCGACTTACCTTGATTGCCAGGTTCGTTTGGAGTTGTGTAGTCGATTCCATCAAAACCAAGCGCTTGCATCATGCGCGTTGCGTCGCCCGGTTGAATGTCGACATCGTTAGTGCGTCCGCCGCAAACGATGAGCACGCGGTATCCCCACGAGCGATAGAGACTTACGAGCGCCGGCACGTCGAGCGTTCCGCCTGTGCCGCCCGCAGAAGACGTCACTCGTCCGTTGCGGTAACCAACGGGGATGCGCACGTATCGCGCGTCAAGGGTCTTCTCAGCGCTTGCCTGCGCGGCGCTCGAGAGCGGATTGGCTCCGTACGTCGAACTGCCAACACCAAGGGCTTGCGCGTCGGTCTTTTGGATAACCGAAGCGAGATCGACAGTTGTCGTCAGGTCTGGCTCAGCTGCCGCCGAGATGCGCAGACCGACCGACGGTACAAGCGCGAGCGCTACGAAAAGGCTGATAAGGCGGGCACGTTTCGACCGCATACGATCGACTGCATGATGATACATACGTCGAGGTTAACGGCTTTTGTTGCGCATGTCGCCACTTAGTTGGCGTACGCGACAAAGCCGATCGACCCGTGAGAGGAAGGTCGATCGGCTTTGTCGAAGTGCTTGTTATCGACGAGCGGTCGTCTTGCGAGCAGTCGCCTTCTTTGCTGGTGACTTCTTCGCAGCGGGACGAGCAGTCGCCTTAGCGGCTGACTTGGTCGCGGGCTTGGTGGTGCGTGCAGCGGGCTTGGCAGCTGCAGCAGGAGCTGGCGGCCAAACACCCTTGGCGAGCTTGGGAGCTTCTGATGGCTTGATGACAGCGTCTTTGAAAGCCTTCAACGGTGTGATGCGAGCCTTCTTCGAAGCCTTGATCTTGATGGCCTCACCAGTCGCAGGGTTACGACCCATACGAGCAGCGCGCTCAGCCTTGGCGAACTTTGCGAAACCACTAATGGTTACGGCTTCACCTTTCGACACAACTGCAGTGACGACATCAGTAAAACCATTCACCGCAGCTTCGACTGACTTCTTGTCGAGGTCAGTGTGGGCCGCTACTGCTTGCACGAGTTCTCGGCGATTCATGTTTCTGTGTACCTCCGGTTGGATTTGTGCCGACAGCATGTCGCTTTTTTCAACGACATTCACGGATACCGGGGCATTTTTCATGAAAAAACCCATATTTTTCGGGCTTTTGGGGTCGCGCGACCCATATTTCCGCCAATTCAGCCTGGTTTGGGGCCCTTGACGCGCCGAATCGCGCCAACCAACGTCGACGCGATTCGTGTTGTGACGGTTGTTTCGTAGGTGTTAACCGTTAACGGGAGTCAACGTTTCGTCCCAGTAATTACCGGTAAACGAGTTGTTTGCGCCGCTCGAATCGAAGGCTGCGAGCGGGCCCCAGTATCCACCGTTAGCGAAATACATCTTGCTGAAACGGTTGTTGGTGATCTTGATGTCGTGGCTGTCACCCTTGGTGCCGTCGCCGCCGTAGATCGTGTAGCCGCCACCCGCGACTAAGTTGTTGTCGATCACGCGATTGGCTTGATTGCCAAAGTCTTGGAAGAGACTGATGGCATCGGTCTGGCTGATCTGATTGAAGATCGTGTTGTGGCGAATCGTCAGTGATGTAGTGCCACCGTTCGACGTTGTGCCATTGATGTGATCGCCGTCTGCGTATCCCATGTCGTGGATGTAGTTGTCTTGAATCAGACCCTGATCGATCTGCACACCCGTCGACACCCAGTAGATGTTGTTACGCAAAACCTGAAGGTTCTGTGAGTCGCCGTAAATGTCTTTGACGGCCACCATCAATCGATTGGCACCCGTGCTGCCACCGCGAATGGTCGAGTCAGCAATGGTCACGTTGTTCGCGTGACGAACACCAACGCCAAACATGCCGTTGGGCGAGTGCACGAGGACGTTTCTTACAGTCACATTCGATGCGACCACATCGACGCTATCGACTTCTACGTTCTCGAGAACGGCGCCTTGAGTGTCGACTGACAGCCAGCCACGGCTGTCCCAGTGCCATCCTGGACCCGACGTGAGTTCGGCCGGAACCTTCTTCAGCGTTCCCTTTGCACCGGCGTTCGTTGCATCGGGGTATCCGCACGCGCTCGGCAGCGCTGCGCAGTTCTTACCCGAACGGTTCGGCGCCGTTGTTGTTGTTGTTGTCGGCTTCGCCGTTGTCGTTGTAGTGGTTGCCGGCGGCGGAACTTTCGTTGTCGTAGTCGTAGTCGGCGCCGCGGTTGTGCTCGTGGTGCTCGTGCTTGTTGGAGTGGTCGTGCTTGTGCTTGACGTTGTTGGGCGCGTGGTCGATGTTGTTGAGGACGGCGTTGTGTTGTTCGCAACAGTGAAGGTCGACGAAACAACTCGCTTGTAGCCAGACGTTGTCGTCACCCTTACGTTCAAGCGGTGCAACCCGTCGGAAAGGGTTTTGGTGTCGAAGGGCCGAGCGCTTCCATCGGACGCCGTCGTGCCAAGGTCAAACGGTGCGTAGCGTTCGACGACGAGCGGGCTTCCTGAAAGCGATTGCGCATCAACGAAGAATTCCGCTTGGGCCACATAGGAGCGAGTGGTAAAGACGTAGATGTTGCCCGCAACTTTGGCGCCCGAAAGAGTCTCGGGGTCAGATCGATCAGCCGACTTCGACACAGCCAATGCGCCAAGCGGACGGTCGGCTGCCTGAGCAATGCCGACACCTCCACCAAGCAGAGCGACGGCGGCGACACCGGCGACGGCGATTCTGGTTCGGCGCGATGAGGCATGAAATCCGGCTTTGGTCTTGGCAACGAACATTCAAACTCCCGCTCTCGGCCGGCCACCAGGCCAATTGGCTTGATTACGCACCCCGGCGACTCATAATACCGGCGGGAAATTACCACGCAATGCGCGAAGCACTAATTCCGCCCAAACACTTGGGGCCGTGGCGGGGCAGCCCAGCGGCCGTCCGGTCCGTCCGTCGACGGTGCACCCTGCAAGCCACACCCGCGCCCACTCCATCCGAGGTAACCACGCCCCCCGCCCACTCCGTCCACCCCTTTCAACCACGCGAAAAGGCCAAACATCGCCAGGATCCGGCCCCTTTTTGGTCATATCGCGTAGGTGAATGGGACCGCGCGTGCTCGAGGACACTCGGCCGAGCCTCTCTCCGGGGCATGCGTTTCAACTACCCAAGAAGCCCAAAAGATGGCCTTTTGGAAGCCCTTCTTGGGCTTCTTGGGTACTTGAAAGAGCCGGCGGCGTGGGCAGGGCTGGCCGCGAGCGCGGGCGGCCGGGCGGGTCGGATGCGGGGCGTGCGCGTCGGTGCCCGGCAGCGGGGAGGCCGGGAGCGAGGCCAGCGGGCCAGCCGGGAGCGGCTGGGCCGCGGTGCTGGCCGGGCCGCTAGCGAGGGCAGCGGGCGGCGCGGTGCGGGCGGGGGCGGCGCGCGTCGGGGTGCGTGGCGTGGACTTGCAGCCTGCGCACGCGCCCCCCGTGCTGAGCCCGTTAGTCGAGGTACTTCGAGAAGCGTTCTGAGCGTTCGCTGTTACCCGCCGAGGCGAAGTCATATGCGGCCTCGTTGTGGAGGGCGAGGTCGAGACCGACTTCTTCCACCTCTTCAGGCACACGCAATACAAACAGAACGTCGAGCACCTTGGCAATGATGTAGGTGGCAACGAACGAGTAGACCCCGACAGCCATGGCCGCTGCGAGTTGGTCGTTTAATAGCGACCAGTCGCCTCCGTAGAAGAGTCCGTTGCGTCCCAGTTCATTCACTTGAGTCGTGGCAACGAAACCGAGTGACAGTGCGCCAACAATTCCAGCGACGAGGTGGACGCCAACTACGTCGAGAGCGTCATCGATCTTGAACCGGTACTTGAGACCACAAGCCAAACAGCACGCGACACCGGCAACGAGGCCGATGATGATCGCGCCGAAGGGATTGACGAATCCGGCAGCGGGAGTAATAGCGACGAGTCCGGCAACGGCACCCGAACCGGCACCAAGGGCGGTGGCGCGTCCACCCCGACCGCGCCGGTTGGAGTGTGCGCCCACTCCCCAACTCCCACGCACGCGCTCGGTTAGCAACCACGAGAGCAGCGCTGCCGAGGTAGCTGTGTTGGTGTTGATGAGTGCGTAGCTTGCGAGGTTGTTGGCGCCGAGAGCAGAACCGGCGTTGAAACCGAACCAACCGACCCACAACATTCCGGCACCCAAAAGCAGGAACGGCAAGTTGTTGTGTTGCTTGTCGCTGAGCGCAGGCCAGTCGATACGACGCCCGAGGACGATCGCAAGCGCAAGGCCGGCAGCGCCCGCATTGATGTGCACGACCGTTCCACCGGCGAAGTCGAGAGCACCGTCTTCGAACAACCAACCAAGCGGCGAGAACACCCAGTGCGCAATCGGTGCGTAAACAAGCAGAGACCAAACGATGATGAAGAAAACAAACGGAGTGAACTTCATGCGCTCAGCGATAGATCCGGTGACGAGCGCGGGCGTGATGACGGCAAACATCATCTGAAATCCGATGAACGCAAGCGGCGGGATTGTTTGCGCGAGTGGACCCACATAACCGGGCACGACCGCGTCGCTCAGATTGCCGAGACCAACGAAGTGAAAATTACCGATGAGTCCGCCGGTCAAGTCGGGACCAAAGGCAAGGGTGAAACCAACGACTACCCACATGAGGCCGACGAGGGCCATGGTGACGTAGTTCTGAAGCAAGATGCTGATGACGTTCTTCGGGCGCACCATACCCGCATAGAAAAACGCCAAGCCGGGGGTCATGAGCAAAACCAGTGCGGTGCTCGTCAAAACCCACGCGGTATTTCCGGTATCGAACTGCACGTGAACCTTTTCTTTAAGGGCTAAGGGGATGCCTGCGGGCGGGGGCCCTGGGGCTTCACCAAAGGTAGCGAAAGGTAACTGGTTCGCGAAATCCCTCAAACGACCTTTTCGCCCGGGTACGCCCCTCTCAAGACGGCGGGGAAATCGCAGCTCAGACAATCTAAGCGGGGACCAGCTGAGTGACGAGATCGTGAGCGCCGTCAGCCCGCACCATCTCGTAATAGAGCCGGGTACTTCCGTCGGGCAGCGGTACCACGCTGACGTAGCGAACACTGCCCGAGGCGTGCGGCGCCTTGACGATGGGTTCATCACTAATCGATTCAAAGCCGTCAGCCGACAGCCGGGCGAGCCCAAGTAGCTCTTCACAGTTCGCTTCTTTGTCGGCGCGGCCGTCGTAGAGCATGTAGCTCGTGTCGTGCTGCACATCTACGACAGCTGACACGCGAGCGCCGCGCGCATCCCATGTGTTCGGAGTTGGTCGCAACACAGTGCCGTGGTCGGTCCAAGTGATTGTGTCGGTGCTTGTTGCCAGGGTCGTCGACATTCGATCTTCTTCGTCGGCAATCTCGAGCGGATGCAACGTTAGGTACGCATGAGCAACGTTATTACGCCAGTAGATGACGGGATCTTTGAGCGCGGTCTGTTCATCACCGGCGAACACAACTCGTCGTGACGCGTTGGTGAAGTTGTCGACATTGTCGGTTTCGAGAATTTCGATCCACCAATGTTTTGAGCCGGGCGTTGCACAACTTACGTAGAGCTGCCAAACACCCTGCGGCGTACGGGTGATCGCCGGTCGTTCAAGCGACTCCGCTCCAAGAAGCGTCTTGTCGAATTCGGCGATCGTCTCGAAGTGCTCGCCATCGGTTGACCGCGCGAGCACCGTGAGTTTGCCGCGTCCGCGATCGACGGGAACGCGTGTGCGATACGCGAGATAAAACACGCCGTCACTCAAGACCGCGCTCGGTGCACCTGCCCAGAAGCCCGGCTCGGTGCCGGGTGCCTCGACAACGGTTACCGCTGCTGTGGGGTCAACTTCCGGCAAGCGCTTGAGTAGAGGCGTATTGAACATCTCTCGACTCTAGAAACACTGCGCCACCAAAGGGTGAACTACTTGAGCTACTTGCGATCAACAGCCTGCTGGAGCTCTCGTTTGTTCATGCGCGAACGCCCGGCGATGTTCTTTCGTTTCGCTTCTGCATAAAGCTGTTCTTTGGTGCGCCCGCCCGGGCCTGTGTGAGATCGCCTGCCACCACGATGTCCTGACGACACGTCTTGGGTCGAGGTGCGACTTGCTGTTCTTGATTCACCCGAACGCGCCCGCTCTTTGTTCACCGTGCGTGACGCAATCTCTTTGGCCGTTTCTACCTTTTCACCACGCTTTTGTAGACCTTCTTTGATGTGTTCGTACTGGCGTTCTCGCTTCTTGTTCCATGCGTCTTGGGGCATGCGCACCTCCTGAATTCTCAAATTGAATACCCGATGATCTCGACCGCGACACATCGACCCCGGCACAACATCAGACCGGCAACTAGCGTGAGCGTTATGTCTCGCGCTCGCTTCGCTGCCGCCATCGCCGCCGTCGTCGTGTTGGGAGCAACGGGGTGCAGCAGTAGTCGAGACGACCGAGCACAAGACAGTGCGACATCGACCTCAGCGCCCGGAGCCTCAACAACCAGCACGACCGGCGCCGCTGCTGCGAGCACTCCGATACACGACACCGACGTGTTGAAACTCGCTCTACTCACTCGTGCTGACTTTCCCAAAGAGTGGAAGCAGACTGCGGCGCAGCCCGACGACGCAGCCAGCGAGCGTCTTAATCGCGAGTTCAACACGTGCCTGGGTCGACCGGCGCCCAGCACATACGAGATCGCGAAAGTCACGGGAGATGTTTTTTCACTCGACACAACGATCGTTGCGTCTTCGGCATCACTTACAAGATTGCCAAGTGACTCGCATGAAGACTTTGCAGCACTCTCGAAACCCAACGCCAGTGCGTGCTTGAAGACCACCGCTGAAGCTCAGATAAAGACGCTGTTGTCACAACAAGGTTTGGGTTCGGCCTCACTCAGCACAACGGTAACTCGACTCGACTTTGCCGACTCGTTGACATCGGGTGGCTTTCGGGTCGCGGCGCGAGTTAGCGCCGTGCAATCGATCACTGTGTATCTCGACTTTGTCTTCTTTAACTCGGGCCGAATCGAAGGTGGTTTCAACATGCTTGGTGTAAGAACCCCACCTTCTATAGAGGAAGAGCGGCGCTTGGTCGAGCTAATGGGGAATTACGTTGACAAAGCGGCCACTGCCGACGGGAGTGACGCTCGCGTAAAGGCTTGCGCCCTAAATCAACGGGGTCAAGATAAGGTTCCCTGCTAGCGACGTGAGACGATCAATGCGCTCGACTATTGGTCGTGTGTTGATGCCAAAGCGGTCGAGCATGTTGAGTTGTTCGCCGACGATCCACGATGCGTCACGTGCCGCGTCAACACTCCAATTACTCAACATGTTGAGCACTGGCGCTGCTGCACTGTCGAGGGCCTGCGCGCGTTCGTCCTCAAAATGTTGACGCAGACCTTGCATCTCTTCGGCAAAGATCTGGTTGATCTTCTCGTAGTCTGAGCGTTGCGTTCCGTCATCGGGGTTGGTGCCCAATGTGCGCCAGGTCTGATCTACCGCCACGGCAAGATCGAAGTTGATGTGCGCGTTCACACCGGCAACGGCGAACTGCAGACCCTCAATGCGATCATCGCCGCGGCGATCAACGAGCACTCGCCACGAGCGAGGCATCGTTGCGGGGTTTTGCACGCCGGCGCGCAGAGCGTCGAGGTAACGGTTGGCAAAAGCAACGTCGAGCACCTCCATGTAGTGCGGGTCAGCGAAGAACCCGTCGTTGATGCCTTCGAGCACGCGTGTCGTGATGACGTTGTAGAGGTGATTGAACGAACCGAGGCCGTCGTTTGTTTTGCGCGGTTCGCACCGGTCTATGTAGTCGTCGATCTTGGTCAGACGGTCAACGACTTCAGCAACCGTGTTTACGCTTGGCAGCAGATAGACGGGCTGCTCTGCTGCATGTGGATCTTCTGGATCTGGCGACATTTCTCTCCCGCTTTCATGGCTAGTGCACTAGTTGTTCGCGATCGTGCCACGTGGCAAGACACCGAGCAGACAGTCGACGATTGCACAGACGCCGTCAGGGTCTCCGTGGTGTTGTGGATCTTCTGGATCTGGGTTGTGGCTGTTTGGTGGTGGGTTGTCTCCGCCTTGCCAGACAGCTGCACTCAGTAGGTGTTCTCGTGTGAAGGTGCGTCCTCGCATTGATTTGCCATTGGCTAGGAGCCTGATGGGATAGACGCCTGGTTGTGTTGCTGTGAAGGTTGCTTCATAGCTGCCGGGGTCTGTCTCTGCGAGGGTCAGTGTTGACTTGGTTCCATCTGGCTTTTCGAGTTCGGCTTTGACGCTTGCTCGATCAGATTCGATGGGAACTCCGTATTCACTGAGCACACCTTTGACAGTGACTGTTGCTCCGGGTTCGTTGCTTGTTTGACTTAGTGATCCAACAAGACGAAGTCCTGAGTAAGAGTGAACGCTCAAGCTGTAGCGAAGTCCGTTTGATGGGATCTTTCCTCCGCCAACTGGACCATGTGTGTAGTCGTCATTTGGTCGGTAGTAACGAGGATTGATGGCAAGGATTGCGTTCCACTTGCCTGCGTGTGCTCCAGCACCAAGGGCAACTGGCAATGTCATGCGGAAGTAACTCACGCCGTTGCCCGTGACGAACTGTCCGCCAAGAGCTCCCACTGATGATGGATCGATGATGTCTCCTGCTGGAGTTTCGAGAGCAAAGATGAACGCTTGTGGCGGCCAATCGCTCAGCAAGATCACATCAGTTTCGATGTCTGCTTCATTGAGTCGGAACGGAATGCGAAGTACTTGTCCAGGAAGTAGATGTCCATCAGGATCGAGCACAACGTCGTGGTTGGTGACACCAGCAAGGATCTGTAGGTAGTACTTGCTCAAACGGAACAGGTCGTCGTTTCCGAGGTTTCCTGTCATGAGCAGGTATCCACCAGTGCCATTGGCAATGGCTTGTAGCGACGCTGGCTTTAGTTGATCAGCAGTTCCAAGACCGATGGCAAAGACACGATCGTTGATGGATCCAGCAACATCAGCAATGTATTTGCTCGCTGTTTCATGACCGTCGGTGAAGACAACTGTTGCTTTGTTATCAAAACCAGTGACGGGGTCGAGAAGGTTCTTTGCTTTCTCGATGCCATCACCAATTGCTGTCATTCCCGCTGGGTTAGGTGAGTGAGCAGCAATTGTCGTGAGTGCTGTTGATCGCGTTGGGTCAAAGGCTGATGGTGGTCCAGCAGTTGCAATGGCCATGCGGTCATAAGCATCAGTGTCAAAAGCAACAATGCCAATGCCGTCTTGTTCGGGAAGAACGTTTACAAATACTGGTGCTGAGAAGTGCAACACGTCATTGCGCGTTGGCAGTGACGGAACACCAGAAGGATCTGCCATCGAACCTGACTGGTCGAGAACGAGGGCAACAGCAACTGTTGGCCTGGCAATTGTGTTTGCCGTGATGGGAATTACCCATTGCTCCCCCGTCTCGACCAAGCGAACCGTGACCGTGCCTGTCGTGGTGTCGCCATCATTGGTTCCCGTAAAGCTCAGCCAAAGTCGAGCTTGACGGACTGCCGCGCCTCCAGCAGGGAGAGTTGCTGTTGGACTGGGCAGGGTTCCAAATGATCCCGGACCGGATGTGACCGATGGACCCGAGATGATCTGGAAAGTCGACGTTCCACAACGCTGCACACTAAAGACCACTGCACGTGCAGTCGTTTCTCCTTCAGGAACGTCATTGAATGTGAGAGTTGGTGTGTCGAGGTCGGCAATATCAACCGAGACGCACGCAGCTGTGAGTGCAAAGTTCAACAAGCCCGCTGACACATCAGAGACGATCTTTTCCATCTCGTTCCACGTCGGTTGAAACTGTTCACCCCACTCGACTGTGTACGCGACAACTTTGCCCTTCGTTGCGTCAGCGAAATGGCGACTGTACGCGTAGTCGTCGTTGGCACCGGACGTCGCGTAGAGATCAAATGCTGGGCCGATTGAATAGTCTTTGCCGCGCACTGCTTGCAATCCGTCGTGCAATGCGTTGGCAAGTGAAACCATTTCGGTTTGATCGGCGCTGGGAACGAACTCTTTGTAGGCCATGTCGCCCCCGACACCGCGCTGGGCGTCGAAGGCGACATTGAGGAAGTTCTGGCCCGAAGTTGAACTTTGGCTTTCGTCGTCGCCCCAGCTGTGCAAGATCATTTCGCCTGAGCTGTGTAGGTCTACGTACCAACGAATGCGCGGGAAGTTGTCGAGCATCCACACGATGTTCTTTGCTTCAGGCTCAGACGTGGGGGCTGATCCGCGATACGTCTGCGATCCGCTGCACGGAGATGTCGACGTGTTGACGGTTGCTGACGACGAGAACTTGTTAGTGAAGTCCCACAAGAAGTCTTGGTTGCGATTCAAGTCGACACCAATGCAGGCCGGATTGCCGCCACTTTCAGCAGGGTTGCGATTGTGACGCCAAGAAACATCGGTGGTTTGACTGAAGTTGCGTCCGTCGGGATTGCTGTCGGCAAGTACGTACCAATTGAGACCTTCGACAAGTCCTTTTACTTCCGCAACAGTGAATGACTTCCCCCCGTATGCGAGGCCCGTGCCATTGGCATAGGCCTCGCATAGGTCTGCTGCGAGGTAAACGCAGATCTCTGAGCTTCCCCATTCACGGGAATGCACGCCACCGGTGAGTAGTACACCGTCTCGACTTGCTGACGACGCCGTACCGATACGCACGGCGTGAATAGTGCGCCCTTCGATACTGAGATTCGGCAACGTGACCAACTCGCAAAAGCTGGGATACGTAGTCGCCAGGCCGATAAGGGCCGACTCGACCTCTGTGACATTGAGGTAAGTCATCAGGCACTCGCTTCAACCTTGCGCCCGAAACCTCGAGGGAAAAGACGACCGCCGCTGTAGCGGTCGCCCTTTCCGACTTCAGCTTCTTCAGCTGATCGAATGTCCATGATTTCAATGGCTTCGACTCCAACAGCCTGCTCAATGTCAATCAGGTCTTGCGAATTGACAAACGCGTTGACCATGACAACTCCGCTCGGGTGTCGGCGAGGTCCGCCGCAGTCGAGATCGAGAGGGGTTGTGTGAATCAGTTGACGCAGTGCATTGAGACTGCTGGCCCGCAGTAGTACTTCACGACGCTCGGACATTTCAGTTGTTCTCCTTTTTGTTGTCGCCCGTCTTGTCGCCGCAACCGCAGTCGTCGTCAGGCTTTGTGTATGAGTCCGATGCGTCGAGCATCGCTTTGATTGTTTCTGTCCCACGGGTGCCGAAAGCTCCAATGAGTTCTTGCACGTCGTCGTCGTTGATCGACATCACCGACGCTTCAGTCGCTCGTGCAAATGTCTGTGCAAGTTGGCTCACCGGTGTGAGCGTTGTCGCAACTGAAGCAACTGCGGGCCGTGGATTAGACGACACCGACGTTGTCGGTCGCGACTTGCGGCAGAGCCGAATCAGGCACTTGCGCAGAGCTTCGATGTCAACGCCGGCCTCACGCAGTCGCTTGATTGCTTCATCCGTCAACACGTTGCTGTCGAAGAAGCAAGCGATGAGTCGACACCACACGTCTTTCGGATCAACGTGTTGTGGATCTTCTGGATCTGGGTTGTGGCTGTTTGGTGGTGGGTTGTCTCCGCCTTGCCAGACAGCTGCACTCAGTAGGTGTTCTCGTGTGAAGGTGCGTCCTCGCATTGATTTGCCATTGGCTAGGAGCCTGATGGGATAGACGCCTGGTTGTGTTGCTGTGAAGGTTGCTTCATAGCTGCCGGGGTCTGTCTCTGCGAGGGTCAGTGTTGACTTGGTTCCATCTGGCTTTTCGAGTTCGGCTTTGACGCTTGCTCGATCAGATTCGATGGGAACTCCGTATTCACTGAGCACACCTTTGACAGTGACTGTTGCTCCGGGTTCGTTGCTTGTTTGACTTAGTGATCCAACAAGACGAAGTCCTGAGTAAGAGTGAACGCTCAAGCTGTAGCGAAGTCCGTTTGATGGGATCTTTCCTCCGCCAACTGGACCATGTGTGTAGTCGTCATTTGGTCGGTAGTAACGAGGATTGATGGCAAGGATTGCGTTCCACTTGCCTGCGTGTGCTCCAGCACCAAGGGCAACTGGCAATGTCATGCGGAAGTAACTCACGCCGTTGCCCGTGACGAACTGTCCGCCAAGAGCTCCCACTGATGATGGATCGATGATGTCTCCTGCTGGAGTTTCGAGAGCAAAGATGAACGCTTGTGGCGGCCAATCGCTCAGCAAGATCACATCAGTTTCGATGTCTGCTTCATTGAGTCGGAACGGAATGCGAAGTACTTGTCCAGGAAGTAGATGTCCATCAGGATCGAGCACAACGTCGTGGTTGGTGACACCAGCAAGGATCTGTAGGTAGTACTTGCTCAAACGGAACAGGTCGTCGTTTCCGAGGTTTCCTGTCATGAGCAGGTATCCACCAGTGCCATTGGCAATGGCTTGTAGCGACGCTGGCTTTAGTTGATCAGCAGTTCCAAGACCGATGGCAAAGACACGATCGTTGATGGATCCAGCAACATCAGCAATGTATTTGCTCGCTGTTTCATGACCGTCGGTGAAGACAACTGTTGCTTTGTTATCAAAACCAGTGACGGGGTCGAGAAGGTTCTTTGCTTTCTCGATGCCATCACCAATTGCTGTCATTCCCGCTGGGTTAGGTGAGTGAGCAGCAATTGTCGTGAGTGCTGTTGATCGCGTTGGGTCAAAGGCTGATGGTGGTCCAGCAGTTGCAATGGCCATGCGGTCATAAGCATCAGTGTCAAAAGCAACAATGCCAATGCCGTCTTGTTCGGGAAGAACGTTTACAAATACTGGTGCTGAGAAGTGCAACACGTCATTGCGCGTTGGCAGTGACGGAACACCAGAAGGATCTGCCATCGAACCTGACTGGTCGAGAACGAGGGCAACAGCAACTGTTGGCCTGGCAATTGTGTTTGCCGTGATGGGAATTACCCATTGCTCCCCCGTCTCGACCAAGCGAACCGTGACCGTGCCTGTCGTGGTGTCGCCATCATTGGTTCCCGTAAAGCTCAGCCAAAGTCGAGCTTGACGGACTGCCGCGCCTCCAGCAGGGAGAGTTGCTGTTGGACTGGGCAGGGTTCCAAATGATCCCGGACCGGATGTGACCGATGGACCCGAGATGATCTGGAAAGTCGACGTTCCACAACGCTGCACACTAAAGACCACTGCACGTGCAGTCGTTTCTCCTTCAGGAACGTCATTGAATGTGAGAGTTGGTGTGTCGAGGTCGGCAACGTTGGCGACTGCGCACACAGCGTCAGCGGCATTGATGCGTCCCCATCCGTAATCGTCATTGTGTCCGGCGCCGTCGTAGACAACTCCACCAATCTGCTCAGCTGTGTCGCGCAAGTTCTGTCGAACTTGTTGCCAAGTCAGATCAGGGTTGACTGACAACATCAGCGCACCGACACCCGCAGCGGTAGGGGCCGCGAAAGATGTGCCGGTGTCGGTGCGATATCCGCCACCTGATCCTGTGCTGAACACGTCAACACCAGTGGCGAGGAAGTCGAGCTCGGGGCCGTGCGCCGAGTTGTCTTCGAGATCCATGCGCGTCGAGCGACCAACGTGAATCGTGTTTGCATACGAGCACACTTCGTCGAACTGAATCTCGACATTGCCGTTGCTCACTGCCCAAAAGATCGGCGTACCAAGTCCGCCGCGACCATTCGTCGTTGCAAAGTCGATCGCGGTTTGCAGAGTCGCGGTCATGTCCCAGTCGGCGCCGTTGGGCCCAAGGCTGCAGCTGATTACATCTGCACCATCGGCTGGATTCGCACCCGAGACTTCTTGCGTTGGGTCAGCGGCGTAACTGATTGCACGAGCCAGTGTTGCTTGCGTGCCCACTTGATCACCAAGGCAAGCAATCGGTAGGAAGTCTGCTTGATTGGCAACACCGCAACCACCAGTTGCGTTGTTGGCACGAGCAATGGCCATGCCCGAGCAGAACGTTCCGTGATCACTGTCAGGAAACCCGGTAAGGCTCTGCACGAAGTTGACGCCACCCATGCCGTTGTTCTGAAAGAAGCCAGCACCGCCAACAATCGCAGCGGCAAGGTCTTGGTGACCAACATCCATGCCGTTGTCGATTACTGAAACGCGTACCCCAGCACCGCGTGCGGAATCCCACGCGGTTTCGGCTGCGATATCAGCGCCAGCGGTGCCGCCACCTTGTCCGGTATTGCGCAGGTGCCACTGCTGACCAAAGTCGGTGTCGGTCGGGATGAATGTGCGCGAATTGGGGTTCAGCAAAAACAACCTTGGGGTTGTGGTTCGACTGATACTGAAATCGAATCACGACCGCCACCCACACTCACCTCATAGAGGTTTGGGGCGAACTTCAACTTTTTTTCGATCAGCACCCCCGAGTAGCTGAGGATCTGTTCGGCTTCGGCTTCGGTGAGTTCGTCACTCAAGCGAACGGTGAGCCGTTGCGTTTCTACCAACAGTCGCCCGCCCGACTGTTGGTAAACCTTGCCGACGATTTCCGCACCGGCGACTTCGTTACCTGCTTCTAGAGCGCCACGTACTTCATCTGACGGCTGCACGAAAACCCAACCCGCTTGCTCGAACGCGTCACGACCACCTTCGTTTGGCGTGTCGTTGTTGGCGCTACGCGCACCGCGCTTTGGCCCCTTGATTGCACTCGCCGGGGCGTTCTGTCCGAAACGTTGAGCAACATCGGCCGGACCTTCCTCGGCAGCGCTCCGGCTGCCATCTGACTGAGCTTCGGGAAGGACGGCAACTACGCCTTCGACTTCCTCGACTGTGCGCTCACGATCTCCGTTGTAATAAGTGCGCTCCATGATGAACTCCTCCGCCTGGGCCGCTCGGCCATCTGTGTGGGCCGCTTGGCCATCTGGCGGTCAAAGTAAGGAGCGCATTCCTAAGGCGAATCAGGAAATCCCTTATTTCTGAATCTTCGAGGTCCCCTGGTGGAAAGGGCTACCGGCGGGCTGGTGCACCCGGCCAACTCGCGTTTCACCCACCCAAGAAGCCCAAATCTCGGCCTGTTCGAGCTCGATTTTGGGCTTCTGCGGTAGGTGAAAGGGCGGCTTTCGATCGAGTGAAAGGAGCCGAGAAAGCTCAAGCCACCTGCGCTTTTGCCGATTCCTCACGGGTGACGTATCTGTTTCGACGCGCCTGGCGAGTAGTGGCCATAGCTGTCGCGTTCGTAATCATGTGTCCGATCTCAGCGGCGGCCGGAACCCTGGGCAGCCCAACATTCACAGCGACGGGCGCATAAAACACGACCAGCGCCACCAACACCGCTTACAACTGGTCGTTCACAACGGCGACGTTGGGCACACTTTCCAAAGTCACAATGGGAGTTCCGGCCGGGACGGGGGGCGGCAGCAATCGCTTCTTGGAACTCGGGTCACCTTGTCGAGCACGCCCTCGACAACGAACTCGATAGTCGGTGACATCGAAATGGTCACCCTTGTGACTCGTTGTTGGTCATGACTTCTTCATCGGCACTGACGGAACGTTGCGGTTTCAGTGGTCACCCGACGGAACCATTGGCAACAAGATCACGGCAGTCACCAGCTCGGCGCCCGCACTCACCGACGGAAACACATATTGGGTGCGCGTGTCGCTCGACGTCGTCAACGGAGCCAACAGTCTGACCAAGTTCTACACCTCGTCTGACGGCACGAATCAGATTGGTCTCCTGTTCCAATCTACGACGGCAACACGAAACTGACCGTAGGCGGCAATTGCAAACAATCTGACTGACGGCTTCGGATAGTTCAAAAGGACAGTGAAGCGTCGAGCGCGTCACCGTCGAGTTGGGCAGCATCGACCGGCGAAACCTGGACCGTTACGCGCACGGCGACAAACTTACCCGCCGACATCACCAGCGACTTGACCGTTCTGTCGGTCACCGGCCTGCCAACTTCTGGCGGTGCAGCGCGACTCAGAATGATTGACTCGATCGCGACCTACAGCTTCACGGCAACATCAGTGGCCGCATCGATTCCATGCACGGTATCGCTGCTCGGTTTCAACAACACAGCAACAGCAGGTAGTTACACGAGCCTCATAACGACGTACAACAATGCCGGAACGCCAGTGCTAGTCGACAGCGGGCCAGGCCTTTGACGCGAGTTCGGGAACATTGACCCTTTCGGCACAACTCGTACCCGATCTCAGTTTCGTTGTTACCGGCAAGGCAACCGCCTGTAACAGTCAATCGGCGACTGCCTTTCAGACGGGCTCGACAGCAACAAACGTGCCGCTCGGCATTCTGCAAACCACGGCAAGCAACGGTGCCGCGCAAAATCTAAGTGTGTCGACTAATGCTGGCGGCGGTTTCGTCGTCACGATTCGCACTTCGGGCACGACACCAGGAGCGTTGCGAAGTGGCGCGTTGTACGTCGACGACGTTGCAGGAACCAACGCGTCGCCAGGAGCCGCGCCCGCCAGTGGTACCGTCGGCTTTGGATACACATCGAGCGATGCATCCACATCGTTCACATCCAACACGTTTGCGAAACTCACCAACACACCCAGCAACGTGATGGTTGCAACCGCAGGAACGGTTAGCAAGACAAGTTGCGTTGGCTTCCAGGCAGCGATCGGCTCAGGATCTCTTGCAGGACACTACGCCGCCACTGTCATCTACACCGCCGTTCCGACGTTCTGATGTGAAAACGCCGCTCTTCGTTGCGGCTACGTTCACGCCCCTTCACTCCTTTCACCTACGCGATAAAACCAAAACCAGGCCCTTAGTGGCTCCGATTTGGCCTTTTCGCGTAGATGAAAGAGCGGACGCTGGCGATCTAGGCGACGGGGAAGATCGCGGCCGGGCCTTCGGTGAGATCGGCGAATACGCGGGGAGCAACGGCGAGGAAGTCGAAGTTGCGATAGTCGTATGTGGTTTGGTTGAGGTTGGCAACGACTCCCCCGGCTTCGGCAACCAGTAACGAGCCGGGTGCAAAATCCCACAACGAACCCAGCGGATCTTTCATGGCGCGTCCGTCGAAACGTCCGGACGCAACCATTGCAAAATCCCACCCGCAGTTGATTGTTGCGAGCACGGTTGTCGATTGCTGCAGTCGCGTCAACATGTCTGCATTGCCGGGTTGGTCGAGTTTCGTTTCGACGCCTATGTATGACTCGCGCAGTGATCGATCAGAAACCTTGATCGCAATGTCGTCGCGGAACGCGCCGCCACCTCTATACGCGGAATAAACGTGGCCGCGTACAAAGTCGTTGATCACGGCAACGACCACTTCGCCTTGGTCAATTAACGAAACCATGGTGGTGCAGAACGGCAGCCCTCGGTAGAAGTGCCCGGTGCCATCAATCGGGTCGACGAGCCAGAAGGTCGAGTCTGATCCGCTCTTGCCTCGCTCTTCACCATGGAATCCGATTGACGCGTCGAACTTCGACAGCAACTCGAACATCTTTTCGTCGGCTTCGGTATCAAAGTCAGTAACGATGTTGGTCGCCTCGACACCTTTGCGCGCAGCAATCGGGGCAACTCCGAAGCCTTCGCTCAGCCAAGGGCCGATGCTTTGTGCAGCATTCACGGCATGGCGACGAGCAGCTTCAAGGTCCAAGTTCATGACCAAGAGCCTAGTGACGACGAGAGTGCTTGAGGCCAGGCCGCACTCTGAGGTGCACCCCGGTAGACTCAAGCCATGACCTCCGACAGAAAATCCGAGCCCGGAAAGTCTGACGACCGGAAATCTAAGACAACCGTTATGGACGTCCTCGATGAAGTTGCCGCTCGACAACGAGAGCTTGGAATCGTTATCGACGAAGATGAGGTTGCGCACGAAGCCGACAAAGCAGTTGCCGAAGTTCGGGAAGAAGAGCGCAAGAAGCGAAACCCCAAGTAGTCGTGAGTCGAACCGCACGCGTCGTGCTCGACACCATGATGCTTGCGCAGGCGCTCACCAGTCGCAATGGTCCGGCGGCCCGTCTACTGGAGTCTGCATATCAAGGCGTGTTCCAACCGGTCACGTCTTGGCATCAGTTGATGGAACTAGACAGAACCATGCGTCGCTCATGGGCAGAAGCGCGAGGCGTCACGCCCAACGACATCCGCAGCTTTTCGGATTCGTATTCATCGCTAGCGACCGTGGCAGTTGATCGCCCTACTCACGCACCACTAACCAGCGACCCCGGTGATGTCTACCTCGTACGACTTGCACAAACCACGGGGGCAATAATCGTCACGCGGGACGAAGGCATCTTGCGCAACCATCCAGAACACGTGCCCGTGCTAAGCCCCGGAGAGTTCGCCGAAACGCTTGCAGTTTGGGAAGTAGACGGCGCGTCGTATCGTCTCAGCGTCAACTCGGCTGGCGCGCTCGCAATCGGTTTGTAGCTCCCCTGAGGCGCACGCATTCCGACGGATAATTGCTGGTCACGCCCGACAAACTCGCAGTTCACTCGGGCCTCAGAATTGCCGATACAAAGGCCATGGAGGGCGGCCGTCTACGAGCGATGCGTTATGCGGTCGCGGCCGTGATCCTTGTCTGCTCGACACTCGCCCTCCCGGGTCGCGCTGAAGCGGTCGCCGTTGTTGCGTCGGTCTCTGCCGGATTCTCGACGAGCTGCGCAGTCACCAACGCCGGCGATCTCTACTGCTGGGGCAAGAACGACTACGGCCAACTCGGCGACGGTTCGACAACCGACCGAACTTCACCGGTGCAAGTAGGCGCCGGACAGACGTGGGCCCAGGTTTCAGCCGGTCGCTTTTCGTCGTGCGCCATCAATACAAGCGGCACGGCGTACTGCTGGGGCGCCAACGTCGACGGTGAAATCGGTGACGGCAGTGCGGTGCAACGACTATCACCGACAGCAGTTGGTGGTGGGCTCACATGGGCTTCACTTAGCACCAATGACAAGCTCACTTGTGGAGTCACGACCGTCGGCGGCGGTTACTGCTGGGGTCGTAACACGTGGGGACAAACGGGAACTGGGAGCGCGGGCGCTGACCTAATGACACCAACGGCGATTGCCGGCGGATACACATGGAGCACGATCTCGGTCGGCATTACATCAAGCTGCGGAGTTACAACGAGCGGAGTTGGTTACTGCTGGGGCAGCGGTACTTGGGGAGCATTGGGCAATGGGTCAACGGGCGTTGACGCAGCCTCACCCTCGCTCGTGTCAGGCGGGCTCAACTGGAGCACGATGTCGGTCGGCTCGATCAAAGCATGTGGCGTCACCACCGGCGGCGCAGGCTACTGCTGGGGGCTCAGTGACAACATCTGGACACTGGGCGACGGAGGCACCAACAGCAGTGACACTCCCAAGCTCGTCACCGGCGGTCACACATGGGCGACGGTTGACCCAGGCGACGGCGTTACGTGCGGCCGCACCACGGCAGGCGCTGCCTATTGCTGGGGAAACAACTCGCCCGGCTCAGTAGGCGATGGCACAACAACCGACCGCGTAACGCCGACGCTCGTGGGCGGGTCACACACGTTCGCCGCCGTTGAGGTTGGCGGCGCCGCGTCTTGCGCTCTGACAACCACGGCAACCGTGTTCTGTTGGGGATGGAACTCAGCCGGACAACTAGGCGACGGCACGCAGACGAATCGCTCGCTGCCGATAGCAGTCATCACCTTATCGAGCAGCGTTAGTCAGCCCAACGTTTCTGGAATTGTCGACGCGGCGCTTACCTTCACGGTCACTGGGCGCGTATCAGCGTGCAACTCACAGTCGGCCGCCGGATTCAACGCTGGCGCCACATCGACTTACATCGATCTCGGTCACCTCAACGCGAGCCTCGTTAGTGGTGGCGCGCAAGATCTCTCTGTTTCGAGCAACGCAGCCAACGGATTCATTGTTTACCTCCGCACGTCAGGCACAACGCCCAACGCGTTCCGCAGCGCAGGCGGAAGCACTATCGCTGATGTCAGTGGATCGCACGCGTCGCCAAGCAACTCACTCGCCGCCGGCACTGCTGGATTTGGCTACACGACCAACGACGCCCTCATCGCCTTTGGCTCCAACAAATGGGCGGCTATCACGACATCCGACGCGTCGGTTGTGCAGGCCAACGCAGGCACTATGACAAAGACCGGATGTGTTGGCTACCAAGCAACCATCACTGGGCTAACCGCTGCTGGCACATACCAAGTGCCAGTGATCTACACAGCTGTGCCTGCATTCTGAGGCATCTAAACTGCCCGACTTTTCGGGGTAAACAGGCCACAAAAAAAGACGGATTACCCCGAAAAGTCGGGGGGTTTCTACTGGGAATGGTGTGAGCGTTGCATCTCGTGCAACAGCGCTGCTGCCTGCACCCGCGAACCGACACCGAGTTTGCGCATGATGTTTGACACATGAACGCTCGCCGTCTTCTCACTGATGAAGCACTCGGATGCGATGTCGCGGTTGCTACGGCCGGCGGCAACCAATTCAAGGATCTGCTTCTCGCGCTTTGTGAGTTGTGACTCAATCGCTATGAGATCAGCCGCTCGTGGCCCCGTGAGATCGACTGCGTTAGCCGGCAGCGTAATGATTTTCTGCCATTCGAGCTCTACTCCGGCACGCTGTGCGATCGCTTCGATTGATTCGACGAGTGGATTGGCTCGCAATGCACGCGCCATTTCGTGCGCCTCGCGCATCACCGCCGCCGCCTCGCGAATTCCCGACGGCTTTTGCAGCAAGGCCTGCGCCCATTGCGCCCTCGCGTAGGCAGCCGGGTAAGGCTGGCCGAGGGCATCCCACGAATCGGCGACTGATTTCCACACATCATCGGCCGCCTCGCCACGAATGCGCCGGAGCTCGCCCTCGCACATCAAGTCGTATGCATCAAGGACCAACCGCAGCGCTCCGCGTTGTTGTCCGGATCGACCTGATTCGCGTGACATTGCTCGCAACTCTTCGCCCAACTCGGTTGTGTCACTGGCCGCCGTTGAGGATGCGTCGGAGCGGGCGGCTTCAACGCGTTCGGCCTCGGCGCGCATGCCGTGCCAAATCAAGGGCGAGAAGAACCAAACGTCGTCGGTAGCTTCGAGTAGCTGCAAGCCCGCACGCACCGCGACGCTCGCGTCGTCGATACGGTTCTGCCACAACGCCAAACCTGCCTCGAGCGTATGCAGCGGAACCTTGTAACGCAGGTCTATCGAACGGGCAGTAAGCGAGCGAACGGTATCGAGGTCGCGTCGAGCGCCGACAAATTCACCGCGGCCGACTTCTAGCTTGGCGCGAGCCAAGAAGAGGTCAAGCGCAGCGGCACCGCGCGGCGAACGACGGATGGCATCTTCTACAGCGTCGTCGGCTTCATCCCAACGACCCATGCGAAACAGCGTGTCGGCGGCGATCGACCGCAGTGTCACGCCCCAGTGACGTTCGAGGCCGTAGCGTTGCACGCGCTCGATGCCTTCGTTGGCAATTGCGAGTGCTTCTTCCAAACGGTTGAGCGGGCCCGACAATGTCGCGGCCAAATCGCAATATCCGGTTGCCACCTCAGTCGGTTGCTCCAACTCTTCTGCTAGACGCAACGCTTGCTTCAATGACTCGACACCTTCGTCGGGTTCACCGAGCACAACGAGGTTGGAACCAATGATCGTCAAGGCCTGTGATTCACGAGCACGATCACGACACGTGCGAGCAATTTCAAGCGCCCGCTGCGCGTTATGCAACGACTCGCGATGTTGCGCACCGGCAGCTTGCAACTGCGCGTGCACCGACAAGGCCTCGGCATCTAGCGGCGTTGCTGCTTTGTCGAGCGAGTGTTTGGTCGCAATGTCGAGCACGACTAGCGCCTCTTCACTCTCACCGGCGGCCTGCAGATAACAACCAAGACGCACCGACAACGAGAGAGCGCGCTCGCCATCGGGCGGAGTGAGTTCGAGTGCAGCACGGGCAGCCTTAACAGCGCTGAGGTCATCACCTTCGAGATGACTAACTCGCCCACATCGTTCGAGTAGCTCGACACGAGCTATTCCAACCGGGCGCTCGCTTGCGGGAACGGCATCCCACAGCTTCAACGCTTTGTCTAAATGCACATGAGCTTCGGCGTAGCCACGAGCTTGCTCGGCTATCTCAGCAGCGTGAATGAAAGCCGCCAGTGCATGTACCGAATCGTGTGCTTGCGCGTAATGACGAGCAAGCTCGGCAGCGCGGTCTTTTCGCACACCCTCTGATTCATCTAGATCGCGCAGCCATTGCGCGTAACGAGCATGAATACGTTCGCGCTCCCCTGGCAACATGTCGGCGTAAGCAACTTCGCGCAGCAGGGCATGGCGAAACTCGAGTTGGCCGCTCACAGAGTCGTTAATCAACACGCGCCGGTCGACGGCACTTCGCAATGCCTCGTCGATTTCGTTCGTCGTGATTCCATCATCGAGGACTATCTGCAGTACGCGATGGTCGATCGAGCGCCCTCCCGCCGACGCTGCGCGCAACACCGTCTGCGTAAGCGCCGGAAGCCCTTTGATACGAGCTAGCAACATGTCTGTCAACGGCAATGGAACGCCTTGCGACGACCCCGTGTCGGCCGACGCCGACAACAATTCTTCTGCGTAGAAGGGATTGCCTTGCGAACGCTCCCAAATCTGTTGGACCACTTGGTGATCAACTGGAGATCCACCGAAGTCTTCTAAGTGACTGATAATTTCACTGCGATCTAGCCGCTGAAGGTGCAGACGCGTGACGCTTCGGTTGCGCTGCATTTGCGTCCAATAACGCAGGAGCTCGTGGCCAGGCGGCAACTCATCACTTCGATACGTGAGCACCAACGCTACGCGCACGCTCGACAAGTTCGCGACCAAGAACGCGAGTAGGTCGAGAGTCGAACGATCGGCCCAGTGCAAGTCTTCAAACACAACGACAACGAGGCCGTGCTGGCTCATGCCTTCCAGCAGTGAGAGCACCATCTCGAATAGCTGCGGACGCGAACCACTGGTCGGTGCTCCTTCGCTTGACTGCGTCGGCCCCGACGCTTCAAGTATCGGCAGCACGCGCGCGAGCTCGGCGCGCAATGGATCGAATAACTCGCGTCGACTGTCGGCATCGAGCTTGCGGTTGAGTGGACGAAGCGCCTCGACAACCGGGCCAAACGGCAGCGGTGCTTCACCGCAATCAATGCACCCGGCCGACAACACCTTCGTGGTCACATCGTTGGCGTTGCCCAACAGCTCTTCAACAAGTCGGCTTTTTCCGATGCCGGCTTCGCCGCCGAGGATGAGGGTGTTTGATTGCCCAGCCCGCGAGCGCTCCAACACGCGTGTGGCTGCTTGCAGTTCTTCTCGGCGCCCCACAAATTTGTCACTCACCGCGCCAGCCAGCTCCCCACGCAACCGCCATTTCGGGGAATGCTATCGCCCAAACACACGTCGGCGTCGGGCAAATCGCCCTAGTCGCGTAGTTAGCATTCGTTTCAGCGACTATTCCGGAAATATCCGCTGTCTAAACCGAAAACTCGAGCGGATCACAGTTGTCGATCAGTCGAACTCCCGCCACTTTCGCTGCGACGAGGAGTCGTCGAGCATCGCTCAGCTCGTTCGGTTCTCTTAGGAATTCATCAACGACCTCAGCGTACTGAGGCTCGACTCCGTGCTCGTCGGCCAGCACCTGCCACATCGCAAGCGACACGTCAGTTGGGCGCGCTCCGTCAACTCGTGCCGCGGCAACTCCAACGCGAAGCGCTTGTGAAAGACAGAGAGCCTGCTGACGCGCGCGTTCATCGAGACGCACATTGCGACTTGAAAGTGCAAGCCCGTCACTTTCGCGAACAATCGCGCAGCGGACGATCTCGACAGAGACGTTCAAGTCGCGGACCATTTGTTCAACGACGGCGACTTGCTGCCAGTCTTTCTCGCCGAAATACGTGCGGCAGTCGCCGACGATGTTGAACAACTTGCTCACGACTGTGGCAACACCGTCGAAGTGGCCGGGCCGCTGCGCACCTTCCATGGTTGCGTCAAGCTCGCTGACGTTCACCCGCGTGCGTGGTTTGCCATCGGGATACATCTCATCGCCAGTCGGAACGAACAGCACATCAACCCCGGCCGATTTGGCCAGCTCAGTATCGACATCAAGCGGGCGTGGATACGAATCGATGTCTAGCTGCTCGCTGAATTGCAGAGGATTCACGAAGATCGAAGCGACAACCAGGTCGTTCGCTGTTCGTGCTCGCTGCACGAGCGAAAGGTGCCCAGCATGCAAGGCACCCATAGTGGGCACGAATCCGACCGTTTTGTTGCTGCTGCGTGTTCGCTGCGTTATCTCACGCACCCCGGCGATAGTCGTCACTACTTCCACGTGACGTAGCGTAGGGCCACCACGAAGAGCGGAGGATCCACAAAGTGCCAAAGACCCCTGACGGCAAAGACTTGTGGCCCAATGACGAGCGAGTCACCGTGCGTCATTTGCAAGCAGCAACCGACCGCAGCGAAAAGTGGGCGATGCTCACCAGCTACGACGCTCTGACTGCACAGATCTTTGAGTCGGCCGGCGTGCCCGTGCTGCTCGTTGGTGACAGCGCAGCCATGGTTGTTTACGGACACGACACCACCGTGCCCGCCACTGTCGACACCATGCTGCCGTTAGTGCAAGCAGTCGTGCGCGGCACTAACACCTGCATGGTTATCGCCGACTTGCCGTTCGGCAGCTATCAACTCGATGAGGCACAAGCACTTGCGACAGCAACTCGCTTCATGCAAGAGGGTGGCGCGCACGCGGTGAAGCTCGAGGGCGGGCGCACGGTCATGCCTCAAGTCGCCAAGCTCGTCGACGCCGGCATCCCCGTGATGGGGCACCTTGGCTTAACACCACAGAGCGTTCACGCAATGGGGGGAATGAAACAAGTGCGCGGTCGTGGCAGTAGTGGAGAAGAAATATTGCGCGACGCCAAGTCTCTAGAGTCAGCGGGCGCCTTCGCAGTTGTGCTCGAGGCAGTGCCAGCGACGCTTGGCAAAGAGATCGCTGAAACCCTCACTATTCCCGTTGTCGGCATCGGGGCGGGGCTCGAAGTCGATGCCCACGTGCTCGTATGGCAAGACATGGCCGGTTTGACGTCAGAACCACACCCACGGTTCGTGCGCACTTACGCCGACCTACGTTCAACCCTTACCGAGGCAACGCGCGCTTACGTAAACGACGTGCGATCAGGTGCCTACCCAAACGACAGCGAGTCTTACTAATTGCGACTCGAGCTAGTTGCTAATCGAGCCTGCGTCTTCGGGCGTGATTGCGGTCTCGGTAATGCGCTCTGACTTGAGTGTCTTGATGACAACTTCGCGCAAACGAGCGTCGCCGTCTGACATCTCAGTCTGGGTGCGGCGCAACATCTCAACAATGCGCCCGAGCAACAAGCGGTCTTGCTGTTGACGTTCTTCGTCGTGCAATACCGACGGCGGCACCGAAAGAGACTTCATGCGCGAAAGTAGCGGAACCACGGTACTCGGGCGTCCGCGCACGCCGTCAACGTCAAGTTGCGACAACGCGTGTTCACACGTTTCAGGTTCGAGCTGTGGGTCAGTAGCTACACGGGCCAATGCCTCGGTAGCTGCATTGCCTGTAGCCGAGTTAGCGTGAACAGCAACCGTTCCCAACGCGTCGATGGCTGGTGATTGCGCACGGAGACCTTCATCGGTCAGTGCAACAACAACCGCGTGCTTGAGAAAATCTGATGCCTCGACCTTTTGCGTAAACACCGTTGAACAGAACTGACTCAGCTCGACTACAGCCGTGTCGCGCAGGTCAATGTGCTCAGCGTTTTGGTCAGCACCAAGTTTGCCGAGCAGACGCACCGCGTCGCGACGACGTGTATCAGGAACGTCAGGTTCGGCAACGTCAACCGCCTCACCTCTCATGGTTCTCACAACGCGCTCGAGCGCACCATCGCGTTCAGTGCCCCGGACTGAGCGGGGGTCGGTGAGGTACTTCGAAGACTTCATCACAGACTGGCCTTTTCGGTCATGGCGTCACCATAGATCGCTGCGCAACTCTACGGCGGCCACTTTGGCTCGACGTTCGCAAAATGCCCCTATTTAAGGTCGACTGCTTGTGTTTGCGTCACTACAGAGTGTCGGAGGAATGTCGAATCCGTTGAAGGCCGAGGCGTAGCTCGTCGTATAGGCACCGGTCGATTCAATCCTCACCAAATCGCCAATCTTCAAGTCGTGCGAGAGTGGCGCGCCGTAGACGATCGTGTCTTGACTATCGCAGGAAGGCCCGGTGACGTTGAACAACGCCTTCGTGCTTGACGCTCGCGAGTCGGTCATTGGATAACGCAACTCATTGTTGGTTTCCAACGACTCCATCATTCCGTTGAACGCGCCGACATCGAGATGCACCCAACGCTTACCGTTGCGCTCAGCTAAGCCAATGACACTTGCGCACATCACGCCAGCCGCCGCGACGAGAGCGCGACCTGGCTCGGCAACGATCTTGATGTCATAGGGCAAGTGCGCGTCAAGTGACTTGGCAATGCGTTCGCCGTATTCCGCAAGCTCAGGAATTCGCTCTCCGTAGAACGCCGGAAACCCGCCACCGATATTGAGCATGGTGAGCACGATCCCTTCGGCCTGCAGGCGCGTCATCACCTGCGCACTTTGCTCGACGTATGGATCCCACGCCCACGAATCAAGCATCTGCGAGCCAACGTGAAAGGCAATACCGATCGGGTGCAATCCACGTTGGCGCGCTGCGAGCAATAGATCGCCGGCTCTGGTTACGTCGACGCCAAACTTTCCTTCACTCGCCACGTCGCTGTCACCCGATTGCACGGCGAGTCGCACGTAGACCTCACAACCAGGGGCCCAACGAGCCAACTTGTCGAGCTCCGCCTCGCTGTCAAATGCGTAACGACGCACGCCCGCCTTTGCGGCACGCTCGATATGAGACGAAGGCTTTACGGGATTACTAAACAACACTTCGCTGGCGTCGACGCGCAGTCGTATCAACTCATCGAGCTCGGTCGCCGATGCAATCTCGAAGCTCCCACCCAGATCGCGCACCTTCTGCAGAATCGCGGGATGGGGATTGCACTTCATCGCGTAGTGAATGCGCGTTTCGCCGAGTGCACCAGCAAGCGTTCGGTAAGCATTCTCTACGACGGAGAGATCAACTTCGAGACGCGGCGTTGTTGTTTGCAACGTCAGCTCGTTGCGCTTGTGCAACATGCGGGTGCGAAGCTCGAAGCTGACTATCGCTATGCCGTAGAACACAACGTCAGACGCAACCTTGCCGAGCAGGATTGCCACAGCAAAGTTGTCGACCCAACCTTGCGCCAAGTACATGAAGGCCGAACGCACGAACAACGTGTCGAGCACTTCAGCCGGACCGAACTCAAATGCCATCTCGCGCGACACGAGCAACAGGCGACGTGCTCGGCCTGTCTGCGACAGAGATCGAGCCGACGCACGTTGGTACTCGCGCCACGCGGCCGTTGCGTAGAAGCCGATCGACTCGCTAATCGAACCAGCAAAGGCGGCGGCCAATGTGTTGTGCGAAAGCACCAGCACCGCATAGCTGCCGACAAGAGCCGCCGCTGTTGCGGCGACCTCTAATGGAACGTACCGGCGCGCCCAGACCATTGGCCGCGAAAGTCGAGAACTCATTTGCCCGCCTACTTCTTTTCTCTAAGTACCGCTCCCCCTCGCACGTCCGCACGACAGCGGGCCGAGCTTAGTTGTCGAAGGCCTCAAGGCCGCTCAAATGTTGAGCTTCCACTCGGCTTTGGTTAACCAAAGGCAACGAAATTGGGACCTGCATATGGCATTCAGAAAGAGTCGTGCGCTATGGCCAAGAAACGCCCCGCCGCCGAAGCCGACCTTTTCGACCTGTTTGGAGTCGAAGACTTGGTAGTGACACCCAAGCCCGTCACCAGCGCCGAATCGCTTGGCGATGTGCTCAAGCCAAACGGTCCGCCAACGCCCGACTGCGAAGCCACGGTGGAGTGGCTTTTCAACAAAGAACCTAACGGCGAGCTGGGCGACTCCTACTACGAAGTGACGTGCAATTGCGGTTGGAAACACGAGGTACCTGAGGGAACCGAACTCAGTGAGCGCGCCGCGCACGCAGCGAAGTGGGATCACATGGGCATCGATTGGCGATCGCGACCCGTGTACATATCAACGACACGAGATGTCGAGAAGTGGGCCGATGGAATTCCTGAGTTCGTCAGGGCGAACTACCCCGCCTCATTTACGGGGCCCGTCCGCACCATGTTCGGCGGGTGCGCGAACGGCAACGAGATCGACACCCACGACGGCATACTCACTGATCACGGCTGTCGCGGTGTCGTTCCAGAAAGCGGACGAAATACTGACGGCCATCCTGAGGTGTGTGCTTGCGGATGCCATGAGTCTGATGAGGAAACGCTGCCGCGACGATGCGGGAACGGCAAAAACGACTGCAAAGAAATCGCCGTTGCGGAGACCGACGATCGCGGGTGGGTCGACCCGACCAAAACGTCAGACGGTCGCCGGCTCAACAAGTGCGCCGAGCACTACCGAATTTGGCGCGAGCAACAAACACTCGATCTTGAAGTCGGCAACAGCTTCTACTGGAGAGTCGCAGGCGATTCGCCGGGTGCACACAATCGCTATCCCAGCGACCCAGACGTAATAGATCCTGAATCGAACGATGCATGGAGATGGCGTACGTACTCATACGGCACTCGAACCAATCGACGCGACCCTTCACGTCTGCTGCGCGAGTGGGACTACATGCACAACGGCTATCGCGTTGCCGAAGGTCATCACCATCACGATCTCAACAACATCTGGTCGGGCGTCGTCGACTCTGCGGTTGCTGCCGGCTACGACGCCGAGCGCACCTACAGAGCACCTGAAGATATGCACGCCCTCTTGCCACCCTCAATCGAAGAAGCTCGCAAGCAAACTCGCGCTTCAACCGACAAGCGACCCGACAACGGGACGATTGGCCTGTTCTAACAAGTCAGCAAACAGTTAGCGACGCGGCCCGCGATTGCGCCGAACACCAGCACGTTGACGTTGCCGTTGACGGCGCGTGCTGGGCGGCACTGCGGTTATGACATCTCCGTCTTCATCGAGCAGCTCTTCGAAGGTCTTGAAGGTGAAAAAGAACCGTCCTTTTTCGGGGCCCCAGTTTGGACCCCAACTCTGCGTACCCCACACGCGCCTACGTTCGAGGTCGAGGCCGTCGATGATGATCTCGTGTCCGCCTCGCACATCGCCTGCGAGTCGACACTCACCGTTGCGTCGTGGCTTGTCGAAACCTTCGTACCAATTGATGCCAACACCAATCGGCGCGAGCACAAGCGCCCGTAATGCCTCCTTGAAACCGAATGCATGTCGATACTCACGGATAAGTCGACGTTTCTTACACACCTTCATCACGGCAAGACCTGACGAACCAACATCTTCGGGCGGGTACACGCCCAATATGTCGTCGAGTCGCGTTGCTGCCGAATAGATAGAGCGAGCGTCGGTGAGATCGAGACGACGATCTTTCTTCCAGAACGGTTCGGTCATCAACATCTCAACCGCAGTTACGCCCGTGCACATACCGATGTCGCCTTGCGCGAACGGACGGTAGTGACGCCGATGTTCAACGCTGTGCAACTCGGCTGCCATCGCTGCGGGATACAGCCACGACCGGTCGTCGTGAACGACGTGACGACCGAGACGACGGCCCTCAACCCAAAACTCTTCGAGATCTGTTCGATGAATACGACCACTACTCATAGAGACTCCGTAACCGTTGACTCACAAAGCTGGGAACATTCTGCTCTTCTTCTGCAATCAGGTCGAGATATTTGTCGTCATCAGCGACGGCAAGGCTGTCAAGTGTGATCGCCGTCGACGAAACCTGCGTAACGACAGGCAAGGTTCTCGGCAACGCGGGGCCCGTTGCTGGCTCGCCTGGCCTAACCGGCAAGCGAGGTCTGAGCTCAACGTCGTTGTCGACTAGTTCGTCGAGTGCCAGACGCCACTCGACCTGCTTGGGGTTTGGTGCAGGCAACGAACGAGCTGCCTTCGGCAGATCAGCGAGCGCGCGGCGCAAAGTCGCGGTCGCCTTCTTGAACGAAAGCTGCTCGACGACATCATCGGCCGTGTCTTGTTGCAAGTAGAACATGCGTTGGCGACCGCCAATTCGCACTTCCTCGCCTCGTCCGGCCAGAGCCTGCACAAGTGACGGAACACCGACGCGAGCGACTCCACCAATCATCACCAACCGCACGTTGGCCTCGCTGCTGCGCATCAGTGACACATAGGGATCGCTGCGATCATCATCGACAACCATCAAGTCGGCGCGCTTACCGGCTTCCAACGACCCGAGCTGCGCTTGCCATCCCAAGATTTCCGCTGCATCGCGCGTGGCCATCGCAACAAGATCACGATCTGAGAGATCGATGTCGTGCGCGCGTACGTAGAGCCGAGCGACCTTGAGCTCCCCCAGTAGATTCTTGCTGCCGGTCGGCGACCAATCTGAGCCAAGCCCGATCTTTATGCCCTCTGCTCGCGCCGCTGCTACGTCAGCCGTTTCGCCATAGAGCAACAGGTTCGACAAAGGCGACCACACCATCGACGCGCCGTGACGCGCCATGACTCCGAAGTCACGCTTTTGCAGGCCGGTGCAGTGAATGCCAACGAGGTTCTCGTTGATTGCCCACTCGCGACCAGAAATGTGGAGAGCAAGAAAGTGCGCGCGTGCTTTTGCTCCAACACCTTCGCTCAGGTGGAGAATCAGTCGTTTGCCCTTCTTGAGCCGCGCCAAGAAACGTCGCGCGTTCTTGGCTTCGACATCAGCAATCCGCGTCATCGCCTCGGGCAGTTCGTCGTCATCGGTTTGTTCGACGTTGCGTACGAGACCTTTATAGAAGCGTCGAGCACCTTGGTTGCTGAAGAGTTCGATCCCTTGCGAAGTTGTCACCCCGCCAATAAGCGTTTTGCATTCGACGTATCGCGCGACCGACGGCACGAACTGTGCACGACCCAGAACAGACATCGGCTTGGTGATGAGTCGTTGATATTCCTCGGTGCCACCCCACTGGCTGCGGTTTCGAAACGCCTTGGGCACCCGCCACAACGGCAAGACGTCGTAGGGCAGATGATTGTGCAGCTCGATCAAACCCGGAAAGATCGTTCCGTCAGTGTGCGTAACCGACACTTTCTGAAATCCGTCAGGCGGCGCAACGTCATTGTCGAGCACAGCAACAATGCGTCCGGCTTCGATATAGATCACACCGTTGTTGATGACGCGATTACTCGCGTTCATGGTGACGACGCGTCCACCTAGCGCCAACTTCGGGCCCGCCAATGGATCTATCGGGGTTGGTTCAGCCATATTTCCCCCTGTTCCGCCTCGACCGCAGATCGTAGAGTGACAAGCGCCGCTTTGCTTGGAGAGCGAGCGGTTAGGCGGATCTCCTTGGAGGAGTCATGGCGCACGAGTTCGACCCCGGCTACAACCGCAGCCCGTTTCGTTCATTGGCACGCAACTATCCGGGCGAGGAGGTCTATCCAATCGAAGACTTTCGCGTCGAGTGGGGCCCGATCTTTCATCGCGGTCGCCTTGACGGCAGCGCGCGCGTTGTCATCATCGGGCAAGACCCGGCAACTCATGAATCAATCGCGCGACGCGTGTTGGTTGGCGAAGCCGGTCAGCGCGTGCAAGGACTTTTAGCGAAACTCGGCATGACCGAGAGTTACGTGATGGTGAACACGTTTCTCTACAGCGTTTATGGCCAAGGCGGTGGCGCGCGTCACGCCGAAGATCCAGCAATCGCGGAGTACCGAAACAAGTGGCTCGACGAGCTGATCGTCGAAGGACAAACTGAAGCAGTCATCTCACTCGGCCAACTGGCCGACCAGGCTTACCAACAGTGGAAGGCATTGCCACACGGCAAAGGGATCGACGTCGACTATGCAGCAGTACGTCATCCCACATATCCAGAAAGTGCTTCGGCGTCGGGTCAAACGACCAAGGCAGAGGCGATGAAGAAACTGCTGACAAGTTGGAATGATGCGCTCACGGCATTGCACCCGACGATCAAACATCCAGACAAGACAGTGCCCTTGAAGCTCTATGGAAAAGAGTTCAAAGACGATGAACTGTTGGAAATCCCTGAGTTCGATTTGCCTGCCGGCACACCACCATGGATGCGTTCACTGAAGTCTTGGGCATCGCGCAAGGGCGAGAACGCCTCACAAAAGCGCGCCACGATCGAAGTGCGCGTGCCAACAATGTTTCAAACTTGGCCCGACGTTACTTAGCTACAGACGCCTCAAAGGGCAGTCGATGCAAACGGGTCGATGCCATCGGAAATTGCTTGATCGAAATCGAACCGAGCCGTCCACCTTCCCGCCTTCGACTCTGGTGAGTCAGAGAGATCGTGCGTCAGCGCGTCGCGCCAACGTGGAATCAAACGAGCAGCGTCATCGCCGCGCCACCCTGCAGCCGCTGGTCGACTCATTAGTTCGTCAACATCACCCTGATGGTCAGTTTCGATGTGGCGGCTCAAGTCGAGTTCGCCACGCGCAACCAAGCGTTTCCACATGTGGTGTGCATCGTTGCTGTGCCCGTTATGACGCAGGCGCGCGTCCGGATGAGCAGTTTCAAGGTCGTTGGCAACATGAGTCAGCAGGGTCGATCCGACCGAGTGGCGTCGATAATCGCGCGCTACAACTAGAGCGATGACTTGGCGATCAGCGCTTTCAGCCACGCTCTCAGTTGTGCAGTACGCAACCACGCGCCCACGATGCACCATTACTTCAGCTCGACTTTGGAACTCGTCGCCCGCCTCGAACACGTAACGCCCCATCACATGACCGCCGACATCAATCGTGCTCATACCCAAGCGGCGATATATCTCTTCAGCATCTCGATAGTTGCGCGCGTCGAGACGATTGCCCGGCGTCGGCCGTTGACCTGCGTCAGGCCAACCCTTTGGCGGTGCGACACGCGAAGCAGCAAGCAACCGCTCGTAAGCATCAGGGGTAGTGAACTCGCCAACTGAAACAAGTGCGACCTGGTCCCAGTCGGTAAGAACTTCAACCGTTCCGTTGGGCTCGATTTCAGTCACGAGTGCAGTCACGGGCTTGCCACTGTCAGGGTCGAGCTCACCGGGCACCCACCGATTCAGGTCATCGATAGTAAGCATCACAACACGTTGGCCAGCGCGTACTGCCTGTGATGAAGCCAACCAGTCAGGAAGCTCATGACTCTGCGTCGAACGCACAACTGGGGTGTCTCCGCTCAAATAGTGCGAAGAGACGATCGGCATGTTGGTCGAGTTGTCGGCGGCAATCGCTACCTTCAACAAAAGCGGATCATGGTGCAGCGGCTGAGTCGTTGCGATCAAAACGGGCACGCCGTTGCGATCGAGTACGACATCACCGACCTGCACATCAGCAATCGTGACCCGTTCGTAGTCAACGGCGGTATTTGTAGTCATCGTCATTTGCTTGGCCGCACCTTCCCCGTCGGCACCGCACGTCAGCGCCTTGCCGGCCACCCTCGTTCAGCCCGATCACGCGAAACAAATCGACCCCGTTCAGACAGTTAATGCCGTCGTTAGTCGATGCATCTCGGTAGCATCCAGCCCATGAGTGAAGCGCTCGGATCAGCAACTGCAGCCGCCATCAACATCGCCGAGAAATGGGGTGCCCACAACTATCACCCACTCCCCGTCGTCATCGAGAGTGCAGAGGGCGTGTGGGTGCACGATGTCGAGAACAAGAAGTATCTCGACATGCTCTCGGCCTACTCGGCGCTCAATTTCGGACATCGCCACCCGCGACTACTCGCCGCTGCACACCGCCAGCTCGACAAAGTGACGCTCACGAGCCGCGCTTTTCACAACGACCAGCTCGGTCCATTCTGCGCTGCTCTCGCGCAGCTCTGCGAGATGGAAGCTGTCTTGCCGATGAATTCAGGCGCTGAGGCTGTTGAGACTGCCATCAAGTTGGCGCGCCGCTGGGCTTACGACGTCAAAGGCGTTGCCCCTGAACGTGCGGAAGTCATCGTGTGCACCAACAACTTTCACGGACGCACAACGACAATCTCGGGATTCTCCTCCGACCCCGACACGCGCGGCGGCTTTGGGCCTTTCACTCCGGGCTTCGTTGGCGTTACTTATGGCGACATAAACGCACTCGAGAGCGCTATCAGTGAAAACACCGCTGCGTTCTTGGTCGAGCCAGTGCAAGGTGAGGCAGGCGTAATCATTCCGCCTGACGGATATCTCGCCGCAGCACGTGCGCTCTGCAACAAACACAACGTGTTGTTTGTAGCCGACGAGATTCAGTCAGGTCTTGGCCGCACAGGTAGGACGTTCGCGTGCGAACACGTTGGCGTAAGGCCCGACGTATACATCCTTGGCAAAGCGCTTGCTGGCGGCCTCTACCCTCTGTCTGCTGTTGTTTCGACATGGGACATCATGGGCGTCATCAAGCACGGACAGCACGGCAGTACGTTCGGCGGCAATCCGCTTGCCTGCGCGATCGGGCGTGAGGTCATCACGATGCTCAACGAAGGCGAAGTTCAACACAACGCGACTCTGATGGGCCGCAAGCTGACCACAGCACTCGAATCGGCACAGCTGGCAAAGGTGCAAGCAATTCGTACCATCGGCTTGTGGGCCGGTGTCGACATCAATAGTGAATACCTTTCGAGTCGCGAAGCGTGTGAAGCACTTCTAACTGCGGGCTTGTTGTGCAAAGACGCGCATCACTTGACCGTTCGACTGTCGCCGCCACTCATCATCAACGACGACGAACTCGACTGGGCACTCGAACGGATCGTCCAGGTCTTGAACTAGTTCGGCACCGAGTGAAGTTCGTTGCCTTCATCAAGCTGAGCCGTCTGCACTTTCTCCTCGGAGGATTGCTGATGTGCGCGCTCGGTGCCGCCGTCGCCCGATACACCAGTGGCGCGCATTTCTTGATCGCACAGCTGATGGTGACAGCCGCCCAGATAACTGCGCATTACATCAACGAGTTCGCTGACTACGACGCCGACCTGCGCATTGCCAATCGCACGTCGTTCTCGGGCGGTAGCGGCGTATTGACCTCAGGTGCGCTGAGCCGACGCTTCGCGTTAGGTGCCGGCATTGTGAGTTCTGCCATCGCCGTTGTCGCAGCAGCGTTGGTCGCTCAATTCAGCGTCGCTGCTGCTGCGCTCGGCCTGATTTCACTAGCGTCGTCGTGGCTGTATTCGATGCCGCCTGTCCGCTTGTTGAACACCGGCTTCGGCGAAGTGACGACCGCCATTACCGTGGCAGCTTTGGTGCCCGCGATCGGCGCGTACTCTCAGGCGTCAACGCTCCCCAGTCAACTCGTGCCCATGATCATCGTGCTGAGCTTGCTTCAGTACGCGATGTTGTTGGCCTTTGAGCTGCCTGACCTGGAAACCGATGCCGAAGCAGGTAAACGCCCCTTTGGTGTGCGCTTTGGTCGACGAACAACGATCGTCATGGTGGTGGTCGTCGTAATCACCGCAGCTCTCGTCGCAGCAGGCGCCGCAGTTGACGGTCGGCTCGAGATGAGCGGGGCGCTTTCGACTCTGGTTGCCGTGCCTTCTGCATTGTTGATGTTGTGGGGCATCGCCCGCGATAGACACGCCGCCACAACGTTCGGAGCTGTAAGCATGTTCGCGTTATGCGGTCTCGGCTTGCTGGTCAGCACCCTCTGATCACAACGTGCGCAGCAAGGCTGAGTAAAGCGTGAGACCAGGACCAAACGCCAGCGCAACCACATAACCGTCTTCAAGCGCTTTGCGCTTGCGAATCTCGTCGAGCACCAACAGCACTGTCGCTGACGAACAATTGCCATGCATCGACAGAACTCGACGCGACTCATCGAGTGCGTCAGGCTTTAGCTCAAGATCATCGGCCACAACATCAAGGATTCGCGGCCCACCAGGATGCGCTGCCCACCCAACAACGTCAGCCCGTGAGACGTTGTTGCGAGCGAGCAAGTCATCGACCAACGGACGCACCTGACCCGACAACACATCGGGAATCTTCTGCGAAAGCGTCATGCGAAACCCAAGATCAGTCACGTGCCATGTCATCAGATCGGCGTTACGAGGAAACGTCTGCACGGCAACATCGACCAACTGCAGCGCATGCTCTACGTCATTGGCCTCGCCTGGCGAGACAACAAGCGATGAGGCAGCGTCGCTGAAGAGCGAATGGGCAACGATCTGCTCGACATCGTTTGTCGGTGGCTGCACATGCAAGCTCGCAAGCTCAACGCTCAGCAGTAGTGCGGGCTTCTCATTTGCTCGCACATAGTCAGACGCTGCAGCCAGACCAGGCAACGCAGCGAAGCAACCCATGTGACCAATAACCAGTCGCTGAGCCTCAGGCCGCATGTCGACATCGGTCGCAACGAGAGTGTCGAGCCCTGGCGACGCGTAGCCTGTGCACGAGACGACCACAAACATTCCAATGTCTCGAGCATCGATGTCGGCCGTCGCCAACGCGGACTGCACGGCCGTCACTGCGAGCGGCTTTGCCTCAGACACATAGCGACTCATCCGTTCTGCGGTGGAGTATCTCGACACGTCTTCGACAAGAGGATTTATAACGGCGTGTCGCGTCGTGACACCGGCGCCGGCAAACATGCGCCGAGCGATGGCGTTGTCGTCAAAGTGCGAACGAAAGAAGCCGCCCCACAACTCTTCTTGTGTCGACGTTGATGGAAACGCGTGCCCGGCGCCCGTGATCACAGACTTTGTCGACGCGATCACCAGCGCGGCACCTCGGCGTCGCTGTCTGGATTGCCACCAACAGCTGCAATTCCCAACCAATCGGCGCAAACATCTGAGGTTGCTGGCTGCAGTGATCCACATCGAGCATCTCGAAAGATTCGTTCAAGCGCGTTACCTCGACGTGTCGCCGACGTGCCAGCCGCTTCGAGCATCGATGCAGCAACCTGCATCGCAGTTTCGCCCGCGATGAGTTTCGCTCGATAGATCCAACGGTTTGTCTCGAACTCGCCAGGGGCCGTGTCAACGCGACGAGCCGCCTCGATGACCCCTAGGCGCGCAGCCGCCACCGCAGCGTCAGCGCGGCCAATGCGAGCTCGCACAGCCGGCAACGTCTTTGTGCCTCGCTGTTTCACATGAGCAACAGCGGCGTCGATCGCACTTTGCGCGACACCCACGTATACGGCTGCGTAACTGGCGACCAACCACTGGGGCATGATCTGTGCAAGTGGAATGCTCAGTCCTTCGATGCCCCCGAGCAATGCGTTCCGCCCTACGACTGTGTCGAGATGCAGTTCATGACTGCCAGTCGCGCGCATACCCAACGAATCCCAAGTTTCTTCGACAGTCACGCCGTCGCCCGCGGGCACAAAGAAGTGCGAAACGTTGGCATCGCCCTGTTTCGCTCGCGCCGACACCAAATAGAAGTCGGCAAACCCGGCCCCCGATACAAACGACTTAGAACCAACGATGCGAAACCCACCGTCGACTTCTTCATATGTTGTCGTCACCGCAGACAATCGAGAGCCAGCACCTCGTTCGCTCATTGCAACAGCGAAGAACGCACCGTCGCGCGCGCGTTCAAGCATCGAGTCGCGCACGGCAAAGTATTCGTCAGACACACCCAGCACCCGCGCCATGTCGTCAGGAGTGCGAGCCAACGCTCCCGTCACCGAAGTGTGCATGTTGTAAATGAGGGCCGTCGCGCCGTTGCCGGCCGCCAACGCCATTGCGACTCGTGCGTAATCTTCAAAAGTCGCACCGGGGCCGCCAAGACGAGCCGGCACCATCAAACCCATTAGCTGCCCCGACCGCAGGTCATCGAAATCGGCTTCGGGAAAACGCGCATCGACATCGTGAGCAGCAGCACGACCAGCCAGTCGTGGAGCAAGGCGTTCGGCGGTTGCAATTGCGTCGACGACCTCGCGTCGAGGCGCCGCATCAGTTAGATCAATAGCGGTGTTGGTCACACGACCTCCTTGCGACCCCATGCCTGAAACAGCACGGATGAAAACCTTGTGGGCAGCATTTGCACTTCGCGGCGCTTGTTCAAGCGCCAAGCTACGGCTTGTCGCAAATGCGGGCGCAGGCCGCGCAGTTGCAAAGACACCCCGTAACGCGCGTATTGACCAATTAGGTGCGAGCGATCAACGAACAATTCGGGATCATGAATTCCCCTGGGAGCTCCACCCGGCACGCGTTCGGCAATCGTCACCGCGAGCAGGCGAGCGAGGCGCGTGTTGGCAAGAGTGTCGATCACGATGAGTCCACCTGGCCTCAGAACTCGAGACGTTTCAGCAACGACGCGACCGACATCGGCAACATGCTCGAAAATCTCGCCTGCACACACAACGTCGATCGACTCGGACGCGATCGGCAACTCATGCACGTCAGCTCTTGAAACTTCAATGCCATGTTCTTCTGCGTGATCGAGCGCCGATGCAGTGATATCTACGCCAACATGTCGATAACCCTTGTGCGCTAAATGCGGAGCCATCAAGCCTCCACCGCAACCCACATCAAGCAGAACGGCGTTTGTACGGGAAGCAGGTGGCACGAGCTCGGCACGCGCACTAGCCAACCAGTGCAGCATTGCAAAGGCGCCGTTGGAATCCCACCATGCATCGGCCAAATCGTCGTACTGACGAGGATCGTTGCGTGAGAACTTCAGCGCTTGCGACACGGGTCCAGCGTTTCACACCCCAGAGGCAACCCGGAACGCGCAGATTTTCAATGCGCGGTGGCGTGATTAGACAAAGTAAAGCGAATGCAGGCGCCGGTTGAGTAGCTGTTATCAACCCAAATCTGGCCACCATGGCGCTCAACAATCTTGCGGCAAGTCGCTAACCCAATGCCGTGACCTGCGGCATGACGTCCACGCACACGGCTAAACATCTCAAACACCTCGCCCCGATTCTCAGGCGGAATGCCAACGCCGTTGTCGATCACCGAAAACTCCCAACCGTCTTCGTTCGTCGTCGCCGAAACCGAGACGGTTGGAGAGATGCCAGGTTGATTCCATTTGAGCCCGTTGCTGAACAGGTTCTGAAAGAGCTGCTCGAGCTGGATGTCGCTACCAAAGACAACCGGCAGATCGCCAACCTGGATCGTTGCGTTTACGGCATCAATCTCTGCGCGCAGGTTAGTGATTGCCTGGCGAACAACGCCATTAGCGTCTACCGCCTTCATCTCGAGCTCGCGATCAACTCGGCAGTAATCAAGAACTCGGTCAACCAGTTCGGCCATCCACTCTGCTGAATCAATGAGTTGTCGTGACAACGCCGACTGCTCATCAGTCAGCCTCGTGTCAGCGAGTTGATCGATGTGCAAGTAAAACGATTGCAGTGGCGACTTGAGATCGTGGGCCACCATCGCGGCAAATTCTGCGAGGTCTTTGTTGGAGCGCATGAGCGCGGCGTTTGTCTTTTCAAGATCTTCCGACAACGTACGCAAGGTTTGCTCGCGCTGGATCTGCTCCGTGATGTCTTGCACTTGCGCGACGAAGTGCGTAGGCACCCCGGTTGCCGAGCGCACGACACCCGCAGTGAGATGAATCCACACTTCGTTTCCGTCAGGTCGCAGATACCGCTTTTCGAGGTCATATGACACGGTGTCGCCGTTGAGCAGCGCGTTCACAGCTGCTAGATCCATCGCTAGATCGTCTGGATGCGTGATGTCTTGAAAGCGAAGTGATCGCAACTGCTTTTCGGTGTATCCGGTCAGCGAACACAGCGCTTGGTTTGCACTGAGGAAGTGCCCGTCGAGGGCGACGAGTGCCATGCCAATCGGCGAATGCAAGAAGAGAACATGAAACTGCTCTTCGGCAGCACGGAGATCAGTGACGCCAACTGCCGCCTCAACCTCTATCAACGACATTTCGCTTCTTGCCTCAACCACGCCGTACCCCGTCCAGCTGTCGTAGCTCAATTCTTAACGAATGACGGCCCCCTCGTGAACCGTTTTAGAAAGTGTCTGCATGGAGCGTCTCGTGACGTGGAAAGACATCGCTCGGTGGGCTGTCTTGACCGCTACGCGTGACCCTGCCGCCACGCTCGCTCCGAACAGCACTCCCACAAGCAGCGTCAAGACGTAGCTAGGCCATGGCAAGAAGTACTTCTGCAACTCTGGAAATACCGCGTAGTGAGTCAGATAGATGTAGAGCGATGCCCCCGCCAACACGCCGACCAAGCGACGCGCTATCGACGGCACCGGAATGGCACGAACAAATACCAGCAAGGCAAGGCCGGCCAAAACCAGATCGCCGCGCGGAGTTTCGAGGAAGAACGTCGGCACCGACAGCACAATCGCAACGGCGACGATCAACCGTTGGCCGATGTTGCGAGCGGCCTCGGCCGCCCAGCCAAGCACAAACAGCCACGCGACGTTGTGTGTCGTAAACAGTCGCGCCGCCTCGTCGTGCACGCCCGACGCGTGCACGCGACCGATCATGGCAACACCGAGAACAATCAGCGCTGTTGCAAATCGGTGGCGCTGCTCAGCGAGCGCAACACGCTTTATCGAGAACACAAGTAGCCCAACGATCGTGAGCTGCATCAACGCCTCGACAAACCAGAACGAGATATTCGCGTCGCGCAGGTAGTTATTTACAAACGTCAGATTTGCGAGGCGGTAATCGTCAAACAACGCCACATAGGTGCTTATGGCGATCACACTCGGGATAGCGACACGCAACAAAGAAGCGGTTGCGTTGCGTATTCGCCCACCGATCGGCGCGCGCAAAAAGAAGCGCGAGAAGTTCCACCCAGCAAGGGCAAGCAACACATGGGCGCCCCCCTCGAGGTGAAACACCTTCATGTGCGTACCGACCACGAGAGCGATGGCCACTGCCCGCAGAACGACGGCTGTCTCCATCAAACGGAACAACCTCGGCATCCCTCGGCGCGAGGGCACTGCGCTGAGCTCGCGCTCTTTCTCAGTGAGTTCGCGCACCGTGAGTTCTTGCCAATTCTTGGGAAGTTGGCCGATGCGACCTTCGAGAACCATTGAAGCTTCGACGTAAGAAAGCGAATCGCCGCCCAGGCTCAAGAACGTGTCGTCATCACTGACCGACGTGCGACCGAAGATACGCACATACTCGTCGCGCAACGACACGACGTGAGCTCGCCGCCCGAGCAAGTGTTGTTTATGTGCGGTCGAACCATCTCGTTCGTCGTGCTGCTCAACCGCGACGCTCGAATAGTCCAACTTGCCGTTGGCCAACCGAGGCAGCGAATCGAACCGGTTTACGGTAACGGTTGACGCAGGAATCTTGCACATCGAGCTCACGATGTTTTGCACTTCTTGTAGATCGGCATCGCGTTCGACGCCAACAATCAAGCGATCGTCGCGAGCAACACAGGCAACGGTTATGCCTGCTTCGGCAAGCACCAATTCAACCTGTTCGAGATCGACGCGCAGACCAAACAGCTTGGCGAAACGACTGCGGCGGCCAATCACTTCGTATAGACCGTCGTGCGTTAAACGCGCAATGTCGCCTGTGGCCAACTCGTGCACCGTACGACCAAGGCAAAGATCACTGGGCCCGTGCGCGTAACCCATCATCACGTTTGGACCGCGATAAACAAGCTCGCCTTCGTTGCCACCTTGTGCGCCGTCGACACCTCGTAGCTCGAAAGACCCACCAGGTATGGGCACGCCGATCGTTGACGGATTGGTCAGCGCACGATCAGGCGGCAAGAAGGCCATACGCGCCGTCGCCTCGGTTTGGCCGTACATGACGAAGAAATCCCAGCCATGACGCCGACCCATTGATGCCAGCTGTTTTACCTTTTCAGGAGGAAGACGGCCGCCGGCCTGCGTGACGTAACGCAATGACGGCATATCCATCGACGCAAAGTCGGAGCGCTCGAGTAAATCAAACGTATGAGGTACGCCGTGGATGCTCGACACATCGTTGTTACGAACATGATCCCAAAAGCACGTCGTAACAACCGAATGGTTAGTGAGAACCAGAGCAGCTCCGCTTGCCAAGTTGCTGTTGATCACCGACAGGCCGTAGCAGTACTGCATCGGCAGTGAAGTGACTGCTCGGTCTGTTGGTCTGATGGCAAGGTACTGCGCGATTGATTCTGCATTGGCTTGGAGGTTCGAGCGCGACAAACGCGCAACTTTGGGCGATCCCGTCGATCCCGAAGTGCACAACAAGAGCGATAAGTCGTCATGCAGCTTGTGTGCACTCTGTGTAGTGCGCACGGCCAGACGCCACCCGGCTGAACCCTTTTGGAAAGTGACATCGGGCTGATAGGTCTCGACCATCGATTCGAATAGCTCACGATCATCGTGACCAACCAACAACGCCGGATGCCCACTCTTGATCGCCGCCAAGTAAGTGACAAGTGGTTCGACTTCATTGCTCGCGGCAATCAGTAACAAGCGGCGCCCGTCGCCGAGTTGCGACTGACGACTACGAACAAGCGCAGCAAGTTCGCGGTAGCTGATGCGCCTGCCGTCGGGATCGACAACAGCAAGACGGTCGCCCCACTGCTCAAGACAAGCCGCGAACGGCACCCCTTTGTCGGGTTGGCCATTGCCTATGCGGCTGGGAGCAGTGAGTTCGTCGAGGGCTTCGGTTTGGGTCAACGAACTGCGCCTTCAATGGGTAAAGGGACTCAACAGCCAAATATTAGGCGCGCCTTACTTTGGCGTTGACATAAGTACAGCACGGTTGGAACGTAATGGCCGTTACGCCGGCAAAACGGCCGACGGGAGCGGCCATTTCGCAACAAACGCGCAGGGATGCCGATCGGCGGCTATTCGTGGTTGAAGACCGGCCCAGCGTCGAGTGCATCAAGGATCTGGGTCGATATTTGCTTGAGCTGGGCCACCTGAGCTCGCGAGAGATGATCGAAGATCGCCTGCCGCACGGTCGCTACATGACTGGGCGCCGCCGCCTTCAACACGGCGAAGCCACTCTTGGTCAGCACCGCATAACTCACACGACCGTCGTCGGCAGCGCTTTCTCGAACTACCCACCCGAGGCGCTCGAGCTTCGTCACTGCGTGCGAAACCCGGCTTGGTGACGCCTTCAAGATACTGGCCAAATCGCTCATGCGCAGCGCCTGATCAGAGGCTTCGCTTAGCATCGCGAGAATCATGTAATACGCGTGAGGCATACCCGCCTCTCGCTGCAGCTGTCGATCAAGTTCCTCGTCCAACACAGCTTTCATCCACATGAAGGCCCGCCACGCTTCTTGCTCGTCATCAGACAACCACTTGACTTTTCCCACGTGATTTCCTCATCCCGGAATAGTTGAACGTTCATGTATGTTGCTAAGATCCATACTAGTTGAACTTTCAACTAATCGGTGGGCCCGAAGGAGACTCCAATGCCAGTCACACGAATGAATCATGCAGTGCTCTACGTGAGAAACGCTGAGGCGTCGGCCACCTTTTATGCACGTGCGCTCGACTTTCAAGTAGTCATGCAAGCACCGGGCGCTGTATTCATGCAGGCGCCTGCCAGCAACAACGATCACGACCTCGGTTTGTTCTCTGTTGGCGAGGCGGCTGGCCCATCAATCGCCGGACGCGCGACCGTTGGGCTCTATCACTTGGCCTGGGAAGTCGACACCCTTGATGAGCTGAGCCGCATCGCCACCGTGCTCGGCGATCTCGGTGCACTAGCCGGTGCATCTGATCACGTGACCACCAAAGCCCTCTACGCAAAAGACGTCGATGGCATTGAGTTTGAGGTGTCGTGGCTCGTCCCCGCTGATCGTCTCGAGGAGCTGGCGCACGAGCGCACTGATATTCGGCCACGTCCGCTCGACCTCGCTAAAGAGATCGAGCATTACGGAGGCTCGACGCGTGGGGGCGCCGGCGTTTCGTTTCCCGCCAAGGTCTAAGCAACGCAAACAAACGCAAACAAACGCAAACAACAACCAAGGAGAAACCCCATGAGCGTCACAATTATTGGAGCGGGCAACATGGCCCGAGGCATCGGATCACGTTTTGCAGCAGCCGGCATCGATGTACAGGTTCAAACTCGCAATCCCGCCCAAGCGGACGAGCTCGCAAAAGAACTAGGCCCAAACGCCACCGGTTCGACTCTCGGCGATGAGATAACAGGTGACGTTGTCGTCTTGGCGCTCCCGTATGCAGCAGCTGTCGAAGTTGCCCGCAACAACGCATCTGCACTTGAGAACAAAACGGTTGTCGACATCAGCAACCCAGTCGACTTCTCGACGTTCGACTCGCTCGTCACGCCTAGCGACTCGTCGGCCGCACAAGAGATTCAGAAACTGTTGCCGCATTCTCCCGTTGTGAAGGCTTTCAACACGGTGTTCTCATCAACACTCGAAGGCGGCGCCGTCGCCGGCCAACCCCTCGACGTTCCCATTGCAAGCGACGATGACGGAGCAAAAAAGGCAGTCGCCGAACTCATCGAGACAAGTGGACTGCGCGCCATCGATGCAGGATCACTTCGTCGTGCTCACGAACTCGAGGCATTGGGCTTCTTGCACATTGGAATTCAGCAAAACCTGGGCACGCAATTCGCCAGCGCAGTGAAGTTCATCGCATAGGTCGGCGCTCGCCAACCGACTGCGTTCATAAGGCCAACGGGGGACCCGTTCGCCGCAGCCGTTTCGCACTAGGAGTCGTCGTCTCGGCACTCAGACCTTGTGCACTCGGCAGGTCATCGAGTGACCGTACGGCTGCGTCGAACGGTGTCGAAATGCATACAACTGCGGTCGGGCCATCGTTCGCCTTTGCAACTCGAGCAACAGGAATCAGCCTGGCTGCACTGATTGCATCGCGAATCGTCTCGAGCGATCGTCCGTAGACAGGTGGCGTCATGCGACGGTGGGGATCGACATCGGGAAGACCACTTGCGTCACCGAGAGCTGACTCGACCTTCACAGGCACGAGTCGAACCCCCACCGATCGCACACGACCGTTAGGTTCAGCCCGCTCGCCGAGCATGAACTGCTTCGCTCGCGCGTCGTAGAACAGGGTTTCAACACACTCGTCGAGCGAAACTTGCGCTTTCGTCTCGACAAGACCTTGCACGATGCCCGTGTAGCGCTCGTCGGCTGCAAATGCACGCATGGCCGCCCGAAAGCCAATTCGGTGGGCCTTCTTCAAGGCTTCAGAACAACCGTCTAGCGGAGCGTCACGCGCGACTTGCAGAACGTTGATGCCGCTGATGTCGTCAGACTCGCCGAGGATCGCGCGTACGCCTGCCTTCATCCGCGTCTTAATTGGCTGAGCTACATCGAGCTCGTCAACAAACATCAGTAAACCAGCTCGGCTCGTCGCACTCGGCCGTAGGTCGGGTCGACTGAGCGTCCGCAATGCGCCGAGAGCGTCGACGACGTTTCTGACAGCACGCGCGCGAACAGACTCGGCGTTCTCGGGTGACTGTGAGGCCTCAAGTTGCGACTTCGTGACAAGCTCAACCGAGGAAGAACGCCAGTTTTCGCCCATCAGTTCGAGCAGCGACAGCTCGATCACCGTCGTTGTGCGCGTTGCTTGACGTTCAGACAATTCGCCTGTGCTGGCACGATGAATTACCGAATCGATTAGCCCTTGGCCCGTCTCTGGAAATGTCAATGCGCCAGTTGCGTCGTCAATGTTCCGACGACGAACAGCCTCTAACGATGTCAAGCCTTGGGCTTTCAACAAACCGTCGCTCACTCGGTGTTGTAGATAGTCAGCAAACGGCTCGTCGAGAACAATCTCGTCTGCGTGTTTGTGGTCGGCGACAACTGCGACTGGAATCAATCGGCCCTCCGCTACCTGGGTTTTGATTTCAGCTAGTGCGCGACCCCGTGCAGGCACCTGTCGGCTGCGACGTTGATTGACGAACGGCAACGGCCCCGTTTCATCATCCGCCGCCGAGACGATCTTGGGAACGAGGCGAACGGCGGTTTCGCCTTCCGCCTCAGGCTGAGGTAGCGCTTGGCCCATCACGAACTGTCGAAACCGTCGGTCGTAGAAGAGCATGCCCACACACGCGTCGACCGTAAGCTCAGGCACACGGGTGACTGCAACCGCCTCGACTGGCGTGCCGGCTCGCGCCGCCGCAACCATCTCTGCGTATGGCTGAGGCAACCGCACACGACTGACGTTCTCGAAGTCGTTCAGGGTCGCAACGACAGTCAACGTTCCAGTGGAAAGTTCAGTCTCGAAGCGAGCCAGACTTCGAGCGCGCGGACGAACTGCTTTGTCGTCTGTAAGTGGCAGAACGTCGCCCGACGATCCACGTTGGCCACGCACTCGCACGTTGCTCAACATCAGTGACGGCTGACTGCGAACCGACTTGTAGTCGCCGTTCTCGTCTTGCACGAGCTGACGATGAACCCTCGACCTCGCATAAACGACATAGAAACGCTCATCGTTCGAGTCGTAGACCAACTTGCCGAGCTGCCGGGTTGCACGACGCTCTTCATCGACAGCCGGAGTCGCGACGCCCGAAGGCCGCCCCGCCAACGGCGGAAAGGTTTGGACCTTGCCGCGAGCAAATGCATCAGCCAATTGAACAGCGGTCCGCTCGACACGAAACCCGTCCG
>JBGAQY010000050.1:0-13425 GCA_044220495.1 Acidimicrobiales bacterium
GATTGCTGATCCGAGCCTTGCGCAGTGGCAGAACTTGTCGATTGCTTTGCCTGATGATCCAGGCCGCAACAACGTCGACGACGGAATGTTCGACGTTCACACGGCGAAGCCAGTTCATGGCATGTGGATCGGTCCTATCCGTGAGATCGAATGGCCTGAGTTCACCGCTACCGCATTTGCAACCGCTGAAGAGAAGCACGATCTTGCCGTGTCGATTCTCGCCTTTGTCGACGCTGGATTTCCGCAATCAAAGTTCAAGCGTCCGCTGGCCAATCGATTGCGCGAACTGTTTCATGTTGACGTTCGTGGCAGCGACGAGCGCTTTTATCGTGACTGGTTCTCTACTACTGAGGGTCGAGTCTTCTGGCTGCGTGCCGTGCAAGAGGCGCGACATGCGTTGTTCATTCCCCAGCAGTACTCGTACACCGATGTCGAGCGTGCTGTGATCGCTTGCTTAGACGCTCGCCGCTATTTGCCTAAATACGAGCAGATTCTGAGAGACGAAACACTCGCGGCTGACCGCGCTGAGTTTGCTCGACTTGGCGAAAAGCTGGGCATCACGTCGGTAGATGAATTGCCGACTTCAGCAACTACTGCACCCGCTCGTCAGGTGAAGCGCGAGCCTGTGGCTCCAGCCAAATCCAATACACCAGCCGACGGTCTGTTCTAACGGCCGGCTTGCAGCCGTTTGTCTTAGCGAGAGTCGAGCGTCGCTGATTGTTGCGGAGGAAGCACAACTGACAGTTGCAACGCATCTTCCACTTGGCTGATCGACGCCGGCGTGCTGCAGCGGGCGGTCGGGGGCTCGATTGCGATCACGACGGCAGTGTCGGGGTGGCGGCGAAGTTCGTCGAGAGTGTTACGCGCCTCACTGAGTCGTTCGGTGTTGGATGGCACAACCAAGATTGTCGTCGATGCATACTCGGCGTGGGCTACTCGAGTCTCGTCGTTGAGCTCTGTCGCATGAACGACAACTTGCTGCCAGACGATCGTCTCGAAGTCGAGCGCCGTGCGTAGCCTTTGCGTGTGGTCGGATGCGTTTAACACCACCGCATCACGGCCAGGGTGTTGTGCGGCGAGATCATCGGCTTGCGCACGTGCTGTTGTCGATCCGGGGGTTGCCAGCACGAGAACGACTTGACCAAGTCGCGTTGCTTGATTGAAGCATTCGCCGATTCCTGATGGTCCGAGGAAGATAGCCCGTGCGGCTCCAATGCTGTCGGCGAGCTTCCGTCGTGTGCCCAACACCGACGTGTCGGCCGCACTGCCGACGAGAATCACGTTGTCGCGACGCGGAAGCTCGGGTAGTCCCTGGCGTGCTGCGGCGTGAGTTACAAACACCATTGCCGGTTGCGTCCACAACCGCGGCGTGAGTGACGACGGCGTAACAACGCGCCGCGCAATGTTGAGTTCTGCCAACGTCTCAGTGAGCTCTACCGGATCGTTCTTCGTAGTGACGGCGAGAGCGTGATGAATTCGTGGCGTGAGGTGCGGCGGCATCCGCCAAGTATCACCGTGCCCCCTCGAAACGGCCCAATCGCTCCGCCTCGCCACCCGCCACGGAACAGCGCGTAAGTCGCCCTTTCACCTACCCAAGAAGCCCAAAAAGCGGCCGGATTGCGCCCAGATTTGGGCTTCTACGGTAGGTGAAAGGAGTCGCAAAACTTTATAAAGAAATCATAACTTTATAATGGAACCAAAACTATATAAAGTTACGGAAATGGAAATCGCCGAGCAGCTTCAACGAATTATGGGCGCGACCGGTATGTCGCAGACCGAACTGGCTCAACGCCTCAGCGTGTCTTTCGCCACCATTAACTCTTGGGTGAACGGGCGTAGCCAGCCTCGTCGTCGAGCCTTTGAGGCAGTCACGGGGCTGTTTGCTGAAGTAGTTGGAGGCTCACCGCTCGCACCTGATGAACTGCGTGGTCTAATCGAGCGCGCTGAGTCGCAACGGATTCAGCCCCGTTTACTGGCGGGTGACAAAGAACTACTTGACCGGTTCTCGCTCGCGTTCACCTACAACACCAACACAATCGAAGGCAGCACGATGACGGTTGCCGATACCGAGGCTGTTTTGTTTCAAGGACGCACTGTTGCTGGACGCACACTTATTGAACAGCTCGAGGCGAAGAACCACCAAGCAACGTTGTGGTGGTTGCTGGATCAAGTTTCCAGGCCTCAGTTCGAGGTATCGCCCGACTTGATCTGTGACCTTCACGTGCGACTGATGAATGGAATCATGAGCGACGCTGGACGTTACCGCCATCACGCAGTCCGCATTGTCAGCTCGCGCACGACAGTCGTTAATCACGTCAAGATTGCTAGGTCGGTTGAGCAATTGTGCGACGCAGCTGCGTCCGACGACGACTCGCTCGTTCACCAACTGGCCAAGCAACATGCCGAGTTCGAACGAATCCACCCCTTTTCGGATGGCAACGGAAGAATCGGCCGTTTGTTGATGACGGCGATCGCATTGAAGCATCGCAATGTTCCGCCGATAGTTCTGCGCGAGCGACGGGCCGTGTACTACAAGGCTCTAGAACTGGCACAGGTAAATCAGAACTTCGACCTGCTCAGGCAGTTCCTCGCAGAGTCGATCATGTCGTCACGAGCTGAAGTGTTCACCACCTGACCCTGCCCGTTTGACGAGACCAGGCCAGACGCCACGTGATGGTAGAGAGGTGGTGTCGGTTCTCGCTCAGAAGAGCGGGACGGCGGTGTACGTGGCGCCGGTTGCGTATGAGCCGGCGGCGGTAAGCGATGTGATCGTTGCTTGGTATCCGACACAACCGTTTTTGGTGTGGGTGCCTGCGCTTGCGGCCAACACAGGCTCAGGTGTTGTTGTGATCTTTGCCCATTTGTTCGCCCCGAACGCGATCGACGCGTCATTTGTCGTGTAGCCAAACCCCGCTGTGCCTGCGCTCAATGAGTTGCTTGGCGACGCGTGCGTACCCGTGACGTCGGCAATCGTTGCCGTGCTCGAGTGCAGTACATCGGGTGTCGAGCCAGACGCGCGTAGGTACACGACGAACCCGTTGGCGGCGTTTGTTGTCACACTCAGGTTTTGCGCAGCACCGTTGATAGTTGCTGCTGACAAATCACCGAGTGTTAGCGCAGTTGCCGTTGTGCCTGTTTGGAAGGTGGCAGCTGACTGACTGTTGCAAGCAGTGGCGCGTCCGGTGACTGTAAACGTCAACATGGCTGACACACCCATGTTGATAGTCACAGTGCTGCTTTCACCGACAGATGATTGACTGCCCAACGCAAAGAATGATCCTGGTGAGTTTTCGTTGTTGTAGGCAGTCGTGATCCATCCGGGGGATCGAACGCTGTTCGAGATTCTCACCTCACTGACATCGCCACCCCAGTAGCCAAGCCCGTCGGAGCGCATGCCGAACGTGAGGCCGGCACCGGGGTCGGCCCAACCACTGTCGGCCGCGGTTGTTGACGTTGCCAAGTTCGCGGTGGCCGTAGGCGTCAGCGTATTGGCATCGAATGTGGCGACAACTCGATACCAAGTGTTGGTTGCCATTACTGGTGTCGTCACGTAGTACATGATCCCGTTGTGGCGCACGGCAAAGGCAATGGCGCCACCACCACCGCCACATCCACACGTAATCAGTTGATAGCTCTCGTTACCGTTCATCGCGTTTGAGAGAAGGCGCGGCGACGTTCCACCATCGTTGAAGTCGGGCAGGCGAACCCACGCCTCGATCGTGTGGTCGGCATAGGTGTCGTTGGCGCCGACGCCGACGGTGACACCGTCGGCACTCTTGTCGAACGACTGGCCGCCACCGACCTTTCCGGCGCCAAGTGGAGCGGGGTGGGTGCCGTTTACTTTGGTTCCGTCACCGAGGTTCGCGGTCGAGTCGTGAATGTTGGTGCCCGACGTCTCGCTCATGTGCCACACGCCGGTGTAGTTGTTGTCCCAAACTGTGGCGCTGTTCTGTGACGTCGTGATGCCGGCGTTGCCGTAGTACATGTAGATCGTGGTGTCGACGGTGTGCGACAACGTAGGAATGCGTACCCACGCAACAAGTTCACCCGTGGAGGCGTTGTACTTCTCGATTTCGTGATCGAGCGGCGTTGTGCCATTGCTGGCCGAGAACGCGATGTCGTATCCGTTTGCGTTCTGTACGTTTCCCCCCGAGTTCACGTTCTTCAGCGCGTTGTCGGTTAGAGACACCAACATCGGATAGTCGGTGAGGTCACTGCTGCCACCGACCTTTGTGTGGTCGACAGTGATTGGGTTGCGGAATGAGAAGTTGGGGTCGAGCCAGGTCGTTGCCATCGCGGGCGGTGCTGACCATACGAGAGACGCGACAAGCAGCAGTCCCGCTATGAGTAGTCGCAATGGTGCCCGCTTCACCTTGTTGATATCGGCCGACTTCGGGCCCCTCTTGAGGTCTTACTCGCCTATAAAACCTATGCTGACCAGGAGTAATGCCGAGATGGGCCCGAAGAGCCGTTGGGTTGGGGTTGAGTCGACCCTCAGCGCGTTAGTGGGCGTTGCATACGACCGAGTCGGGATAGGTTCGCCGGCGTGACAAATGACACGACCAATAGCCAGTCGGGCCCGCTGCTAACAGCCAAATCGGTAGTCAAGCGCTATCGCACGGCGGCCGACGAAGTGACAGCACTCAACGACATCAGCCTGACGGTCAATCAGGGAGAATTTGTTGCGGTGATGGGCCCATCGGGGTCGGGCAAGACAACCTTGCTCAATTGTTTGTCGCTGCTCGACAATGTCGACGAAGGTTCCATACAGATCGCGGGCAAGAACGTTCGCAAGATGCGCGACGCAGAACGCACTGCGTTCCGCGGAAAGCAGATGGGTTTCATCTTCCAGGCGTTCAACCTCGTACCCGTCTTCACTGCAGCCGAGAACACCGAGCTGCCGCTGTTGCTAAATGGCGTGTCGCCGGGCAAAGCGCGCGCCGCTGCCATCGAAACGCTTGAACGTGTTGGGTTGGGTAAGCGCGTGAACTTCCGACCTACCGAGTTGTCAGGTGGTGAACAACAACGTGTTGCTGTTGCGCGTGCTCTCGCTGGGCGACCAAAGATGGTGTGGGCTGATGAGCCAACCGGCAATCTTGATACAGAAACGGCCGCACGCGTCATTTCGCTGTTGAGTGAGCTTCATGCGGAGGGTATGACTGTCATGTTGGTGACTCACGACTCACAAGTCGCGAGCGCCGCGCAGCGACTGTTGACCATGCGCGATGGAAAACTCGTCAACGACACCAGAGTCAGCCAGTGAAACGCCTCTTCAAAGCTGCGCTGTTGACAATTGCGATGATCGTGGGTGTTGTCTTTGTTGTGCAAGGCATGGCGCAACGCGCCCCTGCTGTTGCGGCGGCGGGGCTTTGCTTGCCATTTATTGTGATTGCGCTGACCGCGCCGATCTCTCGCCGGTTGGCCATTCGCAATGCGTCGCGCCGCCCGAAAGAAACGTTGCTCATTCTGCTTGGTGCATTGCTCGGCACGGCCATCGTCACCAGCGCATCGGTGGTTGGCGACACGTTCGCCGCATCAGTGCAACGCACTATCTACACCCAACTAGGGCCTGTCGACGAGGTGATCGATGTGTCGTCATTTGACGGCGACGCGCAAGGTCTACTTTCCAAAGTGTCGAGTCTCAACTCGCCCGATATCGACGGCGTGATGTCGTTGCGAATGGAAGCTGGCGCCGTCAGTTCAGGCGGTGCATCTCCACGCGCTGAGGGAAATGTGTCGTTCATCGACATGTCGTTTGCTGACGCGAAGAGTTTCGGCGGAGACCCAAAGATCACTGGCATTACGGGTGATTCACCAAAGCCCGGTTCGGTGATCTTGAGCGACGACCTGGCGCGAAAGCTTGCTGTGACCGCCGGCCAAAGGATGGATCTCTATTACCAAGGAGAGAAGCATCAAGCGACAGTTGAGCGGACGTTGCCCCGACTTGGCCTCGCCGGATTCAATCCGTCTACCGATGCCAACAGCGTTTCGCTGATTGTGTTTCTTCCGCCGGGCACACTGGCCGAACCTCCGGCTAATGCTGATGAGAGCGCTGCAGAGTCAAATGTGCAGCAGCTGATTCTTGTTTCAAATCGCGGTGGCGTGACCGAAGGTGCGAGGTTAAGTGATGCAGTTGGCATTCAGCTCAACAAGCTGATCCCAGGTGTCGAGCAAGGCGTCGAACAAAAGGTGAGCACTGTCGATGGGCCGAGTTTGGCAACTGATCTGTTTGTGCAACCGGTCAAGCAACAACGCATCAGTGACGGCAAGGTTGCCGGCAAAGTGTTCAGCCGCATTCTCACCGGCATCGGATCGTTCACGATCATTGCTGGCATCTTGTTGCTCATCAACATTTTCACGATGCTTGCGCAAGAGCGGCAAGGTGAGCTCGGCATGTTGCGCGCCATTGGCATGAAACGTCGATCGATGGTCAGTACGTTCAGCTTCGAGGGCTTTCTGTATGGCATCGGGTCGAGCGCGCTGGGTGTGTTGGTTGGTGTTGGTGTTGGGTGGATTGTCGTATTCACGGCTAGTGCAATTTTCAGCAGCATCGACGATGACTTCGACCTGATTTTCGACGCGCGTCTCAACAGTTTGGCGTGGGGCTTTCTCTCAGGCCTCGGCATAACGGTCCTTACTGTTTTGCTCGCCTCGCTGTTCATTGCACGAATGAACGTGATTCGTGCCATTCGTGAGTTGCCCGACCCCGGTATTCATCGTCGACGTGTGCTCGGCTTGCTGATCGGCCTATTACTGCTCGTGATCGGTGTAATCACCACGGCGTCGGGACTATCGAGCAAGAACGAATTCGCGAGTTTGAGTGGTCCTGCAGTCGGCGTATTTGGTTTCGTGATGGTCTTCCGTCGATGGGTGCAGACAAAATTGCTGTTGACCATCGGATCGATCGGCATGCTTGCATGGTCGACGTTTGCTTTCACGTTGGCGAAGAAGGCGTTCAACAATCCCAATCCTGCTGTTTATGTCGTACAGGGCGTGCAGCTAACTGCGTTCGCCGTTGCGTTGGTAAGTGCAAACCAAGAACGCATCGGCGGACTGTTGCGCAGACTCGGCGGCGGACGTTGGTCAATGTCACTGCGCCTTGGCCTTGCTTATCCGCTCGCACGACGTGGCCGCACTGGTCTGCTGCTGGCCATGTTCTCTCTGGTGATGTTTGTGCTGACCTTCATCATCACCATCGGCCACGTGTTGACGACCAGTGTTGAGCGCCAAGTCATTGCACAGTCTCGCGGGGCCGACATCGAGGTTGGTCCGACTGATCGTTACTCAGGTGGCAATTCACGACTTGTGTCGACGATCCCTATCGACAAACTCAAAACGCATCCGCAAGTGAACCAAGTAGCAGCGATCAATGAAGACTTTGGAGACATCACACTTGTGAACACCACCAGGGCAGAGGGGATCGATTTTGTCGCCGCCGACGATGGGATCATCGGCAACGGCAGCCCCGAGTTGTCGTCTCGTGAGTCTCGGTTTGCCAGCGATGAAGCGGCGTTGAGGGCAGTGTTCGGCAGTGATGACTTGGTGATCGTGCGCAACGAAGTGCTGCGCGAGCGTGGTGCCAAGGTTGGGCTGCGCCCGGGTGATCGAGTCACGATCTCGGTTTACGCGACGAGCAATGATGATTTGGCCACGCCGACTCCGTCGTCGCGCGAGTTTACGGTTGCCGCGGTGTCAACGGCCGGGCCAGCAGTGATGATGAGTCGTGCCGGTGGTATCGCCCTCGCTCCTGATCGGTTCACTAAACCGAGTCGAGCGCTCGTTCAGGTGCGTCCGGGTGTCGATGCCACCACTCTCGCCAGTGAATTGTCGGGGCTGTACGTGGGCGACAATGTCGACGCTGTCGCTATTCGTGCTGAGATCAAGAAGGCGTTCTCAACCGCACGTCAGTTCTTACTGCTCGTGCAGGGTTACTTGGCGCTCGGCTTGTTTGTCGGCATTGCCGGTCTCGGGGTCGTGATGGTGCGCGCCGTCAGAGAGCGACGTAGGCAAATTGCGATGCTTCGCGCCATGGGTTTCCCCTCAAAGTCGGTGCGACATGCGTTCTTGTCAGAGTCGGCTTTCATTGCTGGTGAGGGCATTTTGATCGGCGTTGCTCTGGCCCTGATCGTGTTATCGCGTCTGTTTGCGTCGCTACCCAGCGACTTTGGCGTGAGCCTCGAGGTTCCCTGGGTGCAGTTATCGATCTTGATCGGAGCCACGTTCTTGGCGTCGTTGGCGGCCACTGCCGTGCCAGCTCAGAAAGCGGCTCGAATTGAGCCGGCCGTTGCCCTGAGAACTGTCGACTGACAACTGACGATTGAGCAAGCAGAGACGCTTTAATCGCGCAAAGCTATAGGCATGATCAACGGCTCTGATCAGACGACATCACCAAGCGAGGTTTCGTCGCACGAGAGACTGTTGCTCGCACAGGCCGAGACCCCGGTCGGGCTAGCGATCGTGAACCTCGACGGACACTGGGTCGACGTAAATGATCCGCTGACGAAGATGCTTGGTCGCAGTCGACAAGAGTTGTTGACGCTGACCTTTTCAGATGTCACGCATCCTGATGATGTTGATGAGAACCTTGCGGGATTGCAGCGTTTGCGAGACGGCGATATCGACTCGTACGCGACTGAGAAGCGCTATTTGCATCGCGACGGAAATGTCATCTGGGCTCAGCTCAGCGTGACATTGGTCAAAGACGATCTAGGCAAGCCGCTCTACTTCATTTCGCAGATGCAAGACGTGTCGGAACGTAGGCGCGCAACTGATTTGCTCGACCTGATGTTCATGTCGTCACCCGATCTGTTGTGTATCGCCAACTTTGAGGGCTACTTCTTGCGTGTAAATCCGGCCTGGACGCGCGTGCTCGGCTGGACCGAGCAAGAGATGACGTCGACGCCGTTCGTCGACTTCGTGCATCCAGATGACCTCGTTGATACAACGAAGGAATATCGCGAAGTTCGTTCGGTGTCGACAGGGTCTGAGGCGTTTGAGAATCGCTACCGTGCAAAAGACGGCTCATACCACTGGCTTCAGTGGAATTCGATCACGTTGCACGACCGCGGTTGGATCGTCTCCAACGCACGCGATGTGACTGACCAACGACGGCAAGCTGTTGAATTGCAGCGATCAAATGCCGATCTGGCCAACTTCGCGGCGATCATCAGCCACGATGCAAAGTCGCCCTTGTCAACCATTGCTGGGTACACGAAGTTGGTGCAAGACACGCTGCGTGATCGCGGAGAAGCGCAGTTGTTGCCATTTCTCGACACGGTGCGCAACTCGTGCGATCGCCTGTCGCAACTCATTGATGGTGTCCTTGCGTATTCGCGCGCCGGTGCCATCGGTGAGTTCAGCAGCGAAGAAGTGGCCATGATGCCTCTGATCAACGAGGTTCTCGAAGATTCGTCGATCGCGATCATGACGGCCGGCGCGACTTTGTCGGTTGAGTACCTTCCGCCCGTGATTGGCGACCGTGTGCAGTTGCGCCAGATCTTGCAAAACCTTCTCGCCAACGCACTCAAGTTCGGCAAGACCGATCAGCGTCTTGCCGTTTCAATCTATGCCGATGTGCGCGATAACGAGACGCGTATTGCTGTCGAAGACAACGGCATTGGCATGACCGCCGAAGATTGCGCGCATGCCTTTGAGGTGTTCCGTCAGGGCGAGTCTGGAATCAAGCGTGGCGGGGTCGGGCTCGGGCTTGCGACTTGCCAACGCTTGGTCGAACGTCACGGCGGTAAGACCTGGATCGACAGCGAGGTCGGCCGGGGAACCACTGTTTGGTTCACCATCCCGACCGGCATCAGCATGCCCATCTCACAACGCCCACATCTGTAAGCGAAAGGGCGGGCTGCGCCAGCCGACTGAGTCAGAGGGCCAGAACGACAAAAGGCGCCCGTAAGTACAGACGCCAGATTGCCGATGCATGGAGCGGCGACGAGGTCGTGTCACCGCTGTGGTTACCCAAGAGTGGAGTCTCTTGAGGATTTGTGTTGCACCGGGCGATTACTGGCCGCCCGGTGCAACCGAAGACTTACGCCTTGGCGTAGACCTTCACGTAGTCGATGTGCATGTTCACCTTGGCAGGAGTCGATGCGTTAGGCCACGGGATGTAGCTACCGTCGGCGGTGTCGAACTGCATGCCAAGGAAGTGCTTGGTGTGCGGAATCGACTCGGATTGCGTGGTGCGCCAAATTTCGCGTCCGTCGAGGTACCAAACGACACGGTCAGGCAACCAGTCGAGCGCAAAGGTGTGCCATTGCGTGAAGTCGGCATCTTCTTTGTGGTGAACAGTTGTGTTGTTGGCGCCCCAGTGGTTGTGCGCGCCCATCGACTGGCGGTCGGGGTCGGTGATCTCGCTGATGTCGATTTCACCGTCGGTTGGCCAGTTTTCAGAAGCGGGCCACAACAAGATTGCTGAACCGAATCCAGCGCCACGGTCGAACTTGGCTCGAATCTCATAGCGACCGTAAGTCTGCTGATGCAGTGTGGCGAGACCGCCACCGGTCGAGCCTGATCCGGTGATGTTGAGTTCACCGTTGGCTTGAGAGACGGCGCTGCGCACGCGGTGCGCGGTTCCGCCGTTACCAACACCTTCGTAGATGCCCCACTTGCTTTGGTCGACAGTGTTGCCGTTGAAGTCGTCAGAGAGAACAAGGTTCCATCCGGCGGGTGCCGCAGCAGGAGCTGGAGCAGCAGCGGCGCGCGGTGCAGCAGTGGTGGGAGCGGGCTGCGGAGCCGGTGCTTGCGTGGTGACGGGCTTGGGTGCTTGCGTAGTCGCAACCGGGCGAGGTGCCGTAGTGGTTGTGTTAGCGACGCGAGCCACCGGTGCTGTGGGTGCTGACGTTGTGGTTGGGGAGCTCGACGCCTTGCGCAGATCAACCTGCGTGTACGCGTGAACGCCTGCTACACGGGAAGCGGCGAGAGCAAGGCCGGCCGGTGAACGACCGAACTTGTAGAACCGCATCGTGAAGTAGCCGTTGTTGTCAGTGTGCAGACCCTTTTGGATTTGCGTCGTGCCGAGCATTGCCCACACGACACCATCGGAGTCTTTCGGAAAGTTCCAACCTTGAACAATGAACTTGCCGCCGTCGCGAGAAATGGCAACGGATGCCTTCTTCTCTTGTGCGACACCGGGTGCTGCGAAAGCAAACACCAAAGCACAAAGGCTCAATAGAACCGTGATGACTGAACGTTGACGGGTAGATCGTCGCGTTGCGACGCGTGTTTCTGTTCCTAAAGAATTTGAGAGCATCGAAATTAAGGCTTCCTGTGTGGTGGACGTCTTAACCGCTCGCGCCGGCTGTATTGCGTTTGACTTCTTCGCGCTTCGTCGCGCTGCGAGCGGTAAAACCCGGTGCTTTTGAAGCCCCGGTATGCCAGCTAAGCGAGAGAACGTAGTTGCTGTGCTGAGACACTCACGCGTAGTTGATCGGTTTTCTGCGCATCGTTTTGAGATCGCAATACTCAGTTCATATTGAGCATAAAGACGTTGCGAACTATGGAGTTTTGTTCAGCGTCGACCACAAAATCGGTTGCATTCACCACAGTTACTGCGACGTTTGCGTTAAGAAACCCTGATCATCACAGATTGTGGAGGTTTAGACGCGCTCCGCTCTTCCTGCGTTGAGTTGCTAGACCGATCAAGTCACACGTTTCTGCAACCAGTTAACGAACGTTGAAGTCGATGCTCCGCTTCAAAGTTCTCTTTGCTATCGAGGCGTTCTTGTATCAGCCTTGATGAATGTCTGTTCAGCAGCCCGACGTGGCCCGACATGCCAAGCGTGCAGGAACGCTTCGCTCAGAAGCCGAAGAGTTTGGGGTCAAAAAGGGTCAGGTCTATTACAGCGTTTCGACAGGATCGCTCTTCTCTGTTGTCGGTGCCCGCGGGTCGATAGCCACCGTTGCTGAGCACGAGATCGAGGAAGAAGGCTGCGATGTTGCCTACTTCCACGACCGCACAGCGAAGAGCTTGACTCGCGTATTGAGCGACATACGGCGCGGAAGATGGCAGCTCGTTGGCGTCACCAGCGACACTGCTGTCGACAAGACGATTCTGTTGCCGAAGCCTTCTACGGAGCTATTTGCCGCTGCTCGCAAGGGGTCGCCAGTTGCTCTTCTCACTCGAGTCGAGCCGAAGTACGACGATCCATATCGCGAATTCGGATTTACCGATGCGCCTTCTCCCGTCGGAATGACGCCACTGACGGCGGATGTCGCGTCGCCAGTTGCGTTGTCAGGTGCGCTCGCGCCTCGCGACTCACAACGCGAGCGTGTGCTTCGTGACGTGCGCGAGCTTGGCGGCACTGTCTATCTTGATCCTCAAGACGGTCATCTCTGGGCCGTGCTCGGGGTGACATCAAAACAGGTGGTGATACGGCCTTTTGTTCTCGATGGTCAAGACGCCTGGGTCGACCAAGATCTCCTTCCGGTCGGTCGATCGGGCCGTCAGGTTTCGCCGTTTACGTTCGAGCAAGACACGCTTGCGAGGTGGATACCGATCGGCCGCGTTGCAAACCCTGGGGCGGACGGGTTTCGTGTCGAGCGGACCGCTGTTCAATTGGCTGATGCATTTGCTCGCGGCAAGGTCCAAACCTTTGCGCCTGCTGCGGGTCGCCCATCGCGGTTACTGACTACCGACGCAGATGAGGGACGTCGCGCGACTGCACAGCTCGGCAAGTTGGTCTACGACTCGAATGACGAGCGTTTTTACGTCGTCTATATGAGGTCGACAGTTCATCGTCAGCTCGTTCAAGACCACAACGGCGACTACAAATCAGTTCGCAGTCAGCCTTCACTGATGTTGAGTCAGGTTCGCGTGAGAGGTCAGCGTGGATCATCGGCGCATATCCCGCCTGTCGCCGATGCCAAAGTCGTTCGCCCACGCGCTCGCAGTCTGGCTCGCTTCGAGACCGAACTCTCCACTGGAACATTGACTGTTGTTGCTACCGTCAGCGATTTTGCGAACGTGAGTCGCGTGCGACTGCCAAGGCCATATGCAGAGATGGTTGAGTCGGCGCGAGTGGGCGAGCCAGTTGAAGTAGTTGGGGTCAATCGTGAGCCTGAACTTACGGTCGATGCGTGTGTGGGCATGCTCTTTTACGACCGACGATTTCGCCAGTTTGTGATGGGCCAAGCGCTCCCGCAGTTTGATGCGGCAGCTCAGACCGCCGTCCGCTTGGTTCCCAAGGTTGTGTCTGCTGCGGACAATGAAACGGGGCCGTTGCCGTTCGTCAATCAACGTCGCAGCCGACAGGTGCCTGCACGCGGTCGCGCGTTGGCTGAAATCAAAACCCAGGTAGCGGAGGGCCGATTGATTCCAGTCGCAGTTGTCGCCGACCACAAACACGCAGACGAGATTGTTCTCGACGAGCCGTTTGCTGACTATCTACAACACCGAGTGAGCGACGGTTTGTTGAA
>JBGAQY010000051.1:0-12979 GCA_044220495.1 Acidimicrobiales bacterium
CATCTGGAAGAACGCATTGGGGTCAACCACGAAGGGTTCAGAGGGGATTGTTTGCAGCGTTGTGGCGCCGTTACCGATAGGCATTTGGTCGAGACTCCTAAATGAAAGCGGCCAGGTCGGCCATCGCTGGGAACTGGCCGCCGACCTTGCCGGCGACGAGCTTGAACAGGGCAACGGCTACGACGGCGACAACGCCGACAGCGAGCCAGAAACCAATTTCCTCGGGCATGTCAGCCGTCCTTAAAGGTGCTGGCCGAGTGGGGCGAGAGCCGGAACCTTGGTAGCGGCGGCTTTGGCCACGACCACGGCGACTATCGCAATTACGGCAATGCGAAGTGTGTCGTTCATAGGCCGCCACTTTCCGACTGAGCTTCTTTGGCGGTCAAGGGGGCGCACATGGTGGCCACACGCCGCCTAGCTAGTCGATCGGGTCGTCACCTTCGGGCTCGCCCGCCAATTTGAGCAAAGCGTTTGACAGCTGCACGGCTTCGACGTCGGTCAGTTCGACGTAACCCGGCTCGACAATGCCGACGAGAATGCGGTCGCGGTGACGTGTGATCTGCAACGACGTCGCCGGCATCCTGTGTTTGCGCGATAGACGTCGACCCTCGGCGCGACTTAGTGCCTTGATGACCGGCTCAAACTTTTGCACTGTCAATGCCTTTCAGCGGTGGGCAAATAGTCAGCTTGCGTGCGCCGGCATCGAACCAGAGAAAGCCGCGATGCTCGAGCTGATTTAGTGCGCCGTTAAGTTCGTCAGCGCTGAGCCCAACGATGTCGGCAATGTGTTTGCGGTCGTCGGGGTTTGGGAGGTCGAAACAGAAAACGTGCGCAGCTTGAGCAATGCAGTTGCGCATCACCTCGCGGGGCCGTGTGTGGCAACTGACAAACCCGAGTGAACGTTTGGCACCTTGCACGACGTAACGATTGAGTGCCTTTGGATAACCCGACGCCGGCGCTACCTGGCCGGCTTCATCAACCCACACGTAATAGTTCGGATACTGGCGAAACGCCCACGCAAACAGCGCATCGTACGCGTCGCGATCGTCGGGATCTCTGGGCACGAACCGTGCTGTAGCAACGTCAGGGACACGCAACGGGTCGGAGAAGGTTCCGCCAGGAGACGCGACTGACGCGGTGAGCGATGAATCATTGGGGTCAACGACCAGCCGAGGTGCGGAGGTCGATTGAAACAACCTTTTCGTCAGTGTCGACTTCCCCGTTCGCGTCGCCCCCACTACGAACAGACGGTCCTCGAACCGGAGCGAGCTTGTCACCTCGGCTAGCGATGAACGTGCGCGTTTCGGTGTCGAGGTAGTACGCGCCGGCTTGCGGGGATGCGACGATGACTCGCTCGTCGTCGCTTCTAAGTCGTCCGAGTTGGTCGATGAGGTTCGCGATTTGCTCGTCGATTTCTTCGGGCGACTTTTCGAGCTGGTCATCAACCCATTGCTCCACCTGCGGGCGTAGGAAAGCCGTAAGGGTTCCCCCCACCATGCCCGCTCGGTTCTGCAATTCCGCCATCAGCAGCGGCTCCACTTGCTGGCGAAGATTGATCAGCTTGTCTTTGCAGTTCGGCATTTTTGGCCTTCTCCTGTTCGATGCGAGCGCGTCGCCCGCTTGCAACGTTGCGACCGGTGTACGACGCGAGAACGATTGCGACTGCTGCCTCATCACCACGCGCAACTGCGGCGCGCAGCTGCGGTCGTCTGTTGATGATGCGCGTCAGCGGTGGCGTTAGGTCGTCAAGTTCGCGCGCCGTGAATTGCCAGTGTTCGTCGACGTCATCGCGCCCAAGCGTGTACGACGCGACGCCGGCAACCGATCGCAACGCTGTGCGAACGATCGACTCGTCAACTTGCGGGGCGTTAACTAGTTCGCCGTCGTCATCGATGAGCATTTCGTCGCCGTACAACGCGTCGTCGTTGTTCGGTTCGACTTCGGGTGGCGACGGTGCACCGATTGTTAAATCAACGGGGTCAGCTCGCACGGCGCACTCTCCTTGTGTAGAAACCGATTCCGCCGCGTCGGCCGGCCGCTTTGGAGCGTTCTTGATGCGGCGGCGGAGGCGGCGGCTTCGGTTTACCGTCTAGCGGTGGCGCTTTTGCAACGCGCTTGCGCGCCGTCTTACGCACTTTCACGTTCGACGCCTTGACGACGGCAACTCTCGAGGCTTTAGGGGCGGCCTGGATTGCAGCTGCCGTCGTCTTGGGCGTCTTCTCGTCCGGCAGCGGTGGGGCCGGCGCGAGAAATCGCTTTCCACATGCGTTGCAAACAAGGCGCACGTTCTGCGCTGCCTTAGTCGTCTTAGCGGCTGCGCAATGCGGGCATTCAATCTGTCGTTCGGCGGGCACGGCGCAGACGTTTGCCTAGCTAAAACAGTTGCTCAAGGGTGTGCATGTGGTGGGACTATGCGGACCGTTTACGCGCCCCCTTGTCGTGTTTCGCAAAGTGTTCTTCAAGCGCATTGGCCAACAACCCCGACAACGTGACGTCGACCGGTAGCTCGTGACGACGAGCGGCCAAGTGGGCGGGCAAATACACATGACAACGGGGCACTACGAAGCCTCCTGAGCGACAGCGTGGTAATCGAGAGCGAGCATGACTGAAACCATCCGCTTAGCGTTGACTCGCGTGTAGCCAGCCGTTGTGTCGGGTCGCGCATGGCGCGCAAACATTTGAACGGCGCGAAGATCGCGAGTTACGTCGTTCGCAGTGGTGAGGCAGGTATGACGCAACACATGAGCAGCGACTGGGTCCAACTTTGCATCTTTTGCAACGTTACGCACCCACTCCCAAACGGTCGTCGGAGTCACCGAACCGCCAAAGCGACCGGGAAACACCCAAGCGGAACCATTGCGGGGAAGCCGTTGGAGCGCAGCGATCAAAACGGGGTGCACCGGTAGCGTCGCCGTCACGTTGCCCTTACCAACGATCGTCACCCACCGGAACTCATCGGTGAAGCAACTCCACTGCAAGCCGGCGATTTCTGCGCGACGCAAACCCAAGTACAAACCCACCAAGACAGCGAGGCCAGGGCGGTCGTTGCGCAAGCGAGCGGCGGTTTCCAGCTCAAGAGCGACGCGTTCCTCGAGCGCTCGTGACTGCATCCTCGGTTTGGTCGGAACCCTGATTGCTTTGACCGGGGCGTTACGGCGGCCACACGCCTCCCAGTAGGCCGTAAGAGCCGATCTGAGTCGTCGACGTGACGACCAAGTGTTTGGGACCTCCTGGGCAAGCTGAGCGGCAGCAGACGGCGAGAGCGAGCGCAAGCGATGCCCGTTCTCGGAGCACCACGCGTCAGCAGCGCGCACAGCGGTCAGATAGAGCCTCATCGTTGTGAACGCGTAACCCATTGCGATCCAATGCTCGACGAGCTTGCGCTCATCGTTCGTGCGCCAGAGTTGTTTCGTTGCGCGCATCTCACCGGACCTGCCCACGCTTCACCGAAGCCGCTAACGAAAGTTGCGCGCCAAGGTGTGCAGCTTCGTCAATCGTCAGCGCGACGGTTGCACGTTCGTCTTGGTCGGCGTCGGCTGCGCCGAGGAAAATTGTTTGCTCATCGCGATTCTGCGAGGTCCACAACACAACGACGTCGCCACCTTCAAGCGCCGTGCGATCGGCGTCGACAGTGCCAGCGAAGCGACTCGCTATCTCGTCAGGCAGCGCCGGGCAATAATTCACGGGGTGCGCAGCTGATCCGCAGTAATTGCACGCAAAAAGCAAGCTCACAACGGTCCAAACACGCAGCTCAAAGCCGCTTTTTGAAAGGTGTGGGTGAGCACGGGCAAAGTCTCCGGGGGTCGCTTGCCCTCTCATCCTGCTAGGGCTTAACTGCTCTGTCAATGAGCACACCCACTGCACAAGAGCTTTCACTTGCAATGTCGATGATCGACCGGAGGGCATGGAGGCAACCTGCGCAAGCCGTCGACATGATTCGATTTCTGACGCTTGATGCCCCTGACCTGCCGCAAGACCACTACCGCGAACTGAGTGACCGACAGGCCGCAACGTTGATGCTCGGCGCCGCAACGCGTCATCGCAACGCGCGACGCGTCCTCGAAAAACTTGTCGAAGATCGCGTTTTGGATTCGGTGGCCGGCGCGGGAAGTCGCGCAACTGCGTATCGCATCAACGGCGCGTTTTCGCAATGGCGCAACGTCGTGTGGAGACCGTCGAAAGAACTTGCGATGGTGAAGCTGAGCGCGCTTTCTGCGCTGTATCGCACGGCAAGACCCGGCGATTCTGCCGTCACCTATAGGACGGCACTGGAATTAATTGTGCCGTCATCTATTGGACGGCACAAAAAAACAGTTGTGCCGTCATCTGGACTACGGCACAACGATTTGCTTTGTGCCGTAGTCCAGGGGACGGCACAAACCGGGGCATTTCTTGGAGAGAGAATTAACTACTCCGACTCTGTTGAAGAGATCTCTCTCTCCGAGGAGCAGAGCGAGCGACTTTTCAAAATCAAAGGGGCACTGAAACGAAAAACGGGCGAGCGCGGAGTCTGGGGAAAGCCGGAAACGATGCTCAAGCGCCTAGTTGTCGACGGCGCCTCCACGGAAGAGTTGCTCGAGCTAGTCGCGAAACTGCCGCCGGAAATGCGAGTGCCGTCCGGCGTGGAGTGGATTTGCGAAGAGTGGCACGCTCGCGACCTCGGCGACCTCGACGCTCGTTCGGCTGAGCCACAAGAGCGATCGATGCAGCTCAAGGCGCGGCGCGAGATGATTCCGCGCTTGCTCGCTACCCGACTCGACATCGGCGACGACGAAGGCGCCGAGGAACTTCGCTTTGAAATGGAACAAATCGATAGCGAGCTCTCGAATTTGCAGGAACTCGAGGCTTAGAATGTGGCCCATGAGATTGGCGTTTGCCCTGCTCTTAGGTGCATTTGTTGGCCTGGCGGTGCAGCATTTGAAAGTCGTATTGGCCGTCGCCGCTGGCGAAGTCGCAACGGAAACATAAGCTGCGCACCCCCTGGACACCGAAAGCGCTATCAAACAGGATGATCGCTAACAGGTTGGAGCAAGACATGGCGTCAAAAGTGAATGAGCGAGCACTACGCAACGAAGCGGACTGGTTGCCGCAGACCCTTAGCGACGTCGTGTGCGTGCGACGCTCTTTGCTCGATGCCGGTACCCGACGGGAAATGGCCGACCCCATCGTGACTTGGTTGATTCTCAAGGCGAGCGGCGAGCCCGACATCACGAGCGCAACGACTCGATCGCGCTATCGCAAAGTTCTAGCGGGCCTCGAATCACCGCTACGATCTGCGCAACGGTCGGATAGCTCAAATGATGTCGCAAAGGCGGCATGAGCAGGGTTTTTACACCTCTCGGGGTGTGCATACTGGTCGCACTTTTCGGAATCGTCGGGGCGGTCGCCCTGCTCGTCTTGCACTCCGCACACGAGGAGTCGGCACGACTTCGAGCCGAGCAGTCGGAGCGCTACGCGCCCAAACCCGAAGAGTGAGCGGCCAGCATGGTCGACCGATTCTTGCGCTGGCTATTCCGTCCAAGGTGGGTGCGTGAAATGCAGCGATGGGAACGCCAGCGCGCCCGTTCAAAACGCCGCTAAAGGACGAGCGCAAACGCGCCGTTGCTCACACAGTGGACCCATCACTCGCGCGCCTTGTTTGGGTGCTCGTGTTCTTCTTCGCCGGCAACCCGACGCCGCCACACTGACGCGACACGACGTCGCACCGGGGAAGACGGGCGACGTCGTATCTAACTTGCCACGGGGCGGGAAAGTGTTACTAACGCTTGCGCTTACGCGTTGTGCTGCGCTTGCGATTGGCAGCGATTGCCTTTTTGATGTTGCGACGTGCAGCCGCCTTTTGCTTGGCAGTGGCCATTAGCTCACCCCCTCCCGGCAGTGGGAGCACCAAAGAACTCGGCGGCTCCGAATGCAAAAACGCCGCCATCTTCACCCAAGAGCCAATAACCCCGGCCTGTCGGGTGCATCACGGCATCACTAATTGGGCGATTCAACGGCTTGTCGGCGAGGCTGCCATAGAACACGGCGTCGCCGTAAGAAAACACGCCGCCATCAGTCGAAACGACGTAGTAGCCCTTGCCTGTCGGCGTCGGCAAGATGCAACACGCTGGTTTGTTAATCAGCAACGTTGTCGGGCGCTCGATGTGCATTCCGTCGTGCACCCAATCGCGCAACTCACCGGGGCACTCGGTCGCATAGACGTCGCAATGAGCAAAGGCTTCGAGCGGACGGCCGAGTGGTTTTGACGCGTCGTCGTAGAGAAAACGAATTGCGCGTTTGATCGCGTCGGTCGGCGCGCCATTGCGCAAATAAACAACGCCGAGCCCGTTCGTGTTGTGGTTGAGCGTGTGGGCACCGATGCCCTTCCAGCCGCGACCCTCGAGGACGTGCGCAATGCCGGGCATGCGTCGATCAGTCGCAACGCCGAAGTTGTAGCCGATGTCGTTCCAGTGGTTGTGCTGAGTGTGGAAGTCGTAAATGCTTCGCCACCACGGCGCGAAATCAACGCGCCCTAGTTCTTCGCCGCCCGTGTGATGAACGATGAACTCGGTCTTTTGTGCGGCTTGCGACACTGGCACGATCGGTGCTCGCAAACCGAGTTCTTGACGGTTCCACAGGATGACTCCCGGCGCGGCTTCATACGGCATGGATCACGGGAACGTCTTTACGGTGAGTTTGCGAGTGTCGAAAGTCGCAGTGCCAGCAAACGCCGATTTGTATTTGAGTGTGAACGTGGTCGAACCGGGCGTGAGACCAGTGAGCAAGAAAGTTGAATTGATCTGCGCCGTGTTCAGCGATCCGGGCGTCATCGCCGCGTAACTGTCCGACGCTGCAGCAGTGTTGGCACCAGATAACGCAACGCTCACATATTGGTAGAGGTTGTTTGCACTTCCGGTTGCGGAAACGTCGATAGTCACTTCGACCATTCCCGACGCAGGCACCACAACAGTGACAGCCGGCCCCACGGTTGTTAGGTCGGTGTAGCTCGTCGAAGTCGTTGCTTGCTGCGTGACGACACTTGCCGTCGCCGCTGTTGGTAATGGCCCCCATTTGACGCCTGTTGCTTGCGAAGAATCGGCGGTCAAAACTTGGCCGTTGGTCCCGACTGCCAGCTTTGACGCTGCATCGTTCGCCGTGCCAAGCAACAGGTCGCCCTTCGCGTCGAACAGAGTCAGCGGCAACGTTTCTGCTGGCACCGCTGCCCATTTAACGCCTGGCGTTTGTGCGGAATCGGCGGTTAGAACTTGGCCGTTAGAACCGACCGGAAGTCGCGCGGCGGTGTCGTTGGCCGTTGCCGCAATGATGTCGCCCTTCGCGTCAAGCAGTGACGCCGGCAGCGTTTCGGGCGTCGCAGACGGCGCAGCCGCCCATTTCACGCCGCCCGCTTGCGTTGAATCGGCCGTTAGAACCTGCGTATCGGAACCAACCGGCAGACGCGCAGGGGTGTCGTTAGCCGTAGCCACAACCAGATCACCCTTTGCATCGACGATTGCTCGAGCCAAATAGACGCCCGAAAGGTCGGCGTGGCCGCCCGGTCCGTGCATTGCAACGGTGTGCGCGTGGCGGTGATCTGCACGCGCTGGCGCTGTAGCCGTGCCGTCATCTTCCGTCGCTGCAAGATCAACGGGATAGCCCGCTGCCGGTGCAGGAAACGCGTGCTGGTGGCCCGCGTCAGCGAAAAGCCCGCTATTGCCGACGACGATTGAATCGCCGATATCGATAGTTGCGGACGGCGTTCCGACATTGCCGGAGGTCACGCCGCCAGGGTTGCGAAAGCCCATCTGCTACTCCACTACTCCACGTCGACGAATTGGTAAGTGCCTGGCTGGTATTGGAGGCGCACGGTGCCGCGAGCGCCGGCCGTCATCCCAACCCACCGAACAATCAGTAATTGGCCACCGGCGACGAAAATGGGTTGTACTTCGTCGGCGATGTCAGCGTTTCCGCTCGCTGTGCGATCAACGAGATTCGCCGAATCGACGGCGCCGGTGTAGACGCTGGCAATAGTCGGCGCACCTGAATCGCTTGTAACGGCGATGCGCTCGACTAACCAAACTTGATCCGTGGGAACGGGGCCGATGAGGGCGTCGACAATGCCCGAGCCGGGCGCAGGTTCGGAGCGCGCCGATTGAGTGTCACGACCCAACGACACGAAAACTTGCCCGCGGAGTGGCCCGCCGCCGTTGGTTACGAGCCGCGGTACCGATCCGATGGCACCGCCAACTAGGCCGACAGATTTGCGACCGATTGGCATTACGACGCCCCCCGCTTACTTGTTTGCTTCAGTGTCAGCTGCGCCCTTGTCGCCGCCGGTTTCCTCAACGGTGCCCGTGCCGCTTGGAACGTCTGACAGGTACTGCGGCTCGGTGTCCGACACAGGTTGTCCGGCTGCCTCGGTGTTCTCAATGGCAACGCGTCGCACATCTTCGATCGGTTGATCGCTAGTTGCGCGACTTACTTCGGCCGCCTCAATGGGTTCGTTGTGACCAATGAAACCGACGACCTCGCCGCGTTCACGATCTTTCACGGTGTCTGACCAATCCGGCATTTCTTTTCTCCTTGGGTAGTTGGTTAGAAAGCGTCGGCAGCTTTTGCCGCCAGTCCGACGACCTTGGTTTGTGGGGTGGGCACGAGGTTTGCCACGGTCGACACCTTGTCGGCGACGTCGGCCGTTTCTTTGATTGCGGTCGTTGCTGCTTTTGACGTCAGACGGAAGACGCCGAGACCAATGAGTGCAATCGAGGCCGTCGTGAACACGAGGGAAAGCGCCCCCTGCAAAACCTGAGACGTGACGGCGCCGGCGACTTTGCTGATATCGCCGCTGATCGAACCAAGCACGTCACCCGGCGATGGAAGGTCGGGAGTGTCCACAGTGTTCCCACCGACACCCGGAATCCATCCGGGCAAGGTGAAGTCGACCGTTTCGGCCCCCTGGCCTGCGTCTTTGATGACTCGCACCCCTGTCAGGTCGGCGAAGACGTCGGACAGGGTTTGCTTCTTTGTCCCCCATTTGCTCGACCCGATGGCGTCAATTTGTGCGGCCGGCCCTTGGGCGGCGCTGGCGACAATGCCCCCGTAATAACTCGACCCGCGCACGAGGCCGATCACGGCGTCGGCTGCTTGATCGACCGACGCGTAAGAGCGACCGGGGCCAATGTTGAGATAGTTGTGCGACGGCTTGTAGGTGTTCCAACCCGACTCGGTGCCAACCCACGACGTCACGACGCGGGGATCTAAGCCGGTGCCCGCCGTGACGCGTGCAGCGAAACGAGCCTGATCGGTCGAGAGGTCGCCGACCGGCACTAAGTGTCTCCCTCGAACCGGGGAGCCATGAACCCCATTTTGTACCAGCTCGGCACGTTTGGATCGCCGGCGTCGACTTGCTTTCCGTACCAGGGCTGCGCCTGCCAAAAGCTGAGCGGCACGCTCGACGGCGCTGGCTGCGCGGTTGTACTCGGTGCTGCTGGCGCTGCGACGGTTTGATAGATCACGGTGGTTGTGGGCGTCGGTGTTTCGACCGTTGAAGGTGAGTCAAGCAAAGCGATTTGATTAGCGAGCTGGGTGATTGCACCAGTCACGGTCGACTCAAAGTCGGCCAGCTGACCCGTACCGATAGCGTCGGTGCTGGGCGCCAAGAGCGCACCGGTGCCGCCCGTGGTCGGTGTGGTGGTGGGTGTTCCCTGGTTGCGCTTTTGCAGCACCGAGATGAGCGCAAAGGCAGCAACAACGGGGCCGCCGAAAATCACAGCTTGGCGCTGGCCCGGTGAAAGGTTTTGCAACAGCGGCATCGTCAAACCGCCTTAGTGATGTCGGGAGCGTTGCCGCTCTGTTCGCCGTCCCACGCGGTCGGCGTTGTAATGGCGCCGCTGTACTTGGGTACGCCGCTTACTTCGTCGGGGTTGGGCATCAACACACGCGGATGCTCCGTGAACACCTGCGGCGTCAGGTTGCCAGTCCAAACGAGCCGAGCACCTTTCCCGCGCAAGCGCTTCGACACGGGGGCCGTGACTAGCGCGGAATTCAACGCAGCGCGCGCTCTGTTGAATTGCTGAGTTGCTGCGTCGCGCATTTAGCGACCCTGCAACGTCTTGAACACCTGAGCGGTGTTGGTCCCAACGCTCGAAATAATCGAGCTTGCGCTAGTGCCGCGCTCGAGCACGAGATACAGCGCAATGAGAAAAAGCATTACGCCTAATGCGCCGTAGACGTTTCTGATTGACGTGAACATTTGACTACCCCTTGCTGACGTAAGGAACGGATTTGTCGGGCGCTTTCAACCACTCGACGCCGCGAGCGATTGAGCCAAGTACGCCATTAACTGCCGTGGCGTTCTCGAGAAACAGATACAAAGCAACGACGCCGAGCGAGAGGCCGGCAAGGCGCACCGAGCCTGCAACCAGCGCTGACGGGCTGACGCACCTTGCCGGCGACTTTGCGAGCAACTGGGTATTTGCGTTTACGTGCTTGCAGTCGCGCTTTCTTCGCTCGTGCCTTTTCGCGTTGCTGATACTTCGCTTCTTTAATGCCTTCTCGATAGGCAGTCTCGGCGAGGTCGTCGTTCTTGCGGGCTTGACCCTTGAGTAACCGCATGTCGGATTTGGTCGCACGCGCGCTGCGACGTTCGGCGAGGTCGTCATAGGCCGCCCAACGCTCCGTCGCCATCACGCGACCGCCGTGCGTATGACGCCACCGCTGGTCGTCGTCGACGCGCTGCCAAATGCAGCATGACGCAAGCTGAGAACTCGAGCGGGCAAGTCGCCGGCGAGCGTCTGCAACAACAACCAAACCCCAACGACGATCAGCAAAAGACCTTGAGCGATCATGCCGTCAGCGCCGCCCCAACTGACCCGGCTGTTCCGAGGTAAGGCGTTGGATCGATCGCCTTGCCATCTTTGCGCAGCTCAAAGTGCAAATGAGGCCCGGTCGAGCGGCCGGTGCTGCCAGAGAGCCCGATCGTTTGCCCCGCCTGCACGTCGTCGCCGATCGAAACGGTGATGCGTGAAAGGTGCGCATATTTCGTCGTGACGCCGGAACCATGATCGATCACGACCAAAAGGCCATAAGTACCCTGCGCCCCGGCGTAACTGACTCGACCCCCTCGAGCTGCTTTAACCGTCGTTCCCTGGCCGACTTCGTAGTCAATGCCCTGGTGAGTGTGACCAACGCGCGATTCGCCAAAGACGCCGCCGATGGCGCCGACGACCGGCGCGAGCAGGGCGCCAAGCCCACCGCCGAGGCCCGTTCGCACTGCGGTCGTCGGCGAGGTTGTGTCGGAGCTCGAGGCATCTGACACCTCGAAAGGGCTCGAGCTCGACACTGGAGCGCCAGCGTTCAAGAACTTCGATTTCAGCCAGTCGGGCAATGTGCCGTTCTTGTAGTTGTTGAAGGCGATTAGGCCGAGAAAGAGCAGCGCAGCAGAGGCGAGCGAATCCATCGTTAGCCCTCCTTGGTTGCAGTGGGCTGTGTGCGCGTTGCAGTAACAACCGCGCTCGTGACTTCGCCTCCGCCAATGATCTTTGCCATGCGTTCATCGCTGACCTGGCGGCCGAGCTTGTTCGACTCGCTGAGCCAATGCGCGATGACGGCGCCTATAACGATGTTGCGAATGCCCGGGTCGTCGACGCCGTAGGCGAAGCTGAGCAGACAAAGCGTAACGAGCAGCTGCGACACAATCAGCCACGGGAGCGCGGCGCGACCCGTAGACGTCATGTGCTTAGCCACCCACGCGAACGGAAAACCGGATCAGCCCGAAAGCAACGGCGAGAAGAACGACGAGCAAAAACGCCGGATTGTGCCACCCCGCGCCCGAAGGTGAGGGAACCGTCTTAGCCATTGGTTCAGGCGTTCCGGGCGCGTGGGCAGCAGTTGGCGTCGGCGTCGGTTGCGGCGACGCCTGGCCCCCGTAAAGCGATTGTGCTGTGAATGCTGTAGCCACTGCTCGCCCCTTAGAAAAGGGTTTCCTGGACGACTCGCAGCGAGCCACCCGAAACCGTTACACCGGTGCCCACTCGAGGCACGACAGCAAGCTCAGTGACGCCTTGCATTAGCACGATGTCGCGCACTGGGTTCTCGCGAATGAGATCGATCACCAATCGGTCAAACGGCGGCGTCGAGCCGTAGTGCTGGTTGTTGAGAGCTAGCAAGAGTTCGACGGGATCGAATACAAACGGACGCTGGTTGCCGCCGTATTCGACACGCAAAGCCTCAAGCTTCTTCGACGTTGCAGCATTGGCGGCCGGCGACAGACGATTGCTCGCTGACGCGTGGCCAGAGAACAGAAGTCGAGAGAGCTGGCCAGCCGAACGAATCAGCGGGACGCGTGATTCGCCGGTGTTGGTGAACGCAGTTTCGACGGCGTTGAAACCATGCAGCCTCGAGAGGTCGGGGGTAACGATGCGACCCTGGCTGTCGTAGGGGATTTCGAAGAACGTCTCTTGGATGTGGAACGTGCCGGCGATTGCAGCGTTCGCGGGCGAGGCCGAGAACAGCTCGGTTAGTGCCGCCATTTGCATACGAATGGCGAGGTTCGTTGACGAGCTTTGCGCGTAGAGAGCACCCACAAGGCTGGTGTCGTCAATGGCGATCGGAACCTCCCAAGTGAGATTCAGATCGTAAGTACCGACGGCCACTGAGTTACCGCCAGCAACCGAGCCGGGAAAGACGTCGGTTGCATCTTCAAACGCTGGGTAACGCGCGTACTTGAGGACGTGTAGGTCGATGCCGTTGCAGTTGAACAGATCGTTTTGACCATTCGCGCCCAACTGAAAGTTGCTCAACAGGTTGTAAGGCCAGTTGTTCGACGTCGTGACAGCGCCAGTTGTAACGGTGAGCGTGCCTTTAAACAGAATCGTGAGCTTCGAGATGATGCCGGTTTGCAGAAGTTGCGTACCGGTGAAGCCGCCCGGCGAGGGCGCCGTGAGCGTCTTGACAGTCGACACGTTCTTTTCCGTCATCTGGAAGAACGCATTGGGGTCAACCA
>JBGAQY010000009.1:0-84012 GCA_044220495.1 Acidimicrobiales bacterium
AGTCGTCGGCTGTTAGCTCCCGTAATTGAAGGTTGGTTCCCGTGGCGCCGTCGTATACGAGTACGCGCTCACGAGCTAACTGAAGATACCTATGCACCCAGCCGAGGCTACTGCTGTGTGGTTACTGGCACATCGCAGTACGCGTGACAATTCGCATTGCTTGACGCGGAACTAGTTGTGTTCGGCGGCGGTGATCGGTGCAGGCCACACGTCATCTTCCAAAGCAGCGATTGCGTGGTCGTAGAGCGCCGCGCCATAAGAGTCGGTGGGGCGCAGGCCGAGGAGGGGGTGCACGCCGAGGCCGCCGAGACCGGTGAGTTCGCAGCGGTCGCACCAATAGGCGGCGAGGGCCAGAGTCATGCGGGCGTAGGCCTCACGGTCGTCGATGCTGACGTCGGGTGTTGTGCGTGCGAAGTCGACAGCGAGAGCATGCTCAATGGTGAAGAGCTGACGACTCGTGACGGCGTACTGGTCGAACTCTGGCGCGTTGCCGGGACGAGAGGTGAGAAGGCCGGCTCTTGCGACCACTTTGCTTGCGTAATCGGCGACGGCATCAAAAACTGGGTCGCCTAGCGGCAGAGTTACGTGGCGCCGGGGCGGGCAAATCGTGCCAGTGAAGTGCACGAACGTGCTGGGTCGCTGGCCGGTCAGGGAGAGCGAGCGATACGACAGCAAGAGCTCGTAGAGACGGCGGAGGGCGACCGTCGGGGTCATTGCCAAACCTGGCCCGCCTGCTGCTGGCAGCGAGGTGCTGGCAGCAGGGTTGGCGGGTATGAACATTTCGTAATGTTACAGAACTGTCACATTCCTAGTCAATAAGCCGCGACCCTCCGCACCTAGCGACCCCACGAGGTTGGCACCCTAGGTCGCGCTCCACGCGACTTAGGGTGCCAACCTCGACTGAACTTGCGCGTTCTGCGTCTCGTTCCGCCCTTCTGCCTGCCAAAATGTCGCAAACACACGCCCTGGGAGCACGATGGCCATCGAACTAGTAGCTGCAGACACCTTGCCCGAAGCCGACGCAGTCGGCGTTTTCTTCACCGACGGTCCGGCCCCCTTGAGCGACGATGGCGGCGCCGACGTTGCTTGGTTGACATCGCGCGGTTTCGAGGGCAAAACCGGCCAGAGTCAGATTGCCAGCGTTGATGGAAAGACCGTTGTCGCTCTCGGTCTCGGCGACGCCGACGGGCTCGACAGTGAGCGCTTTCGGCGAGCCGGAGCATCTTTCGTCAAAGGCGCATGGAAGAACAGCACGGCAGCAATTGATTTAGGTGCGCGTGCCGAGTTTGCTGGCGCGTTCGCTGAAGGCGCTCTGCTTGGCGCATATCGATTCAACGAGTACAAGTCGAAGCCCGACGCACCAACACTCACCACCGTGTCTGTCGCTGGCATCGACGCCGCTGCGTTGACGCGTGCAACGACTGTCGCGAGTGCTGTTTGTTTGGCGCGAGACCTCATCAACCATCCTGCCGGCGCTATGACACCAACTCGACTCGCTGAGATTGCGTCTGACGTTGCCGAACGCAACGGTCTTGCGATCACCGTGTTGGATGAAGACGCCATCGAGACAGAGCGGCTCGGTGGTTTGCGCGGCGTGTCAATGGGTTCCGATGAACCTCCACGCTTGATCGAACTTACCTACGAGCCCGAGAACTACGAGTCAACAATTGCTTTGGTGGGCAAGGGCATCACATTTGATTCAGGTGGTCTTTCGTTGAAGCCGGCTGACGGAATGATGACGATGAAGACCGACATGTCAGGCGCGGCTGCTGTTATCGCAACGATGTCGACACTTGCTCAACTCGCGCCAGCAACCAAGGTGATTGGCATTGTTTGCGCTACAGAAAATCTCCCCGGGCCAAAAGCTACGAAGCCGGGTGATGTGCTTCGCGCACGAAACGGAAAGACGATCGAAGTGTTGAACACTGATGCCGAAGGTCGTCTCGTGCTGGCCGACGGATTGTCACTTGCTGTCGAAGCCGAGGTCGATGCAATCGTCGACCTCGCAACGCTTACAGGTGCATGCATCGTTGCACTGGGAACCGAGATTGCCGGACTCATGGGCAACAACGACGACTTCACGTCGCGCGTGCAAACGTCGGCTGCAAACGCTGGCGAAGAGGTGTGGCACCTGCCGTTGCCGAGTCGATACCGCAAGCACATCGACTCAGAGATTGCCGACATCAAGAACATCGGTGCAGGCAAGGGTGCTGCTGGCGCGTTGTCGGCCGGACTCTTCCTCGCCGAGTTCGTGGGCGAGACACCTTGGGTGCATCTCGATATTGCCGGGCCCGCACGTGCCGAGGGCGACGACGGCTACATCATCAAAGGCGGAACCGGCTTTGGTGTCCGCACGATGGTTGATCTGATCGAGTCGTACTCCCGCTAACGACGTTCACAGCCTGGCCCCTTGACGGCCTTTCACCTACGCGAAAAAGCCAAAAAACGGGCGTGAGGAGCTTCTTTTTGGTGTTATCGCGTAGTTGAAAGCGCGGCCACGGGCGATGTCGTGCGGTGCCAGCACGCAAAGTGGAGAACGGCGCGCAACGCAGAGGGTTGGTAAAGCCACTAATAAGTGGGGTCAACAGCAACAGACACGAGTGGTGATTTAGATGTCCTTCACGAAAAGTATGAGTTTGGCCGCCAAGAACGTCAGTCGAGCAGCGGTTGCTCTGGCGATGGGAGCAGCGCTGGCTGTCGGTCCGGGCGCAGTCGACGCAACTCCAGCGGCCGCAGCAACGGGCGGCGCTGGGTATTGGGAGTTCGCCGAAGATGGCGGAATCTTTAGTTTCGGCGACGCGCAGTTCTATGGATCGGCTGCGGGTGTTACGAACTATCCGATCTCAGCGATGGCCAAGACCAAATCGGGCAAGGGTTACTGGTTACTCGCCGAAGACGGAGGCATCTTCAGCTACGGCGACGCGCAGTTTTACGGATCGCTTCCTGGCATACCGGGGAAGCACGCAGTGGCAACCAGCATCACAACCTCTCGTGATGGCAATGGCTATTACATCGGCACGGCCGACGGTGGTGTGTTCAGCTTCGGTGATGTCGCCGGCAGGTTCTATGGAGCAGCAGCAGCGCACCGACCGAAGTACATGGCCTTCGGCTTGGCGTTGACACCGAGCGGCAACGGTTACTGGCAGTCGACGGCCAACGGTGAGGTTTACGCGTGGGGTGATGCGCGTTATTACGGCGGCGCGAACACAGCACCAGCGTCGCAACCCGTGCTCGGCATCACACCAACACCGAGCGGCAACGGTTATTGGCAAATCGCGGCTGACGGCGGTGTGTTTTCTTACGGTGACGCTTCGTTCTACGGCGCCGCCACGGGCGTTTCGAATTTCCCAATCGTGGGCCTTGCGTCAAGCGGAGTCGGCGGTTACTACGAAGTTGCACTCGACGGAGGAATCTTCGGATACGGCAACGCGCCATTCCACGGTTCAGTTCCGCAAGTTGTGAAAGCAGAAGACTTAAACGCGGCGATCATCGGCATCGTGTCGACCGCGCCCTGACAATCACCTAGATGTACAAAACAAAATGTCCATCACGCGATCTCGCGTGATGGACATTTTTGCGCTGCTGATCAAGACGCTTCGGTGATGCGTTTCTTCAACCAGAACTCGTGTCGCTGTTGTTGGGTCGGCGTGAGTCGAGCAACGTGATGGCTGCTGAGCGAAGGAACGTGACGTCGAACAGCCAACACGTCGGGAGCCACGGGTCTTGCTAGCTGAAACTGCACAAGGCGTCCGAGCGATCGCACGAACGCAGAGTTCTTGCCCAAACGAGAGAGTCCAAGACTGTGCGCTGTTTCGGCTACATCCATTACGAATCCGCTCGGACTTGCCTCGAGTTCGTCAGCGATCCGGCGTAAGAGCCAGGTGGCCGATGGGCCCAACAAGCTCAGCCAGTAGGTTTCGACGTAACGAGCTCGGGGGTCGTGAGTAATTGGGTGAAGCGGTTCGTCGATCCAGGCGACGATCGTGATCCTGTCGGCGGGGAAGTCTGGGTAGCGAGACATGAGGCGGATGGTTCCTTTGGGTGCTGCTGATAGTGCAGCTGAATGTATTTCATTACATTTGAGACATCCAAACTGAGGTCCATTACCTATTGTTGAAAGTGTTTTAGAGGAATGCTGACCAGGTGGGTAGGGTTTGAACTCCCAGGAGGTAGTGGCGGTGGCCAGTTTTCGAGAGTTATTGAAAGAGGCGAAATCGGCGATCCGCGAGGTCGACGGCGCTGCTGCCGAGCAGGCCGTTGCCACTGCTGAGCCCGTCTTGCTCGACGTGCGCGAGGCCGACGAATACGAGCAAGGGGCCTTGCCCAACGCATTGCACATCCCACGTGGATTTCTCGAGAGTCAGATCGAGAGCAAGGTGCCCAACAAGCAGACGCCCGTTTTGGTCTACTGCGCTGGTGGCACCCGCTCGGCTTTTGCGGCCAAGACGCTCGGCGAACTTGGATACACCGACGTTGTGTCGCTGATTGGCGGCTTTAACCAATGGAAGAACGATGGTCGCAATTGGACCACGCCCCGCACACTGAGTGCCGACCAACGCAACCGTTACCAACGTCATCTGCTGCTTCCTGAGGTAGGTGTCGTTGGTCAGCAGAAGTTGCTGAACTCAAAGGTCTTGCTGCTCGGTGCTGGTGGTCTTGGTTCGCCCGCAGCGATGTACTTGGCGGCAGCCGGTGTCGGCACGCTCGGCATCATCGACATGGATGTTGTCGACGAATCAAACCTGCAACGACAGATCCTGCACAACATGGACCGCATTGGTGAGCGCAAAGTCGACTCGGCGAAGAAGACGCTCATCGGCATTAACCCCGACGTGAACGTTGTGACTTACGACGTTCGTCTTGGCGCAGACAACATTCTCGACATCATTGACGGATATGACGTCATCGTTGATGGTACCGACAACTTTCCGACGCGCTACTTGGTAAACGACGCGTCGTTGTTGAAGCGCATTCCAGTCGTGCACGGTTCTATCTTCCGCTTCGAAGGTCAAGCAACGGTGTTTCATCCTTACGTGGGCCCGTGTTATCGCTGCATGATCCCAGAGCCGCCTCCTGCTGAGCTTGCGCCGAGTTGCGCGGAAGCCGGCGTGTTGGGCGTGCTGCCCGGGATTGTTGGTTCGTTGCAAGCCATGGAAGCAATCAAGTTGCTGTTGAACCTCGGCGACTCGCTTGCTGGTCGCTTGATGGCTTATGACGCGCTTGACGAAACGTTCCGCACCTTCAACGTGCATCGTGATCCTGAATGCCCGGCGTGCGGGCCCAATGCGCCTGAGATTGTGATTGCTGAGTACGACGATCACTGCCGGCCGCACACTGCATAAAACCAGCTTCCCGGAATTCGGCGACAAAGCCGAATAGCCTGCGGGAATGGCCATACGCTTTGTGATCATTGGTGGCGGACCTGCGGGGCACCAAGCTGCCACGCACGCAGCGCGCCTCGGTGCTGAAGTCACGTTGATCGAGCGAGACATCATCGGCGGGGCCGCTCACTTGTGGGATTGCATTCCGTCGAAGGCAATGATCGCAACTGGCGGTGCGATGGCGTCGACAACTCGCGCCGTAGACATGGGGCTTGCATCACTCGCCGCGGCGCTCGACTTCGATGCGTTGCGCACGCGCATTTCGTCGATTGAGACACGCCTCGAACAATCGATCACCGGTCTGTTGCACGATCAGAGCGTGCATGTGTTGCGTGGCAGTGGGCGTATGACAGGGCCGCACACTGTTGTTGCTGACACGGCCGATGGCGAGATAGAGCTCGAAGCCGACGCGGTGTTGTTGTGTACCGGCAGCCGGCCGCGGATTCCCGAATGGGCTGAGATCGATCACGATCGTGTGTTGACAACGCGCGATGCGTATCCACCCAGAGAATTGCCTGAACATTTAATCGTGATTGGGTCGGGTGTGACTGGTGTGGAGTTCGTGCACATGTTCAGTTCGTTCGGCTCAAAAGTGACTTTGATCGTCAGTCGTGAACAAGTGCTGCCGCAGAAAGACCCCGACGCGGCAGCCGTTCTTGAGTCGACCTTTCTTGACCGCGGTGTGCACCTCTACAAGGGCGCGCGTGCACAAAGCATCGAAAGAGATGGCGACGACGTCATCGTGCATTGCAACGACGGCCGCCAGGCGCGCGGATCGCACGTGTTGTTGGCCATTGGTTCGATCCCCAACTCTGAGAACCTCGGGCTCGATGCAGCCGGGGTTGAGGTCGATCGGGGTGGGTACGTGTCGATCAACAAGAATTGTCAGTCAAATGTCGAGCACATCTATGCAGCGGGTGACTTGTCAGGCAAGCTTCCGCTTTCGTCGGTTGCATCAATGCAAGGGCGCAAAGTCGCCGAGCACGTAATGGGTGTGAGCGCTCGCGAGCATCGCAGCCTCGACTACGAGAAGGCAGCTTCGGCGATCTTCACTGAGCCCGAGATTGCCGACGTTGGCTTAGCTGAAGCAGAAGCGTTCGCGATTGGGCGCAAGATACGAGTGACCAAAGTGCCCTATGCGGCGAATGCAAAGGCATTGATTCTCGGTGACTCGCGCGGCTTTGTGAAGTTGCTGTCAGACCCGTATACCGGCGTTGTTCTTGGTGGATCAGTTGTTGGACAAAGCGCAGCCGAACTCATTTCGGTTGTTGCGTTGGCGGTTACTGCACATCTCAAGGTCGACGACATTCTGGAGAGTTTGTTTGTGCACCCGGCGCTTGCTGAGTCGATGGCCGACGCTGCCGAATAGTGGCTGTGTAAGCGGTTACGCAGACGGGTCGTAAACGACCGGCACGTCGTATTCATAACCGAGATACGCGTTCTCGTCGGCGGCAACCTCGTTAACGGCATACGGCGACTGCACGAGTTGATCTCGCAATGCTGTGTCGTTTGCGATGTCGAATGCTGTCCACGCCAAGCCGATGGCGCCGTCGACGATTGCTTGATCACCTGACTTGCTGACGGCCGCAGCGGCAAAGCCCGCCTCGTGAATGCCTGCTCCTCCGGCGTCGATGGCGATCATTGGGTGGATCGACGGCACTGCGTAAGAAACATTGCCCATGTCGGTAGATGCTGCTGGGTCGTCGTATGACGCAGGTGTTGATGTGCGACCCAAGGCGGCCGCATTGTTGCGCCACAACGCAGCCATTTCGTCGTTGGTCTTGAGCTCTGAGTAGCTCGGCGCTTCGTGAGTGATCTCGACTTTGCAGCCCGTCATTAGCGCGGCACCTTTGAACACATCGAACACTTTGCGTTCGATTTCAAGTAGCTCGGCCGTCGTGCGTGCTCGCACATACCAGCGCGCTCGCGTGTGAGCGGGCACGATGTTTGGCGCGTCACCGCCAGCAGTAACGATGCCGTGAATGCGTGAGCTGTCTGAGGTGTGTTCGCGCAGCATGGCGAGCCCCGCTTGGGCGAGAGTAAGGGCGGCGAGTGCGTTCACACCGTGCTGGGGGCGCGCCGCCGCGTGAGAGGGCCGGCCGGTGTAATCGATCTGCAACTGGCTAACGGCAAGTGTCGTCATTGCGTCGCGCTCGGTTGCGTTGGGGTGCACCATCATCGCTGCATGCACGCCGTCGAACGCGCCGGCCTTCAACATTGGGATCTTTCCGCCACCGCCCTCTTCGGCGGGAGTGCCGAGAACGGTGACGGTGAGGTCGAGTTCTTCAGCAACGGTCGCTAGCGCGAGCGCGGCACCGACCGCTGCGGCCGCGATGATGTTGTGACCGCACGCGTGACCAAGACGCGGTAGTGCGTCGTATTCCGCGCAGATGGCGATGTTCAGTGAGCCTGAGCCGTAAGTTGCTTTGAACGCAGTCTCTAACGTGCCGATGTTGCGGTCGATCGCAAAGCCAGCTTGTTCAAGCGGCTCACTGACCCACGCGCACGCTTGGCGTTCTTCAAATGCAGTTTCGGGGTGCTCGTGTAGTTGATGGCTCAGCTCAACGAGAGTTGTTGCGTGCCGTTCAACGGCTGCCCGGAGAGCGTCTTTGCTCGTCACTTACTCAAGCAATCGTGCAGATCGTGTCGCCCGGACCAACTGATGAACCTTCTTCAACCGCCAAGTCCTTCACGGTACCCGCGGTTTCGGCGTTGATGTTGTTCTCCATCTTCATCGCTTCGAGCACGCAAATGGTTTGACCAATCTCGACTTTGTCGCCATCTTTCACCAGCAAGCGCAACACCGTGCCTTGCATTGGCACAGTGACACTTCCGGCTGTGCTTGTGGTGCTGGTGCCAGGTGCGCCCGGACGTCGCTGCGCCTTCTTCAGTAACGCTTCGGCGCGCGCCGCAATTGATGGACCACCCTCGGGTACCCAGACTTTGACATCGAACTTACGCCCGTTGACTTCGACTTCGACATCGCGTGGGATGCGCTGTTCGGCTTCGTTCTGATTCGCATGGGCGACAGGGGGTGAGGTGACCGAGGAGAGATCGAGCGTTGATTCGACCCACGTTGTGGAGTGTTTGCTGGCGATGAAGTCGGGGTGGCTCAGGATTGCTTGGTGAGCCGGAAGCGTTGTTGCCACACCTTCGATGTGTGTCTCAGAGATGGCCCGCAAAGCACGCCGACGCGCAATCTCGCGGTCGTGTCCCCACACGATCAACTTGCCGACGAGGTTGTCGTAGAACTGGCTAACGGTGTCGCCTTCGTCGTAGCCAGCGTCGAGTCGTGTGGAGAATCCATCGGGCCGCTTGAAGCGAGTAACCGTACCTGGCGACGGACGAAATGAGCCGCCGGCGGTGTCTTCGGCGTTGATACGCAACTCAATTGCGTGGCCTGTGCGAACAACATCTTCTTGTTTGAGCGGAAGTTTTTCTCCGTCAGCAACGCGCAGTTGCCACTCGACCAGGTCGAGACCAGTCGTGAGCTCGGTGACTGGGTGTTCGACTTGTAGTCGCGTGTTCATTTCAAGGAAGTAGAACTCGCCGTCTTGATATAAGAATTCGACCGTGCCGGCGTTTACGTAGTTGCACGCCTTGGCCACCTTCACGGCCGCTTCACCCATTGCTTTGCGCGTCTTGTCGGGGAAGTCGAGCGCGGGCGTTTCTTCGATGAGTTTTTGGTGACGTCGTTGTACGGAGCAGTCGCGTTCGCCAAGCCAAATGCAATTGCCATGTGAATCGGCAAACACTTGCATCTCGATGTGGCGCGGCCATGTGAGGTATCGCTCTAGATAAGCCTCGGAACGTCCGAAATAAGCAAGTGCCTCGCGTTGCGCGCTTTCGAGCGCAGCGGGTGCCTCGGCCGCGCTGTGCACGACCTTCATGCCTCGACCACCACCGCCATATGCAGCTTTGATCGCAACAGGCCAGCCGTGCTTGTGACCGAAGTCGATGATCTCGTTTGCATCTTTGATTGGCTCGCTAGTGCCGGGCACACCGCTGACACCAGCTTTGGCAGCCGCTGAGCGCGCGCTTACCTTGTCGCCCATCGTCGAGATCGCAGCCGGGCTTGGGCCGATGAACTTCACGCCCGCATCGGTGCAGGCTTGCGCGAATTCACCGTTCTCTGACAGGAATCCGTAACCCGGGTGCACGGCGTCGGCGCCACTGCGCTCGATGACGTCGAGGATGGCGTCGACCTTTAGATAACTCTCAGCTGCTGTTTGGCCGCCAAGGGCGTAGGCCTCATCGGCGAGGCGAACGTGCATGGCGTTGCGGTCGAGTTCGGAGTAGACGGCCACCGTTTCGATGCCGAGTTCTCGGCAGGTGCGGATGACGCGAACGGCGATTTCGCCGCGGTTGGCGATCAAAACTTTGGAGAGCATTAGGGGCCCTATCGTTGCAGAGATGAAGAGGTGCGTCCGCGGAACGCAAAGCGGAACATGAATTGGGATATCGAGACCTTTGACACGCTCGACTCGACCAATCGCTATCTGCTCGACGCTGCCAAAGAGGGTGCCGTGCCAGGCCGCGTGGCAGTTGCTCGCCACCAGAGCTTGGGTCGAGGTCGTAGGGGCCGGGTTTGGGACTCAAAACCAGGCGCCTCTCTGCTGTTTTCCGTTTTGTTCCGTCCGCCCAACAACGAACGCCTCTCGACCTACCCGCAGGCCGTTGGTCTTGCTGTACGCAGCGCCCTTACGTCGGTTGCCGACACAGAGGCTGACCTCAAATGGCCCAACGATGTGCTTGTCAGCGGTCGCAAGATTGCCGGCGTTTTGGCCGAGGCAATCACGGAAGGAGAACGGGTGACGGCGGTTGTTGTCGGCTGTGGCGTAAACGTGAATTGGGGGAGCGATTTGCCAGCAGCCCTGCGCGAAACGGCAACCTCCGCCGACCTCGAAGCCAAACGGTGGATCGATCCACAGCAGATTCTCAGTTCAACTCTCGACGCGCTCGATCGTTTGCTCGAAGACGGGGCCCGCGTGCGCATTGAATATCGGTCAGCGTGCTCGACGATCGGTCAACGGGTTCGTGTGCAGACAGATGGTGATGACCGCATCGGAGTGGTGACTGATCTGACAGATGAAGGTGCGCTCGTCTTGGCAACTGACGCAGGCGATGTCGAGGTAATCACCGTAGGTGAAGCGGTGCATTTGCGAGCTGTAACGCTTTAAGTCGCTGCTAGCGTCGAAGGTTCATGGCCTTTTCTCGAGACCGCACCAAGCCGCGCCGCAGTTGGGCACGTCGAGCCCTGTTGGGCGTCAACATCCTTCTCGCCACTTTGTTGATTCTCGGCGTTGCCGGGGTCGGTTATGCCAAGTGGCGTTACGGGCAAGTTCCGAAGCTCAACCTCAACTCTGTGTTGAGCGAAAACGACGACGGCCAAGTGATGAACGTGTTGCTCGTTGGTAGCGATAGTCGCGCTGACTTAACGCCAGAAGATCGTAAGAAGTATGGCAACACCGGTGCTGTTGCCGGGCAGCGCAGCGACACCATCATGGTGTTGCATATCGATCCAAAAGCGCAAAGCGCCGCAATTCTTTCTTTCCCGCGCGACTTGTGGGTGCCGATTGCTGACACTGGTGGCAAGCAGCGCATAAACACTGCTTTCGACAAAGGTCCTGAGCAACTCATCAAGACAATTCGTCAAGACTTCAACATTCCGATCGAGCACTACGCGCAAGTCGATTTCGAAGGTTTCAAGGGAATGGTGAACGCGCTCAACGGTGTGCAGATTCCGTTCAGCGCGCCGGCGCGCGATTACGACCCCGACACCGGCAAGAACCTCTCGGGTCTCGACATCAAATCAGCCGGCTGCATCACGCTCAACGGCGATCAAGCTTTGTCATACGTGCGCTCGCGTCACTATCAGTCTTACGAGGGCGGACGTTGGCGTTCTGATCCGCGCAGCGACCTTGGGCGTATTGACCGTCAACAAGACTTCATTCGTCGGGTGATGCACAAAGCAGTCGACAACGCGAAGAATCCGCTGACCTTGAACTCGCTCATTGCAACAGGCGTCAAGAACGTACAAGTCGACGAAGGCTTTGGCATGACCGACATTGCGAAACTTGCGCAGCGCTTCAAGTCGCTTGATCCGTCGAAGGTCGAGATGATGACGATCCCGGCAACAGGCACGAGCATCAATGGAGCGTCGGTGTTGTTGCCCAAGCAACCCGAAGCCGACCAGACCGTTCAACGCTTCCTGCATGGCAGCGAGCAGCAAGCAGATGGGGCGCCTCCGGTGATCGCCGCTGGTTCGATCAGTGTGCGCATCCTCAACGGGTCGGGCACACCTGGTCAGGCGAGTGAAGCATCTGGATCGCTAAAAGACGCCGGGTTTGTCATTGCTGGCGTGGGTGATGCCACGGCACGTCCGGCTGCGACCACGATTCGCTACGCCACGGGCAACGCCGACAAGGCGGCCACTATCGCCAAATACATCAAGGGTGGTAGCACCAGCATCGAAGACAAGACGCTCAAGGGCGTCGACGCGGTTATAACTACGGGTGCGAGCTTCGAAGGAGTGAACATGCCCGGTGAAGAACCAGCTTCGACGACAACCTCTTCGACGCCGCCGACGACGGCGAAGTCGAAGTTCGTTCCATCCGCTGAGGACGTTTGCTGATGAAGGCGCTCATTCTTTCGGGCGGTGCGGGCAGCAGACTGCGCCCCATTACACACACGTCGGCCAAGCAGCTTGTGCCGATCGCCAACAAGCCCATCTTGTTCTACGCACTCGAGCACATGGCTGAAGCCGGTATCAAAGAGATCGGCATGATCGTTGGTGACACGGCCGACGAGGTTCGTGCTGCGGTTGGCGATGGCTCGCAGTGGGGTCTTGATGTCACTTACATCCCACAAGATGCGCCGCTTGGCCTTGCTCACTGTGTGTTGATTGCGCGCGAGTTCCTTGGTGACGAAGACTTTGTGATGTACCTCGGCGACAATTTCTTGCGCCAGGGCGTGCGCCGTTTTGTTGAGCAGTTTGAAGCAGCTCGACCAAGTGGCGATGAGCGCCACGCAGCTGCGCAGATCTTGTTGGCGCGTGTCGATGATCCGCAACGTTTTGGCATTGCTGAGTTGGGTGACGATGGCCATGTGGTGCGCCTCGTAGAAAAACCTCCGGTGCCGCCGTCTGACCTCGCGCTTGTCGGTGTCTACTTGTTCGACAAAACCATTCATGAAGCGGTGCGCGCCATCGAGCCATCACCACGCGGCGAACTTGAGATCACCGACGCAATTCAGTGGCTGATTGATTCCGGATACCCAGTTAGAAGCGAGATCGTTGAGGGCTACTGGAAAGATCTCGGCGTGCTCGAGGCATTGCTCGAAGGCAACCGCCTTGTGCTCGAAGTGGTCGAGCAGTCGATCGAGGGTGATGTCGACGCCGACTCGCGCATCGACGGACGTGTCGTCATCGGCGCTCACTCGAAGATCGTGCGCTCGACTGTTCGCGGTCCTGTCGTCATTGGTGAGGGTGTGCAACTCATCGACTCATACGTAGGGCCATTCACTTCCATTGCCAATCACTGCACAGTCGAGGCCTCTGAAATTGAGCATTCGATGATTCTCGAACGTGCAGTCATCAAAAATGTCGGCCGGGTCGAAGATTCGTTGATCGGCAAAGAGGCTGAACTCACTCGGTCGAAGCAGTTGCCCCGGGCCACTCGTTTGATGATTGGCGACCACTCCAAGGTCGACCTGGCCTAACTCGTCAGCGGGCGACGCTGAAGGCACCGGCATCGGGCCTATTTCGGTTGGTTTAAGGTTTTGCCCATGCGTCTTTTCGTAACGGGCGGGGCCGGGTTCATCGGGTCCAACTACGTCCGCAAGGTCCTGGCTCAAGACCAAGAGGTCACGGTCTTCGATGCTCTCACATACGCAGGCAACGAGTCGACCATGGCCGACCTGCGAGAGAGCAAGAACTTCACGTTCGTCAAAGGTGACATCTGCGACCTTGCTGCTGTCGAAGCGGCGATTGCTGGTCACGACGCCGTTGTTCATTTTGCCGCCGAAAGTCACGTCGACCGCTCGATTGTTGGCTCGCATGACTTTGTGATGACCAACTGCGTCGGCACCAACAACGTGATGGAGGCTGCGCGCCGCGCTGAGGTGAGTCGGGTCGTTCACATCTCTACCGACGAAACCTACGGGTCGATCGAGTCGGGCTCGTTTACCGAAACCGACACCCTTGAGCCGCGTTCGCCTTACAGCGCGTCAAAAGCTGGGTCTGATCTCGTTGCCTTGAGCTACTTCTCGACTTACGGCTTGCCTGTATTGGTGACGCGTTCGTCTAATCAGTTCGGTCCGTTTCAATTTCCCGAGAAAGTCATCCCACTTTTTGTCACCAACTTGCTCGAGGGCAAGAAGGTTCCGCTCTACGGCGATGGCGGCAACATTCGTGACTGGTGTTACGTCGATGACAACTGCGATGCCGTCGACATCGTGTTGCGTGAAGGTACGCCCGGGCAGATTTACAACATTGGGCCCGGTAACGAGATCACAAATCTCGAACTGACTCGCCGCATTTTGGAATTGTGCGACGCCGACGACTCGATGGTCGAGCCAGTGACTGACCGCCTGGGTCACGATCGTCGCTATTCGGTCGACACGTCGAAGATTCGACACTTGGGATGGAAGCCTTCGCACGATCTCGACACTGCACTCGCCGTTACGGTCGGCTGGTACAAGAAGAACGCCGACTGGTGGAAGCCCCTCAAGGATCGAGCTAGCCAGTAGTGAGAGTGCTGATCACCGGAGCTTCCGGACAGGTCGGCCGAGAGCTGGTCGACGTATTCACGACACAAGCGCAACATGAGGTGCTGGCCTGCGATCACGCAACGCTCGACCTTGCTCAGCGCGATTCGGTGCTCGGCGTCATCACTACAAACGCACCTGACATCATCGTGCACTCAGGTGCATGGACCGCCGTCGACGCTTGTGAAGGCGACCCTGAGCGCGCGTATCGAGTGAACGCCATGGGCACGCGTCACGTTGCCGATGCCGCTAGGCGAGTTGGCGCCCACGTTGTATATGTGTCGACCGACTATGTGTTTGACGGCGAGCTCGACCGGCCGTACAACGAGTGGGATCGCCCAAATCCGCAATCTGTTTATGGTGCAAGCAAGCTCGGTGGCGAATCTGAGCTCAACGATGGTGACGCCATCGTTCGCACGTCGTGGGTGTTCGGACGTCACGGTCACAACATGGTCAAAACCATCTTGAAGTTGATGAGCACGCAGCCCGAGTTGGCCTTTGTTGATGACCAACACGGCAACCCAACAAACGCTGAAGATCTGGCCGCGTGCATTTACACACTGGCCGTAGGCCGCCACGCTGGCGTGTTCCACGTCACCAATAGCGGTGCAACCACTTGGTACGAGTTTGCTCGCACCGTTTTGCAATCTGCTGGTGAAAGCGCCGATCGTGTAAGGCCCATCAAGACGGCTGAGATGTCACCGCCACGACCGGCGCCACGTCCCAAGAATTCGATTCTCGACAACGCAGCACTTCGCATGTCTGATTTGCCGGCGTTGCCCGACCATCACGAAGCTATCGAGCGAGTAGTAAAGGAACTTTTGCAGTCATGAGCCGCATCTCTGTTGTCGGAACCGGCTATGTCGGCCTCACCACCGGCGCATATCTCGCCCACCTGGGTCACGACGTCGTCTGTTCTGATGTCGTGCAAGAAAAAGTCGATCGCTTGTCGAAGGGCGAGGTGCCGATTGTCGAGCCGGGTCTCGACGAGCTGGTGCGCGAAGGTATTGACGAAGGGCGCCTGACTTTTGTGCTTGGTGCCGCGGTCGGATCGCAGAACGCTGAGTTCATTTTCTTGTGCGTGCCGACTCCGCAAGACGAAGACGGTTCGGCTGACTTGAGTTACGTGCAAGCCGCCGCTCGAGAGATCGGCCCTGTTCTCGAAACAGGCGCGATCGTTATCAATAAGTCGACCGTTCCTGTTGGGTCGACGCGTGTTGTCGAAAACGCAATGGGTCGTAGCGATGTGTACGTCGTGTCTAATCCCGAGTTCTTGCGCGAGGGTTCGGCCGTGCACGACTGCTTGCACCCTGACCGCATCGTCATCGGTAGCGACTATTCAGAGGCATCGATTCGTGTTGCAGAGTTGTTCAGCAAACTGAAAGCTCCCTTGATAGTTACCGATCCGGCGTCGGCCGAGACCATCAAGTACGCATCGAATGCGTTTTTGGCTACCAAGGTCAGCTTTGTCAACGCGGTGGCCAACGTCTGTGAAGCCGTTGGTGCCGACGTTCGTGAAGTGGTTCTGGGCATGGGCTACGACAAGCGCATCGGTTTCGAGTTCTTGCGCCCAGGCCCAGGTTGGGGAGGCTCGTGTTTCCCAAAAGACTCGCACGCGTTGGTGCGGATTGCTGAAGACGCCGGCTACAACTTCGACCTATTGAAGGGCGTCATCACCGTCAACGTTGAGCAGTACGACAAAGTTGCCGACAAGATCACCACCGCTGCCGGCGGTTCGCTCGAGGGCAAGACGGTTGGCGTTCTTGGTCTTACCTTCAAAGCGCGCACCGACGACTTGCGCGACTCACCTTCCCTCTATGTAATCGATCGTTTGAAGGCAGCGGGTGCACGAATCAAGGGTTACGACATCACGCAGCTGCGTCCTGATGCTCCCGCTCACCCGTCGCTCGAGGGTGTCGAAATTTGTTCCGACGCATACGCCGCCGCCGACGGGGTAGACGTGCTTGCAGTGTTGACCGAGTGGGATGAATTTCGTTGGCTCGATTTCGACAAGCTCAAAGAGTCGATGACAACACCTGCCATTGTCGACGCTCGCAATTTGCTTGACGCCGCACCTCTGCGGCGCAAAGGATTTTCGTATACCGGGGTAGGGCGCCCATGAGAATCTTGGTCAGTGGGGCGGCTGGCTTTGTTGGTTCACATCTTTGTAGGGCATTGCTCGATCGGGGCGATGACGTAATTGGAATCGACAACCTCCTCACCGGCCGCATGAAAAATGTCGAAGATCTCGTCGAGCGCGAGAACTTTCGTTTCGTAAAGCACGACGTCAGTGAGTTCACTCATGTTCCCGGTGATGTTGATGCAGTGCTGCACTTTGCCAGTCCGGCTTCGCCGCGCGACTTCAGTGAAATCCCAATCAAGATCATGAAGGTCAACAGCTTGGGCACGCACCGTCTGCTTGGCCTCGCTCTCGAAAAGGGCGCCAAGTTCTTGCTTGCTTCTACTAGCGAGGTTTATGGCGACCCGCTTGTGCATCCGCAGCCCGAGACCTATTGGGGGAACGTCAATCCCAATGGCGCGCGTTCGATGTATGACGAGTCGAAACGTTTTGCCGAGGCGCTTGTCAAGGCCTACGAGATGCAGCACAACGTCGACATTCGCATCGTCCGTATCTTCAACACCTACGGCCCTGCGATGCGTGTCGACGACGGACGCGTCGTAACCAACTTCGTTGCTCAAGCCTTGCGCGGCGACCCCATCACGATCTACGGCGACGGCGAGCAAACCCGCAGCTTCACTTATGTCTCTGACCTCGTGCGCGGCGTGCTTTTGCTGCTCGATAGCGACTACAGGTCGCCTGTCAACATTGGCAACCCACGCGAGTTCAAGGTTCGCGAGCTGGCCGAGATGGTGCTCGAAATGACCGGTTCGACATCAGAGATTGTCGCCAAACCTTTGCCGCCTGACGACCCGACCCAGCGATGTCCCGATATCTCGCTGGCGACTGCAAAACTGGGTTGGTCTCCCGAAGTCGACTTAGTCGCCGGACTCCGACTGACCATTGACTACCTCAAGAACGAACTGGCAGGAACGACGAATGACTGAACCATCCGAATACCGACTGCTTTCGGTTGTCGTGCCGGTTTACAACGAGCACGCAACCGTGGGCGAAGTTGTGCGACGCATCAAGGCGGTCGAACTCCCCGGTGATCTCGAACTCGAAATTGTCGTTGTCGACGACGGCTCGACCGACGGCACCGACAAAGTGCTCACCGCTATCGAAGACTCAACTGTCAAAGTTGTGCGTCACACTTCAAATCAAGGCAAGGGCGCCGCTCTGCGCACGGGCATCGAAAACACGCGCGGCGAACTGATTCTCACCCGCGACGCTGATCTTGAGTACAGCTCTGACGACTTGCCGAGTGTGCTCGCACCGCTGCTTGACGGTCGGGCCAAGATCGTGTTCGGCAGTCGCATCCACCCTGACCGTCAGACGATGCCGCTCACCCGCATGTTGAGCATTCGCGCGCTATCCATTGTTACTGATGTGTTGTTCAACACAACGCTTGCTGACGTGAAGAGCCCATACCGTCTCTACGACGCTGAGATCATTCGTGCGATCGAGATCACAGACGACGGCTTTTCGGCCGAGGCAGAAATTCTTGGCAAGTTGTTGCGCAGTGGTCACCGTATATACGAGGTGCCCATCTCATACCGTCAGCCCGAGAACGAAGCCAACCAGAAGTTCACGAGCCAAGACAACCTGCACTTGTTCAAAACGATTCTCAAGTATCGCTTTACCAAGGCTTCGTGATGTCGGCGGTCGCCGCTGTGGTCGTCAACTACAACGCTGGTGAGCATCTGATTGCCTGTGTTGACAGTTTGCGAGCCGAGGCGATCGACGAAATTGTTGTGGTCGACAACGGTTCAACTGACCAGTCACTTGAACTGTTGGGCCGTGCCTATCCAGACATCGCGCCGCTTGTTTTGTCAGACAATCCGGGTTTTGGCGCTGCCGTAAATCGCGGTGTTGCGCTGACCGAAACGCAAACTGTCTTGTGTCTCAACCCCGACACCGTCATTCATCGCGGCGCCGTTACTCAGCTCAGCGACGCGTTGGCCCGAGAGGGTGTTGGTGTGGTTGGGCCAATGCTGCTCAACAGCGACGGCAGTCTGTATCCGTCGGCGCGTCGATTTCCGTCATTCACTGACGCGATCGGACACGCGCTGTTTGGTCTCATCAAGCCCGACAACCGTTGGAGCAGTCGCTACAAGTGGCTCGACCTTGATCGGGCAAATCGTTCTACCGTCGATTGGTTGTCGGGTTCGGCGTTGCTGTTTTCACGCAAGGCGTTCGACCAAGTCGGCGGATTCGATGCGTCTTATTGGATGTACATGGAGGACGTAGACATCTGCTGGCGGCTCGGCCAGGCGGGGTGGTCGTCGGTCTATGAGCCGGCCGCCGTTGTCACCCATGTTCAAGGAGTGTCAACGAATCAAACGCCCTACCGGCTAATCGCCGCTCATCACCGCTCCCTTTTGCGCTACAACCTGCGGTCGACGAAGGGTCCGGCCCGCTTGCTGCTACCGATCGTCGTTGTGGGCCTGGCTGCTCGAGTTCCTGTTGCCTGTGCGCATCGTTTTCTCGTTGGTTTGCGGGCGGCCAAAGGCAGGCGCATCACAGCGGGTGTTCAGAGCTGATCTATTCGCCGGGCGGCGGGCGCCACGTCGGGGTATCCAGGCACTAGCCTGAGGCCCGATATGGCCGGATCCTTTTCAAGCAAGAAAGTGGCGCGAGCTGCCCGTACGGGTGGCGGCCGTCGTCGCAATGCCAATGCCAACCTGGGTTACTACTCGATCTTGGTGGCCATCACCTTGGTCTTTGGCACGCTCGTGGTGGTGAGTCGCAACGACCGGCTGCAAGTCAGCACGCCCAACAAGACGCCTCCGCTCGAAGCAACCTCGACTCGCGCTGGCGACCGTTGGTATGAGTCTTACGGCATCTACGTGTGCGACAAGTTCCTGCCCAACGTCAACACCGATGACGATCCGTTTGGTTTCCCAACCAAGAACGACGGCATTATCTACATTCACCCTTACGAGAAGAAGTACGCCGGCAAGAACGCCACCCTTGGCTTGTTTGCTGAAGGCGTCGGCATCAAGCTGACTCACACTTCGATCAACGTTCCGGGTGAACCAATTGAGTACAAGAACGGGTCGTCGAAGTGTGGCGACAAGGCGGGCAAGCTTGTGTTGAAAGAATGGACGAAGGCATCTGACGCCGGCAGCGGCACGATAATTACGAGTGACCCGCGCAAGGTCCGTCTCAAAGACGGCGCCGCCGTCACCATTGCGTTCGTTCCTGAGGGCGAGACCAACATTCCGATCCCGCCGTCAGCGGCGAATCTCGACTCGGCCAAGGCTGCCGACGAAGCAGCTCTTGCTGCACAACAACAGCAGGCTCAAACTCAGACGCAAACCGAAGTTCCCGCAACTTCATCCACCCCATCTACCGAGGCTCCAACCTCCACGACACCAGCAGGGCAGTAACTAAAAATGAGAGCAGTCATCCTTGTCGGCGGGTTTGGTACCCGTCTGCGGCCGCTTACCTTCACGATTCCGAAGCAAATGTTGCCGATCGTCGAGGTGCCAATGATCGAGCGCAAGATTGCGCAGTTGGTTTCATGCGGAATCACCGACGTGGTGCTGTCGATGGGGTATCGACCCGATGCGTTTCGCGATGCCTACCCCGACAACAAGTGTGCCGGTGCGACGGTCAGTTACGTCGTCGAACCTGAGCCGCTCGGCACGGCGGGTGCAATTGCCTTTGCGGCGCGCGCTGCGGGTATCAACGACACGTTTCTGGCTTTCAACGGCGACACACTTACCGACATCGATTTGCCCAAGCTGATTGAGCTGCACAACAGCAATGGCGCCGAAGGCACAGTGTCGTTGACACCAGTCGACGACCCGTCTCGTTTTGGTGTTGTGCCGACAGAAGAGAACGGCCAAGTGATTGCGTTCATCGAGAAGCCGCCTGCTGATGAGGCTCCGACGAACTTGATCAACGCCGGCACCTACGTTCTCGATGCCGCCTTCCTCGATCGTGTTGAGCCTCACAAAGAGATTTCGATTGAGCGTGAGATCTTTCCGGCCATGGTTGCGGCGAAGTCGCTTTATGCCGGCCACTTCGACACCTACTGGCTCGACATCGGCACTCCCGCCGCCTACTTGCAGGGCAACCTCGATGTGCTCGATACCGAGTTCAATGGCGGCGCATTCGTCGCCGACACGGCGAAGGTTGGCAATGCCGAGATCACTCGTTCGGTGGTTGGTGCCGACACTCGCGTCGGCGACAACGTTCGCATTGTCGATTCGGTCATTCTTCCTGGCGCGATCATCGACGACGATGTCGTGATCGAAAGTTCGATCGTTGGCGAAAACGCACATCTGGGCAAGGGTGCAGCGCTGGTGAACCTTTCCGTGGTGGGCGGTCACCTCTCGGTCGCTGAAGGCGTCAAGGTTGATGCCGCTAGGGTCTCACCCCCCGAAGACGAAGTCTGACCACCGGCCAATCGGGCCATTGCGGCGTTGACGACCCCCTCGTTTACTAGGTAAACGTCGGCGCCCGTCGCCTTGCACGCGGCGCTTGTCGCGTAATGGCCGCTCACAGGGCTGTTCTCGACGTCGCAACGGCTATTACGTTCCATTCGAGGCGAGTAAACGTCGGCGTCGCCGAGTGCCTTGCGCCTACTTTGGTTGCGGCACCGCTACCTTTTAGCGGGTGGTTGCCACGGTCGCGTTCGACATCACCCCCCTTGCTGGGCACGAAACCGGCGTTGGTGCTTTCGTGCGTTCGCTGGCAACAACTCTCGTTGCTGGCAAGCAAGTGAGCCTCGAGCCATACGCAATGACATTGCGAGGGGCTGGCGAGCTTCGACGCACGGCCGGCGACCTGTGGCCAGAGTTCGATCAAAAGTTGCCAATGCCGGCATCGGTATTGATGAAACTGTGGCGCCGGGTCGACGCACCCAAGATCGAGTTGTGGACTGGTGACGTTGACGTCGTGCACGGCACCAACTTTGTTGTCCCACCCTCTCGAAGCGCTGCGCTCGTCACGGTGCACGACCTGACTGCATTGCGCTATCCAGAGTTGTGTGCACCAACTTCGTTGCAGTACCCCGAACTTGTTCGCCGTGCTTTGTCGAGCGGTGCGCACGTTCACACGCCGACTGCTGCAATAGCGAACGAAGTTGTCGCGATGCTTGGCGCTGTCCCCGAGCGCGTTCATGCGATACATCACGGCGTTACTCCGCTGGCGACAACACGAGGTACCGACGCCGCCAGCGGCCGCCGGCTGGCGGGCTCGGAAGAGTACGTACTTGCCGTTGGCACTGTTGAGCCCCGCAAGGATTACCCATCGCTTGTGCGGGCTTTCGATCGCATCGCTGGTGATCATCCTTTGCTTTCGCTCGTGATTGCCGGCGGCGCGGCGTGGGGGATGGAAGGGTTTGCCGAGGCCCTTCGTGAAGCGAGACACGGCGACCGCATTCGTCATTTGGGATGGGTTGACAACGTGGCGCGCGCGGCGTTGATTCGAGGCGCGCGCACTCTTGCCTTTCCGTCGCTCTACGAAGGTTTCGGTTTGCCCCCGCTCGAAGCGATGCAAGAGTCGATTCCCGTAGTTGCAACTGGTGTTGACGCGGTACGCGAAGTGTTGGGCGACGCTGCCCTGATTGTTCCGCCGCACGACGTTGATGCGCTTGCCGATGCACTCAACTTGGTTGTGAGCGATGAGCGACGTCGAGACGCAATGGTGCAGCTCGGGCGTGCGCGTGTTGATGAGTTCACGTGGCAGCGATGTGCCAACGAGTTTGTGCAGCTATACGAGAAGCTCGGGTCTGCAAAATGAATGTGCTTGTAGTCGCCGAACAGTTGCGTCGAGATGTGCCTGGCGGCATCGGCACCTACGTCAACGGTTTGATCAAAGGTCTGCGTGCCGAACAGGCTCACCGAACGAACTTCAACGTTGAGACATGGGCGAGTTCGGCGCGCAGTGATACCGATGTGGTGGCCGAACTAGGTGTGCCAACGCGTTCGGTTCAGCTGCCAAGCAAACTATTGAGTCGACTGTGGGATTACGGACTCATAAGACCGAGCGATGACTTTGACGTAGTGCACGCAACCTCGTTGTCGGTCCCGCCTCGCGGGCGGGCACCAATGACGGCCATGGTGCACGACCTTGCATGGCGCAGATTTCCCGATGCGTTTTCACTGCGCGGACGTCTTTGGCACGAGAAGGCTCTTGGGCGCACTGTTGAACGTTGCGCGAAGTTGTTGGTGCCTTCAGTTGCCACCGCCGATGACTTGCTCGCCGATGGTGTAGCAGCGTCGCGCGTGGTTGTTGTGCCTGAGGGCGTCGACCATCTACCGACGCCGAACCGCGAGGCGGCGCGCACTGCTCTAGCTGACGCTGGCGTCGACGGTGAGTTCTTTCTTGCTGTGGGAACACTCGAACCGCGCAAGAACCTCATACGTCTGATCGAGGCGTATCAACAAGCCCGTTCACAGATGTCGAAACCGCCGGCGCTTGTCATCGTTGGGCCTCATGGTTGGGGAGACGCGCTCCCAGTCAGCCAGCAAGCCGGTGTAGTGACTTTGGGTCATTGCCCCTTCGACCTCGTGACTGCGCTCTACGCAATGTGTCACTTGTTCGTGTCGATCCCGTTGATGGAGGGCTACGGATTGCCAGCCCTCGAAGCTATGGCGATGGGCGCTCCCGTGGTGGCAAGCCCAATGCCGAGTACGGGTGAGGCTGCCTTTGTTGTAGATCCGCTCGACGTTGCTGGCATTGCGAAAGCGATGGTGTTGGCCGGCGAAGACGACTTAATGCGCGATGATTTGCGGGCCCGTGGCGCAGAACACGCATCGAAGATGACGTGGGGGGCTGCCGCTCGTGCACACATCGAGGTCTGGGAGTCTCTCTAAGTGGCAACACGCGACTACATCGAAGTTTCGATCGACGTTACGGCCGTTCCGATGCAACTCACAGGGGCCGGCCGATACACATACGAACTTGCGAATGCATTGTCGTTGCGCGGCGACATGCGTCCGCTTCTGATTGCTCGCAAAGATGACGAGATGCGCTGGGAAGAACTTCCGGGTAGCGCTCGAGTGACCGCCGTGGCGCCATCCAGACGTCCGCTGCGGCTGGCTTGGGAGCAGACACGACTGCCGGGTCTCTTGACGTCGTTGTCGCCCGACCTGCATCACGGTCCGCATTACACAATCCCTGAGCGCAGTCGGCTGCCTAAAGTCACGACTATCCACGACATGACGTTCTTCGATCATCCTGAGTGGCACGAGAAGTCGAAGGTTGCGTTCTTTCGGCGGGCTATCACTAACGCGACGAAGAAAGCCGACGGTCTGATTGCCGTCAGTCAGTACACGGCCGATCGTCTGCAAGACCGTTTCGGGTCGTTAGATGTGACTGTCATCCCTCATGGGGTCGATCACAACCGATTCAAACCGACGAGCAGCGAGCAGCAAAGCGTTGAAGATCGCGCGCTGTTGAACCGAGAGGGCGTGAGTGGCAAGTTCATCGCGTTTGTCGGAACGTTAGAGCCGCGCAAAGACGTGCCGTCGTTGATCAAAGCGTTTGATCGTCTTGCCGACAGTGATGGAGAGTTGCAGTTGGTGCTTGCTGGCCGCGATGGTTGGGGCCTGAACCCGATCGAAAGTGCGCTGTCAGATTCTCCACATCGCGATCGAATTGTGCGCGTTGGCTATCTCGATGATCAGGTCGTGCCTGCGCTTTATCGAACAGCGGCGGCGGTTTGCTACCCGTCGATTGTCGAAGGCTTCGGTCTGCCAGCGCTTGAAGCATTGGCGTGCGGGGCCGCGTTGGTGTCGACAAAAGGTTCTGCCATCGAAGAAGTTGTCGAAAACGGCGCACTGCTCGTGAAGCCCGGCAACGTGAAGGGCATGAGCGAAGCTCTGCATGATGCGATCTACGACCGCGAGCTCAACGCGCGTTTGCGCGAGCGCGGGCCCGTTGTTGCATCGAGATTCACGTGGAAGGCAAGTGCTGAAGGGCACGTGCAGTACTACCGCAAGCTGGTGCGCGGCTAGCGCTGACGATTAGCCGGCGACGACGTCAGCAGTGTCAACATGCGCAATGTCTTCGGGCACGTCGACATCAGAACTCAAACCATCGGGGTCAACAACGATGGTGGGCTCAATGCCCAAACGACGCGCCTCTGCGCAGTGACGCTCGAACGAACCTTCGCCAAATGAGAACTGAAAGTCGGCGTCAGCCGGCAAGCTAATTGCATTTGTGCCTCGACCTGTTCTGTCGGGAACAACGACGATGCCGTCGTGACGTGACAACCACGAAAGATCGCGCGCATTTGGTAGGTCGCTGTGCACTACGGCAATGCGTTCGTAGCCAAGGTTCGAAAGTTGCTCGACGCCAAACTGCACGGCTCCGTTCAATCCGCCGCCGTCTGGTTCGGCGAAGAACCGCGCACCGTTGATGAGAGCGAAGCGGCGAACATCGCTGGCACCTGCAGGTGCGACGATGGCAACCCGCAGGCCTTGAGCAGCTGTCAAAACGGTGCGGGCCATCGAACGAGCCATTGACTCGCGCTGCGAAGGTGAGCACACCGGTGCAAGGCGACTTTTCGCCAATGCAAACGGCTTGATTGGTACGAGCACGGCGGTTTTGCGATCCCCAAGACCCACGAAAACGAAGAGTACTTCTTTTCCTGGTGCAGACAATCAGCCGGGTAAGGTTCCCTCTCGTGGAAATCACCTACACCCCTGTTTGCACCCTCATCGAGTCGGCCTCGTGAAGGCATTTGTAACCGGGGCAAACGGGTTTGTTGGGCATTGGCTCATTCGCCACCTCGAGGCGAGCGGTGACGAAGTGGTTAGTCCGCCTGACGGATTTGATGTCACCGATCCGAGCAGTGTTCGCAGCGCCGTAATCGAGGCCGAGCCTGATGCGGTGTTCCATTTGGCCGCTCTAAGTCATGTGGGTGAATCGTGGAAAGACCCAGCCCGTACGTTCGCTGTCAACGCCACGGGAACGCTGCACGTGCTCGATGCTGCGCTTGCTTGCGACCAAAAGCCAAAGGTGTTGGTCGTGAGTTCGGCCGAGGTCTACGGCAACGTTGCTGAAGCCGATCTGCCACTGACCGAAGGCCGACCTCTGGCGCCCGTCACTCCCTACGCGGTGAGCAAGGTTTCGGCTGAGTATCTCGGAATCCAGGCGTATCTCGGCACGAAGCTCCCAGTGATTCGGGCTCGTTCGTTTAATCACGTCGGCCCTGGGCAGCTCCCGAATTTTGTGGTGCCCGCTTTGGCGCGGCGCATCGTGCTTGCTCAACAAAAGGGCGAAACCGAACTTGCGGTTGGCAGTCTCGAAGCTCGTCGTGACTTCACCGACGTGCGTGACGTTGTGCGTGCGTACCGTCTGCTCGTCGAGAAAGGCACGCCTGGCGAGGTCTACAACGTCTGTTCGGGCAAAGACCTAGCTGTGTCGCATTTGGCCGAGCGCTTGCTTTCGCTTTCAGGTGCGCAGCTCGACTTGGTGGTCGACCCTGAGCTCGTGCGTCCTGTCGAACTTCCCGTTTTAAGGGGCGACAGCACAAAATTGCGTGAGGCGACCGGCTGGGCACCCGACATCAAGCTCGACCAGACGCTCGCTGATGTCTTGCGTTACTGGCGCGAACAGCAGGGCTAGTTAGGTCTCTTCTCGGCGCCCTTGCCGTCGAGACATTTCTTAGCCGTCTCGATAAGTCGTTTTTGTACATCTTGAACGTTGCGTTCGATGTCTCTTCGTCGAGGCTCGGCGTATTTGTATGCCATGAGACCAATCCCGACAGCGGTGTAGGCCGCATCGCGGAGCTGATTTTCGACTTTTGGTGACCGACGCATCGGGGCCCATTCTTCACCTTTTGAGTGGGTGTTCGTCAAGGGCGCCCTGGGATCGCCAGTAGCCTTGCCCCAAGGATGGAACCCGAAAACACCAGCGATGGCGCTTTGGCCACCGCCGATGACACGACGTCGACGAGCGAGCCAACTGTGAGTCAGCCACCAGTTGTTGCGGTGGTCGTCACGTGCAACCCGGGCCCATGGTTTGAAGACACCCTCGCCGCGCTCAGAGATCAGGACTATCCCAATCTCGCCGTTTTGATCATTGACGCGGCAAGCGCTGAAGACCCGCTGCCGCGCATCGCGTCGGTACTGCCAGGTGCCTACGTTCGCCGCTTGTCGAAGAATCCTGGCTACGGTGCCGCTGCTAATCGTGCGTTGCGCATTGTGCAAGGCGCCGAGTTCTTGGTCATGTGTCACGACGACATCGCCCCTGAGCCGTCAGCAATTCGCATCATGGTCGAGGCGTCAAACCGCGGCAAGGCCGGGGTTGTCACGCCAAAGTTCGTGCAGTGGGATGACCCGTCGGTCTTGCTTGGCATGGGCGGCACGGTCGACATGACTGGCGTGTTTGTGCCCGAAGTCGATCGACTTGATCTTGATCAGGGTCAGCACGATATGGGTGACGAAACGTTCGTCGCTCTTGGCGGCTGCATGCTCGTCCGCTCCGAGTTGTTTGCAACTCTTGGTGGATTCGATGCCGCGATGACGCTCTACGGCGAAGACGTCGACTTCAGTTGGCGAGCGCGCATTGCTGGCGAGCGAATTGTGACGGCCCCTACTGCCAAGGTTCGTCATCTCGAAGCCGTGCAGACGGGTATGCGCTCACTTGGCCAAACAAGTCAGGGCGACGCAACGCAGACCGACGATGTCGATGTCGAGCGACCACCGGTCATATTCGACGAGGCAACACTGCGTCGTCGTCACCGGTTGCGCACAGTCTTAAAGGTGCATCGCCGACTGGGGTTGTTGCTAACGCTGTTGCAGATGCTGATTGTGAGCATCGTCGACCTTTTGCACGCCGTTGCCTTTGGTCATCGCGACAAAGCTGGTGCTGTTGTTGCTGCATGGACGTGGAACCTCGCCCACCTGCGCGGTCTAGTGAAGCTTCGGCGCTACGTATTTCGCGTGCGCAAGGTGCCTAATCGCATCTTGAGGCGTGAGTACGGCTCGGTGCGCAATCGCCTGGCTGCTGGGCTGCGCCGCGAGTGGGAGCACCGCCGGCAACTGGCATCGTTCCAGCATCCCCGTCGTGAACTCACGCGTTCGCTTCGTCGGCTGCCCATCATTGCGTGGACGGCCATCGTGTTGGTTTGGCTTGTCGGTACCCGTCGTGTCTGGGATAGCGGTGCGGCTGACGTCGGTCAGATGGTTCCTGTCACGCATGGCACGTGGGATTCATTGCGCGCGTATCTCGGCCTGCTTCCGGGTCCCACGTTCGGCACCGACGGGCTTACGTCGCCCGCGCACGCACTCATTGGTCTTGCAAGTGTGTTGACGCTCGGGTCGATGAACGCGCTTGAGACCATCGCGCTGTTGGCGGTGATTCCCATTGGGGTCTTTGGTGCAATGCGCCTCGCTCGCCCGCTCAAGTCATCGCGCTCGCAACTTGCCGTCGCTTTTGCCTACGCGGTCGTTCCTTTGCCATACGATTCGTTTGGCCTAGGCCGCTGGGATGGCCTGCTGGCGTATGCAGCAGCGCCCTGGCTGATGTCGTTCTTGATGCGACTACAAGGCTCTGCTCCTTACATTGCGCGCAGCGGTTCGTTGCACGTCCGTTTGCGCCGTGCGTCTGACTTTGACGATGACGAACTCGAAAAGCTCGTCATGGATCGCCCTACGTCTGAACGCATCGACGCGGCGGCTGCTGTGCTCGATCGCCGTAAGAATCAAGGCGACATTGCTGTCTCGCTGCCAAAGACATCACCGCTAGTTGATCGCGCTTGGTTCTTGATAGCGCGACGCGCGTTCCCCTTTGCGCTGTTGCTTGCTGGTGTTGGCGCCTTCGCTCCGCAATTCATCGTCACTGCCTTTGTGATCGCCGCCGCGCTTGTGCTGGGTGCACTGACGACGGGGCAAAACAAGGCCAACGCCGTGCGTACGCTCGGTGTGACCTTCTTTGCCATGGCCGTTGCCCTCGTGTTGCTGCTGCCTGCCTTGATTGGCTCAAGCGACGGATGGCGTTCGCTTTACTCGGCCGCCCAGTCGTTCCACGAGCCCGATGGCTTGGGCTCGATGCTGCGATTTACCGGGGGTGGGTTTGGGGCATCGTTCCTTGTTTATGGGTTACTCATTGCCGGAGCCATTGCTTTGTTGTTCGGGCGCGCATGGCGTCTAGCGCTTGCTATTCGCTTGTGGTTTGTGACTTTGGCCCTCGTGGTGGTTGCCTGGCTTAGCGCACGCGGTTGGCTGGGTGTCATCAGTCTCGACCCTCACGTATTGCTTGGTCCCGCAGCTGTTGCGCTCGCACTCAATATCGGATTGGGTGTCAGCGTTATCGAGCAAGAGTCTGAAGCGTTCGGATCAGTCGGTTCGGCGCGCATTGCTCGATTGGGTCGCATCGAAATAGGCGGCGTTGTTCCGCGAGCGGCGTCGATAGTCGCGATCGCTTGTCTCGTTCTTGCTTTTCTTCCGCTTACGGTTCGCGCGTACAACGGTGCGTGGGGCATGCCGCGCACCACTACGTCAACGCTGTTGTCGTGGATGCCCGAGCAAACCGACAAGGGCTCATTCCGCGTTATGTGGCTTGGTGATTACGACGCCGTGCCCGGTAAAGCGCGTCGTTTCTCTGATGACCTTTACGCATCCATTGCTGTTGACGGGCCAATGCCTTCGGGTTTAGTTGCGCCGGAAGACTCAGGTGGCCCGAGCAGCAAGCTGGCTAAGGCTGTGGCGACTGCGCGTGCTGGCAACACGGTCGAATTGGGTCGACTGCTGGCTCCCTACAGCATTCGCTATGTCGTCATTCCAACAAAGACAGGTTCTGTTGGAGGTGGGGGCGTAGTGACACCGCCGCCGTCTGATCTCGCGCCAACCCTTGCGAACCAACTCGATCTGCGTAGTGTCGAGAGCGATCCTTCGGTTGTTGTCTACGAGAACGCCAAGTGGATACCCATGCGCAGCACGTTGCCTCCGCCCGCTCTCTTGAGCGCTCACAGTCCGGCGCAAGACGCGCTGCAATCAGCTGATGTGATCGGCGCCCAGCCTGTGCTGCCCAATCGTACGGGCACGGCAACTTGGCAGGGTCCTTTGGGAGCAGGCGGCGTATTCATCTCGCAGGCAGCAAACTCGTGGGAACTTACTGTTGACGGTCAAACCGTTGAACGCAGTGAAGCGTTCCAGTGGGCCAATGACTATGCAGTGGAAACAGCGGGTAATGCGCAGCTCGAGTATCACTCGCCGATACACACAATGGCATTGCAATTGCTCAATGCTCTCGCATGGTTGGTAGTTGCGGGTATTGCATTTCGCTATCGCGTTCGGCGAGGTCGGTACTCGTGAGTGACCAAGGGCCAACGCATGAACGACGCGAACGACGGGTTTCGTTTAGCAAACCTGGATCACTCGGCGTTGTGCTCATTGAACGAGCGAAGGCGCTCAGTGCCTCTCGCCGTTGGATCTTCATATGTTGCTCGCTCCTCGTCTTGTTGGTCGGTGGATTCGCCGACGCTCAAGTCGGTCGAACACCCAAGCCTGAAGTCGCCGCTGTCAGCAATGCAGCAGCCGCGTCCGAAAGAGTTGAGCCAGTGCGTTCAAGCGTGGGGGCCATCTCGTCGGCTTGGTACTGCGTGGCGACGCCGGCGCGCAAAAGCGATCCCAACGCAGGAACGATCGTTGTGTTGAACCCAGCTGCGGTTGGGCTGAGCGGTGTTGTTAGCTACTTCCCAACGACGGGCGGCAAGGTCGACGCTCCATTCTCGGTAGCCGCTAACAACCGCGTGGTGCTGCGCCCATCCGACGTTGTTGATGCGCCTTACGTTGCGAGTCTCGTGCGCATCGACGGCGGAGGTGCTGCCGTTGAGCATTCGATAAAGGTCGGCAAGAGCACTAGCTATTCGAGCTGTTCCGATGACACTGCGAAAGATTGGTATGTGAGCGACGGCACGACAGTCGCTGGGTCGTCAATGCAACTTGCTGTTTTCAACCCTTTCCTCGAAGACGCCATTGTCGACTTCAGTTTCGTGACCAGTGAAGGTCGCGCTGCCCCCGTTGAGCTTCAAGGTGTCGTGTTGCCCGCGCAGACGCTCTATGTGTCGAATGTGTCTGACATTCTGCGGCGCCGAGAGTGGGTAACGGCGACTATCACGGCGCGCAAAGGTCGCACTGTTGTTGAGCAACTTCAGGTGAATGGATCGCCAGCACCTGATGGAGCTGTTGTCACTCCAGCGTCACCAACTCTGTCGAGCGATTGGTGGTTCCCCGATGTGATCGTTGCCGACGGCTTTGCCGATCGGGTGTCGATCTACAACCCGAGCGATACCGAAGCGACAGCGACGTTGGTTTTGCAAAGCGACGACGACACCAAGGTTGATCCGTTTGATTTGTACGTTCCTGCACAGGGGCGCATAGCGGTCAACCTCAATGACGAAGTGGGCGTGCCGCGTGGGGCCCGCTATTCAGCGCATCTACGCGCAACCAACGGAGTGCAGGTGGCCGCGTCGAGAACAACTCTCGCTGGTCCAGGCGTTCCGCCTCCGCCTCCCACCACTACAACAACAACAGCTGTGCCAGTCACCACAACTACCGCGGCGCCGCCCAAAGTTCCGGCAACAGGCTCGACGACAACGGCTGCACCCACGGTTACGGCACCGCCCACGACAATTCCGGTCAGCACCTTTCCAGTAAGCGGGCTTTCGATTCAACCCGGCGCTGCTGCACCAACCCAGCGATGGGCGCTTGCGCATGGGGCATCGGTTGATCCGAACGAAGAGTGGGTGTGGATTCTCAACCCCAGCGACAAAGAAGCTGTCGTGAATGTCGTCGGACTCTCCAACGGCGCATCACTTCCACTTGCTACTGACGTGAAGGTTGGTGCCGGAAAGCGCCTTGCGTTGCAACTCGGCAATCCTGCGGTCACTTCGCTTCCTGACGTCAGTGTCGTCGTGAATGCCAGCCAGCCAGTGCTTGTCAGTCGTGAACTGACCCAAGCCGGTTCAACGACCTTCTCGTCATCACTGGCAATCCCGCTGCGCTAACCGACCGCCAATACGCCGGCCTCGTCACTCCCGGCCCCGCCACTCCGCCGGCCCCGTCACTCCGCTCCTTTGAACCACGCGATAAAACCAAAATGTGCCCAGATCCGGTCGGATTTTCGCCATATCGCGTAGCTGAAAGAGAGTTGGCGTCGGAAAATACGAGTCGACTGCGCTAAGACACTGCCAACAGAGCGTGTTGGCCCGAGCATCCGGCACGATGGGTGCCTGGCCTGAGCACAGTGAGCTCCAGGTGCGAGCACAGTGAGCTCCGAGCGCAGGGGCGCGCCGGGCTCCGAGAGCGCAGGCGCCGAGTGCGACGAGGGTTAGTTGGCGGATTCGCCTTCTGGGTTGGAGCCCAAGCCGACTACGCCGTCGCGCGTTTCGCCGTTGAGGTTTACCAGCGGAGCCGTGAAGTGCGGACGTGTGTCTGACTCGTCGTGAACCGGACCACCGTGTGCTTCGTTAACGAGGCGTCCGACTTCAGAGCCGTCGATTGTTTCGCGTTCGAGCAGGGCAAGCGCGACGCGCTCGAGGCCGGCGCGATGCTTCGACAAGTAGTCACGCGCACGGGCCTCTGACTCTCGCAGGATGCGCTGCACTTCTTCATCGATGATTGACGACGTTTCGTCGCTGTATGGGCTGCCACTGTGCAACAAGTCGTCGCCCAAGAACATCTGCCCGCTACCGCCCCATGCGGCCGGACCTATGCGGTCACTCATGCCCCACTCGGTAACCATCTTGCGAGCAAGGTCAGTGTTGCCTAACAAGTCGTTGCTCGCGCCCGTCGACAGGTCGCCGTAGATAAGTAGTTCAGCAACGCGGCCGCCCATGCGCACGGCCAATGAGTCTTCGATGAATTCGCGACGGTAGATGTGACGTTCTTCCATCGGAAGTTGTTGCGTAACACCAAGGGCCATGCCCGTTGGCAAGATCGTCACTTTGTGCAAAGGGTCGGCGTGGGGGAGCACGTATGACAGAACTGCGTGACCACCCTCGTGATACGCAACGCGCTCTTTCTCGTCGTCGCTAAGGATTGTCGACTCACGTCGTTGCCCCATGAAGATGCGATCGCGCGCGGCCTCGAAGTCACGCATGTGCACTTCAGTCGCACCTCTACGCACGGCTTGCAGAGCAGCTTCGTTGACGAGGTTCGACAGGTCGGCACCACTCATGCCCGGTGTGCCGCGCGCAACGAGCTCGAGATCGACGTCAGGAGCAAGCTTCTTTGATTTGCCGTGCACCTTGAGAATCGGCAGACGTTCTTCGAGATCGGGGAGAGGTACGACTACTTGGCGATCGAAACGGCCGGGGCGCAACAACGCAGGGTCGAGGATGTCGGGTCGGTTGGTAGCCGCCATCATCACGATGCCCTCGGTGGCTTCGAAACCGTCCATCTCAGAAAGCATCTGGTTGAGGGTCTGCTCGCGTTCGTCGTGGCCGCCACCAAGACCAGCACCGCGCTTGCGGCCGATCGAGTCGATCTCGTCGACAAAGATGATGGCCGGAGCTTGCTTGCGGGCCGTTTGAAACAGGTCGCGCACGCGGCTCGCGCCGACACCGACAAACATCTCCATGAAGTCAGAACCCGTGACCGACATGAACGGCACGCCAGCCTCGCCAGCTACTGCGCGAGCGAGCAACGTCTTACCGGTTCCCGGAGGGCCCACGAGCAGAACACCTTTGGGGATGCGTGCGCCGATCTCTTCAAAGCGTTTCGGATCTTTCAGGAACTCGACGACCTCGCTGATTTCTTGCTTGGCGCCTTCGTAACCAGCGACATCAGCAAACGTCGTGGCGGGACGTTCAGTTGTGTAGACCTTCGCCTTTGAGCGGCCGATGTTCATCATTCCGTTCATCTGTCCCTGTGCCTGGCGGCGGATGAGCCAGAAGATTCCGATGAACAAAAGGACGGGGAAGAGGAACGGCAACAACGAGGTGAAGAGGTTTGACTTCGGGTTGTTGAACTTGAGCGGGATGCCGGCGTCTTGGATCATCTTGATCTCGTCTTCCGACGCCGGAGCCGGCCCATTGGCACGGAAGGTGCTGCCAGCCTCGGTCTTGAACGTGATCACACCGGTGGAGTTCTCGATGGTCACTTCTTTGGGCTTCGTCTGCGGAGACTGAGCGGCGTTCTTGATCGACGAGGTGAATACGTCGTAGGTGCTCTGTTTGGGATCTTTGGTGAGCGAGCCGGGGATGATAAGCGCCAGGGCTAGCAAGCCAATGAGGACGAAAATGATCCAACGCCAGCTCTGTTCGGGCATACCCGAGCGGCCACCCTCGCCCTTCGCCTCTTTTAGATCGTTGTCTGTGGAGGGGTCGTCGGGGTTGCCCGAATTCTTGCGTCCTGGTCGAAATTGCGGGCTTGGCCTGCTCATAACGCTCATGCTAGGCGGAGTCAACGCATACGATTGGACGGGTGTCAGACAACGCGCCCGCTTCAGAGCCCAACGACGAAGCTGGCGTTTCGATCCGGATCTCGGGTTGGGACATTCTCATCGGTCTGGCAATTGCCTTCGTGGGGTCTGCCGTTTTTGGCCTCTTTTGGATAGATGTCGTTCAACACGGTGAGCGAACGACCACCACCGGGTTGGTCATCGCTGGCTTCGTGGGCATTTGGATTGGCTTTTTGGGGTACCCCCTCTTTCTCAGCCGCCAGCGAGGTACGGGCAGCTTGCGGCGCGACTTCGGCCTTCGTTTCGAACTGCCTAGAGACGCGTGGCGCGGCATCCTGTGGGGAGTGTTTGCCCAGGTCGGCCTGGTAAATCTCATCTACCTACCTCTTCGCTTCATCGACCCCGACAAGTTCAGTCAGGTCTCCAAAGTCGCTGAAGACCTCACAAGTGTGGGCGAGTCGTGGCGGATCATCCCCTTGGCGGCCGTGCTGGTGATCGGCGCTCCGCTTGCTGAAGAGGTGTTCTTTCGGGGTTTGGTGCAAAACGCCCTTGGCCGTCGATTGAGCGCACCATTCGCTATTGGGGCAACGGCCATCATCTTTGGGCTCACCCACGTGCAGGGTCTGCAACTGCCGGCACTCATTGCACTTGGCGTGATTCTGAGCACGATGGCCCATCGAAATGGCCGGCTGGGAGAGAACTTTTTCTGTCACGCAGCTTTCAATGCTGTGACAGTTATCGCCCTGGCTACTTCCTGACCCTTGTTGACCGTTTCTGAAGGCGAGCTGTGAGTCAACGCCCTGCTCACGAGGGGTAATCGTTTACACAACTACTTTTGCCCCGATGAGCTGGGCAAACATAGGTCGTTTTACTCAGATTGCCACGGAGCGTGACGATCTATTTCTCTGCTGAGCCAAGGAGTGGCGATGCGTGAGAAAGGACTGCATGGATGCCATGTCCGATTTGCGTTGACAAGCAATTAGTAGAAATCACGCTTCAAGCAGGCGTTCGTAGCCTCGTGCTCCGGAGCTGCTCGAACTGTGAAACGAAGTGGTGGGAAAGTGAAGGCGAGCGAGTCGAACTAGACAACGTTCTGGATGCGGCAAAGCGCTGATCGAGTCACCGGTGCAAGCAAACGGTTTGCACCAACACCTTGATGAGCCCTCAGCCTCAACCCACGTCAGTCGGCCACCGCTGAGGGCTCGAATCAATATCGAACCCGTCATTCACCTTTTTGGGCGATCATGTAGTCGTCATGTCATTTTTCCGCCGCTTGTGGGCTTCGTCGATCCGCAGTCGAATCAAGGCCCCGACAGCATCGGGCGTCATTACTTTTGTCACCGTTGTCGGAGCGTCGCTGTTTACGTTCTCGCAACTGCAGCCGCACCTACTCTTCACCGACACCACAACTGCTGGCGGCGACATGGGTGCGCACACGTGGACACCCCTCTATGTGCGCGATCACGTCTTGCCGCACTGGCGGCTGACTGGATGGACCCCCGACTGGTACGACGGCTTTCCGGCTTTGTGGTTTTACTTTCCGTTTCCGTCGATGGTCATCATCTTTCTCGACCTCTTCTTGCCGTATGGCATTGCGTTCAAGCTCGTAACCGTTTCGGGCGTGGTGTCGCTTCCGATTGCTGCATGGGCGTTCGGGCGTTTGGCTCGTTTGCCTTTCCCTGTGCCCGCGTGTTTGTCGGCCGCTGCGTTGTTGTTCTTGTTCGACACCGGTTACAGCATTCTTGGCGGAAACATCGCGTCGACGCTGGCGGGTGAGTTCGCCTTCTCGATCGGACTCTCACTTGCGTTTGTGTTGTTGGGACTCGTGGCCGGCGGCCTCGACACGCATCGCCGGCGCGTTGCTGCATCAATTGTTTTTGGGTTGCTGCTTCTCAGTCACATCTTGCCGACGATCTTCGCCTTTACTGGCGGCGTGATCTTGCTTCTCATGAAGCTCGTCACTGGCTCGACGTTGACTTCTGACAAGCCGCCCAAGCCGGCGCCTGTTCTGCAACTGCAGCCGCAGACAGTTGTGATTGGTGGCGATAATCCGCTGCCTCCACCTCCGTTTGATTGGCGTGCGGCAATCAAGACGCGCCTCGATGGTTTGTGGTGGGTAGTGACCGTTGGCGCCATGGGCGGCTTGCTCGCATGCTTCTGGCTAGTGCCGTTCGTTTTGCGTTCGACCTACATGAACGACATGGGTTGGGAAAAGATCGGCACTGGTGTTGTCAGTGGTCTCACGTTGTACGGCGAAGAGATCAAGACCTATTCAGACGCGCTGTTTCCTACCAAACTCGACTGGTTGACCGTCGCTGCTTTTGCTGGTGCTGGAGTGTCGTTGTTCTTACGGCGACGCGTCGGAATCTTCTTCATCATGCTGGCGGTCGTTTCCGCGATTGGGTTTATCTACCTACCGCAAGGTCGCTTGTGGAACGCGCGCATTCTGCCGTTTTGGTACCTCTCCTTCTACATGCTCGCCGCGTTGCTTGTATCTGAACTCGGTTGGGGTGTTGCAAACGCGGTGCGTTCGATAAAAGGACGTTTCTCCGAAGCGAGTCGTGACATTGCCGACGGCATGACTTACGTCACGCCCCTAGTTGCGATGACGGGCGCGTTGTTGATCGTTATGTCTGCGTTGCCTGCGCCGTCGTGGTGGAGCAAGTCAGGCCTGTGGCATCAGCCAACTGACACCGGCACCGTCAACTTCATTCCGTCATGGGCCGCGTGGAATTACTCCGGTTACGAAAAGAAGCCTGCCTATCCCGAGTTTCAAAGCCTTGTCGAGATGATGAAACAGGTCGGCAAAGACCACGGCTGCGGGCGCGCAATGTGGGAATACGAAAACGAGCTCGACCGCTTTGGCACTCCGATGGCGCCGATGTTGTTACCCACGCGCACCGACGGATGCATTGGTTCGATGGAAGGTTTGTTCTTCGAGTCATCGGCAACGGTTCCGTATCACTTCCTCAATCAGAGTTTGCTATCGAAGTCGCCATCGCAAGCCATGCGCAACATGCCTTACGGGTCTTTGGATGTTGCAACTGGTGTCACCAAGCTTCAACTCATGGGCGTCAAGTACTACTTGGCAATTTCACCCGACGCACAGGCGCAAGCGGCGACCGATCATCGACTCACGCTCGTTGGAACGATTCCGGCTGCCGCCGCTACTGACGGAACCGAACGAACATGGAACGCTTACGAGATTGCCGGCACTGATTTGGTGTCATCACTCGTCAACATGCCCGCCGTGATGACCGATCAGCAAGACGTAACCACGACGTTCAAGAGCGAGCCTCCGGGAGAGCGCAACGCTCGCGACGCCTGGTTGGCCAACTCTGTGACTTGGTATCAAGACCCCGCCAACTTCGATGTGTTGCTCGCTTCGTCGGGGCCAAAAGAATGGCCGCGCGTTGGCAATGCAAATGAGCCGGCGCAACGCGTTCCGCTTGATCCTGCCAACGTGACCTTCATTGCAACAAGCGACGATTCGATTTCGTTTGATGTCGACCGCACGGGGATCCCCATGCTCATCAAGGCGTCGTACTTCCCCAACTGGCAAGTAACTGGCGCCGACAAGGTTTACCGAGTTACGCCCAACTTGATGGTCGTAATTCCGACTAGCAATCACGTGCGTTTGCACTTCGGTCGTACGCCCGTCGACTTCTTGGGAGGGTCGGCAACTGCGCTTGGCATTTTCGGGCTCGCTTGGTTTGGCCGTCGTGACCGTCAGAACGACACCGGCGACGACATCGATGAACTGGACGACGTTGACGACTCAGCCGATGAGGAAGAGTCGGGTGACGCAGTCACTGACGAAGTTGAGCGCACTGAGCGAGCCGAGCCTGTCGAGCCTGTCGAGCCTGTCGAACGAGCTGAGCAGCCCGAATAGCCGGAACGAGGGCCCTGTTTCCCAGTAGGGTGGGCCGCAAACGTCCAATTCTGAGAGGCAAGCAGTGGCTGAAATCGACACCGTCTTCAAGGCATATGACATTCGAGGGACGGTGCCTGACCAACTCGACGCCGACCTTTGTCGTTCGGTCGGCGCTGCTTTTGCAGCCCTCATGCAGAAAGAGGGCGCGCAGCGCATCTTGATTTGCCGCGACATGCGTCCATCGGGCGTCGAGCTGAGCGCAGCGTTTGCCGAAGGTGTGACGAGCCAAGGTCTCGACATGGTCGACCTCGGCATGGGTTCGACCGACCTTCTTTATTTTGCGGCCGGTCATCTCGACGCGCCGGGCGCAATGCTGACTGCCTCGCACAACCCCGCTGCCTACAACGGCATCAAACTGTGTCGTGCTGGGGCGCGTCCGGTTGGTGTTGAAAGTGGGCTTGCTGAGATCAAAGAGATGGTCAAAGCGAACCAACCAGCGCCGGCAGGCACAACTGGCAACATCACTAAACAAGATGTGCTGGCGGCTTTCGTCGAACACGTTCGTTCGTTCACCGACTTGTCGATTTTGCGTCCTCTCAAGGTTGTCGCTGACACTGCGAATGGAATGGGCGGCCTGATTGCGCCGGCCGTGTTTGCTGGCCTTCCGTTTGAAGTCGAGATTCTTTATCCAGAACTCGATGGAACGTTCCCGAATCATCCAGCCGACCCAATTCAGCCTGAGAACTTGCGCGACTTGCAGGCGCGCATCCTTGAGACCGGTGCTGATGTTGGTCTCGCGTTCGACGGCGACGCCGACCGCGTCTTCTTGGTTGACGATCAAGCACAACCCGTGTCGGGCTCGATCACCACAGCAATGGTGGCTGCTTCGATCCTCGAAAAGAACCCAGGCTCAAGTGTGGTTTACAACGTTGTCTGTTCGAAGACCGTGCCTGAGGTGATCGAAGAGAACAAGGGCGTAGGCGTTCGTTCGCGCGTTGGGCACTCCTATATCAAGGCCCTGATGTCTGACAACAACGCCGTGTTCGGGGGCGAACACTCGGGTCACTACTACTTCCGCGACAACTACTTCGCTGACTCGGGCATTATCGCCGCCATGATCGTGCTCGGTCTCGTGTCGGCGGCCGACCAACCATTGTCAGAACTTCGTCGCCCGTTTGAGCGCTACGCAGCCTCGGGTGAAATCAACACCGAAGTGCCCGACCCAATTGCAACGATCGACAAAGTCGCGGCGCACTATGCCGACGCCAAACAAGATCGCCTTGACGGTTTGACTGTTGAACTAGACGACTGGTGGTTTAGCTTGCGTCCGTCAAACACTGAGCCGTTGTTGCGTCTCAACCTCGAAGCAAAAACCCCCGAGGCCTGCCAAGAACGAGTCGCTGAAGTGCGCGCGCTATTTGGAAGTAACTGAGGGGCGGGTAGCAATGGGGGTTTCTGCTGACTTGCTCGACATCTTGGTGTGCCCAGATGACAAGAGCGAGCTGCTGTATTTCGAAGACGAAGCATGTCTCTACAACAGTCGCCTCAAGCGCAAATACGAAGTGCGCAACGGTTCAATTCCCGTTCTTTTGATCGACGAAGCGACCACCGCTGACGACGGCGAACATCGTCGTTTGATGGCCAAGGCCGATGCGGGCGACGCGTTCAAAACCGGCCAACGCAACTTGTGATCTTCACCAACAACGAAACGATTGGATGCTCATGACCGACACTCTGTTGTTGTCATCTGACGAATTACTCCAAGCCGCTTATTCGTTACCTGACCAAGTCGAACACGCCGTACGTGCGTCGCGCGGGCTCGAGGGTCTGCCGACACGTGAGCGCGTTGAGCACGTCGTCGTCATTGGCATGGGCGCAGCCGGCATTGCTGGCGACATCTTGCAGGCAACGGCTGGTCCGTTCATGCCGGTGCCCGTCACGGTGGTCAAGTCATACGAACTGCCTGCGTTCGTTGGCGAGGGTTCGCTCGTTTTTGCGATATCGGCATCGGGAAACACCGAAGAGACAATCGAGGCAGCAACTGAAGCAGCGGTGCAGGGCGCAAAAGTTGTCGCGATCACACGCGGCGGCCGTCTTGGTGAGCTCGCTGGTAGTTGGGGCGCCCCAGTCGTGCATGTGCCGCGCAATGTTCCTTCGCGCGCCGCAATTGGTGCGTTGGCGACGCCGGCTATTGCAATCCTCGAAGAGGTCGGGCTGTTCGTTGGCGCGACTCAATGGATTGACCTTGCGGTAGAGCAGCTGCGCGCTCGCAGCGCCGAACTCACGAAAACTGGCAACGTTGCCGAGCGCATTGCGTCTGCCGTCACGGGCAAGCTGGCGATTGTGCACGGTGGCGGATCCATCGGTGCTGCTGCCGCAAAGCGCTGGAAGGCGCAGCTCAACACCAACGCGCGCGTTCCTGCCTTTTGGGCTGCGCAACCCGAGCTTTCACATAACGACGTGATGGGTTGGGATGGTGCAACTCCCGAATTGATTTCGCAAGTCGTAGTCGTGTCGTTGCGTCACGACGATGAGCACCCACAAGTCACGCGTCGTTTCGAGTTGACGCACGAACATCTTGCACCTTTTGTCGCCGGCATTGAAGAGGTGCGCGCCGAAGGCGATGGCGCGCTCGCGCAATTGCTCGATCTCGTCATGATCGGCGATGTTGCCTCGATTCTCGTTGCCAATCGCAGTGGTGTTGACACCAGCGCGACTACTTTCGTATCCACCCTCAAGAACGCTCTGCGAGAGCACTAGGAGACCGCAGTGACTCAGACCGTAAGCAACCCAACTACTTCGCTGACGGGCGGAGCGTTCGACTTCAAAGTTGCCGACATTTCGCTTGCCGACTTTGGTCGCAAAGAGATCCAATTGGCCGAGGTTGAAATGCCAGGCCTCATGGCCTTGCGCGAGCAGTACGGCTCGAGTCGTCCACTATCTGGTGCGCGCATTGCCGGTTCGCTTCACATGACTGTTCAAACAGCAGTTTTGATCGAGACACTGACGCACCTTGGTGCTGAAGTGCGCTGGGCATCGTGCAACATCTTCTCGACGCAAGACCACGCCGCCGCTGCGGTTGCTGTTGGTCCCAACGGCACCATCGATGATCCTCAGGGTGTGCCCGTCTTTGCATGGAAGGGTGAAACGCTCGAAGAGTATTGGTGGACGGCTCTTCAGACCGTTACGTGGCCGGGCGGCACCGGGCCAAACATGATTCTCGACGACGGTGGCGACGTAACCATGCTCGTGCATCTCGGCACTGAGTTTGAAAAAGCAGGCGCCGTTCCCGCTGCGACTGAAGACGACAGCGAAGAGTACGCAATCGTGCTCGACACGCTGCGCAACACGATCATTCCCGGCCAAAATGTCTGGACCAACATCGCAAACGCCATCAAAGGTGTTTCTGAAGAGACAACAACGGGCGTGCACCGTCTTTACCAACGTATGGAAGCGGGCACCTTGTTGTTTCCGGCAATCAACGTAAACGACTCGGTGACGAAATCGAAGTTCGACAATCTTTATGGCTGTCGTCACTCACTCGTCGACGGCATCATGCGGGCCACCGATGTCATGTTGGCCGGCAAGGTTGCTGTCGTGTTGGGTTACGGCGATGTTGGTAAAGGTTGCGCGCAGTCACTCAAAGGTCAGGGCGCGCGTGTGATCATCACCGAGATCGACCCGATTTGTGCATTGCAAGCAGCGATGGAGGGTTACGAAGTCACGACGCTTGATGCAGTAGTCAGCACTGCTGACATCTTTGTAACAGCTACTGGCAATCGCGACATCATCACGGCGGCCGATATGGCAAAGATGAAGCACAACGCAATTGTTGGCAACATCGGTCACTTCGATAACGAGATTGACGTGCTCGGTTTGACTCGTACGCCTGGCATCGAACGCATCACTATCAAGCCCCAAGTTGATGAGTGGCGTTTCGAAGACGGCCACTCGATCATCTTGCTCGCCGAGGGGCGGTTGCTCAACCTCGGCTGCGCAACCGGACACCCCAGTTTCGTGATGTCAGCAAGCTTTACCAACCAAACAATGGCGCAGATCGAGCTCTACACGAACACTGCGGCCTATGACACCAAGGTTTACGTGTTGCCAAAGAAGCTCGACGAACAAGTCGCTCGACTTCACCTCGACAAACTCGGAGTCAAGCTCACTGAGTTGTCGCAACGTCAAGCTGACTACTTAGGTGTGCCTCAAGAGGGTCCATACAAGGCAGACCACTACCGCTACTAAAGGTTCGTCAACTCGCCAACGCCGTCGGTGCAGCTAGTGCGCTGCGCCGACGATTGGCTGATTGAGTTTGATGGCGCCCGTTGAGCCGAAGAAGCCGGCGTTGCCAAAAGCAAACACGCCACCGTCGCTAGCGATGAGCCAGTAACCGCCGCCGTTGCCAGTGCCTGCTGCGCCGACAATCGGTTGATTGAGTTTGATGGCGCCAGTTGATCCATGGAACGTTGCATCACCAAAGGCAAACAAGCCGCCGTCGCTCGCTACGAGTTGATAACCCTTGCCGCTTGGCGATGGGAGGGCAGCGACGATTGGTTGGTTGAGCTTGATGTTTCCGGTCGATCCGAAGAATTGAGCGTCGCCGTAGGCAAAGATTCCGCCGTCGCGTGCGATCAACCAATAGCCCTTGCCCGACGGTGTCGATGCGATTCCGACAATCGGCTGATTGAGTTTGATGGCGCCAGTTGATCCGTAGAACGACGCATCGCCATAAGAGAAGATGCCGCCATCTGATGCAACCAGCCAGTAACCCTTGCCCGATGGTGTTGACGCAATGCCAACAATTGGTTGGTTGAGGCGCGTGCCACCCAGCGATCCGTATGAGGTTGCGTTGCCGTAGGCGAAGATTCCGCCGTCCGCGCCGACTAGCCAGTATCCCGAACGATCGGGTGTTGTCGCGATGGCGACTATCGGACTGTTGAGGCGTTCGCCGCCTGCAGATCCGTAAAAGCCTGCATTGCCAAAAGTGAAGATTCCGCCGTCACGAGCAACAAAGCGGTATCCATCTGATGGTGCCGATGCGCCGGCCGTGCCCGCAGCCCCCGAAATCGGGTTGCCCGGGTTGGGCGCAACCGCAGCGACGGCGGCAGCAGCGTTGACCATTCCGCCGGTTGTCGTCACTGATGTCAGCGATGCAAGCGGTTTAACTGTGTTCTTGATGGTTGACACGACGGCCGCCGCCGCTATCGCTGGCTGTGCGGCAATCACGAGGGCAGCGACACCGGCGACGTGGGGCGCGGCCATCGATGTGCCGTTTTTGTATCCGTAAGCCTCGTTGTAGTTGGGCTCTGCGGCCAGTGCGAGCGTGGTGAGTGATTCGGCGAGCCACGGCTTGACGATGTCTTGGTATTGGTGGAAGGCGTGTTTTGGACTGTCGGCACCAGTGAGACTGATGTTCATGCCGCCGAAAGTCGAAGTGACTCCGCTGGCGGTAGCGCGTGTGTCGCCTTCTGACACGAAGTTGACTCCCAGATAGTTGCGCACGAGGTCAGACGTTTCGTTGCGCCAAATCGCATCGGCGCCGGCAACGAGTGCTTTGCCACCGGCTCCCAAGAAAGTCGCGAGTTGCTGAACGTCGACACTGTGAAGAGTGGTGATGGTTGTCGAGCCCACCGCGTATCCGGTTTCCCAAATCACCGTACGGCCGTGGATGGTCCCTTCGGCGGGGCCGGGCTGATCGCGCGTTACGTCGATCACTTGTACGTCGGAATATCCAGACGCAATCAAAGCGTCGTAATAGTAAGAACGCGTGTCGGGTGTGCTGGTTGAGCCCGAGCTTGATTCGTCGTCGTCAACGATTGTTATGGGCGTGTTGAGGGCAGAGGCACCAAGGCGAATCATCTGCGCCCGCAGCAGGTCGCGTCGTGTTGTTGCACCGTCGACTGCTTCGAGGCCGAAACCCCAGAACGCCGACTTGAATGCGTTGCTGCTCGGCAAATAGTCGATTGCGATTCCGGCCGCGTCTTTGCGAGGCATTGTGCTCAAGATATTGACGCCGGGTGCGCCGACGGCTGTTGTTCCGCCTCGATTCGAAAAGCTTGCAAGGTTGCCGCGATTGTCAACAGCCGCAACGGTCAACTGATTTGCCAGATTGAATGCCGCTGGATATTGCGGAACCTGCGTGATGTCGTTGCCGCTGTTTCCGGCAGCAACCGTGAACACCATGCCCGAGTTGGCAATTGCGTCTCTCAGCGCTTGCGAATATGCAGTGCCACCCCAACTGCAATTGATGATGCGAGCGCCGCGGCTCTTTGCATAAGCGATCGCGCTGATCGCGTCAGATGTTGCTCCACCGTTTGGTCCGAGAAACTTGAGCGGCAAGATCGTCACGTTCGGCGCAATGCCGGCGCCGCCAACGCCATTGTTCGCAACTGCACCAATGGTTCCAGCAACGTGCGTGCCGTGGTCGTCGCCGTCGGCAACATCAAACACGGTGTTGTCGCCGTGATAAAAGTCCCAGCCGTTGCAGTCGTTGACGTAACCGTTGTGGTCATGGTCGATGCCATCGCTGAAACAATCCGCTGTGTTTCGGTAAATGCGACTTGCGAGTTCAGGATGCGAGATGTCAACGCCTTCGTCGAGTACACCAACGATCACACCGGCACCGGTTGACGTGTTCCACGCAGGTACCGCATCAACGTCAACACCGTTCGTGCCACTTTGACCGGCAATCGACTGACCGAAGTTTTCGAGACCCCACATTGAATCGGTGAGCGCGTCCGCCGTGACGGCCGATGGATGAACGTCGTAGTCAGGTTCGGCCAACTCAACGTTCGAGTGCTTGCGCAACGCGGTGACAACATCGTCGGTGTCTTTGTTGCCGGAAACGTCGTAAACGTCGACGTTGGCAACGCTGAGGTGTTCGCTGAAATCGAGGCCGAGCGAGTCGGTGAGTTTCTCGGTCGTGCTTGCTTTTACGCCCGTCTTGAAGCGCACGAGCACTGAGTCGGGGCTATTGGTGGTCGCGCCCGCGACAATCGGGGCGAAGCGAGGGTCGTCAGCGGCACGAGCTGGTGAGGCCCCTACGGTGGGAAGCACGAGGGCGATGGTCACGGCCGCACACAAAGCCTTAAGCCGAAACCTCTTCAACTCGCCCCTCCTTCCCAGTTATCCGTCCGACTGGGTGTTCATCGGCAGGTCAGCGCATTCTTCTGAGGGTTGTCACACGTTCGACTTACTGTGAATCGGGTGCTGCTTTTCCCAGATTCGTGTCCGCTTTGCCGGCGGCTTGGTTCGGCGCCCTGCGGGCCATGCATTGCCACTCTCCCGCCTCCTGTCGACCAGGGCATTCCCGCCGGGCTCGACACGCTCCACGCCGTCATGGGCTACTCGGGGGCGGGCACCGAGCTCTTGACGAGGGCCAAGTACGCCAACCGTCGAGGTTGCTTGTCGTGGCTAGCCGACGAACTCGCGGCTCAGCTTTGGGCGAGCCAGGCGGGTGGTTCGATTGAGCTCGTGACCTGGGTGCCATCGACTCCCTCCGGCGTTCGAGGCCGTGGGTTCGATCTCGGCAAGCTTCTTGGCCGCCAAGTCGCTCGCCGCTTGGGTCGGCCCTGTCGACGCCTCTTCACCCGGGTTGATGACCATCATCAGACGGCACAGTCGCGTGATGTGAGGTCGAGTGGGCCGCGGTTGCAGCTCGCTCGAGTTGCTCTGACGACCAACATCAAGTCGGTTTGCTTGGTTGACGACGTGTGCACGACGGGTTCATCGCTTGCAACCGCTGCAAATTTGCTCCGCAGCGTGGGCATCGAGTCGATACATGGAGCCGTTGCGGCGCGCACGCCACTGCGCAACGACGGCGTGTCTTCTATCATTCGGGCTGGTTGTGCGTGAGTCTGTGGTTGAAAGTCGATGCCAGTCGCAGGCGAAACGACCCACGTAAGACAACCTTGTGTTGTTGAGCATGGTGCGGCTTAGAAGTAAGTCCTGCCTCTCGATCGGTTCGACACTCGAGCCCGAGAGAGAAGAGGCAATACCCGTGTTAGCTGTGTTTGGGCAAGCGGCTCATTTGTTTGATCGAATGGGCCTGTTAGTCGCTACAAAGGTCGGGTAGACCCTTTCTGCAGGCGAGTGTGGGGTCAAAGACCAGGTCAGTCACGCGCAACCAAAATTCACTACGTTGTAGAGTGCGAGCGAGCTTACGGAGGTTTCCGTGTGACCAGCGAGTGGCCAAACACCAGGGGGAGCATTCGAGTTCTGCTCGCCGACGATCAGGCTCTATTTAGGCGTGGCATCAACGCCGTGCTTACTGGCGAGCCTGATATTGAGGTTGTCGCTGAAGCTGACAACGGCACGACGGCTATCGCACAAGCCGTCGAACATGCACCTGATGTCGTGTTGATGGATGTGCGCATGCCTGGTGTCGGTGGAATCGAAGCCGCGCGCGCGATCAAAAAGACTTGCCCGACCGCATCGATCCTCATGCTCACGATCAGCGATGAAGAAGATGATCTTTATTCGGCGATAAAGGCCGGCGCGAGCGGTTACATCCTCAAAGAAGTTTCGGTGGCGACGGTGGCAACGGCCATCCGTTCGGTCATGCAAGGCGAAAGCTTTCTCTCGCCGTCGATGGCTTCCAAGCTCCTACTTGAATTCAGTGCTCTTTCAGAGCGCGAGCAACGTCCTCATGAGCCTTCGTTGTCGCCGCTCACCGCTCGGGAGACCGACGTTTTGCGGCAGGTCGCGCTCGGCCACACCAACGCACAGATCGCTGACACGCTCGAGATCTCAGAGAGCACGGTCAAGAATCACGTGAGAAACATCCTGGCCAAGCTGCAACTTCACGACCGGATGGAGGCCGCTATGTACGCCAAATCGAATCGCATTCTCGATGGCGATGAGTGGACGCCCGAATCTCCTGAAAATCGCCAGCGAACTCAGCGCGCCACGCAGTAGGGCACGCTAGAGACCGTTGGTCGGTAGAGTTGGGCCCATCATGGGTCTCTTTGACAAGCTTCTGCGGGCCGGCGAGGGCAAGAAACAGCGTGCGCTCGCGTCGCTCGTGCCCGATATCAACGCTATTGAGCCTGAGATAAAGGCGCTGAGCGATAGCGAGCTTCAGCACAAGACGGTCGAGTTTCGTGAGCGGATTGCGCGAGCGGTCGGCACCGACCTCGGCGACGACAGTGAAGATCAGCGCGAGCTCGAAGCTCTCAATCAGATCGTCGACGAAGACGGCGATGGAGAAGAGTTCGAGAAAGAGCGTCGTGAAGCGCGTGAGCAACGCAAAAACGCACTCGAACGTGTCGAACAACGTCGCAAAGACAAACTCGAAGACGCACTCAACGATGTCTTGATCGAGGCCTTCGCTGTAACTCGCGAAGCTGCGTCACGTGTGATCGGCCAACGCCACTACGACGTGCAACTCATGGGTGGCGCGGCGTTGCATTTCGGTTGGATTGCCGAAATGAAGACCGGTGAAGGTAAAACACTCGTGTCGACATTGCCGGTGTACCTAAACGGGCTCACCAAGCAAGGTCTGCACGTCGTCACCGTTAACGACTATCTGGCTCAGCGCGATGCGAACTGGATGGGTCAGGTTCACCGCTGGCTCGGTCTCGACGTCGGCATTGCCTTGCCGGGCATGACGCAAGAGCAAAAACGAGCGGTGTATGCGGCCGACATCACTTATGGCACCAACACTGAGCTCGGTTTCGACTACTTGCGCGACAACATGGCGCAAAGTCGCGACGAGATGACCCAACGCGGCCACTACTACGCGATGGTCGACGAGGTCGACTCCATTCTCATCGACGAAGCTCGCACGCCACTCATCATTAGTGGCCCGAGTTCCGACTCCGCCAAGATGTATTACCAATTCGCAGGCATTGTTCGCTCGCTTCGACGCGATGATGACTACGAAGTTGACGAAGAGAAACGCACAGTCGTTCCAACTGAGCAAGGCATCGAGAAAGTCGAGAAGGCTCTTGGTGTCGACAACCTTTACGACGTTGGTGCTGTTAGTTACGTGCACCAACTCAACGCGGCACTAAAAGCGAAAGAGCTTTACCACCGCGACAAGGAGTACATCATCGGCGACGGCGAAGTGAAGATCGTCGACGAATTCACGGGTCGGGTTCTCGAAGGTCGTCGTTGGTCAGATGGTTTGCACCAAGCCGTTGAAGCCAAAGAGCGCGTGAAGATCCAAGAAGAAAATCACACTTGGGCAACGGTCACACTGCAGAACTACTTCCGTCTCTACGACAAGTTGTCAGGCATGACTGGTACGGCAGAAACCGAAGCCGGTGAGTTCAACAGCACCTACAAGATGCCCGTCGTGCCGATTCCCACTCACCGCACGCCGCAGCGCATCGACGAGCCCGATCTTATTTACAAGAGCGAGATGGGCAAGTTCAACGCGATTGTTGAAGACGTCATCGAGCGAAACATAGATGGTCAACCGGTTCTCATCGGTACGGCTTCGGTTGAGAAGTCAGAAGTGTTGTCGAGCTTGTTGAAAAAGCGCGGCGTGCCGCACGAAGTTCTAAATGCGAAGCAACACACACGTGAAGCCAACATCGTTGCCCAGGCCGGGCGATTGGGTGCGGTCACTGTTGCTACCAACATGGCTGGTCGTGGTGTCGACATCTTGCTTGGTGGCAACGCCGAGGGTCTCGCAGCGGCCGAGGTCGTGGCCCGTGGCATCGATCCTCAAAGCGACGAAGGTCAAGCCGCTTTCAAAGAGTTGTTGCCCAAGTTCGAAGAGCAGTGTCGACGTGAAGGCGATGAAGTTCGCGAGCTTGGCGGCCTCTATGTGCTTGGTAGTGAGCGCCACGAATCGCGTCGTATCGACAATCAGTTGCGTGGACGTTCGGGTCGCCAAGGCGACCCTGGTGAGAGCCGATTCTTCTTGTCGCTAGAAGACGAGCTCATGCGTCTATTCGCAACGAGCGCGATGTCTTGGGTGATGGATCGTGCCTTGCCCGAAGACGTGCCGATCGAAGCAAAGATGGTCACCAAGGCAATCGAGCGTGCGCAGAACACCGTTGAGGGGCGCAACGCCGAGATTCGCAAAGACGTCTTGAAGTACGACGCTGTCATGAACGAGCAACGCAAGGTGATCTACGCGCGCCGTATGGAAGTCATCGACGGTGACGATCTACGCGACCGCACGATGCAGCTACTCGACGAAACGCTTGAAGGCATCGTCGAAGGCTTCACTGATGAAGACGTTGCCGAGTGGGATCCCCAATCGATGATCAACGAGCTTGGTCAGTACTACCCAATTCGTTTGAGCGTCAAAGACATCGAAGAAGTTCCGAGCGCCGACGACATCGTTGACCTCGTGCTCGGTGACGCGCGCGGCTTTTACGAAGAAAAAGAAGCCAACATGCCCGGCGGTGCTGGCACGATGCGCGTACTCGAGCGCTTGGTGATGCTCCGCATGATCGATCAGAAATGGCGCGAGCACCTTTCTGAGATGGACTACTTGCGAGAGGGCATCAACCTTCGCGGAATGGGCCAACAAGATCCGTTGGTTGCTTGGCAGCGAGAAGGCTACGCGTTGTTTGGCGAGTTGATCACGTCAATCGACGATGACTACTTGCGTCACATCATGCATGGCGAGTTCGTGACTGAGCCGCAGACGGTGGCGCCCGATATGTCGAAGGCCGAGTTTCAAGCCCCTGAAGACCCTGTGCAGCGGCCGGCTGCGATCGTCGCGCAGCAACCGTCGGCTATTTCACAACCGTCAGTACCGCTGCCGGCCAATCGTGAAGAGCCGCCCGATGGCATTTACGTGCAACACCAACCGGTTGTTCGCGACGAGCACGAAAAGATTGGCCGCAACGACCCCTGCTACTGCGGTTCAGGCAAGAAATACAAGAACTGTCACGGGCAGAATTAGACGAGGTTCTGCGAAGCAATTCGACCGCGGTCGGCCGCCGGCGCGGCAAGGCCTGCGAAACGTTGATCAGTCGCCAGATAAAGCGCCCTCGCAAAATCATGTGAACGCCGCACACCTGCGGTGGCATCTTCAAACAGGTCTTCGCCAATCGCCGCGCATTTGTAGAAGAGTGGCTCGTGAGCGTCGTCGACTTCATAAGCAGCTCTTACATACGGGCCCAGCGTCTCGTCGCGCAAAGCACCTAGCCCCCACTCGGCGAATTGCCATTCGAGTTCGATCTCAGTGCCGGCAAGGGTGTGGTCTTCAACCTCACTTGCGATGACGAGTAGGTGCAACTCAACGACAGTCATCAATTCGACATCGCGGTCCTCCCAACTTGATGGATGAGGCACTCGCTGTCTGGTCAAGAACTCCGGGTAAGGAACAGCCGCCGCGAGAGATTTGTCGATGTGAGTTTGCAAGGTCTGTGCAATTGCTTCCGTGGTTGGATATTGATTCGCTGCTTCGGCTTCAAAAAGCCGCCGACCGATTGCCTTGCACTGCGCGAGCGTTGGTTCTGGTGTCGACACGTTAATTAGAGCGCAGACGATCGGCTTGAGGGTTGGGTTGTCTAAGCCAGCCAAGCCCCTCAGCGCGTACTGCCAATCTCGAGCTGCCAAATCGTCAGGGTTGGGTGAGGCGGGCGGTTCAGCGTCAAAGTCATCATTGAGGTCGGGCCCCTCGGCATTCACACCTACGTCATCGATCAGCCACTGAAGGTGCACTGTCTCCATCATTTCGGCTTCGTTGTTATGACCCCAGCTGGCCGGCACGACGAGGCCTCTCTGGCGGGCTTCGAGTACGTAGGGTGGAAATGCGTCGTCAGTCCGATTGGAAGGCATTGCTGATTGTCTATGAAGCGCCTCGGGCAGAACCAATCGCTCAGTGCCATACGATGGGCCATTCATGCGTGACTTCTCAGACGATCTCAAATCAATCAGAGAACGGGTCAGCGCAGCCGAGCGCTACTTGAACATCGATTCAGCGCGCAAGCGTCTGGCTGAGCTCGAGGTCGAAGTCGCCGAACCCAACTTGTGGGATGACCCCGAACGCGGCCGCAAGGTCTCGAGCGAGTACACCCAAGTAAACGACGACGTAAAGAAGTGCGACGACTTGGCGGCGCGCACCGAAGATGCTGACACGTTGTGGAAGCTCGGCGTCGAAGAAGGCGACGAGTCTGTTGAGTCTGAAGTCTCGGCGATGTTGTCTGCCATCTCCTCTGAACTCGACACGATTGAGTTGCGCTCATTGTTCTCGGGCGAGTGGGACGAACACGACGCGGTTTGCGAAGTCCACTCGGGTGCGGGCGGTACTGACTCACAAGACTGGGCCGAGATGTTGTTGCGCATGCAGTTGCGTTGGGCCGAGAGTCACGGCTTCTCAGTCGAACTCGACGAAGTCTCCGCCGGTCAAGAAGCCGGCATAACAACGGCAACCTTTATTGTGCGCGGGCGCTATGCGTATGGATGGTTGCAGTCTGAGAAGGGCGTGCATCGCTTGGTGCGCATCTCTCCGTTTGATTCACAAGCGCGCCGACACACTGCGTTTGCCTCGATGGAAGTCACCCCTTTCTTCGAAGAAGCGCCGGCCGATGTTGACATCGACGAAAAAGATTTACGCATCGACACTTACCGCTCGTCGGGTGCCGGAGGTCAGCACGTCAACGTCACTGACTCGGCAGTGCGCATCACCCACATCCCGACCGGAACTGTTGCGTCATGCCAAAACGAGCGTTCGCAGTTGCAAAACAAGAACCGTGCCATGCAGGTTTTGGCCTCGAAGCTCGCTGACCTTGCCCGCCAAGAACGCGAGGCCGAGCTAGCGGCCATTGCCGGCGAGAAAGCCGAAGTGGGTTGGGGTTCGCAGATTCGTTCGTATGTATTGGCGCCGTATCAGATGGTCAAAGATGAACGCACGAAGCATGAAACGAGCAGTGTGAACAACGTTCTCGACGGTGACCTCGACGGCTTCATGGAGGCCTACCTGCGTTGGCGCCGAGCCCGTCAAAGCACTGCGGAGTAAACGGAGCCCGGCCTAACTGGGCATAGATTGCGTGTCACTCGGGGCGAAAACGGGCACAATATGGCCCATGGGATGGGATGACCTAGAGCCCGGCCAAGACGATCTGGTCAAAGACAGCAAGGCCAGCAAAAAGATCGTCAAGAAGGCCAAGAAGATTTCGTCTCGCAGCGACGACATCTACACAGACCACAACGCGGGCGACCCCTCGAGCTTTATCCCTAAGGCCGAGCAAGATGGCGAGCCGGCTCGGCGGTCGGGTGGTAGCCCCGTGGCCTCTTCACTTCCGCAGAAGTTGGGTCGGGCGGTTTCCAGCGTTGGTGAAATCTTTGTCGAGGCCAAACGCTCGATCGACCAGGCTCGGCGCAACAAAGGCACCCGCGGCAGCTAGAACAGCTGAGAGCAGCGATACCCACACTCTGGGTGTTGTTTGGGCGGTTTAGGCTCGCAATCCGACTACTCTGGACAACCTTCGGCGCTCAGTTGTCGAATCCAGAGGGCAGCTGTACTTCAACATGATCAAACTCGAAAACGTCACCAAGACTTACAAGGCCGGCACCGTTGCCCTCCGCGATTGCTCGCTTGAGATCACCCGAGGCGAGTTCGTCTTCCTTGTCGGTCCATCAGGCTCCGGTAAGTCGACCTTCTTGCGTCTGCTGACCAAAGAAGAACAAGCCGACCAGGGCAAGATTTGGGTGGCTGGTAAAGACGTCGGCAGCCTTCCACCGTGGAAGGTTCCTTACCTGCGTCGCAACCTGGGCTGTGTTTTTCAAGACTTCAAGCTGCTGCCCAATAAGACGGTTTCTCAGAACATTGGTTTTGCCCTCGAAGTGATCGGCACGCCCAAGCACGTCGTGCAGTCTCAAGTGCCGCAGATTCTCGACATCGTTGGTTTGTCAGAAAAGGGTGGTCGTTACCCCGACGAACTTTCAGGTGGTGAGCAGCAGCGAGTTTCAGTTGCGCGTGCTTTTGCCAACCGTCCGCTTATTCTTCTGGCTGACGAGCCGACCGGAAATCTTGATCCGGGCACTACGCAAGGCATCATGCGCTTGCTTGATCGCATCAATCTCACCGGCACCACCGTTGTTATGGCGACTCACGATCGAGGCATTGTTGATTCGATGCGTCGGCGTGTTATCCAGCTCGATCACGGCGACGTTGTTCGTGATGAAGCCGACGGCGTTTATGGCTTTGCAAAGTAGGGTTCGTCGCTTCACATGGCTTTAAAACTCACGTACGTAATCAAAGAGACGGGCAGCAACCTTCGTCGCAACTTGCTGATGTCGTCGGCGGCCATTCTCACCGTTGCTGTTTCGCTCGCACTTGTTGGCGGGGCGCTGCTGTTGCGCCAAGGTGTCGCCAATGCAACCGTGCAGTGGCGCGGAGGCACCGAACTCTCGGTGTTCATGAAGCCCGACGCTCCGCAGTCGCAGATCGACGCGGTAGCGGCCGAGTTGTCGGCTGCGCCTGAGGTCAAGCGGTTTACGTTCATTGACAAGCCAGCGGCCTACGCCGAGGCGCAGACCTTGTTCGCGAACGAGCCCGACACGCTTGCGAGTTTGACAGTCGACGACATGCCGCCATCGTTCCGCATCGTGCCGACACAGGCCGAGTTCATCGATTCGCTCGGTCAGAGATTCAAAGATGATCCGGGCGTGCGTGGTGTTACCTACGCAAAGAAGGCCATCGCAACCATGCTCACGGTTACACGTGTGCTTCAGGCCGGCCTTCTGATTGTTGCCGCTGTTCTGCTGGGTTCGGCATCGCTGTTGATTCTCAACACCATCCGCATCGCGATCTTTGCTCGCCGACGCGAAGTCTCGGTGATGAAACTCGTCGGCGCGACCAACTGGTTCATCCGAATACCGTTCATGCTCGAAGGCATGTTGCAGGGCTTGTTGGGCGCGGCCATTGCGTTCATGGCGGTGATGGGCGCGCGACTCGTAATGAGTGGTGTTGCCGAAGACCACAACTACAAACTTCTTGGGCAGTTGGTTGTCACTCCTGAGCAAGCCGTCGGCACCGGAATCATGGTTTTGATTGTTGGTGTGGTCGTTGGTGTTGTTGGGTCGCTGGTGGCCGTCCACCGCTTCCTCGATACCTGATTCTCGACGCCTCAGAGTTGGCTCGTGAACGCAGAGCGCGACGGCTCGAAATAGCCTGCGATCAGCACTTTGTCTGGCTAAATTCCATATCGATTCAGAAAACCTTGTTTGACCAGGGTCTTGTGTCGATAAACCAGGGTGTTGTGGGTCTCCGTGCTTAAGATCGCTGCCGTGAAGTCGTGGCGCAAGGTGGCAGGGTTTTCGTTGGTTGCCACACTCTTGGTGACATCATCGGCCGGCGTTCCTGCCCTCGCCGCTGACAAGAAGTCAGAAGCGAAGACCAAGCAAACGCAGATCGGCAACCAGATCTCACAGTTGCGCGATCAAGCTGACGAAGTTTCCGAACAAGAAGCCGACCTGCTCGGTCGTCTCGATGCGATCAACAATCGCAAGGCCGACATCGAAGCGCGCACGAAAGCGTTGCAAGCGCAGATCGACCAAGTGCAGCGAGAACTCGATGAGGCCGAAGCAACTCTCGCCGAGCTAGCCCGCAAAGAAGCTGATGCTCGCAGCCTCTTGATCGCTGCGCAGGCGGCGCTCGAGGCGAGTTCCAAGAAGATGCGCGAGCAGGCGGTCGACGCGTACGTCGGCGGCCAACAAACGCAGAACCTGGCTGACTTTGTGTTGCGTGCCGAAGACATGCGTCAGGTTGCCGCTGCGAGCGAATACCTGAACCAGGTCGTGCAAGATCGACGAAGCGTCGTCGAGCAGCACCGCGAGCTCCAAGGCCAAGCCGAAGACCTGACCAAGCAGATCGCCGAGTCGCGCGCACAGGCTCAAGCAACTCGTGACACCGTTGCTGCACACCAACAAGAACTTGCCGGCCAAAAGGCTGAGCTCGACAGCTTGAAAGCGCAAGCGGCGGCTGAGCAAGAAGCCGAGAAGGCATTGCTCGCCGAGATCGACGCCAAGAAGGCTGAAATCAACGCGCAGATTGCCTCGCTTCAACAAGAGTCAGACAAGATCGCGGCCATGCTGCGTGGCCTCAACGCCGGTGGCGCGGTGGTGGCTCCGTCAAAGGGCATTCTTGCGATCCCCGTTCCCGGTGCTCGCCTCACTTCAGTGTTCGGAATGCGTGTTAACCCCGTTACCGGCGTCTACACGCTTCACGCTGGCCAAGACTTTGGTGTCTCTTCGGGCACCCCGATTCATGCAGCCGCTGACGGCACCGTTGTCTCTGCGGGTTGGGTTAGCGGATACGGCAATTACACCTGCATCAATCACGGTGGCGGCCTTGCCACGTGTTACGCGCATCAAAGCCAGTTTTTGGTCTCAGCGGGGCAGCGCGTCAGCCGCAACCAAGTGATTGGCCTTTCGGGTAACACCGGAAACTCAACGGGCCCGCACCTTCACTTTGAAGTCCGCGTGAACGGCACGCCAACCAACCCAATGGGCTACTTGTAAGCAGTCGCGCTCTAGGCGCCCGGTTTCGGTCGCTGCTCCCGGCCTCAGACTTCGGGTTGGGGTTTGGTTCCCGAGCTCTAGACGCCGGGTTACCCGAACCTGAGGCGAGGCCGCCGAGCCTCGGGCTTCGCGGGTAGGGCCCGGTTCCCGAGCTTCAGGCTTCGCGGCGTGGGGTTGGGGCTACCCAGGGATTCAGGCTTCGGGTGCTGGCTGGGTGTCTTGAATAGGTCGCAGGCGCACTCGAATGATGGCCCGGTCGCTCACGGTTACCACCTCAACGCGCCACTTCTCGTGCGTCACGCTGTCGCCAACGTCAGGTATGCGGCCCAGGCGATCGAGCACGAAGCCAGCGATTGTTGCGTAGGCCCCCTCGCCGTCGGGCAACTCAATGCCAAGGTCGGGTAGATCGTGGATTGGAAATGAGCCCGGCAGTTCAAACGAACCGTCGTCGGCCTTTTTGAGTTCTGAAATATCACGGTCGAACTCGTCGTAAATCTCGCCGACGATCTCTTCGAGCAGATCTTCGACGGTGATGATGCCTTCTACGCCGCCGTGTTCGTTTACGACAATGGCCATTTGCTGGCGCGCTGTCTGCAGGCGACGTAACGCATCGAGAACACCGAGTGACTCGGGCAACACTGTGGCTGGCCGCGCCTGATCGCGTACGAGCCCGTGATCGTCGAGAAGGTCGCGCAAGTGAACGATACCGAGCACATCGTCGAGATCGCCTGTGTGCACTGGAGCACGAGAGTGACCGGCTGCGGCCATTATGTGCAAGCCCTCTTGCGACGAAGTGTCAACGCTGAGTGCAAGCACTGAACCACGGGGCACGACGATCTCGCGCAACGTGCGTTCTGCGATCTCAAACGCGCCGGTGATAATCGATCGCTGATCGGGTGAAAAATTTTCTTGCGCTTCGAGTAAGTCACGAATCTCTTCTTCGGTAACTTCTTCGCGCTGCATCGCCGGGTCGCCGCCGGTCAAGCGCACCACAACGTTGGTCGAACGGTCGAGCACCCAAATAAGTGGACGGGCGACCTGTGCGCACAACCCAATGGTGCGTGAGGCAACGCCGGCCCAACTCTCGGCGCGCTGCATAGCGATGCGTTTGGGCGCTAGTTCACCGAAGACCAAAGTGAAGTAAGCAAGCACGAGCGTCACGATGACAACCGAGACCGTCTGTGCGATCGGCCCGAGTGAGCTGTGCAGTTTGTCGGCGAGCGGGTCTGAGATTGCGATGGCTGCGATGGCTGATGCAAAGAAACCGGTGAGCGTGATCCATACCTGGACGGTGCTCAAGAAACGGTTGGGATCACGCGCGAGCCGCACGATTCGTCGGCCGCGTTCACCACTTTCTTCAAGGCGCTGTAGCTGACCTTCTCGCAGTGAGACAAAGGCGAGCTCGCTTCCGGTGAAGAAAGCGTTGACGAGCGTTAGGACTACCAGCAGGGCGATTTCGGGGTATGGGATGTTCATTGGAGGCCGCAACACTCTTACCCATCTTGAGTGCCTTCGCTGCACTCTCGCCCAAAGAGGGCGCTACCAGCGCAATTGCCGCTACTTGTGAGTTTCTTAATCGACCATCACCTCGTCGACACGCTCGATCTTGGCCTCGACGCCCGCGTGTTCGGCCAACAGCGACAACAAGTGACTGCCCGAAAGCAGCTCGAGTGGTTTGCCGGCGGCGAAGTCGAATGCGGCCTGACCGTAACCGCTCGTCGTCACCAAGATGCCTTTGCCTGCACCCTCGTTGAGCACCGTGCCGTAGAGGTCGCGCACCGCTGAGACGCCAACGGTGTCTTTGTATCGCTTGGCTTGAATGACCACCTTGCCGCCCACTACCGGACGTTGATCGAACGCGACCACGTCAACGCCACCATCGCGCGATGCGCGCGTCAGTCGAGTTTCGAGCCCCATCTGCGCGAACAAGTTGGTGATGAGCGACTCAAACTCGCTGGGGCTCAGCTCGAGAAGGTTGGGACGCGCGTCGAGCATCGACAGCACGTCTTCTTCGGCAACGAAGCGGCGGTCGCTCAGGTTGAGCTGCATGCTTGGGCGAACTGGTTGTAGCTCAGCCGGATTTCTCGAAACTGTTGCATTGAGTGAGTTCAAGCACGCAACGGGATTGACGCGAGCAAGGTTTATGGCGTCGAATCGTTCTCGCGTCACGGTGACCGTCGCAAGGCACGGATGAATTGACAGGCCGGTCGTGAGGTCAACGCCGTCGACATACGCACTCAAACACACCGTATCGACATGTCGAGCGACGTCGGCGATAAACACGCGGTGCAGCGCAAGCAGGACAACTTGAGCCAACGCGTTGAGGTATGTCGCGCGGACGGCCGACACTGGACGTTTCGTTGCCACAATTGCGCCGCTTGACTTCACTAACCGGTGTGACACGACGCTAGGAACGATGTCAATCGAAGGCACGTCGACTTCGACTACGAGTTGCCGCGATTCGGCGACGTATGCAGTCATCACGCGCGGCCGAGCATTATCGAGACTTGCTTCGCTCTCGAGACAGCACTGCAGCCACTCTGCTGTTGCCGATGGCTGTCCGTCGACATACAACTCTTGCAGTGTGGGCAGAGCGCTGTTGTGTTGCAGTCGTGCTTGCTCAAAGCGCGAAAGTTTGAGCCGATGTGTTTCGAGCGCGTCGTGAAGCAGTAGTTGACGCTGTTGTTCGCGTCGCTCGTAGGCAATCAACGCACGTCGATAGTCAGATTCGGCCTTGCCGAACCGCTTGAACAGAGGCGGACGTATTGGTGGCGTCGCGCCCACCGCAAGATCACCGAGGTCGGGCTTGTCGTCGACTGGGGGACGCAGCATCTGTTCAATAGTCAGTGGGGGAGAGTCGAGATTGTCGACCAACCACGAGCCAAGACGCGCAAGCCTTGCTTCGATCTCTTGATTTCGCGCATCGACTTCTGCGGTGAGCGCGGCAGCGCGGTCGGCGCGTGCTGCTGCTAACGACGGCGGATCGTTGGAATCTTGTCGGCTAAACGTTTCTGTACGCGTGTTGCGGTGGCTCACGATGTCAACAAAAGCACGACGGTGTGACATTTTGTTGGAACCATGAAGTCAGTTGCTGTGTATTGCGCCGTCGGTTCCGGATACCGCCCTATCTATTTGCAGGCGGCAGAAAGTTTTGGGCGTCTACTCGCCCGTCGCGAGATTGGCGTCGTATTCGGTGGTGCATCCCTCGGGCTCATGGGTGCTGTTGCCGACGGTGCATTGAGCGAAGGTGGAAGTGTGGTCGGCGTAATCCCTGACTGGATGACCGAACGTGAGATCGCGCACAAGCGATTGAGCGAGTTGCACATCGTGAAGTCGATGCACCAACGCAAGGCAAAGATGGCCGAGCTTGCCGACGGTTTTGTCGCCCTGCCCGGCGGGCTCGGCACGATGGACGAGATCTTCGAGATGATGACGTGGCAGCAGTTGCACATCCACGACAAGCCGATTGGCTTCCTCGACGTCGATGGGTTTTTCCATCACCTGTTCCAGTTGTTGCAGCACGCAGTGAACGAAGGCCTTCTGAAGCCAGACCGGCTCGCGATGGCGATGCGTGAGACCGATCCCGACGTGCTGATCGACCGCATGATGGCCTACACGCCTGTCGAGGCCGACAAGTGGGCGGTCGAGAACCGTACCTGAACAGGGGGTTTTGCCTGAGACCCCAGTTTTGTTTGCCATAGCAACCGGTATTCGATAAACATGCATACGTGCAAATGATTATTCGGCCATGCCTGGTGGGGGACTTAGACGTTCTCGAAACCGAGCTCCCGTCTGGTCGCGCCCGTTTGCACCACGAGCGTTTCGTCGAGCAAGAGCGCGGCGAGTCGACGTACCTCATCACTTGGCTCGACGGGGTGCCGGTTGCGCACGTTCAGATCCGCTGGCCCGGCAGCGTGCACGCACGTGTGCGTGAAGCCTTTCCCGACGTTCCCGAGTTGCGTCGGTTCGAAGTCGACCGGTCGATGCGCAACCGCGGCATTGGCGGACGTCTACTTGCCAAGGCTGAGGCGCTAGTCGTAGAGCGCGGATATCTGGCTGTCGGCCTGGCCGTCGGTGTTGCCAACGACGGCGCTCAACGACTGTATGAGCGCAACGGATACGTCGACTGGGCTCGCGGCCACTTCGACTCATTCAAGGTGCGCATCGATGCCGACGGCGAAGCTCGTGAAGAGCCGCACGTCGTGACGTATCTCGTCAAGCCACTGCGCCTGCCTTAATCCACCTCCTCGCGCCCAACCCGTTCCTCCCAACCTGTCGCGCTCAAACCGTGCTTCGCCCGGGTGGCCCGGCAGCAGAGCTCGCCTGTTGTTTCACCTGCCCAAGAAGCCCAAAATTCGCTCGGATCGCGCCCACTTTTGGGCTTCTTGGGTAGGTGAAAGGGATTTGCTCCGTGGGTGGCGTCTGGCCCCTCGTTTGTGGCGGCTTGATTTGCGGGCGGGTTGATTTGGCGCCGTCGGCCGCCGGCACTAGGAAACAGCGGGCAACGCGCTCGTTAAGCAAAGAAATACGTAGACTGTCGATTATTGACGCAAAATCGATTTAGCTACGGTGGATAACGATCCGCTGCGTTCCTTGCAATGCAATCCCTGCAATTCGCCCGCATTCCCCGACAACCGCTGAGGTCAATTGAGCATGGCTAGCAATCCGTATTCGTGGGTCGATCGCTGGTCGCCTGAAGCGCACTGGTTCTACACGCCTTACCCAGGCCCTGAAGTGACTTCGCAGGGAACTGTCTTCCGTGTCTGGTCGCCCGAGGCTGAGCGCATGCACTTGGTGCTACCGACGGCGGATGACCCAGCCTTTCCCGCTGACCCGCGGCGGTCGGGCACGAGACGCGTGGAGATGACGCGGTCGCGTTGGCATGCAGGTGAGTGGGAAGTGCTGGTGCCTCGAACTGGTCCCGGTCAGCTCTATCTGTTTCAGCGTGACCAACAAGATCGGTTGCTGCCTGACCCTATGACGCGCATGCAGCCATACGGCGTTCATGGTCCGTCGCAAGTAATCGATCCGACTCCGTATCCGTGGCCGAGTCGCCGTCAGGCCCAGCCGCGCAAGCCTTCTGTGATCTATGAACTCGAAGTCGGTACGTTCACTCCGGAAGGAACGTTCGATGCCGCGATCGGACATCTCGATCGGCTCAAATCAATGGGCATCGACACCATCGAGATCATGCCGCCGGCCGGCAAGCCCGGTTTCGGTTGGGGGTATGAGCAAGTGAACTTGCTTGCGATCTACCCCGGCTTTTCGGCTGTTGGTAACGGAACGCGCAGTGTTCAAAGGTTCAACGCCGAAGCCGAACAGCGCGGCATACAAGTGATTGCCGACGTTGTCTTCAATCACCTCGGACCCGAGGGCAACTACGTCGGTGAGTTTGGCCCGTACTTCAGCACGCGTTATCCCGACACGCCATGGGGAGTTCCGCTGAACTTCGACGAAGGTCCGAACGCGCAGGGTGCGCGCGGCCTTGTTGAAGCGGCTGTACGTCTTTATCTTTCGCGACAAGGCTACGGGTTTCACGGGTTGCGTCTGGACGCAGCGCACGCATACACGTTCGGTCCGCGAAGTGAGTTAGACCCCGTTGAGCATCCGGCGCGCATGATCCGTCGCGTCTCTTACGAAGTTGGCACCGAGCGTCGTCACCAACCGTATTTGATTGCCGAACACGAACATCCCGATCGTTGGTGGGTCGATCCAAACGGTGCCGGAATGGATGCTGTTTATGCAGACTTTCCGCACCATGTTCTCGACTCGGCAACCGGACGCGGTGATGCGCATACCTACACGCGCGAGTTTCATCCGATCGACTTGCCCGACGCGTTGTCACATCGAGGTTGGCGCTACTCGATGGATGACATTGATCCGGCCAAGCAGCAGATGAACTTCAACAATCACGACCAACAAGGCAACACGCCAACAGGTGCGCGTCCGTATCTAAATGACCCCGTGGGACGACGCCTTGCGTTGCTTGTTTCGATGGTGCAACGCGGGCCAGTGCTGGTGTTTCAAGGCGATCTCGAAGGTGAGAAGACTCCGTATCCGTTTTCGACAAAACTGAATCTGCCCGAAGGCTCCCAAAGCATTCGCTTCTATCGAGCGCGTGAGTTCAAGATGCCCGAAGAACATATGCCTGACCCGCAGGTCGTCGAGACCTACGTTTCGGCGCGTAACGACTGGAGTCAGTTCGTCAATGATCCAAGCGATGCCATTTGGGCAACGCAACTAATTGGCATGCGTACTCACTTGCGCCGCTGGGCAGAAGACAACTCGCTCAAGATCGAAGCGAATTGGGTTAACCATCAGGGCTTGCTTGAGATTTCGGCGGGACCCATTCGCATCGTGGCCAACTTCACTCAAGACGGGCACGAGAACCCATATCCGCATTTGAGTGACGGTGAGAAGCAAATCACCGAAGTGCGCCGCGACTCTTCTTACAGTGGTCGGGCGTTGCGACCGGGTGAAGCGGTAGTAATTCAAAACATGAATGTCGAACGCGTATCAATGTGGCCCGAGCCACGTGAGCTGAGCGCTATCGCACCGCCGCCCGCCGATGTTGCGTGGTGGCTCGAGCCGGGAACGGTTGAACGCTCACCGAGTCTCGAGCCTCCATCGGGTTTAAGCCTTGCGTAACGCGATTTAGAGACCGTGTTGATTGCTGCGTGTTGGCGGTGCAAAGTCGGTTTCGTGTGCACCGGCGAGCGCTGTTTCGACTTGTGCGACGGTCTCTTCAAGTCGGTCGAGCACAAGCAATCCATCGAGTTGGTGCACTGAGCAATTGCTCAGCGCATCGATCGCACCGCTGTCTAAACCGGCTTTGCCTGCTTCGTCCAACAATTCCGTACGACGCGTACTTGCAACCGCCAGCCGACTGAACTCGCTGTCGCGAGCGAATCGTCGGTGGCCGTCGTAGATCGTTGATGAAAGTTGGTATTCGGGCCCGAGTCCGCTCTGCGGTGTTGCGTCATTAGCAACGCGAGCATTGATGATTGCGTTGGTTTGCTTTGGGTCGAGCCATGGAAGTTCGGCGACTTGCCTATCAAATTCGAGTTTTGTTGGAGCAACGCGATGCAACGTGTTGACGCGTTGTTCGAGTGTGCTTCCGGCGTGGATTAGCGCGCCCAGAGCAGAAGCGGTTTCCCGGTTGGTAGTCGCAAACGAGGTGTCTCGACCTTTCAAACCAATGATGCCGACGAGCTTGTCGCGCGTCTCTTCTCGCAGCTGTGCGGTCAAAGGGACATTTCTTGCGACGCTTTGCGCGGCCGCCCAGTGGTCTACCGCTTTGGCCAGTAGAGCAGTCGAATCGATTACCGATGACGGACGCTCGGTCGTGGAGCGGTTGGCCATAGAGCCGGTGGCAACAGTTGCGGGGTCAACTGCGGTCGTCTCAGACATAAAAAAAGAGCCTTTCTGAAAGGGAAGCTGCGCCGGAAATAGGTGCAGTCGCAAATATAAACTGAATCGGTTCAGAAACCACATCGTAGCCCGCTCGGTGGGGCGCCCAGAACCAACGAGCGGGGATCAGGTTGGCGGGTAGTGCTGTCAGACTCGCCGTTATGGCAATCGCGAAGGTACGCGCGGCAACTGAAGAATTGAGGTTGGCCGACCGAACCATGCGCAAGCACATTGATCGTGTCGGCGCGTGTGAGCTCAAGCCTCGAAGCGGAGGTCTCACCCACTTCGAGCAGCTGTCGCGCAACATCGTGTTCCAGCAACTTGCAGGCAAGGCGGCGGCGACAATCTGGCGACGCACACACGCCCTTGCCGGTGGCACTTTCGACGCTTCGACCGTTAAGCGATTGAGCGACGAACAACTGCGAGGCGCCGGGCTGTCGAATAACAAGCTGCTGTCGCTGCGCGATCTCACCCAGCACGTGCTCGACGGACGGCTTCCGCTCGATCGCATCGCTCGCCAGCGCGACGAGGTTGTGATCGACGAACTCACGCAGGTGCGTGGCATCGGACGATGGACAGCTCAGATGTTCTTGATGTTCCAGCTTGGCCGGTTGGACGTGTGGCCCGTCGGCGATCTTGGCGTGCGCAACGGTTATCGCCTCATCTACAAGCTCGACGAGATGCCCACGCCCGAAGAACTCGACGTGTTTGGCGAGAAGTTCCAGCCATGGCGGTCGATCGCTGCTTGGTACTGCTGGCGAGCGACTGATACTCCGACCGTCACGCCCTAAGCCCACCCTCGTCGGCGCGTTTGCCCTGTTCGCGGGCCAATTCAGTTTTTTACGCTCGGTCTTGTTACTCTGAACCGATCCAGTTCCAACTTCCCCAGGAGCTCCTGCGTGACTGACCAGAAGAAGTACGGCGTGACCTTCGAGTCTCGGCCCCTTGCGCGGCACTTTGCCGGCGTTCCCGGAGCCAACAATCGAGTCACCGGCAAATGGCGCGAAGGCACTCCGCCGTCAACGCAATGGATTGAGGGAAATTACCCGGCGGCTATTCGCCACGACGACGGCTGGGAGCTCCTGGAACCAATTCGTCAGATGGCGATCAAGCAACGTCGCGGCGCACCAAAACTTGGTCCTGCCGAAATCGATGCGTTTGTTGAAACCGTTGGCAGCGTATTGAGTACCCGGCCAGCTCAACACCGGGGGCCTGACGCTTGGGAGAGCTTGTTGCAACTTCCGGAAGTGACGCGCGACTTGCGGCTTGTACTTCGCAACAACGTTGAGTTGCGCATTGCACTGCTTGAGGCTGAACAGCGCAATGTGCGTGTTGCCGTTGCGCTCAGGAGCTTCCGTGAAAACGGCGTCGGCGTAGATGTTGCTGTTGTCGATCGCGACGCTCGAACTGGCGAACTCACAACAAGGCCGTGGGTTGCTTCGACAAAGTTTCAAGATCGACGAGGTGTTGGTCTTGATGTCGAACTGATCAAAGAAGCACTCGACGCAATGTCGGTGAATGACGGTGGGGCGTTCGCCGCGGCCATTCCGATGCGTACTTCGTTGGCGTTGCGTCGAGTGTTGTCAGCTGACGGCGTAATGGTTCGCATGGGCGAGCCTGTCGAACTCGACATGGTTGACAACGCCGTCAGAGGTGTCGGCGAAGCAATGGTCATCGAGTCAAAGGAGCTCGCCGCGCTTGCGCGCACGAATCCGGCCGTCCGCTGCTTGCTGCAGGCGGTCGTGCTTGAAGAACCGATGGTCGAACTTGCTGGCCTGGATCGATCGGTGATCGAGCGCATTGGCTTTCAATACGACGCCCTCCGGTATTCACCGCAAGGCAACGGCAGCGACGTTGCGTCTCGGCAGTCAATCGGTTTGTAGCGACGCTTACTTCTTCCCGACGTAAGTGGCCAGATGTTTGCCGGTCAGCGTCGAGCGTGACTTAACGAGTTCGGCGGGCGTCCCCTCAAACACGACACGACCACCGTCGTGGCCTGCACCGGGGCCGAGGTCGATTATCCAGTCTGCGTGTGCCATAACGGCTTGGTGATGTTCAATCACGATTACTGACTTGCCGGAATCAACGAGTCGGTCGAGTAGGCCAAGCAGCTGTTCGACATCGGCGAGGTGTAATCCAGTTGTCGGTTCGTCGAGAACGTAAACGCCGCCCTTCTCTGCCATCTGCGTCGCGAGTTTCAAACGCTGACGTTCACCGCCTGAGAGTGTTGTCAGTGGTTGGCCGAGAGTTAGGTAGCCGAGGCCAACATCGCCCAGACGTTGGAGGATTGCGTGTGCAGCCGGGTTCTGTGTTTTGCCTGAACCAAAGAACGCTTCGGCTTCGCGTACGGGCATCGAAAGCACTTCGCTGATGTCTTTGTTGCCGTACTTGAACTCGAGCACTGACGCATCAAATCGTTTGCCCTCACAGTCTTCGCAAACGGTAGACACTGAAGCGAGCATGGCGAGGTCGGTAAAGGTCACGCCGGCGCCGTTGCACGTAGGGCAGGCACCTTCTGAGTTAGCGCTGAATAGTGCCGGCTTCACATCGTTGGCTTTGGCGAACGCCTTGCGAATGGGTTCGAGTAGGCCCGTGTATGTCGCTGGATTGCTACGTCGTGAGCCGCGAATGGCGCTCTGATCAACCGAAACGACACCGTCTTGGCCAGATACTGAGCCATGAATAAGCGAGCTCTTACCCGAACCGGCAACACCAGTAATTACTACGAGCACCCCCAGGGGAATGTCGACGCTGACGTTCTTTAGGTTGTGCGTGCTTGCCTTGCGCACCTTCATCACGTCAGATGACTTGCGCACTTCCTTCTTTACTTCGGCGCGGTAGTCCAAGTGCCGGCCCGTGAGCGTGCCGCTTTTGCGAAGACCGTCGATGGTTCCTTCAAACACAACCTTTCCGCCTTCGGTGCCAGCACCGGGCCCGAGATCGACGACGTGATCAGCGATCGCAATCATCTCGGGTTTGTGCTCGACCACTAACACCGTGTTTCCCTTGTCGCGCAAACGCAGCAGCAGATCGTTCATGCGTTGAATGTCATGGGGATGAAGACCGATTGTTGGTTCGTCGAATACGTACGTGACGTCTGTAAGCGACGAGCCAAGGTGACGAATCATTTTGGTGCGCTGTGCTTCGCCTCCCGACAACGTGCCTGACGGACGATCGAGGCTCAAGTAGCCGAGCCCGATCTCGACAAACGAATCGAGTAGGTCGCCGAGTGCTTTCAACAGTGGGGCAACCGAAGGCTCCTTTAGTTCGCGTACCCACTCGGCCAGGTCGCTGATCTGCATTGCACACGCGTCGGCAATGTTCTTGCCTTTGATCTTGGATGAACGCGCGCCCTCGCTAAGGCGAGTTCCGTTGCATTCGGGACATGTGGCGAATGTCACCGCACGCTCAACAAAGGCACGGATGTGCGGTTGCAGCGTGTCGACATCTTTCGACAGCATCGACTTCTGGATCTTGGGGATCAAACCTTCGTAAGTGAGGTTGACGCCTTTGACCTTTACCTTCGTTGGTTCTTTGTAGAGAAAGTCGTCGAGCTCTTTCTTGGTGAACTTGCGTATCGGCTTGTTCTCATCGAGAAAGCCTGACTCGCGAAATATGCCGACTGTCCACCAGCTATCGACTTTGTATCCCGGAATAGTGATTGCGCCTTCGGCGATCGACTTCGAGTCGTCGTAAAGCTGTGTGAGGTCAATGTCAGAAACAGACCCCATGCCTTCGCAGCGCGGACACATTCCACCAGTGCGAGTGAAGGTTGCGCGTACCGCCTTTTTGTTGCCGCGCTCAATGGTGATGGCTCCGCTTGCTTTCACTGAGGGCACGTTGAACGAGTAGGCGTTAGGCGAACCAATGTGCGGTTTGCCGAGGCGACTGAACACGATGCGCAACATCGCGTTGGCGTCTGTCGCGGTGCCGACAGTCGAGCGCGAGTTGGCACCCATTCTTTCTTGGTCGACGATGATCGCAGTTGTGAGTCCATCAAGAACGTCGACGTCGGGCCGAGCGAGCGAGGGCATGAAGCCTTGTACGAATGCGCTGTATGTCTCATTGATGAGCCGCTGCGACTCAGCCGCAATGGTGCTGAATACCAACGAGCTCTTGCCTGACCCTGAAATGCCGGTGAAGGTCGTCAGACGACGCTTGGGCAGCTCGATGTTGACGTCTTTCAAATTGTTCTCGCGTGCCCCCTGCACTCGGATCAAGTCGTGACTATCGGCGCCCTTCGAGGTCGCTACCTGGGTTTTCTTGGTCGTAGCCATGCTGGCGTTGCCTCCATGATCAGTGCGGACTGGGCCGAAGCCGCCTTTCGGCACCATAGGCGGCGACGCCGAAGGACGTTAAAGGCGCGGTGGTTCGAGGTCGATGCTCTCGTTGTGAAGGTGGGAAAGATCGCGCTTGCGCTGCTGTTGGCCTTGGCCGGACTTGTAGCGTTGCCGGCGCGGGCCGAAGCTCTCTATGCCGTCACGGCGGTGTCGCGTGGGTTCGGACATTCATGCGCGCTTACCAGTGGCGGCGCCATCTACTGCTGGGGTCTCAACGACGAGGGCCAGCTCGGTGACGGAACAACCACGAATCGGCTGACGCCGGTGTTGGTCGGTGGTGGCCACACATGGTCAGCCGTAACAGCGGGCGATAAACACACGTGCGCGATTGATACCTCACACGCAGCTTGGTGTTGGGGAGACAACGTGGCGGGGCAGTTGGGCGACACCTCGGGCTCTGACTCGTCGACACCGGTTGCCGTTGTTGGCGGACATCTGTTTGACACCATTGACGCCGGCTACTTCTACACGTGCGCTGTTACGACAACTGACGACGGCTATTGCTGGGGTGGCAACTACAACAACGAAACCGGTGGCGGCTTCGCGCTTCAGTACGACTCGCCCCAACTCGTAGGCGGCTCTTTGTCATGGGCATCAATTGACGCAGGTTTCCAGGCGACTTGTGGTGTTACAACAACGGGCGTTGGTTACTGTTGGGGCCTCGACTTTTACGGCAAGCTCGGCAACGGTGCGAGCGGCGACGCAAGCAGTCCAGACCTCGTTCTTGGTGGACACACCTGGCGCTACATCAGCCGGGGTGATCAAGAGACTTGCGGTGTTGCAACAACTGGCGCCGCATACTGTTGGGGCACGGGCATTTACGCCGGTCTCGGTGACGGCACATACGTGGCGAGCAACGTGCCAAGTCTTGTCTCCGGCAATCTTGATTGGGCCACAATCTCGGTTAGTGCAGACGTCGTGTGTGGATACACAACTGATGGAGACGGTTACTGCTGGGGTGACAACTCGCTCGGTGCGGTCGGCGATGGAACGGCAAGCGATACGGCGTCGCCAGTAGCTATTGCCGGGTCGCACAAGTTCTCTGGACTTTCGACGGGGCCAACAACGGCGCGTGCGGAATCATCGCAAACAGCATTGTCAACTGCTGGGGGCGAAACACCTACGGCGCACTTGGTGATGCCACAACTACTTTTCAGCGAGAGCCCACTGCTGTGCACGTTCTCGCTGCCGATGTCGCCACGGTAGTTATCACGGGCGTAGTCGAGCCGACGCTCACCTTCAGCGTTGCGGGTCGTGGAACTGTCTGCAACGGGCAGTCGGGGGCAAGTTTTCAAACCGGCTCGACAGCGACAGCGATCTCGCTAGGTCATTTGAACTCGTCCACGATTTCAGGGAGCGCTCAGAACCTCACGCTCGATACCAACGCAGGCGGCGGATTCTCGGTTTACGTTCGCACGCTGGGTACGACCCCGAACGCGTTCCGCACGGCTGGTGGGGCATCAGTAGCGGATGTGTCGGGAACGCACGCCAGCCCATCGGCTTCGCTATCGGCGGGAACGGCCGGGTTTGGCTACACCACGAGCGACGCATCGGTTGCTTTCGGATCAAACGAGTGGGCCAAGCTCACCAACTCTGACGAGACCGTCATGGTTGGGTCAGCCGGCGTTACGTCTAAGTCGGAATGTACAGGGTTTCAGGCAACAGTTGCTTCGACTTCTACCGCTGGCTCATACTCAGTCGCCATCGTGTACACCGCCGTTCCACTTTTCTGACGTAGCGGCTCGTCGTCACAACCCAAGTGTCACGTCGCGCGCTCGCCAATGAACGACTCCGTCGGTGGCACACTTGCGCGGATGCTGCCCGTCGTCTTGCCTTCGCCACCCGAAGCACGTGCGATCGACACCGTGATCATCGTGAGAACGCTGCGTGATGTGTGGTCTTCCGGCGTCGCACTTGACACAAGCACGCCAGATGACAACGTTTCGCGGTTGCTGCCGCTGCCAACGACCACGAATCGAGCCATATCAATGACGCCAGCACCACCAGAAACGCCACCAAGGGCCCCGTCGTTACGGCCAAACTCGAATCGCGATAAGCCATACTGCGAATGGGCCCACTGCGCGTTTGGCTATGTGCGCCGCATCTCAGAGGTGCTGAAACCCAACCACACCCGAAGCTCCCAACCAGCGACCGAACCGTCTCGCTCGTGACGGATGGAATTCCACCCTCTGGTGCGGAGCTGGGATTTGGTAGCGGCATGAACAACGCGCTCATTCGCTCCATGATCGACGACGGCGTCGACATGAACGATGTCTTGGCGATCGAGCGGTGGATCGGGCGCTTCAATCGACTTTCTTACGAGGAGCGACTGAAACGTACGCAGCGTCGGCCGCTGCTGTTGAGCAAACATGAAGAGCCGTCGCCCGACGTGATCGAAGCCGCTATCGGAAAGAGCCCTCTCAGTCATCATTTCGCGTACCTGAACGAGTACTTCGCGAAGGGTAGGAAGCTCACAGACAAGGGCAACTTGACGCTTGCCGATGCTCGACATCTCGTCGAGGCGCTGAGAACTGACGACCAGTTGGAGTACACAATCGATCGGTTGTACAAGGTTCGCTCGTCAACAGAACTACCCAGGCTTACCGGCATTGTTGAGCTCGCAACTGTGACGCTTGCCGATGCTCGACATCTCGTCGAGGCGCTGAGAACTGACGACCAGTTGGAGTACACAATCGATCGGTTGTACAAGGTTCGCTCGTCAACAGAACTACCCAGGCTTACCGGCATTGTTGAGCTCGCAACTGCCTGCAAAGTTCTGCGTCTTCAGCACGGCAAGTTGATCGGCACGAAAGTTTGGGCACAGTCGTTCCAGCACGATGCTGTAGCTGCAGCGGAGCGCTGGATTGCGTCGGCACGTGACATAGGATTTGCGACGGTTGTCAACCTCTGGGGTTACCGCCGTGATGATGTTCTCGAGTACGTCGATGCTGTGCCAGACCACATCTTCGCCATGCTCTACGCAGGCGGAGTCGTGGGTCGGTCGAGCGTGCTCGACGCTGTCTCGTCCAACTACTTCAACTACCTCGAAAAAGCTGGCTTGACCCCCGACTCGATAGCGAACAAAAGCCTGGGTTGGCGACTCGATGACTTCATGTGGACAGCTTGGCTTTGCGGACTAATTGAGTGCAACGGAGTCGAAATCGACCCTGAACGCGCCCGGGGATGGTCGTTTGCTTCGGCCAAACTCACCGAGCTGGGCTATATGTCTGTCGGCAAAATGCTGGCAAGCAACCCCATGTACGAATTCTCCTAGGGCACGCGCCACCCGCGGCCCACGCGCCCGGCACTGCGCTCCGCTTGTCGCGGAATAGCCGTGGTTGCCCGCGATTGGTATCCGCCAGCGGCTATTTCGCGTCAGTTGTGCTCGCGGTGTGCGCTTCGACTCCCGCTGTGTGCAACGGAGCAACTGAACAGCTGAACAAGATGAATGCGGGACGGCTCGTTGCTTACAAGGCGACGCCACAGAACCAACCCGAGATGAATCTTGTGAGCCGTAGATGTCACGTCGTGAATCGATCGACTCTTTTATGCGAACTCTTGTGACATTCGCATGTCAAAGCCGCTGCGATTGTCTAACGTCTCATCTCGCTAAGAGGTTCCGAAGGGTGCGAACCTCGCGTCGGGGAGGCAGTAGTGGTCCGGTTGGGCAAAGGTGGCCGTCGAGTCATGCTCGCGGCGTCGGTAGTGGCCGTCGTAACGCTTGTTGGTGGAGGGCTTACGGCTAATCCAGCCCAAGCTGACATCTTCGATCTCGACCTGAAGGTGAGTACGCCTTATGCGCCGGGTTCTTACGACCCGACAGTCGTGCGTGTGAAGTTGCACGACGACCTTGGCGTCGATCTTGTCGACAACACGCTGGCCGGTTCGCGCGCCAAAGATATCAATCGACTGCTCAAGAAAGTACGCGCCAAGGGAGTCGATCGTCTGATCACGAAAGATGCGAACGAAGTTTCGCAGCTGCGTGCGCAATTGCGCGGTGGCGGTCAAGACGTTGCTGATCTCAACCAGTACTACCGCATCGAGTTGTCGTCGAGCCTTGACAGCGCAGTGGTCGCCGAGTTGTTGAAGCGACTTCCTGTTGTTGAAGACGCGTATCCCGAACCAAAGCCGGCGTCGCCTACTGCGAGCCCGAGTCTTACGGCCAACCAGAAATACCGAAATGCCGCACCTGGTGGCATTGGTGCAATCGACGGATATAGCTGGCCTGGTGCACCCGGTGATGGGGTGAAGATTTTCGATCTCGAATACAGCTGGAACACTGCGCACGAAGACCTCTCGAAGGCGCGGGCAGCTGGCGCAACCGTTCCTTTGGGAACTCCGGTTGATCCGTTCTCTGACCCACAACACGGCACTGCTGTTATCGGCATGTTGAGTGCCGACGCCAACACGTTTGGCATCAACGGCAGTGTTCGCAACGCGACATTGCGCATGGTCAACACCAACACGTCGACGGGATACAACCCAGCCGGCGCTGTATACCTTGCTGCGTCAAAGGCCGTTGCCGGCGATGTGATCTTGCTCGAACAACAGACCTATGGCCCCACTGGTGACCCGGGTGAACTCGTGCCGGTTGAGTGGATCCCCGACGTCTACGACGCAATCAAATACGCAACCGGTAAAGGCATCAACGTCGTCGAGGCTGCTGGAAACGGCAGTCGCAACTTGAACGACCCGATCTATGGAGCGAGCTTCCCGCAGGGTAAGGCGAGCTCAGGCGCGATCATTGTCGGCGCTGGAGCGGGTTGTGGCTACCAGCCAAATCGTTCACGCCTCTACTTTTCGAACTACGGAACGCGCGTCAACCTCCAAGGTTGGGGTGAGTGCGTGACGACGACTGGTTACGGCGACACATACAACGGCGGACCCAACGCGACCTACACGAACTATTTCTCGGGTACGTCATCGGCAAGTCCAATTGTCACGATTGCCGTTGCTTCTTACGTGGGTTCATACAAGAAGCTCAATGGTGTTGCGCCAACTCCTGCCAAGGTGTTGGCGGATCTCGTCGCAACAGGAACTGCGCAAGGCGACACGACTAATTATCCGGGCAAGATTGGTCCGTTGCCCAACCTCGTGCAGGCGCAAAAACGCACTGATCTCACTGCTCCGACAGCGCCGAGCGCGTTGAGTGCGTCGCTCAATAGCTCACGTAAGCCGGTATTGAAATGGAACGCATCGACCGACAATGTCGGCATTGCTTGGTACGCAGTCTTCCGCAATGGAACCCAGATCGGCAGTACGACAACAGCGTTGACATACACCGACACAACAGCGGCCCTTAATGTGACCTACCAATACAAAATCAAGGCGGTCGACAAGTCGGGCAAAGCGTCGGCCGACAGCAATGTTGTGACCATCAAGCCAACGCCGATTAGCTAATGGCGCACGCGTTACGCCGGAGCGTAGATGCTGACCCAGTCGACTTGGATGTGACCCGAAGCGTTCTTGTCTAGCGGCGGGCCCCATCCTCCTGCTTGAAACACATAGTGCATGGGTTCGCTGGGAACGTGGGTCGTTGACACTCCAATGACCTTGCCGTCCATCAAGAACGTGAGCTTGCCGGGCATCCATTCGGTTGTCGCGGTGTGCCAATTCTTCATGGTCTCTGTGGCCTGGAAGCCGTCTTGTCCGCCAGTTGGACTTGCGTAATGAGCAAACGCGAATGGCGGCATGTGCAACGGGCCTTCCGGCCAATCGATCTCGCCATGATCAGGAAACTTCTCGCTGTCAGGCCACAGCAACCACATGGCGTCGTAGGTGTTGATCTCGTCAGCGCGATAGCGAACTGTGTAACGCCCGTAGCGCTGCCCCCACGTTGGAAGGCGCGCGACGACGGCAGCAACAAGCGACACACCGTTTTCGGTACGTATGTACATGTCGAGCGCGCCGTTGTTGACCGACAGCGTCCGCTGGGCAGAGTCGACGGCGACGTGTTGGGTGTCGGGCGTTCCCTCGTCGTAAGGATGCCATTTCTCTGTGTAGTACGGCCCTGGAAAGCTGCCTAGACCAACGGCCACGTTGAAGTCTTCGGTATAGATCTGCTTCCATCCCGGCAAGTCGCCAACGGGCATGCCCTGGCCAGAGGTGTAACCCGCTGCACCCATCTCGGTGACGCTGAACAATTGCGCAGCGGTGCCGTTCGCCGGCCACTGCCAAACCTTCTGCCAGATCTCTTTTGATGAGCCCGGCACGTCTAACAATTTGCCGCTTCGCCTATTGGTGAAGGTGTAGTTAGTGCCAACTTTTGAGAGCTTCCACTGCATTGTCGTGGCCCACGAAATGCAGTCCCACTGCAACAAGTTTGCGCCGGCATCAAGTGAGCTTTGGTCGACCGACAAACATTTGCCGCTCTGTTGGCTGACAACCCAGTAATAACCGGGCGCGCCATCGACGGGAAGCAAGTTCCAACGCTGAGCCGCACTCGCGTTGTCGAAGTACTGAATGATTGGGTTGCCGTTGTCTAGCGAACTCATTCGGTCGTCGAGGCTGAGCCCACTGTTGACATTGGTAATTCGCACATTGCGCAAACCGGCCACAGCTTCTGCTGCTGATGCTGTGCTGGTGGCGTTGGGTAGGCCCAACGTGATCGCGAATGTTGTTGCTGCAATGGCCACGAACAAGTACTGCTTCGATGCGAACCGTCGCGTGTTTCGTTGCATGCGGATGATTCTGCTGCAATCGCGCACCACCGCGGTGCACCCAGATGTTTGAGTCCAGGTTTACTTCGGGGGCGTTGGGGGAGTTGCGTGCGCGAATGTTGATTCAGCGATGCTGCGTTGTGTAGAGCGCGAGTGTGCGATTGCTTGTTCGTGGATGCTCTCGACAATGCGGCGAGCCATCGAATCAGACGGAGTTGTGACGATGGCGGTACCCAGTGACGAGAAGTGTTCGATGAAGGCCTGGGTGATTGGCGAACTTGGCACCATCCGCACCGAAAACGGGCTATCGATAACCCTCACCAAACCGGGGTGCTTGCGCTGCAAGTTACGCGCATACTCAGCGGCGCCGTGATTTGGCAACGAGCAGCGTGCACCCGAACCCACCGGAGTGCCCACGCTCATCTCTGCACGGCCAAGTACGGCGGCGAGTACCGGGGTTGCAATGTCGAGCCCCATCGAGCGCTGGACGAGCGAGAGGTTGCCGCCCGGTGGTCGCACAGCGGGGTCAATAACAATCACCTGACGGTCACTTGCGCGTTCGAATACGTCGATCTGCATGATGCCGTTGGTGCAACCCATCGTGTGTGTCGTTGCTTGGGCAGCGCGCTGGAAGTTTGGGTTGTGCAACACAGCACCCGGGCGTAGTACGTGGCCAAATTCTTGAACACTTTGAAATTCGCTGCTGCCTTCGGCGCGCCCGAGGGCCGTGATCTTGTCGGCAAACGTGATGATCTCGGCGATGCTGTTGCGCACGATCACCTGCAGTGAATACTCCACGCCTTCGACGAACGACTCGACAACAACTTCGCGTGTCGGCAGACCAACGTGATTGATCGTGCGTAGCGCTTCGGTGATGCCGGCTCGCGTTTGATGGAGGCCACTCGTAACGAACGTTCCGCGACTGCCTGCACTTAAGTCAGACTTCACCACCAACGGATCGCCGGGCGGAATCGTTGCCTCGGTGATATCCGTCGCGTAGCGCGCAAACGCGTGTGGCGGTTGGTAGTCGCCGTAGCCGAGTGATGCCATCGTGCGACGAAACGCGACCTTGTTGCTGCCCATCACGTTGCCTCGGTAGACGCTGCCGTTCGCGAGCGCGCGATCGAGTTCGCCGGCAACACCAACGTAAGCATCGAAGTTGGTTGTGATCAGGGCTGGCTGTCCGTAGGGCGAGCGACGAATGATCGATGCAACTGCATCGACATCAAATGGGTCGTGCACGGCAATGACGGCGTCGTATTTGCCTCGCCAGGCTGGTGCCAGGGTGTCGAGATAGTCGCGATGGTCGATCGCGATCACACGGTATCGACCGTTTTCGCTCGCCAAAGCGGCGAGGCCTTCGGCGGCTTCGCTCCAGAACTGAAAGTGGTCTCGGGAAATTCCCACTACATAGATGGTTTCGCCGTAGTTGGGCTTTTGCACTATCAACCTCTGCCTTATTCAGACTTGGCAAAATTCAAGCACAAATTGTTGACTGGTTTGATCAACAATGCAAAGCCGCCGCATTGTGTCTGCACTCTGTCGCTTTCTTCAGTCGTCAGCGAGAGCAACGCGGTAGCCGAGCCCACGAACACCATCGAGTATCAGCGGGCTGCCGTCGGGTGCTTTCGCGAGCTTGCGGCGAATGTTGCTGACGTGCACATCGAGCGAGTGATCGTTGAACTCAGCGCTGCTGTTCCACACCGAGTGAATGACTTCTTCGCGCGACACCTTTCGGCCGACGTGATTCAGAAGAGTTTCGAGAATTGAATACTCGAGCGGAGTCAGCTCAACTGAGTGCCCACGCACGACAGCGGCCCGATCGCGGGGGTCAAGGTGCAACACCTCTCGCTTCGTACTACTTACCTCGGTGTGCGTGCGTCGCGGCCGGCGTAACAGCGCATCAACTCTGATCACCAACTCCTCGGCTGAGACGTCGATCGTTAGCGAGTCGTCGGCGCCGGCCACCAGATCAGCCAATCGTCGATCACTGTCGTCATAATCAGTGAACGTGACGATGTATGCATCGGTATGGTCTCGAACGATTCCGCAGAGCGGACGTTCGTCTGATTCGCGCAGATTGCTATCCATCAAGATGACGTCTGGGTCGAGCGAGCCCACGACCTTCACCAAGTCATCGGGGCCGTCGTAGACACTGGTTTCGTAGCCTCGGCTAGCCAGCGATGTCGCCACGAAATGGGCCTTGTCGAGATCGTTTTGTGCGATCAGGCAGCGCCTGAACCGCTCTTCTGTTTCACGAGCATTTTTCACCGGGAAGTACTTGCCCCAGCGCCGGGAACCGTTACAAGAAGCCCAAGAAAACTCGGGTCGTGATCTTTGGCTTTCTTGATTCAGAAAGCCTGGGCGGCCGCCGTTTGAGCACGCTGAGCATTCGTATCACGTTCATCAACTAGGCAGGAACCCTACCCATGAGTCGTAAGTCAAACGCACGCTCGAAGGCCAGGAACAAGGCCCGGGCCAAAGCAGCAGCAAACGCCATTTCGGCGGTTGCCCCCGTCGTCGAGGCTTGCGCCGCAACAACAGGCTTCGGTCTGCGTGCCTACCGCGTCTTGTCGTTTGGGCTGGGCCTGTCGGGCATGTTGCTCCTTGGTGGTGGTGTGCTGGCGGCCTGGACTCCGTCGAGCGCCATGACAAGTGGTAGCTACGGCGCCGCCGATGTGCGTGTGCAAGCAGTCGATGCAAATGGCACGACCTTCAGCGCCGGCATCAGCAACCTGTTGCCGGGTGACTACATGTATCGCTACGTCGACCTCACCAACTCGGGAACTGTCTCGCAGGGTTTCACTGGTTCGGTTTCAGGAACCGGCACGCTTGTCGGTGCGCTTACCGTGCAGATCGACACCTGTTCAGTTTCGTGGAGTGGTAACGGTACTTGTAGCGGTTCGACAAGTTCGCTGAAAGCCGAAACATCAACGGCGTCATCTGTGCCGTTCTCGTTCCCAACGATGGCTGCGGCTGCTGTGTCGCATGCACGCTTCCAATTCAAGCTCGCTGCAAATGCTGACCAGACCACCTATCAAGGTACGGCGGCAACAATGACTGTGAACATCTCAGGCAGCTCGACAGTTTCCGGCGGTCAGGACCGCACGGCTGGATAACGATGCGCATCAAGGCCAACGGCCTTATGAGCGGGGCGACACTTGGCGCGGTACTGGTATCAGTACTGACGTGGGTGTCGCCCGCCAGCGCACTTTGGTCAAACGCTTCAGCTAAAACATCAGGCTCGTTGAACATGGCGCAAATGGGCAAGACGTTCACGCCGATCAAGGTCGGCGCGCTCATCGGTGTCGCAAGTGGCGCAGGCGGATCTAGCTATGTCTCGCAGTTTGCCGGGCTCGGCACGGTCTTCTACTTCGACCTTGCTAACGACTCGTCGGTTCAGGCGGGCCTGTCGGGGACACTGACGGCGACACTCAACACTGGTTTGGTCGTTGTTCCGGCAATAACTGTGTGGCGTTGCGCCAGTGCGTGGAACACAACGTTGGGTACATGCGCAACGGGAGCAACGGTTGTAACGGGCCCTCACTCGTGGAACTCAGTTCCGAGTTTTGAGTGGGGAACGATTGCAAGCGGATCGACTCATCACATCGCAGTAACGACTGGTATCGCTGCTGCAAACATCAAACTCACGGCATCGGCCACACCATGGCCAACAAGATCAGGTATTGATCGGAGCGCGGGCTAATGGGTGACTTTCGAAGCAACATTTACTACTTCCAAAGGTCGACACGCGACTACGCGCGCCGTCGCGGATCGTTCTTGCTTGCGTTGGTGCTGGCATTGACTGTGGTGTTTGGCACTTTGCTTGCGCTTCACAGCGACGTGCGCGCCGTGCCTGTTCTGAGCGGATCAATGGCTCCCAAGTACAAGACGGGCGCGCTCGTTGTTACTCACTCAAAGCCAGCTAGCAAGCTCCAAACGGGCGACGTCATTGCATTTAGACCTCCCGTTGGTTATACGAATGTCAACACTCGCCCGGTTATGCATCGCGTGGTGCAAATCGAGCAGCGTGACGGACACATGACAGTGATGACCAAAGGCGACGCCAATGCTTCGCCTGATCCGTGGCTGCTTGATATGCAAGGCGTTCGTGTTCACACAGCTGGTGCTTCTGTTCCTTTCGTTGGTCGGCTTGTGGCGGGGATTGTCAGTAGTGATCGCGCTGTCGAAACGGTGAGTCTGGTGGGCGCGTGCCTTCTGTTCCTTACTGCGTGGATCCTGCCCAAGGTTCGCTCTGCGAGCTACTGCAACAACTGTGGCCGCGTACACCGAGGCCCAGCGATCTAGCCCGGTATTTGCCGCGGCCGCATTTATCTAGCTGCCGACGTCGATGTCAGGTATTCTCAGCGTCGTGCGCAACAAACTCTGCTTAGTCACAACAACGCCGTCGATGCCCGACGGCGATGCGGCGCGTTTGTAGCAATCAGCAACAACAAGCGCACGATCACACAGCCTCGGGTCGACTCCCGAGGCTTTTGCTTTTGGCATGCGTTCTTCGGGCTAGTCGATCCTTCGATCAACAGGAGAACAAATGTCAGAGAACGAAATGAATGCCGACGAGCAGTTGTCGTCGGCCGATCACCGCAAACTTGGGCGAGCTCTCAGGCTCTTTGCGTCATTCGATGAAGTGGGGTCAGGTCTTCCGATATGGCTACCCGACGGTGCTGTCATTAGAGCGGTATTAGAGCAGTACGTAATTGAGAAAGAACGAGCGGCGGGCTACCAGCATGTTTACAGTCCCGTGCTTGCGAAGCGCGACTTGTATGAACAGTCGGGGCATTGGCAGCACTATCACGACGACATGTTTCCGCCGATGAAGCTGGGCAGCGAAGAGGTCGTGCTGCGACCGATGATGTGTCCACATCATGTGTTGGTCTACAAGTCTCAATCCCGTAGTTATCGCCAACTACCAGTACGAATTGCTGAGATCGGTGGGCAGTATCGAAACGAGTTGTCGGGTTCACTCGGAGGGCTATCGCGCGTGCGCGGCATGGCACTTAACGACGGACACTTGTTTTGTCGCGAAGACCAACTAGCAAACGAGATCTCACAGTCACTGCTGCTCATACAGCAAGCAGCGAATGACTTGGGTATCGAAGTTGCTCGCTATCGCTTGTCGCTAAAGGGTGACGGAGACAAATATGTAGACAAGCCCGAGTTGTGGCTTAGATCACAACGGATCCTGCGCGATGTGCTCGAAGCAATGCAATTGCCGTTCGACGAAGCTGAAGGCGAGGCAGCTTTCTATGGGCCCAAGGTTGACGTACAAGTAATCGATGCTGGTCGACGAGAGGTGAGTTGGAGCACCGTGCAACTCGACTTTCTGTTGCCCGAGCGCTTTGATCTCTCGTATGTCGACCGCGACGGTCGAATGCAACGGCCCGTGATGATCCACCGCAGCATCATCGGTGCACTCGAGCGAGTCGTTGCACATTTGATCGAGAGATGGGCCGGTGCATTTCCTGTGTGGTTGGCGCCGCATCAAGCGGTCGTAATTCCCGTTGAGAACGCGCACGCAGATTATGCACACGACGCGCGCGAACAGCTGTTTGCTGCTGGTCTGCGCAGCTGTGTTGACGACTCAGACTCGTCGCTCGCTGAACGCGTGCGCCGAGCGCAAATGCAGAAAGTGCCGTTTATCTGTGTTGTCGGAGCGCGAGAAGTGAGCAGCGGTGCTGTGTCGGTGAGGCCACGCGACGGTGAGGGTCGCGAGGCAATGCGCATCGAGCGGTTCGTCGATGCACTGAAGCGGCTTGACCGCGAACGCCGACTCGACTTGCTGCTCGGCTAACTAGTAAAGCCAATGCTCGACTGTCGGGCCCGGCAGTCGAGCATTGGGGTTGTTTGTCGCGACGCTGCAGCTGTGCAGGAGCGATCTAGCCCAGTATCAGAAGAGCTTTGCGTACTCTGCGGCGGTTAGTGGTTGAACAGTTTGGTTGGCGGGGTAGAGCTGAAACTCGGCTGGCCACAGGTTGAACAACACTTCGTATGTGATCTGGCCGGGGCCGCTGCCTGCGTGCGAGCGAATGTAGTTGTACATGCTGTTCATGAATTGAGGCGACTCGCCGCCACCGCCCTGCGCAGTAGAGCGTTGAGCGCCCTGGTTCGACCATTCGTTGATTGCAACGGGCACACCTTGTGAACCGTAGAACGAACGCAGCTTCTCAAGGCTGTATGCACCGGCACCGTTGATGATCTTGTCGTCGAAGCCGGCTTGCGTCGTGACAAACGGCCAGTTGTTGTAGAAGTCAATGCCGCCGACATCAACGTATTGCTTGCCGGGGAAGGCGGCCATGACGTTGGCCCCGTTGGCTGCTGATGCACACAACACGAGCTTCACGTCGGGAAATGCAGCTCGCGCAATGCCGGCCATGCGAATCCACGCTTGCTTGAAAAGCTGTTCTTGTCCGGGTGCGACGCTGTATGGCATCCAATTGCCGTTGAACTCGTACCACGGGCGGACATACACAGTGCCCTTTCCGGCACGGGCGGCGCGCAGGTTCGTAAACATCTGGCGGTAAAAGTCGTCGTGAATGCCGTTTGCTTCCGCTTGCCAACCCGACCAACTTGGGGGAGCGATGCCTACGTCGACGGGGCCACTGAAGTTCGCGAGTTCACCACTACCGGTCAATGTGTAGAGCGCAGGATCGTTGAGCCATGTGCCGCCGATCTCGATTGGCGATCCTCGCCACGTGCCAAACGTTCCGTTGCTTGCGTCAGGGCCTGACGCCCCGGAAAGCCATCCGGGTGAACGATCTGAGGGACTTGGTGCAGCTGTCGTCGTCGTTATCAAACGAGTCGTGCTTGTCGTCGCCGGAATCGTCGCCGGAATCGTTGTCACTGGCACTGTTGTCACTACCGTCGTCGGGGGACGAGTCGTAGTTACTGTCGCCGGGATTGCCGTGGTGACTGTCGTCGACGTCGATGCGCTTGCGCAGACTCCGCCCACGCGCACCGACGAAGCAACGTCTTGCCAGACCTGAACACCGCACGACGTACCGCTGTAGGTCTTTACGAGTCCAGCGTTCAAGACCTCGACCCCGTTCCAGCGCATCGAGACGGTTGTGCCGATCACTGACACGTGTAGCGAGCCCGACGTCGCCGTGTCGGTCTTGTTGACTCGCTTGAGGAGGCCAGCGCCGTCTTCGAGTGCAAATTCAGTGCCCGACACCTTGGCCCGCAGCAGGTTGGTGGATGACGAGTAGCGCAATATCGCTGCTGCGTTCCGGTTGCTTGTGGTGACGTCGTTGACAAATACCACGACATCTTGATTGTTCGTCGGTGTGCTGTTGGCGAAGTTGGCGCCAGTCCACGTCCACGTGCCTGTGAAGGTTTGCGGTGGCAGAACGCTGATGCGATTCGAGGTGGCTCCGTTTGCCAGGCCTACGTGCGTTGCGCTGGCGACAATGGCCAAAGTCGCTACGCCGCTAAAGACTTTCAACATCCGACGAACAGACTTACGCGACAAACGATCAACAAGACGCAGCACATTGCCTCCAAACAACAACTACTAAACGCTTGATCTCCAGGATGGAGGAGCCGTTAAGCAGATGGGAAGGGCAACCGTGTTACAACTTTGCGTACACCTCAGGCCTCCGACTCGATGTCTTTCAGACGTCGTTCGAACAAGCGGGCCTCGGTTGGGTTGCCGGCGAGCGAAATAGCGGTGCGGTATTCGTCGACTGTTTCAGCGGCGCGGTCGAGTCGCAACAGCACTTCGGCCCGGGTGGTGTGGAAGTAGCGATAGCCGTTCATTTCGAGCCCATCGAGAAGGTCGAGCGCGGCTTGTGGTTCTCCTGCCTCGGCAATTGCGGCTGCCCAGTTGATACGCACGACCGGAGAATCGCTGAGGCGTGCAAGCTCTCCGTAGAGCGCGGCAATCTGAGGCCAATCACGCGTGTCGTCGAGGTGCAGCGCAGCAATTGCGGCCTGAACAACGTATGGGCCGTGCCCGGGCAGCGCCAGCGAGCCGTGTAACAGCCGGCGACCTTCCTCGATCTTGTCGTGTTGCCATAGCGAGCGATCTTGGTCAGTGAGACGAACCAGCTCGCCGTCGCGAAATCGTGCATCGCGTCGAGCGTCATGCATCAACATCAAAGCAAGCAACGCGCGCGCCTCGGGTTCGTCAGGCATGAGCTGAACCAACGCTTCGCCCAGACGGAGGGCTTCATCAAGCAGCTCTACATGTCCTGCGTAGCCCTCATTGAAGATCAGATATACGACGGCAAGCACAGCAGCGAGGCGGTCGGGCAAGTGTTGCGGTGGGGGAACGCGAAACGGTATGCGAGCGTCTTTGATCTTGCGCTTGGCGCGTACGAGACGCTGCGCCATCGTTGCCTCTGGCACCAAGAACGCGTTTGCAATGTCAGTTGTTGTCAATCCACCGAGCGTGCGCAGCGTCAAAGCAACTTGCGCGTCGAGCGCAAGAGCGGGATGACAGCACGTAAAGATGAGCTCGAGTCGTTCGTCGGGGAAGTCAGTTGTTGTCATTTCGGTGTCTGGTTCGTCGGGGGCGCTCAACAAATGTGTTTTGGTCGCTAGCGTTCTGTCGCGACGAGCGCGGTCAATGGCGCGTCGCCTTGCTGCTGTGTAAAGCCATGCGCCTGGACTTCTGGGGATGCCTTCACGCGGCCAGCGTTCGGCGGCGATGACAAAGGCTTCTTGCGTACACTCTTCGGCGACGTTGAAGTCGTTCGTGTAGCCGACCATTGCGGCGAGCACACGGCCCCATTGGTCGCGGAAGGCATCCTCCAGAATCGCTACCACTCCTTGACGGGGCGAATCTCGATTGCGCCACCGAGGCGTGTGCACGGAACCTTCGACGCAACTTCGATGGCAGCGTCAAGATCGTCGGCTTCAAAAGTGAAGAAACCGTCGAGCGCTTCTTTGGTCTCGACGAAAGGACCGTCAGTAGTAAGCACCTTGCCGTCTTGCACGCGCACAGTCGTTGCGGTCTCAGGCGGAGCGAGGCCGATGCCCGGTGTTACGCCAGGTGTCTGGTTGAGCTCTTGAAATCCAGCGCCCACTGCCTGCTGGTCTTCGGGCGAGAGGCTTCCGTAATCACGAACCTGCGGGCCGAGGTTGATCAGCATCATGTATTTCATTTTGTTCCTCCTAAAAGAGACGGTCACGTAAGAGACGAACGGGCTAACCCGAAATCGACAACTAATCGCGACTTTATTGAGGAACTTTGAACGAAGCGTCAGACGGAGGCTAAATGCCCATGTCGCTGGGCGTGTTTGGCGCCTTCGGCATGACGATGTCATCGGTGGTCGCCAGTCGTGTGCGTTGAGGGAATCCGTCGCTGCCGTAGAGCTCTGAGGTTGCGCCAGCCCCGATCTCATCGGCGGTCAGGTCTCCGTCGGCAACGATGATTCCGCTAGGACTTTCCGCAAGGCGGCGTCCTCGCAGCGACAGCAGTGGATCGTGCGTGATGCCGACTGCCTCGGTGAGGCGCACAACGAAGTTGGGGTCGAGGTCACGCTGCGCAATGTCGCCGATTACCTCGTTGGTGCGCGTGAGAATTTCGTCGACTTTGCCATCGGCGAGAGTTACTGCTGCAGTGACCGGTTTACCTTTGCCCGGCTCGATGAGACTCATAACGCCGCGCGCACCGCCGAGAACAGTGAGACTTGTGAGCGCCTCGAGTGCTTTCGAATCGGCTGTGCCGCGAGCGAGATTGTCTTTCGGGCTTGCGATGCCGACATACATGCGGTCGCTGGTAGCCGTCGGCATGGTGACGAGAATGTTCTGCGTCAGGTATCCGCCAAACCAGGTTGCCTGTGCATCTTCGATGACGTCTCGACCAATGGTGACAGTAAGAACGTCGATCTCAGGGTCATAGGCATAGCGCGCATCGCCCTCTCGGTTGGGTGCTGTCCATGCCGACCTCTCGGCGGCGCTTAGGGCTGATGCGTGAGGAGATGCGTCCATGAGCTTCGAGGATACAAACGCCACAGAGTGTCAGTCGATGGTGTTATCGATAACAGGCACGGCTCGGGAGATGTGACGGGCGAGACTTGGGTTGGTGCGCATCTGTTGAATGTCGCTTTGTGCTTCTGGCCAGAGGTCTGACCCGTTGCGACTAGTCACCCGAATGAACGACAAGAAGGCGCTGCGTAATGTCGGATCGCGATCGAGAGCGACGCTCAGCTCGGCGGCGAGGTTGAGGCCGTCGACTGTGCCCAAGTCGTCCGCCTCAGATACGTAGCCGGCAGCGCGCATTCGCAAGTCGTCTAGTGCAGCGTCTTGTTCAGAGTCGCTAAAAACCGGCGAGTCGCCGCGTTGCATGTCGATTTCGCGCTGCACTTGTTGATCTGTCGCTCCGACGAAAGCAACCATGGCATTCGCGGCGGCGCGGTCAGTGCCCTGCAGCAAGTTGAGGTCATAGTGACTGGCGATCTTGGCAACGATTTCGGTTGAGTCGTCGCGGAGAACCCTCGGGATTGTCGCTTCGAGTGCCGCAATCGTGTCGCTACGCAAGCGCCAAGTGAGGTCGAGAAGTGCCTCTCGGAGGGTTTCCGTGGCGTCTAAGGCTGCTTGCTCGTTGTCGGTCATTGGGGGCAAGCGTATCGGCCGCTATGGCTGCTGGGAACATCAATTACCACGTAAGGGGATGAAGCCGGGCGAAGTGACC
>JBGAQY010000052.1:0-12228 GCA_044220495.1 Acidimicrobiales bacterium
CGCCTGCCTTGACGCGTTGCGACGACACGATCGACTACGACTGGGGTCTCGGTTCGCCCTTCCCGTCGGGTAGCCCTGTCGATCAATTCTCGGTTTCATGGACCGGTCAGCAATATTTCGCAAAGGGTGCAAGCACTATCTCGGCCACGTCTGATGATGGAACGCAGGTGTGGGTTGACGGTGCGCTCGTGATCGACAACAACGGCGATCATGCGGCAATAACAAAGTCGGCGACTGTCAACTATGCGGCCGGTGGTTTCCACACGGTCATGGTTAGGTACTACGACAACGGCGCTTACGCAGTAGCGAAGTTGAGTATCACGAGCGCCAACAAGCTGCCGACTCCGGTGATAAGCACGCCGACCGACGGCACGCAGTTCACGACGAGTCAAACGTTCTCGGCAACCGGTTCGGGTACTGATCCAGAAGATGGAGCCTTGACGGGGGCTTCGTTGCGCTGGTCGGTCATCCTCAATCACTGTCCGCCGCCGTCGGGTTCTGTCGACGTTTGCCACACGCATCCCATTGCGTCGTTTACCGGAACGAGCGGAACAATCACAGGTGTCGACACAAGCACCGACTGGGTGTGGATGGAAGTTCAGCTAACAGCGATTGATTCAGCGGGCGCAAGCAACACAACGTCGGTTCGGTTGTTTCCCAAATTGTGTTCGCCGGGCGCGGCGCGTGCGTTGTACTACGCAAACCAAACGTGGTCGGGCGCGCCGACAATCACACGATGCGATGCGGCGATCAACAACGACTGGGGTGCTGGCGGTCCGTTTGCTGCGGGCGGTCCGGTAAACAGCTACTCGATCGAGTGGCACATGCCGACTTACCTCGCTGCTGGTGCCTCCGTCAACGTGGTGTCTGACGATGGAGCGCAAGTGTTTATTGATGGACAACCGCTCGTCGACAACAACGGCATACATCCGGCCAGCTTGAAGTCGGCGCTGTCTCCGTTCGCTAAAGCTGGTTGGCATGACATTTACGTGCGCTATTACGAAGCCACAGGCGATGCCGTTGCTCAACTCAATACATCGTCATCATGTGCGGCAGGCACGTTTGCTGCGAGTTACTACACCAACGCAACTTGGAGTGGCACGCCGTCACTCAAGCGCTGTGATGGTTCGGTCAATTTCAACTGGGGTCTCGGCGGCCCCATTAGTGGTGTCGCCGACAACTATTCGGCCGAGTGGTACGCAACGCGCTACTTCCCAGCGGGTACCAGCACTGTGACTGTTGGGTCAGACGATGGAGGACAGCTGTGGGTTGATGACGCGCTCGTTGTCGACAACAGCGGCATCCACGGCTTTGTCAACAAGTCGGCCAACCTGACGTACGGATCGGCAGGCTGGCACCGCGTGCGCATCCGCTACTACGAAGCAGGCGGCTACGCGCAGGTTGCCTACGCGCAGACCCCCTAACCGAGCGCAAATAGTCCAACAGGTAGAGCGCCTGCTGAACCGATTGGCGGCAGCGATAGTCGCTCGCCTGTGACCTCTAGCCATCGCGCTTCAAACACTGGGTTGCGCTTGTCTTTCACCCACTGGGGCACGAGCACGTTCGCGTGCTCGGCCCAAGCTGGCAGCTTGCGATCAGGCACAAACCGGTGCCACACGCGATCGGTCACGCCATCGCTTACCACTTGCCGTGGATACCGCGTTTCAAGAAGCGCTCGCATGTCTGACTTGGTGCCGACATCTTGGGTGTGAATTGAACGGTAGACATCGCCCCTCTTGGCGCTTCGCTTTACTCGACGAATATCCATATTGCGATGGGGCGTGTCGTCGATCAGAGCGTAGAACTCAGCTATCGCCTCTTCGAAGCCGCCGTGCATTTTGAAGATGTCAAGCACCGCTCCTGACTCCCGGAGTGTTTGTGAGGGGTTGACGCAACGTGCGCCGTACTCAAGGGCAAGCGTGAGCACGACTGCCCGCTGCGATGTTGCGTATCGCTCGAAGAGTTCGCCGTTCGCACTTACCATCGCATCGCGTCGGGCGGTTGGATCTTTCAAGCGGCTACCTGCGGTGCGCCACGCAAATGGGCAGTAGACACAAGCACTCTTTAACCAATGGACGCCAAGCTGCTCATGGATGAAGGCGACACTTTTCTGTCGATCCCAGTTCCACTCAATCAGGGGGAACTTCGACTCGCGCTTGCCCGGCGCGTCGAAGCCGGTGGCCTTTTGTGCTCGTCGCAATTCGAGCGCGTCGAATCCGATCACATTGATGTACTCGCCCGGTGGCAGAACGTCGTGCAACATGCGCTCGATGACAGCTGCCTTTTGCTTCTCGCTGCAGTGTCGCAGGCCGTTAGCAATCTGGGGAACGATCGCGCTTTCGAGTAACTCTTCCGCTAAGGCATAGTCGCCGGCAAGATGCAGTCGACGGGGGTGGGTGCTTGAGTCGAGTACGGTAATGCCATCTTTTGCCGAATAGCCGCTGCGCGCCACTTGTACGTAGTGCACGTTGTGTTTTCGAAGCAGCGGCAAGATGTGATCTTCGACGAGCGTGCCCGTTGATTCCCACTCGTCGCCGGTCATCGCCGTGATCACTATGAGATCGTTGAGGTCAAACGTCGTGCCGTCGGCAAATCGGCGGCTAGTCGGATCGTTCAGCCAGCGCAGAAGAATTGCTGTGCTGTCAACGCCGAGCCCGTAGCTGAGAACTACTGGACGCTTCGTTCGGTTCAGCTCCCACAGCCCGGCGCTCGTCTCGCCGCAGGGGGTCTTCTTGGTCACGCACGATGTTCAAGGATTCGTAGCAGGCAACCAAATCTCGTAGTTGGCACCCTGAGTCGCGTATGACGCGGCTCAGGGTGCCAACAAGCGAGTTGCATGGAGTAGTTAGAGATCGTGCGGTGAGCCGTGGAAGACAGCGGCACCAAAGGCAAACACTCCGCCGTCGGCACCCACCAACCAATACCCGTTGCCCGTCGGATGAATTGCGGCGCCGACAATCGGCGCGTTGAGTGGACGTCCGCCCATTGATCCGAAGAAGCGTGCGTCGCCAAAGGTGAACACGCCTCCGTCTTCGGCGATGAGCCAGTAACCGTTGCCCGATTTCGTAGACAAGATGGCGCTCGCCGGTTTGGTCAATGCATCAGCAAGGGGAAGCCCACCGGGAACGGCATCGCTGTAGGGCGGGTGGCCATAACCGACAATGAACGACTTGCGGTTGCGTCGCATGACGGCGTCATTGGTGTTGCCTTCGATCGTTTGTACAACGCCGTTGTCGAGAATCTTGACGTGTGCCCCAACACTTGGCTGATCGCTAAAACGGCCAAGCCGTTTGAAGTACGCGACGCCTGAAGGGCAGTAGGCGTAACCCTTTGTCGTGGTGGCGGGGATTGGTAGGCCGGCGTCGAACGACCACTTGCTGACGGCCATCGCGCACCAAGGATTGTGATTCATGCCATACCAACGACCGAAGTCGGTGTCGTTAACGGGCGCTCGGGTCACGCCGAGCGACGCACGAGCGTTGTCTAAGACTTGGCTCGAGGTGGTCATGGCGTTTGATCGGGCTGTTCGTCGGGGTCGCCGTCATGTAGACCGGTGTCGGGCGTGAACATGTTGGCTTGTTCGAGCACGATGCGACCCTCGTCTGTAGGGGTAGCGACGATCTCGTCAAGCAGGGCAACTACTTCGGGCGGCAGTTCCATGGCCGAAAGCCTAATTTTGCGTACTTGCGAAGTCACGAGAGTTAGTGATGTTGTCGGCGAGCGTTCGTGAAATGTTCGCCCATCTTCTCGACAGGCCGCCTCCGGGGTCAAGCAGGCCCTGGATTGTTCCGATATCGCAGAGGTGAACTGGGTTTTCGCGCGCGTCCTGACCGTGATGATTGTGATCACGGCTGCCCTTGGTTGGGTCGCGCCCGCTCAGCCGGCCTGGGCCGCCGCCTATGACATCAGCGTTTTCGCCGGCGGCATAAGTTCTTACGGAAACACCGGAGATGGAGGGCCCGCCACCTCTGCCCAGCTCGAGTATCCGATAGATGTCGCCATGGACAGTGCCGGCAGCCTTTTCATCGCTGACGCAAACAGCAAAGTTGTGCGAAAGGTCACGGCGGCCGGCGTCATAAGCACCGTCGCCGGCAACGGCACATCCGGCTATTCAGGTGACGGCGGACAGGCAACGTCGGCGCAATTCACTTACCCAGATGGTGTTGCTGTTGACGCCGCTGGCTTGCTTTACATCTCTGACAGTGGCGCAAACGTTGTTCGCAAAGTTGCAGCCAATGGCGTGATCACCACCATCGCCGGCACGGGTGTCTCCGGCGGAACCGGTGATGGCGGCCCGGCAACGTCAGCTCTACTTGATGGTCCGACTGATCTGGCATTCGACTCATCGGGGAATTTGTATGTCGCATGTCAGTGGAATGCGAGCGTTCGCAAGATCGACACCGGCGGAACCATCACGCGCTTTGCTGGCAACGGCAACGGCGGGTTCGCTGGCGACGGTGGACAAGCAACGTCGGCGCAAGTTGATCGACCAAACGGTGTCGCTGTTGACAGTTCCGGCAACGTGTTCATTGCTGACCGGTTCAACAATAGGGTGCGCAAAGTTGCGACCAATGGCGTGATTACAACAGTTGCTGGCACGGGTACGGCTGGCTACTCAGGTGATGGTGGTGCAGCCACCTCGGCAAAACTGAATGAGCCGTCGCGCGTTGCAGTGGGCCCCGACGGCACGCTCTACATCGCAGACCGAGGCTCTGACGCTGTCCGCGCTGTCAACATGCAGAACGGAATAATCCGTACCATCGCAGGAACTGGCACCACCGGATTTGCGGGCAATAACGGCCCCGCCAGTCAAGCGCAACTCCAAGCACCGTTTGGTTTGTTAGTGACACCGACTGATGATCTTTACATTGCCGATGCAGGCAATAACGTCGTACGCCTTGTTGCGTTGGGAGCGCACAGCACCGTAAGTGTGACGGGCGTTATCGATCCGACTTTGACGTTCACGGTTGGCGGTCGAAGTTCTGTCTGCAATGGGCAATCGGCGAGCAATTTCCAAACCGGCGCAACAGCAACAGCCGTTGGCCTTGGTCATGCGACTGCATCGACTATCGGTGGCGGAGCGCAAGATCTCACAGTCGCCACAAATGCAGCGAACGGCTTCAACGTGTATCTACGCACTACTGGCACGACTCCGAACGCTATGCGCGACGGTAGTGGTCATGCAGTTGCCGATGTCAGCGGCACCAATGCGTCGCCGGGCGCGGCTCCCGTGGCGGGAACTCCCGGCTTTGGCTATACGTCATCTGACGTGTCTACGGCATTTACATCAAACACGTGGGCCAAACTCACGAGCACAAACGGTGCGGTGTTGGTCGGCTCTGCAGGAACGGTATCGAAGTCGGCTTGCGTTGGTTTCGAGTTTGCCGTTGCGGCGACGACAGCCGCCGGCGTTTACAGCGCGAACGTCGTGTACACCGCAGTTCCGTCATTCTGATCAGCTATTGATAAGCAAGCGCTCAAAATGGTCGCAATTCGCGACGGATTAGTCGTTGTTTAACGTTGTCATTGCTTGCCGCGTCAATCGCCGTCCACGCCAGCAACTTTGCCGCTTCGATCATCGCGGCATCACTGCGCGCCGATCGTGATGCTGCGACGAAACCCCGAGTGTGTGGACCGATGCCATCGCTGTTGATAGAGATCGAGGGGTGGATTGCAGGAATGACGTGACTCACATTTGCGAAGTCGGTTGATGCACTTGGTCGTGCCGGGTCGGGCTCGTCGAACGACATCTCCAAGGTCTTCGCGTTCGATCGGTAGATGTCGATGAGGTCGGCGTCGTTTACGAAATCTGAATACGGTGGTTCGGTCTGCTCTATAGAGAGTTCGCAGCCGGTGGCGACAGCTCCTGCTTCAAAGCATCGACGCACACGGGCCTCAACCTCGTGCAGTTCGTCGATCGTGCGTGCCCGCACGAAGTATTCGGCGCGACTGAGGGGTGGAATTACGTTGGGCGCGCCGCCCGCAAAAGTTGGCACTCCCTGCACCTGACTCAGTGGTGGCAACTGTTGACGCAAGAGTCCGATTGCTACTTGTGAGATGGTCATTGCATCAAGGGCGTTGACGCCGCGATGTGGCTGGGCTGATGCGTGCGATTCAAGGCCGCGAAACTCGATGATCAAGTTGCTGATCGCGAGCGGGTAACACAAGGAACGATTAATCGAGCTCGGGTGAACGCTCATCGCCGCGTGGACGTCGTCAAACCCTCCACGGTCAAGCATCAAGATTTTGCCTCCGCCCGCCTCTTCGGCCGGCGTGCCGATGACGCTGACCGTCAGGTCGAGTTCGTCGGCCACGGCCTGCAAAGCCACGCCAGCACCAACTGACGACGCGGCAATTAGGTTGTGACCACAAGCGTGTCCGAGGTCGGGAAGGGCGTCGTATTCAGCACAGAACGCAATGTGTAATGAACCAGAGCCGACGGTTGCGCGGAAAGCTGTGTCGAGTTCGGCGAAGGGTTGAGTGATTGCAAAACCCAAATCTCGCAGTAGGTCGACGCAGATCGACGATGCGTTGCGTTCTTCGAACGCTAGCTCTGGCGAATCATGTATCGAGTGACTCAGGCCGACTAGCGCAGCGCTGTGGTCGCTGAGTTCTTGGGCGACTACGTGCTTCGAAGACATTGGTCGCGATGCTAAACGTTACGGATGGCCGCACGATAACTGAACGAGCGATTACCAACGCGCCAATAAACGCGATTGTTGTTACAAGTGAGCGGCAGAGTGCTCTCGACTGCGGCATGATCGCTCCACTCAAATCTGCTCGGAGGAACAGCCGTGAAGGTTCGCTTTCGCAGTGGTAGTACCCGTAGTACGCAGTCTTCTTGTTCAGTCGCTAAGTATCGGGTTATTCCACTCGTGGCAACCTCAGCACTCATGAGCGCCGCGCTGTCGATCGGTGGTGTTGGTTCAGTCGCAGCTTCCGCTCACGTGGCGACAGCACCTGATGCCGGTGTGGGTGCCGCGCAAGCGCCGGCGGCTCCTGCTGACGATGACAGCGCCGAGCATGCTGCTCAAGACCTTGTTGGCACGCCGATCAGCCAGATCGAGAAGACCACGAACGCGAACGCTGATCGCATAGCCAAACAGACGGGTAAAAGGCCAGGGCGAGCGACGCCAGAGCTTGATGCGCGCAACGGGATAAGTGTGATGGCTGTGAGCACAGATCCTGGTGTTGTTGGCAAATGGGGTTCAGTCATCGACACGCAAGTTGTCCCCGTGTTTACGGCCGTTCTGCCAAACGGCAAGGTGTTGATTTGGGATTCAGTTGGCGACAACGCAACGGAGACGTATCCGAATCAGACCTTCACTCGAGCAATGGTGTGGACTCCAAGCACCAACACGTTTAAACGCGTCGATGTGCAGGGATCCAACATATTCTGCGCGGGCTTTGCCCACTTAGCGAACGGAAATGTGCTGGTAGCCGGCGGCAATGCAGACGCGGCACTTAACGGAACGGTGCAGACGCACATCTTCAACTGGCAAACCGAAACATGGACGCGCGGAGCAGACATGGCAGGCGCCCGTTGGTATCCGTCGGTGACCGAGATGGCCAACGGTGAAGCAACCATTGTTGGCGGTGGCCCTGCTGTTAGTGAGGTGTACCAGACAAACGGAGCGCTTCGGACGTTGCCAGGCTTCACTGCTTACGCCACTCGTTTGTATCCGTTCATGATCTCGCGACCTGACACGCAGCTCAGTTTGTTCGGGCCATACACAACCGCGTACACCGTGAACGTCTCTGGCCTGGGCGCCATCACCGCTACGGCCACGCGCGACGCAATTTCACGCGATTACGGAAGCTTTGCAACGTATGCCGTAGGCAAGTCGCTTGTAGTCGGTGGAGGCAGCGTCACTGAAGGCGGCGTCGCCAACGTGCCGACCAAGACTGCTGTTGTGGTCAACAACAACAGTTGGGGAGCGTCGACAATGACGTCAGCTGCGTCAATGCAAATACCTCGCCGACAGCACAACGCAACGGTGTTGGCTGACGGCTCTGTATTGGCGACGGGCGGTGAGACCAGCACGGCGCAGTCAGGTCTGGTCGATCTTGGTCACGCAGCCACGGCAGCAGAACGGTGGGACCCTGCCACGAACTCATGGACATTGCTATCGAATGCAAGCCGCGTGAGGCAGTATCACTCAACCGCGGTGCTGTTGCCCGATGGACGTGTGATGACCGGTGGTGGTGGCATTTGTGGCGACTGCATGACATACGGCTATCTAGAGAAGAACATCGAGTACTTCACTCCGCCGTATCTTTACAAGCACGATGGCAGCGGACAGCTGGCAACGCGTCCGACCATTGCTACAGCGCCAACGTCGATCAGCGTCAACACTGCATTCACGATGACATCGAGTCAGGCAGCCAGCATTCGCAAAGTCGGGCTCGTGAAGCTCGGCGACGCAACACACGGAGTCGACCAAGGTCAGCGCTATATCCCGCTGAGCTACACAGTGTCGGGCGCGACGCTGACGGTAACGGGGCCGCCAAACGGTGGCGTTGCGCCTCCGGGTTACTACATGTTGTTCGTCACTGACGCTGCGGGTGTTCCGTCGGCGGCAAAGATCTTGCAGGTTGCCAAAGGACCAAGCCCGCTTGGTAGTGCTGTGACGAACACGGGTGCGGCGAAGTGCATCGACGTACCCAATTCGTCGATCGCTCAACAAGTGTTCGTGTGGACCTATGGCTGCAACGGCACTAATGCACAAGCACTAACTCGTTTGCCGAACGACAGCACGTTGCGAGTGATGGGCAACTGCCTCGACGTTCCCAACAGCAGTTTCGTCAGCGGGCGAACAATCTGGACATACGGCTGCAACGGCACTGGTGCGCAGCGCTGGCAGTTCCGCACCGACGGAACCATCAGGCCGCTGTCAAACACTGCGTTGTGCTTGGCAACCGCATCGGTCGCAAACGGGGCTGCGATCAGCATCGCAACTTGCAACGGCACTTCACTACAAAAGTGGACGTGGTAACAGCTGCGCAGAACTGCGACTCACTGCTCGATTGTGACTTTGTAACGAGTTCGAGCGACCCTAAGTCGTCCTGTTTTTTCTATGGAGCCTGTCTTTGTCTCTTAACACCGCACACCGAGCGATGCTCGCAGTTGCAAGTGCCCTTGCTATTGGCATTGGAGGTTTGGTCTCGATCCCCAATGCATCAGCAGCTGCGAGCGTGGATTGCCCGAAGAATGCACAAGTGGTCGGGGGCGCTTACTCGTATGGCGCCTGGGATAGCAGTCGTAGCTACGTCTACAACACGTCCTCCCGCTGGTGTGCTTATGACGAACGCCTTGGGTATCGATTCACGTGGCAAAGCGACGGCAATCTGGTCGCCTACGCCGGTGCGCACACGGGCGGAGCGGCGACATGGGCGACGATGACCAACGGACGCGGTGCTGTTCTGGCCTTTCAAAGCGACGGCAATGTTGTTATCTACGACGCGAACGGGCAGCCGATTTGGGCTACGGGTACCTGGTCGCCAATTACTGCTCGTAGTTACAAGTTCTCGATCGAGCAAAGTGCCGCAACAGCGACCTACGGCAGCGGTCCAGCAATTCGGATGAAGTACAGCACTGAAGCAACGTCGCGATACTCACAGCGCCTCGACGCATGGGCTCTCGACTCGTCGGGCCAAGCCATTCCAGTCGGAACAATTCCCGGCTGGAAGCTTGCCTATAGCCAAGATTGGAAGACCACGGCTTCGTCAGCCCAAATGTCGACGACCTACAAAGACATCTGGTGCCCGTATGACGATGGAGTTGCTGACTTCTATCACTCCACAACGAGCGTTCATGACGGTGTTTTCGACTTCAACCTCGATGGCACAAAGGGAGGCGCAGGCTGGTTCGCGACCACGGGCGGTTGCGACAAGGGCGGCGACATTTATGGCCGGTACTCGATGCGAATCAAAGCGACTGGCGGCTACGGCTACATGCTCGCGTCGATGCTTTGGCCGAACAGCGATGTTTGGGGCGAAGGCGAAGTCGACTTCCCAGAGGGTTACCTGCACGGCACGATGTACCTCTGGCAACACGGTGTTGGCTGTGGCAACTCGTGCGCACAGAATGTCGACGGTTACAGCACCGGCGTGTCATTCACTGATTGGCACACGGTGACTGTCGAGTGGATGCCAACGTCGCTGAAGTATTACCTCGACGGTCGATTGATCCGTACTCAAACGACAAACATCCCAACCACGCAGCATCGCCACACATTGCAGATGAGTCCGTGGATCCCTGGCCAGCCCGGCCACTTTTACATCGCGTGGACCGCGAGCTGGCGTCCGGCCTAGAGCACCTTCGTTCTTGGCGGGGAGAGGCCACTCGTTCACATGAAACGACACAAGCGGGCGTTTCCATGGAAACGCCCGCTTGTGCTGCGGTGCATCAGCGAATATGAAGCGTCCGAAGATCTGGCCTCGACTCGATTATCCGATCGATGTGCTCGAGTGCCGTTGGTGACGCACGTTCGTAGTTGTTCTGCAGTTTCTGCGTTGTCCAAGCAGGTCCCTTGAGGTCGAGGTAGAAGTGCGAGTTGTTGTCGAAGATCGAGATGCTGTTGGCGTCTCGAAGCAGCTGCACATCGTCGTCGTCGTCGGAGTGAAACTCACCGTTTTCAATCAGGTACCTCAGTCGACGCACATCACCTTGCTCATACCCGGCTGACTCGACGATGGCTCCGGCGACAGCGGCGCTCCTCTGCGCGTGCGCGAGAAGGAAGGCGTCGTACGTGTCGAAATCATCACGCTGCAGGCGGTCGGGCATTGATCGATGAATATCGTGAGCCAGCCCAGCGAGTTGGAGGATTTCGTCTGCCTCCGGTCGTAGCCGCAAGATCCAACTCATCGTGTTGTGAGCGTGTGTCAAGTCTTCGGGTGTGCGGGAACGGGCAATCTGCTCACTGCATGATCTGATTGCTTCCGCAAAGCGCCCCAGGTCTTCCACGGCGAGGATCTTGCCGGCCCTCGAACGGCCGCGCAAGCCGCGGTTCGTCAGGCCGTGCCGAGCACGGGAGCGGGATAAAGGAAAGAGCGACGCGGGAGCTTGTAAGAGCGAACACGCCAACGAGCGATTCGGCCTAGGCGTCCTGAATGCGAACCAGTCAGAAGGACCGGCAACTCTGGGAGCAAAGATCGGTCTCGTCGCCGAATGAGGCACCACAAGACTTGTACGGCTAATGTCCGTACGTTATCCTGCCGATAGGACGCCAAAAGGAGCAGCGCCATGGCTACGAGAGCAAAAGACCTCAAAGACGAAAGAGTGGAGTTCCGAGCTTCGAAGAGCGAGGCAGCACTTTTGGATGCCGCTGCCGAGGCGACTGGTCGAACTCGAACTGATCTTGTCCGCGCAGCCGGCCTCGCTTATGCACAAGAAGTGCTAGCCGACAGAACTCGCTTCACCCTTGACGACGAAGCATGGTCGGCTTTCACGGCAGCGCTCGACGCCCCGCCAAAGAAAAATCCTGCGCTCACCAAGCTCTTTGCTGACACTGACCGCCTCCGTTCGGAGTGACGCGACTCTTTATCGAGCCTCTTGCGGCTGGACATGACCGCCGTCATTTCGATTGTGGTGTTCACGCCTTGAACTATTGGTTCCGCAGGCATGCCCGACCCGCAACAGCTCAAGACGATGCCCGCACGTATGTTGCGCTTGATGAAGACGGAAGTGTCGTGGGCTTCCATGCGCTGGCGTACGGATCGGTTGAACGGACGTCGGCGCCGCAGCGGGCGCAGACAGGCGCACGGTATCCAGTACCTGTTTTGATCCTGGCCCGGCTTGCTGTTAGTTCGTCGACACAGGGCAGTGGAGTCGGCAAGCTTCTGCTGCGAGATGCCATAGATCGCTGCGTTCAGGCCGCTGACATCGCCGGCCTTGCTGCGCTTTTGGTTCATGCAAAAGATGATGAGGCTGCGCAGTTCTACGCGCATCACGGATTCCATCCCTCGCCGACAGACGGGCACCATTTGTTCTTGACACTTGAAGAGATTCGAGCGCACAGGAACTAGGCCTCGTCTACGCACCGTCGTTCGCATTCAAGTGGCTCTCCCCACTGAAACCGGAAGAGCCAGAATATGGACGTCTTTCAAGCCGAAAAGAGATCGCAGGATTTCGCTAGGTTCATGGTGCACATAGGCACGTGTTTTGTTGCGTTTCACACCTCAACAATGGCGTGCCTATGGGCGCGTCTGGGGGCGTTTGCGTCAGAC
>JBGAQY010000053.1:0-11756 GCA_044220495.1 Acidimicrobiales bacterium
TGCTCGCTCGGCCAGTAGCCCAACAACGACAGACATTCCGCGATTTCGAGTCTTACGTTCGAGTGATCTCCGTTGGTTGGAAGCGAAGCCAAGCGTTTCAGTGCTGGGTTTGAAGGGGTTGCCTTCGCGGCAAGGCGTGCAAACTCAATAACTGAGCCTGAATCGATCAGCTCTAGAGCATAGAGATCGGCGGCTTCGCTCAGACTTGTCGGAATCACCTGAAACCCTTTGTGAACTTTGTTTTGAACTCTTGCCGTTCCCCGGTTTTCACGTTTTCTATCCAATGAGTCTGGAACCCCCGACCGGTCGAATCTACATACCCTTCACTCGTCTTCTTCACCCAGTCACTGGCCTTCCCGCCATAATTTGCTGCAGCGCGTGCGGCGTTCCTAAACGGGATTCGACACTGACCAGCAAGCGCTGGCGTTACCCGCACTCACCGAGACAGCGCTAATTGCGCCAGCTACCACTAATCCAGACGCCACCGAGAGAGTGCGAGCAACCGCACCAACGACGGCAACCTTCGCAACCGTTTTCCAACCGAACAATCCACTTGGATCCGCTTTGTTAAGTGAGTCTCTGCCTGCGTGTCCGCATGCGTCACGTGTTGCAGCAACGATGGGATCACGGGTTAGGAACCGTGCTGTTTGTGCGTCGCCGAATGAAGTTTCATCCGTCCAGCAATCGACGGCTACAAGAATCGAAAGTCAGCACCCTTTGAGGCTTGCTCATCAAGCTATTGCTGGCAGCATCAGGATTGACAATGTCGTCACTAAAGCGTGTAGAAGTTCACGTCGAGGTCAAGGCCTGACTGGTGAAGTCGTGCGATCGGGTTGCGATCGACGTACCCGCCGTATGAACTTCCATCAGTCCAGCATGCGAGCGTTAGGAAGTATTCAAACTCGACGCCTTGCAATGCGTCGCAGAGTCGCGAGTATTCGACCGGCCACACGTCCAGTGCGTCGTTGATGATTGCCGAAAAGTCCCATGAAGTTCTGCGCTCGACAAGGTCAACTTCGAATGAATTATGTGGGAACGACGATCTCGCTCCGTAGGTGTGGCCGCGGTGCCTCACCATCGTTGGATTTATTTCAAGTTTCTCGATAACGGAGTTCGGGTCGACGTCCGCCAACCACTTGCAATGCACGTCAGCCAAAAGTTCTGTCGGATCGACGGGGAAATCCCCGTGGTTGTCACTGGTCACCATTCCCTCGTTCTATCCGAACTGAAAGTCGCTCGGCCTACGGGCGGGCGCCAGAGCGGCGCCTGTCCCGATAGCAACACAGGTCACGTAAACTCGTTGATTCAAGCCGCATGCCGTTCCGCTCGGATCAGAGTCTCACAACGCCTGCAAACGAGTTGTGACAAAGCGCTCTCCGAGTTCGACTAGCCCTCACAAAAGGACACTCAGAAGGAGTGTTGCGACAAGGGAGATGAAACAGTGACATCTATCGGACCAGCAGCGGCGTTGTGCGATTGAGTCCGTCTTTTGCGCTCGCACTCGCACTCGATCGAGGACGTCTTGGGTGAACGTCAGGGCTGTCGCGTGTGCGCCGACTATCGGGAAGTTGCGTCGGCTTCGTCTATCCACCGCAGTCTGGGTCGATCGAGCCCCCGTCGAGAGACAACGAACGCGTTCAAGAGGACGTCTGCGAGAAGACCGGAAATAGCTTTGGTGGACTCAGAGTCTTGCGGCACGATCATGCCCATCGCAACGTGCACGTCGAGCTCGTCGCGGAGGACCTCAGTCATTTTGTCTAGGCAGTCTTCGGACTCGGGGTCGAGCCATTCAATGCGGCGCTGGTTCTCCATTGCGGTCCCCTTGTGAGCGTGTCACGGAGTGAAATGAGTTTTGTAACGATCAACTCCCGGAACGCCGTCTATACCGGTCACAGGAGTGTCGTCGCTTGATGATGGCCTTAAACCAATGAATCCGTGGTTCGGAGTCGTCACTGCCGATTCTCCCTTTGGAATTAACCCGGTTCCGTGGTTACTCAACACTGGCTATTAGGTGCACCCAGGCGTTGACATAAGCCAGCTCGTCGTTGTTAAGAGCTTCGCGCAACTCGTCGAACGAGTTAACCGTAGACCTGAGTTCCTCGATCATCCTGACGCGGTCGCTCGGGTTGATCCCCGAAAGGATCGAAGTCAGAAGGCCGGCAGCGCGCCCGTCCAACTCGGCCAACTCTGCGTTCGGCACCCCTGCCACATATGGAAACGGGCGTTCTCTGAAGCGCCGCCATTCCGTGGCCAGTTGTTGCTGTTTATCATCGGCCACGTGATCCTCCCCAGAAGGAATAGAGTTTTCCTTGCGCTGAGACCATACCGAAGCGGTGTGTCAACGCGTCCACCTGATGCAGTGGCGTTGCCCGATACGTCATAAGAGAACGTTGCACTCGTGTCTGCTGCAGCATCGACAAGCTGTCGCGTGTCACCAAGCGTATCGTGCCCTACAACTGAGTTGCATCATCAGTGACGTTGATCTGCATACGCGACAGGCCATCTGGTTCGAAGACGTAGTAGGAGCTTCCGTCACTCAACAACAGAACGTTGTCTGCGGTGTGATCCCACACAAACGACGCTGCACCACCTGAGGTTCTTGAAATACGAAGGCCGTCACCGTCATATGCATACGTCGTTGTGTCAGTCGCCGAACTATGAGTCTCAGTCGGAACTCTCGTCATCGTCGATCCAACGCATCAGCGGTTGATCTGGCCCACGCCGCCGGATAACGAACGGGCGCAGCAACGCGTCTGCTGCAAGTTCGGCCGCGGTCTCTAGGGAAGTCGCATTCCTTGGCAGAACGTCACCGGCGGCGGCACACACTTCGAGTTCTTCTTGGATGATGGAGCGCATCAGTTCGAGGCAGTCGATCGAGTCGGTGTCGAGCCACTCAATGCGTGGGTGTTCGTCTGCCATGCCGCTCCCTACTCAAAGTGAATCTTGATGAAGCTAACACCCGCGATATTTACGATGTCGATCGCCGGGCCTCTGCCTTGGGGAAGTAGAACGACAACCAATGATGCGGCGCACGGCGACTAGGTGAACTCGACTACTACACGTTCGCCGAGCGCGTAGCCCTAAGGCGCTCTACGGTTTAGATGCAACAGCGCCGCCGCCGCATATTGACGTTGCGCGATTGCGTATTCGGCTGGCGTCTTGCCTTCGTAGAGCTGAGCAGGGTCCACTCCCGCCGCAAGTATGAGGGCGATGATTTCCAAGGCGCCCGCTTCAGCAGCGTCGACCAAAACACTTGACGTCGGCGAGGCGCCATAGCGAAGCAACAAACGAAACGAGGCCGTATCTCCGTAATTCGCTGCGTGACTCAGCGGATCGGTGTAAGCAAGCTCACTCGCACCGTCGGGATTTGCACCCGCAGCCAGTAGTACCGCGGTGACAGCAGACTGACCTGTGACGGCCGCGTGAAGAGCTGTAAATCCGTGCTCGTCGTGCTCGTTCACGTCGAAGCCGCAACGCAGAAGTTCGGCAGCCAGTTCTGGGTATCCGCGCAGCGCAGCTGCATACAGCGGCGAACACTCATCGGCACGGGAGGCGGCGACTGCCCCTGGGTCGTCAATCAATTGTCTGGCCGACAACCAATTGGAGCGAAGGATCGCTGATGTCAATGCGGACAGCGGCCCGTCGCCTTCCTGAAGTGGTTCACGTAAGTCTCCAGCCATCTCTATTTCGCCAGCCCCTTTCCTTTCTCGACAAGTCTCTACCGCCATGCTTCCACGTTCCGTCTCGATATAGAGCGGCCCCATCGACGAAGTGAACGTGTGGGAGCTCGAAAAGGGCGGGGTCGCCAACATCGACACGCTTGACAGTTGTCGGAGCCTGTCCCTTGAGGATCTTTTGCTGCATCTGATTCGGGCTAGTGATCTTGCGACTCGCTCCGCCATTGCGTCAAGCTCTCCCGCAAGACCTGCTGCCTTGCGAGCAGCGAAACCCTCACATGCTTTCGTCCCGTCCTTGGCTGCCACTGCTGCGACACCGCGCGAGCGTGCATACGAACCAATAGGAACTGTGCTGTTTGTGCGTCGTGATAGCGCGCTCGCAGGTATGCGAAGCCAGTCTCTTTGGCTTAATACTCACCTCGATACTGAAGTGGTGTGTCAACGCGTCCGCCTGATGCAGTGACGTTGCCATATGCGTCGTAGCACTCATGTTTCCGCACGCCACGAAGGCACAAGGCACCACCGGGGACAGGACACCAATGCTCGTCGAACCCGAGGTCGAGTTCTATGTCCGATTGATGCAAGAGCCCGGGAGCGTCGCAGTTGACGTAATCGCCGAATGAAGTTTCATCCGTCCAGCAATCGAAGGCTACGAAGAATTGAAAGTCAGCACCCTTTGAGGCTTGCTCATCAAATTGCTGGCCACATCGGGATTGACAATGTCACCACTAAAGCGTGTAGAAGTTCACGTCGAGGTCAAGGCCTGACTGATGAAGTCGTGCAATCGTGTTGCGATCGACGTAGCCGCCGTATGAACTTCCATCAGTCCAGCATGCGAGTGTTAGGAAGTATTCAAACTCGGCGCCTTGCAATGCGTCGCAGAGTCGCGAGTATTCGACCGGCCACACGTCCAGTGCGTCGTTGATGATTGCCGAAAAGTCCCAACATCGACGGCGTTCAACGAGATGTACGACGAAGCCATTATGCGGAAATGATGGATTGCTTTTGTAGGGACGCCCTCGGTGCTTTATGGCGTCGGGCGTGATTCCTAGCTTCCTGACAACTGACGTGGGATCAATGTCTGCTTCCCACTTGCAGTACACATTCGCAACCAGTTCTGTCGGATCGACGGGGAAATCCCCGTGGTTGTCACTGGTCACCATTCCCTCGTTCTATCCGAATTGAAAGTCGCTCGGCCTACCGGCGCTATACCTCGCTAGGAAACCGACCGGACGATCTCACTAGCCGTAAAAGCTGATATCGAGTTCGAGGCTTGATTTATGCAACAACGCGAGAGCCTTGCGATTAACGTATCCGCCGAACGAGCTTCCATCTGTCCAGCATGCAACGGTTACGAAATACCGAAAGTCAGCACCCTGTAGCAGCCCGCTTAGCTCTTCGAACGAGACGGACCATGCGCTGAGACCTTCGCAAATCGCGTCAGACACGTTCCACTCTTGCTTTCGCTCCACGAGTGTTATGGCAAATGAGTTCAGTGGGTGCGTTGAGATCCACTTGTGAGGCTGACCTCGGAGTGTGGTGGTGGCCGCACCAATTCCGAGCAAGCGAACCACTTCATCCGGATCAATGTCAGCTTTCCAACTGCATGTGAGCTCGACCGTTAGCTCAGTAGTGTCGGCGGGGAAACCATCACCAGAAGCCATTGGCGCTCTCCATTGATCTGAGTGTCTCGCTCGCTAGGCTAGCTCGAAACCACCCGAGGAAGGCCGCCCAGTAAGGCTCAACGCGATGCCTCCCGCTATCGACACAAGCGTTACAGCCACGTTCACAAAACCCCAACCCTTTGATGTGGCCGGGTTTGCAGACTGCCTAGGTGCTGGTTGAATAACAACGGGTGCGGGGGCAGGAGGGTTCTTCGGAACCACATAAGTCCGATCAGGGAATCCGCCGTGCAGCGAAGCCAGTGCTTCCGAGGAGCATCCCGGTGAGCTGAACTGCTGCTTGCTCCCAATGGTGATCCCAGTATCAACGGGTTCTGACTTTCCTTGCTTATCTCGGACGTACACCTTTCCCGTGTTCTTGTCCTCAAACAAATCAGCATCACCGCTCCCCGCCTTGAATTCCCGTTTTACCTCGTGAGCGTCAATGCCAAGCTTCTTCAAATAGGCATCATTCAGCTTTTTCCAATTGGGCGCCTTCTCCTTTGCGAAGCCACTTGGATCCACGTTGTTCAGTGGATCTCCGCCTGTGTATCCGTATGCGTCACGTGTTGCAGCAACGATCGGATCACGAGTTAGGAACTGTGCTGTTTGTGCGTCGTAATAACGCGCTCGCAGGTATGTGAAGCCGGTCTCTTTGTCTTGATACTCACCTCTATACCGAAGCGGTGTGTCAACGCGTCCACCTGATGCAGTGACGTTGCCGTATGCGTCATAAGAGAACGTTGCACTCATGTTTGCTGCAGCATCGACAAGTAGTCGCGTGTCACCAAGGGTGTCGTGTCCGTACCACTGAGTTGCATCATCAGTGACGTTGATCTGCATAAGTGGCAGGCCATCTGGTCCGTAGACGTAGTAGAAGCTTCCATCACTCAACAACAGAGCGTTGTCTGCGGTGTGATCCCACACAAACGACGCTGTTGTACCACCTGAGGTTTTTGAAGCACGAAGCCCATCACCGTCGTAGGTGTATGTCGCTGTGTAATTCTGACTCGATGCGTAGTGAGCACTGACGCGCGTGGCCGAAAGAGCTGAAGAGTAGATCGCCAACTCATCCATGCCACCGTTGATGTGAAACACACCTGCGTCGGTTCCAGAAATGCTCGCTGCTGATGTTGCTGTTGGTGACGTAACCGGAGTGCCCGATAGCTGTGTGAGTGTTTGCAACACACCGTCGATGTAGAGCTTTGAGCCCGTCACTGATCCATTGCGGAACACAGCAACAACGTGAACCCAGCGGTTTCCTAGACCTGTTGCGCTCTTTCCGTAGAGGTCAGACACGTCAGACTTAGTCGAGAAACCAATGTTGCCGTTCTTGATTGCCAACATGTAGTCGTTCTCGAACGCAAAGGGAACTTCTGTCGTGGTTGTCGAACCATCCCAACGCATCAAGAACTCAACTGTCGTGTCACCACCAGCAGTTGTGTTTGATGGAGTTGACGTGAGCCAGCCTTCGCCTGTGCCGTTGTAGAAGTTGAGCGCCGTGTCTGCGTCACCGCGCAAACCGCCAGGTGCACGACGAACTGCCGATCCACTCAGGAAGCCGTAGTACAGGCCATTCGTGGCAAAGAAGTTGTCTTGCGGCGGATCCGACAAGCGATAGTAGGCACCGGGGCTGTCTGCGTTAACAGCCGAGTTGTAACTCACTGGTGTCGACGCAGTTGAGTTTGCCGATTTGAGCAAGTTGGCTTGGTTGTAGCCAAGCGTCGTTGTGTAACCCGTGGTCGGCGTGATCGTCGTGCGGTTGCCGCGTGAATCGAACCCAAACGTTGTACCGCCAGCACGTGTTGACGTCGCTAGTTGGTCAGCTGCATCAAACGTTTGTGTCACTCCACCAACAACAGTCGTTGGGCGGTGCGCATTGTCGTAGGCAAGGGTGCCGCCATCGGCTGTTGTCAGTCGGTCACCGTTGTCGTAGTTGTAGCTGTGCGAGCCATCCTTGGCTGTGTAGTAGCCAGTCGTACCAGTGTCGGTGACAGCGCCAATGGTGCTGCGAGTTGCCGTGAAGCCGGCAAGATTCCACCCACTAATCGTGTGCGTCACACTCGCCAAGCGGTTCGCGTTGTCGTATGTCGACGTAGCCGTCACGTTGTTCGCCATAGCACGAGTTAGTTCGTTGGCGTTCTGGTCGTAGGTAAATGTATTCGTGTGCGTGAGCCAATCACTGATCGACGTGATCTCGCCGTCGTCGCCAAACACCTGCGTTACATCGTGACTGCCCGGATACGTGATCTTCGTCTGCTGATTGGCAAGGTCGTATTGATAACCCACAGTCTTGCCAGCGCCGTTAGTTGTTGAAGTCAGACGACCCAGCGAGTCGTAGCTATAGGTGGTTGTTCCCGTGCCGTCGGTCATCGACGCGCGCAACCCGGCGGCGTTGTAGACATAGGTGACATTCGGAGTCGTGCCATCTGAGTAGTTGACCCCGGTCAGCGCACCCGTGTTGTCGTATGTGTTGGTCGTGGTCAACGCGCCCGGCTGAACAACACTGAGGGCTTGGCCCATGCCCCCGTACGCATACGTTGTTGTGCGGTTGAGTCCGTCTTTCGCACTCGCAACTCGACCGAGCGAGTCTTGGGTGAATGTTCGGGCCGTTGCATTGCGGCCGTCAACTTGGGTCGCAACGACGTTGTTGTTGAAGTAGGTAGTCTGCGTAACGATGCTGTTTGGGTCAGTGACCGTGGTCGATCTATTCGCCAAGTCATACGCATAGGTCGTGGTGTGATTGTTGGCGTCTTTGACAGTTTTGACGTTGCCGTTTTTGTCGTATGTATACGTCGTGACATCCGGCGCAGTGTTGTTAGCCACTGATTGTGTAAGTACGCGACCCGCCGCATCGTAGGTATACGTGGTTGTGAAGTTCGCCGCTGTCGCGCCTGACACGTTTCCCTTCGGTGCAACCGATGTCAACACTCGACCAAGGCTGTCGTATGTGAACGTCGTCTTGCGTCCACCCGGAGTTGTTACCGACGCCAGTTGTCCGATGGTGTCGTAAGTCATCGCGGTTGTCTTCGTTAGCGGATTGATCACCGCCGAAACCAAGTCAGACTTGCCGCTGATGTTGTATTGGTAGGTCGTTGTTTGGTTTGTGTAGGCAGTTGGTGATGTGTAGAGCGGCGATGTTGTCGTGAGCAGGTTGCCCGCAGTGTTGTACGTGTTGGTCGTCGTGACTTGGCTCGGCCCGACCGACGATGGGTTCGGCCCCGTCGCCGTGAGCACGTTGCCCTTTGCGTCATAAGTAAACGAACTGGTTCGGCCAAGTGCATCAGTGGCCGAGACGACACGCCCTGAACTGTCATAGGTGGTCGTCGTCGGATACGTATTCGGGTCGCCCGGTGCCTCTACATACGAAGCAACAAGACCAGCGGTCACGGGGTCATACGCCATGCGAACGGTGGTGGCAGCTGCCGTGTTGTAACCCGTGGTGACGGCGACACGAAGGTTGTTTTTGTAATACTCCTTGATCTGGTTGCCGACAGCGTCGGTGATGACAACCGACCCATCGCCGTTGTAGTCAAACGTTGTTGTGTGCCCGAGTTGATCGGTCTGCGTGTGTACTCGACCAGACGTGTCATACACGTTGGTTACGCGTTGCGGCGTGGCCGACCCGTATTGGTTCGGGTCGAGAATCGTCGTCATGCGGTGTGAGCTGTCGTAGCCGTAAGTCTCGATAGCTCCATCGGCATAGGTGACAGTCGTCAAGTTGCCTGAGCCGTCGTAGCCGTAGGCAACCGACCTACCCGCCGAGTCGGAGACTGAACTGATGCGCGAGCCACTCCACGTCCAAGTGATCGAACGGCCTTCAGTGTTTGTCGCACTTGCGAGTTTGCCCGACGAATACGCAAACGTCGTGGTGAGGTTGTTCAGGTCTTTTTGCGAGACAAGAAGACCTGACGTATCGAAGTTGAGCGTATCGACGTTATTGCGAACAAGCGTGTAGGTGTTGTCGCCATTCTTTACGAGAGTCGCGATGAAGCGTGGAGCCGCCGGGGCATAAGTGCTTCCTGTCTTGATGAACGGAACCTCAGATCCGTCCTCCTGAATTACGGTGATATTGCCGGTCGTTCCGTTGATCGACAGTCGTGCGTTCGCGTTTGCCTTCCAGCCATAGCCGTAAGGCCCGTCTTCCGACGCGACACCCGAGTTGTATGTGCGCATCACTGCAAGTGCTGGACCTCGCCCTTTGATTACCAAATCGCCGCGCGTCTCAACGAGCGTGCCAAACGCTGTGTTCACAGGATCGACGTAGTTACCCTGTTGCACCTCAGAGAACGCTCCGTCGATTGCACACGCGAAACAAAAGTTCCCGTTGGCGAGAAGCTCACGCAGGCTGACGTTGCCGCCGATGAGGCCGTTGTTTCCGCCGAGGAGGTAGTGCAACTTGATGTGATCAGCCGGCAACGCGCGCGGATAGATAGCAAGGTCGTCGTAGTTGCCGTCGCGTCCGCCAACAACAAAGCCATAGTCGGCCGACGTGTTGACTGCTAGCGCAGCAGAACCAACCGGCGTGCCGTCAACGTATCCCCAAACTGTTGTTCCGTCGTACGTGATGGCCACGTGGTGCCACGCTCCGCGAATATCACCGGGCCCGGTGAAGTGAGCGGAGTTCGAACCGCTGTAGACATGCAGGTCGCCGTAACTACCGATCGTGACCTGAAACGGAGTCGACAGACCCCATCGAATCAGGTCAACTCCCCATGCTTCATCAGCTGTTGCCTTGATCCAGGTCTCGAAAGTGCGCGCTGACGAGCCTGTCGGCAAACCGCTCGCTGGACCAGCGATGAGTGTTTCGGTTGAGTCGGCAGCTGTATTTGAGTCACCGGCAATTGTGCCCGTAACCGAGGTCGCAGTCGTTCCGTAAACACCGTTGCGACAGTTGCGCGATGAGTCAAATGCAACACGACTCGACGCGTCTTCGGCGAGATCTCCCAAACGGTAGTAATGCGATGGCAAGTCTGCATTGACTATGACTGAGTAAGTCGATGAAGGAGAAGGCGCGCATTCAAAGCGAGCAGAATTGCCCTTCGTCCAGTGGGCGTTGATCTTGCTGGCAGACAATGCCGTTGGGTAGATCGCAACTTCATCGAAGTACCCGTCGCGGTCACCAACAGAGAGGCCTGCTCCGGTGCCGGTGTTAACGGCCAGCGCGGCGACGCCAGTTAGACGGCCGTCGAGATAGCCACGCACATTGGTGCCGTCATAGGTGACGGCAACGTGGTGCCAGTGATTATTACGAATGTCGATCGGTCCCCAGAACGAGACAGAGTTTGCACCGCTCTGCACGCCGATGTCGCCGTAGCTGCCGATTGTGATTCTGAATTGATCTGACGACCCCCAACGTGCAAGTTCAGTTCCAAGTGACTCACTCGCAGTCGGCTTGATCCATGTCTCAAACGTGCGCGCAGAACTGCCAGTGGGCATTCCTGCGATTGGTGCAGTAAACGCGACGTCCCACGCATTTACTGACGTGTCACTGTTACCCGCGATCGCACCGGCAGTACCAAGCGTCAGTGCAAGACTTCCGTAGGTGCCGTTGCGGCCATTACCCGACGAATCGGCAGCTGTAGTTCCGCTTGACTCGCCGAGCCGGTAATACGCGGCCGGCCCATCAGCAAGCACCATCGATTGGTAATTGGCTGAATCCGCAACAGCTTTGCCCGCCCCGAGGTGCAGCGCCGATGCCACGGAGGCGAGTAGACGTCCGAACAACCCGTAGTTCGCCTCCTTATCGGGTGCCGGCACCATCATCAAGGTGGCAACGAGAGCGACAGAAACGACGAACACGACTGCCGAGCGGATCGCTCGACGAATGGCAAAGCTGCGCACTAACTACTCCCCGAAGGTTGACTGTTGATGCCAACCGGTGAGTGCCCGCTACTCCAACCGGCGTTAGCTCCTTGGGTATCGCCGAACGCTCAGAAAATCTTTAGAGCGAATTTCGCAATATCGGCTCAACATTCGAGCCGCTCGGATCAAAAGATGAACTTCAGCTGTCTCAACGGCGTGTCGAGACAGCGGCACCCGATCGTTGCCATCAGGAGTTCGCGTTGATTGATGAGGTGTGATCAGTCGCATCACGACTCACGAAGGGGTTCGGTTTCGTGGCGCGGTGGTACACCACGGTGTCGACACCCTGCGCGCGCTCGTTGGGTATCCGCTGAATCTCCTCATAACCAATCGCTTTGATCAATTCACCGTGAGAGTCTTTGGTCGACCAGGTATGCATCACCGAGTCTTCATGGCGTTGAAACACGTCACTGTCGATGGGGTCTGTCGACTCCGTTTCAGGTCACGATCGGTAGTTACGGCGACCTGCATGTCTACAGCGGTTCGAACTCCGCTCACTTCACCGGGCCCGGTGATATTCGCGGAGCGTGGCACCACGTGGCCATCACGTACG
>JBGAQY010000054.1:0-11752 GCA_044220495.1 Acidimicrobiales bacterium
CGGCCTCGTCGTCGGTGAGGCTGACGATGTCACGACACGCGTCAGGATCACCACGGTCATAAACCATCAACTCGCGACGACCGGTGTGGTGCGTCAGAACGCCCATCTGTCGACCATCTTCAGTCTGAAAGTCGTAGCGCATACCAACACCGGGCAGCGGAGTCTGGTGAATCTCCATGTCGGCGAAGCCTAATGGCTCGCTCGTCGTTATGACTGGCCTTGTAAATCGGGTGGTGGGAGTGCCTCTACGCTGCGGGCTATGAATTCGGAGGCACCCGAAGGCATCGAGCTCTCGTTACTCGAACCAGGCCATGGCCTCGAGGCGGCCGGCGACGATGTGTGGCACGTGTTGCAGACGACCGACAACGAGTTTGTGCCGCCACTGTCGGCACGCTCGGGCACGACGACAAAAGTCTTGTCTGAAGAGAGCATTTGGGGCGGCCCGATCACGTACTACGAGAACGTGATGGATCAATGGGGCGTGTTGGCCACAAAGAACGATCAGCACATTGGGCTTTTGTCGTTCATTCCTCGTCACAGCGAAGAGCTACTGGCTGATTGGTCACCGTCGACTTACATCAGCACGATTGCCGTGCTGCCTCGCTTTCGCAAACAAGGCATCGGCACCTTGATGGTGCAACGCGCGCTCGACCTGCCCGACCAACTGCAGAGCCCATTCACAACACTGCGAACTTGGTCGACAAATCGTTCGAGTCTTGGGCTGTGGGCCAACTTCGGTTTTGAAGAGGTAGTGCGGTTGCCAGATCACCGCGGGCCCGGCGTCGACACGATCTACTTCGCGCGCCGAACTGAGTCTGGCGGGGGTCGGCCTAACTAAAACGAGCGCGACTAAAACGAGCGCGGTCGACGAGGTCTGCCGCGTTGCAACACACCAGCGCCTTGCCACCAACGGTTCGCGAACTTCCACACGGCATCGGCAGTTTGAGCAACATCTTCTTCGACCGTTGGCTTGGGCCACGCCTCTTCAATGGCAGCAACAATGGCCGCCATTTCGAGTGGCTTAGGCCACGCCTCTTCAATGGCAGCAACAATGGCCGCCATTTCGAGATCAGTAGGTGGCTTAGGGCCCGCTGTCGGCTCGCGCATTAGAGCGGAATGTTTCCGTGTTTGCGCTTGGGGAACTCTTCGGTCTTCGAACGCAACGCTTCAAGGCTGCGCCCAATAACAACTCGAGTTTCGGCTGGATCGATGATGTCATCGAGGTAGCCACGTTCAGCAGCAACGTAAGGCGTCGCAAATTTCTCGGTGTACTCCTCCACCAAATCTGCTCGGCGCGCGGTGGGGTCGGTAGCGCCGGCAAGCTCACGTCGATAAACAATTTCAACGGCACCTTGTGGCCCCATGACCGCAATCTCTGCCGTCGGCCATGCGAACGCAAGGTCGGCACCGATGCTCTTTGAACTCATAACGATGTACGCGCCGCCGTATGCCTTGCGCATGATCACCTGAATGCGGGGCACCGTTGCTTCGCAGTACGCGTAGAGCAGCTTGGCGCCGTGGCGAATGATGCCGCTGTATTCCTGATCGGTGCCGGGCATGAAGCCGGGAACATCAACGAAAGTGACGATCGGAATGTTGAACGCGTCGCACGTACGCACAAAACGCGCGCCTTTTTCTGACGAGTCGATGTCGAGCACACCAGCAAGTACTTGCGGTTGGTTGCCGACAACACCGACTACGTGACCGTTCATACGGGCAAAACCACACACCAGACTCTGCGCAAAGAACTGCAAGTACTCCATGAAGTCTCCGTCGTCGAAGACCGCAGAGATGACTTTTTTCACGTCGTAGGGCTGGTTTGGGCTGTCAGGAATGAGCGAACGCAGCTCAGGCGTAAGACGATCGGGCTCGTCGTCACTCAACAAAATCGGTGCTTCTTCGAGGTTGTTCGAGGGCAAAAATGACAGCAAATAACGAACGTGATCGAGACATTCGCTGTCGTTATCGGCAACGAATGTTGCAACACCCGACTTACTTGCGTGGGTCATTGCGCCACCGAGTTGTTCTTGCGTTACATCTTCACCGGTAACCGTCTTAACGACATCAGGACCAGTAATGAACATGTAGCTCGTGTCGCGCACCATGAACACAAAGTCAGTTAACGCCGGACTGTAAACCGAACCGCCAGCACTCGGGCCCATGATCACGCTGATTTGCGGAATGACACCCGACGCCTTCACGTTGCGACGAAAGATCGTGCCGAAGCCGTGCAATGACGTGACGCCCTCTTGAATACGTGCGCCACCTGAGTCGTTGAGACCGATGATCGGAATGCCAGTCGCGAGCGCCATGTCTTGCAACTTGTTGATCTTCTCGCCGACAACTTCACCGAGCGATCCACCGACAACGGTGAAGTCTTGAGAGTAGATACAAACTCGCCGACCGTCGATGGTTCCGAAGCCGGTGATGACGCCGTCGGTGTAGGGGCGGTTGGCTTCAAGACCCATGCCGTGGGCGCGGTGACGAGCCAACATGTCGAGCTCTTGGAAGCTGCCTTCGTCGAGCAGATACTCGACCCTTTCGCGGGCGGTCATCTTGCCTCGAGCGTGTTGTCGCTCGATGGCCTTCTCGGATCCGGCCCGACGCGCCTCTTCTTTGCGCTTGGACAACTCTTCCAAACGCCTATCCATCAGCTCTCCCATCTGGTGAAGGCTACTTGTCCAGATGCGGCCTGATGCTCGACAAATTTCCTGGTGAGGTGCATTATGATACAGACACTCGTGCGTGAGGGTCTATGAAGATGCCTGTTATCGCGGAGGCTGCCATGTCGCAAAATGCTTTCATGAACCAACTGGGCCACCAGCTGAGTCCAGCTCGTTTGCGTATTGCAGCGCTCGCACTCGTCGCAATCGGCGGCGCCACCCTCGCCCCTGCGGCGTTCGTTCTTGGCTCGGGTTCACACCGTGGCCTTGCCTTCTTGCTCAGCCTCATCGCCGTGAGCACGCTCGTCGGCGGCGGATTTCTTTTCAACAAGGCTGCCGGCCGATCGTCTCGAGATTCAATCTTGCTGACGGTCGTCGGGCTTGCCCCACTTCTGCTGGTGGTGCAGATCGCCGTGAAGCTCATTTTCTCAGTGTTGGACTTTCTGGGCGGCTGACGCTGCATTCCCCGCTCGCCGGTGAACAATGGCAAGGTGGCCGCGCCCGCTCGCTCTCCTTTGCCCCCGATTGATCCACCCGATAGCGAGTGGTCTCTGCCGAGCCCGCTCGAGTGGACCACCGCTGAAGGGGGCGCGGTTGGTGAACTTGTCGGCGTTGGTGCAGACCTCGAACCAGGCACGGTGCTGGCCGCGTATCGCACCGGACTCTTCCCGATGCCACTGCCCGACGAAATGCGTTTGGATGACGATTCAGGATTGGGCGCAATAAATCAGATCGCCTGGTGGTCACCTGACCCGCGCGGCATCCTGCCTCTCGATGGATTGCGCGTCACGCGCTCACTGAAACGTTCGGCGCGCCGTTTTGAAATTCGTGTCGACACTGCGTTTGTGGATGTGATGACAGCATGTGCTGATCCCAGAAGACCTCACGGCTGGATTGACGACGACATCATCAAGGCTTACACGCGCTTACACGAACTCGGATGGGCGCACAGCATCGAGGCGTGGACCATTGACGACAATTCATTGGCCGGCGGACTTTACGGTGTCGCTATCAATGGCTTGTTTGCTGGCGAGTCAATGTTTCATCGCGAAACCGATGCGTCGAAGGTTGCGCTGATGGGTCTCGTCGACATTTTGAACGAGTGTGGTTACGCGTTGCTCGACGTGCAATGGCCCACCGAACATCTCGAATCGTTAGGGGTAACGAGTATTTCTCGCGTTGAGTATCTCGACCGTCTACGACTTGCCTTGACGCTCGACGTGCAGCTTGTTGGCCCGCTCTAACAGGCTTGGAGAATCGAGGCGGTCACACATGGCTGCGAACTCAGCCGTCGGGCCATTCCATTTGAGGTCGTCGGTTGAAGCGATGAGTTTGTCGTCAACGCGAAGAGTCGCAAGTGTCTTGAACAGCTCGGCGTCTTCGCGATGTTCGCGCAACGTCAGCGCAAGTTTGGCCGCCCCACGCACGGAAACTCCCCAGTCGTCGCTGCTGTCGGGGATGTTCTCTAAATAGGTGAACTTGCTGAGTACAGCAGCCGCGCTCTTCGCCCCAAAACCAGAAATACCGGGGAACCCGTCGGCTGAATCGCCAACGAGGGCAAGGTAGTCAGGTATCGACGCCGGGCCAACGCCAAACTTTTCGACAATGCCGCCTTCGTCGAACACCTTGTTGTTACGACGATCGACTTGCACAACACGCGAACCCACAACGCACTGCGCGAGATCTTTGTCGGGAGTGAGAATGACCACTTGCTCGACGTCGGTCGCTTTACTGGCAATCGAAGCCGCCGATGCAAGCGCGTCGTCAGCTTCAACGTCGATCATCGCCCACGTCAATACGCCCATTGCTTCAAGGGCTTCTTCGAGAATCGGAAACTGCGAATAGAGCTGTTCGTCGATGCCTTCGCCGGTTTTGTATCCCGCGTAAAGGTCGTTGCGGAAAGACTCGATGACGTGATCGGTGGCAACACCAACGTGGGTTGCACCGCTTTCAAGTAGTTGCAGAGTTGAACCCAACACACCTTGAACAGCGCCAACTTCGTGCAGGTCGCGGTTGAGATGCGATGGACGTCCGAAGAACTGGCGAAACAATTCGTAAGTGCCATCGACTAAGAACACTTTGACGCCTTCACTCACCGACTTTTGACGCCTTCACTCACCGACTTTTCGCCTTCCTTCGAGCGCACGCCCCAGCGTTAGCTCGTCTGCGTATTCGAGGTCGCCACCGACGGGCAAACCACTCGCAATGCGTGTGACTTCAATGCCGAGCGGGCCAAGCAACCGCGCCAAGTACATCGCCGTTGCTTCACCCTCGATGTTGGGGTTGGTGCACAAGATGACTTCTTTGACGTCTTCGGGTTCGAGGCGTGCAAGCAACTCTTTGACGCGCAGTTGGTCAGGTCCGATGCCTTCGATCGGATTGATGGCACCTTGCAGCACGTGATAGCGGCCCCGAAATTCGCCCGTGCGTTCAACGGCAACGACATCGCGTTGTTCTTCAACAACACAGATAACGGATGATTCACGTCGATCGTCGGTGCAAATCTCACAGAGGTCAGTCTCTGACACGTTGAAACAACGCTCACAGAACTGCACTCGCGCTTTTGCCGTTTCGATCGAACGCGCCAAACGCATCGCATCTTCTTTAGGTGCTTTAAGCATGTAGAACGCAATGCGTTGCGCTGACTTTGGCCCTATGCCCGGTAGTCGACCGAACTCGTCGATCAACTCTTGAACGGCCGGCGGATAAGCAGACACCTATCCGAACATTCCGCCTACGGCTTTTTGGTTGAGCTCGTCAACCTTGGCAACGACATCGCGCAGCGCGGCCAACACAAGGTCTTCGAGCAACTCAACGTCGTCACCAAGGCTCGGCGCGATGTACACCTTGCGAAACTCGAGCGCGCCGGTAACTTCAATCTTCACGTCGCCACCGGCGGCCTCACCGATAACAACTTGTTCAGCTGCTTCAGCTCGCGCTTGGGTGAGCTGCTCTTGCAGAGCCTGCGCTTGGGCAAGGAACGCGTTTAGGTCTGGCTGTTGATCACTCATTTACATCTCCTCGGCGCCGGGAAAGGCTTGCAGTAAGCGCTCTTCTGGTGAGGCTAGCTTCATCGGCTCGCCGTCGACGGTGTCATCGATCTCGTGGTGTTCATCGTCGTTGTCAGCTGCTGCCGCTTGCGTTGGCGCACTCGGTGAATCAACTGGTGCCGGCGCGTCGTCGGCTTGAACAACGAGTTTCAACGGCACGCGAATTTTGAAGTGTGAGCGCAATACTGCTTCGACCTCATTGCGCACTTCTTCGCAGCGGTCTTTGTGCACAACGTTGGGCAAGGCGAACACGGCCTGACCTTCTTCAACCGAAAGAAAACGCCCAACGCGATAGCGCGAACGGGCCCGTTGCGGCAACGACTCGAGCAGCTTGTTTCCCCATGCCTCTACTAACTCGTCGCGCGTGGGGAACGAGCCACCACCGGCTTCAGGAACAGGCAGGCTCGACTGCCCAGTGCTCGGCTTTTGCTGGGTTGACGTCTCTGCATTTGCGTTCGCTTGTCGTCGCACACCACCGAGCGACGGACGCGACGGCGGAGGGGCTACGACACCCTTTGGCGTTGCCGGCTCGACTGCTCGTCGAGGCTCGCTCGTTGTGGTTCTCGCGCTTGCTTGTGGAGAAGGCGGAGCTGACTGCGGACGTTGCGGCTGATGTCTTTCGGGAGCGGGTTGTTGAATCGGCGCTGGGCTTGCGGGGCGCCCTGCTTCGAGGCGTTCGATGCGTTCGAGCAAAGCAGCCGGATCGACGTTTAGCTCAGGCTTCGTGAGTCGAACCAACGCAACCTCAAGAGTCACGCGTGGCTCGGGCGCGTCTCGCATTTGCTGCAGAGCGTCGCCAAGCACCTCCATAGCTCTTACAAGTGCGGGTGCACCGAGACGTCGAGCTTGTTCTTCGACGTGATCGGCTGCGTTGTCAGGAAGCGAAACGAGTTGCTTCGCCATAAGTGCGAGAAATCCGTTGCGTAAGTACTCCAACTGATCGACAGCAACACGTTGCGGATCGCGCCCCGACACCATTGCTTCGGCCACCGCAATCAAGGCGCGCCCGGTATCGCGCTCGCACAACGCCTCGGTGATCTCATCAATGATTTCGTGTTCGTCGTCGACTACACCAGCGGCGGAAACTTGGTCGAGTGCAGACAGCGTGTCGCGCGCCGATCCGCGACCGCGACGAACAACGAGATCGAGCGCTGCTTGGTCGACTTGCAGACCAGCGGACGTGTTGACCTGACGCACCAACTCGCCCAACAATTCAGGCGAAAGCAAGCGAAACTCAAAGTGCTGTGTGCGACTGCGAATTGTCGGCAACACCTTTTGCGGATCAGTCGTCGCCAAAACGAATATGACGTGCGCGGGCGGCTCTTCGAGCGTTTTCAGCAGTGCATTCGAGGCCGCCGTCGAAAGCATGTGGACTTCGTCGACGATGTAAACCTTCCACCGTCCGGGCGAGCCCAACGCGCTGCGCGAAACAAGATCGCGCATCGCATCGACACCGTTATTGGATGCAGCGTCGAGTTCGTGAACGTCAAGACTGTTGCCCTCTTGTATGCGCAGACACGAGTCGCATGTGCCGTCGGGTTCGCCGTCGACAGCGTGTTCACAATTGAGTGCTTTGGCGAGAATGCGAGCAACCGACGTCTTGCCGGTGCCGCGCGGGCCGCTGAAAAGGTAAGCGTGCGATGCCTTGTGATCTCGGACGGCGTTGCGCAGGGCAAGAACCACGTGATCTTGACCAAGCACCTCAGAAAAACGTTGAGGTCGGTAACGGCGGTAGAGAGATTGGTACGCAACGTCAGACACGACGAGCAGCCTAGGCCCCACGGCCAACTTTGAGGTTCAGGTGCTTAGTGCGACGGTCAAGCTGGCTGCGGCACAAGGCGCAATCCGCTGAGAGCTGCTGCCTTCCGACCCTGACTCGGTTCACGGCACGCCTTTGCGCAGGGCCCAACCGCCGCACGAAGCATCTGAAGTCGCTCAGCATAGAACGACTTGTGCACGATTACAAGCTCTGGGTACACGTCGAGAATCGCTGTTTCGGATGGCGCTTCGACAATCGCCCACAGCCCGCCCATGCCGTAGTCGTAACAAACAAGGAACTCGTTTTTCGCCTAGACCCTCCACGAGTTCACTCCGTCAACAATCGATAATGCTCTGAGAACCGTGTTCGTGCCAAGGGTGCCGCGCTGATACCCTGCCTTGTTCCGGAGGGGTGCGAGAGCGGCCGAATCGGCACGCTTGGAAAGCGTGTGTGGGGCAACTCACCGTGGGTTCGAATCCCACCCTCTCCGCCAGATTCAACGGTGAAGTATCAACGGTGAAACATGAATGACAGGCCGAACTATCAAATCCGACCGGCCCGTGAAGACGACGTTTTGGCGCTATCGGCCATTCATGTTCAGGTGCAAGACCTGCACCAGCGCCAACGGCCTGACTATTGGCAACTTCCCGATCTTGCTGCCTCACAGCACTACTTCGAGACCCAGCTTGCAGACAACACTGCGATCTATGTGCTCACTGTCGAGAAAATAGGGGTCGTTGCGTATCTATTGCTGAGAGTCGTTGACGAACCGGCAGACACTCATCAGCAAGCGCGCCGCGTCTTGAAGATCGAACACATTGCTGTCGACCGAGAGCACGAGGGAAACGGTTACGGAAGCGCACTGCTTGAACATGCGAAAGCAGTTGCGCGCGAGCACAGCATCGACAACCTTCAGTTAAGTGTGTGGTCATTCAATGAGCGCGCCATTGCACTCTATGAACGTCACGGATTCACGCCAGCTTCCATGCGCATGACTTACGGGGTGAACTTGGACGCCCATGACTAGCCGGCTCGCCTTCAAGCGGTGGTCGACAAGTGACAGCGGACGTCATGCGTGGATGATCGCTGTGCTGGGAGCGCTAACGCTCGCCTTTTATTGGCGAGTTACTCGCGACTTCACCAACCTCATCGCTTCCGACGGAGCCGACGGGGCGATGTTCACGTGGGACATCTGGTATTTCCCCCATGCATTGAGCGAAGGGCATAACCCGTTCTTCACCAACGACCTCTTCTTTCCCATCGGTGCGCGCCTCGGCTTTCACACCTACGTGCCACTGCTCGGCGCTATTGCTTGGCCGATTACGGCGGTGTTCGGACTGCCGATCGCCGTCAACACGATCGCGATCACCGGACCGTTCTTTACCGGCGTGGCGACCTACTTTTTGGCACATCACATTACGAAACATCGATGGGCGGCTTTAGTCGTCGGCGCTGCGATGGTCGTATGGCCCGATCAAGCGTTCCGTATGTCGGCCAACATCAATTTCAGCCATCTCGAGTTCATACCGCTCGCGCTTCTTGCACAACTGAAGCTCTACGAGACGCGCTCAAGTCGTCATGCGATCTTTCTCGGCGTTGCCGCTGGACTTGCCACGCTCATCGACTTCACACAGTTGGTGTTCATCGTCATGGTCGCATTGATCGTTGCTATCGCTCATTGGCGAACGACGTTCTCGCGTCTCGGTTTGGTGCGTTTGCTGCAAAGCTCGATCACTGCAGCAATCGTTTCATCGCCGGTGTTGATAACAGCGTTTCGCGAAGTACGAGACAACGAACTCGACCCAATAAAAGAGTGGGGCGGTGCCAACCTGACCTCGGCTGATGTCTTGTCATACGTAACCCCGTCGCCCTTTCATCCGTGGTGGGGACACCGCTTCCAAAACGTCTGGACCGAAGCAACCAGTGGCGAACGCTTCACGTACATGACCCTTACCTTGTTGCTCATTGGCTTCTTTGGGATCTTGATTTCACGCTTTCGCGACAAGCCCGCTCTCGTAGGTGTCGGCGCCGTATTCTTCGTCTTGTCGTTCGGACCGTTCTTGCACATCTACGGCGCCACGGGTGGCGTGTTCCATCACTTCGGTACACCGTTCTCAATCCCGTTGCCCTACGCGGGGTTTCATCTATTACCCGTGCTGCAAGGCGTGCGCATCCCCTCACGTTTCTCAATCGTCGTCGCCATCGTTCTCGCCGTGTTTGCTGCGTCGGCGATCGCAACGGTTTGTCGACGCCTCCCGACTCGCCTCACACCGATTATCGCGATTGCGTGCGTGAGCCTGATGTGGATCGAGTCGATGTCGACATCATTTCCGGTGATGACACAAAAGAAGGTGCCGGCGCCGTATGAAGTGATCCGCAACGATCCAGGCAATCTCGCCGTGCTCGAACTGCCAATGCAATGGCGCGACGGTTTCGGACAAGTCGGTGACGACGTGCTGCGCCGCGACAACACCATCTTCATGTACTACGCGACAACTCATCAGAAGCCGATCGTGGGCGGCATGGTTGCGCGTTTATCGCAGACTCGTAAAGACGCACTGATAAGTGATCCGCTTTTGCATCAGGTGTTGAACCTGCAAGGCGACGGTGGAACGCCATTGCCGATCACGTTTCGTGCCACCGATTTGTCAGCCAAAGGAATCGGATATGTGGTCATGCACGACGACAAACCTCTTCCGCAGGCGCGCCGATACATAGAGGCACTTAACATGAAGGTCTTGGCACAAAGCGACGGCGTAACGGTCTGGAAGGTATGACTACCGAACTCGTAATCTTCGACATGGACGGCACCGTCATCAACAGCGAGCCACTTGCGGCACGTGCGCTCGTTGCCGCGACAGCCGTCTTGAGTGATCCGTTATCAACCGACGAGGCTGATGCATTTCGCGGGCGCACGGTTTCCTACGTTTACGAGACGCTTGAGAAGCGCGAAGGCGGTGAGCTTCCGCAAGCATTTTTTGATCGCGTGAAGAGCGAGACGATCGCTGCTTTTGAAGCGGGCTTGACCGCAACCGACGGAGTCGAATGGGCCATCAAAGAGATCTTGCCGACGCCGATTGCCCTTGCCTCAAATGGTGAGCCCGATCAGATCGACTTTTGCTTGCGATTGACCGGTTTGATGACCTTCTTCGAAGGCAGCTGGTTTAGTGCTCGTGCGGTCACCCGACCAAAGCCAGCACCTGACTTGTTTCTACACACGGCAGCGCAACTCGGTGCCGATCCCGGGCACTGCGTTGTCGTTGAAGACACAGATGTTGGGATCATCGCTGCACTCGAAGCCGGCATGGGCGTGATCGGCTTCAGTGGAAATGCTCCAGACAACTACGACGCGCTCGCGGCAACTGGTGCGAAAGTCATTCGCTCGATGTCAGAGCTTCCGGCGCTAGTGAACGGTTAATCGTGAGCGACGTCGATTACACACGCGCAATGCAGGTTGCACTCGACGAAGCGCTGCTTGCGTTGGAACACGACGATGTGCCGGTCGGTGCGGTCGTGCTCGTAGACGGTCGCGTGATTGCGCAGCGTCATAACGAGCGAGAGAAGACAAAAGACCCAACTGCCCACGCGGAAATCTTGGCGTTACGTGATGCGTCTGAGGTCTTGAACACTTGGCACCTCGAGAACGCAACGCTCGTGGTCACGCTTGAACCGTGCACGATGTGTGCGGGCGCAGCAGTCAATGCACGACTTGGCACACTCGTGTTCGGAGCGAGCGACCCCAAGGCCGGCGCAGTGGGCTCGCTCTATGACATCTGCAACGAGTCACGACTGAATCATCAGGTCGAGGTCGTATCGGGGATTCTTGCCGAGGCGAGCTCACACGAGCTGAAATCGTTTTTTGCGGCGCGGCGCAAACCCGGTTCTGCGTCAACAACCCCGATATCGGAAACCGCTTCACCCGACTAGCCGCTAGTCTGGGGCGCTTCGGAGGGGTGCCAGAGCGGCCGAATGGGACGGTCTCGAACACCGTTGTGGGGCAACTCACCGTGGGTTCAAATCCCACCTCCTCCGCTCAGAACGCCGCCTTCCGGGCGGCGTTCTTCACGTCGCCGGGTCGCAGTATCGGACCCAAAGTCCGATACCGGAAGGGATTTGAACTTCGTTCCCCATTCCCTGGCGCAGCAGAGCTGCGCATCCACCTCCTCCGCTCAGAACGCCGCCTTCCGGGCGGCGTTCTTCACGTCGCCGGGTCGCAGTATCGGACCCAAAGTCCGATACCGGAAGGGATTTGAACTTCGTTCCCCATTCCCTGGCGCATC
>JBGAQY010000010.1:0-79297 GCA_044220495.1 Acidimicrobiales bacterium
AGTTCCTTATCACTCATGACCTGCACCCTAGTGAGAAAAGCGCTCTTCGACCCGCTATTTCCGCCAGTGATTCAGATCTGTTGGTCAGGATCTGGATTCCGACAGGAACAACGCCATCGACGCGCTGAATCCGTGAACCAGATTGCGACCACCGAGCGGGCCGAATTCGCCGGCCGTGAAACATCCAGCCGTCGGGGGATCGTCGAGCGCATCAGCAATCATTTGTGCATCGTGGCTTGGGTCTTCAAACAGCGCCGTGCCGCGTCCGCTGTCGCTAAACAGCAAACACGCTTGCGCTTCGCTCTGACTCAGCAGTTCGAACAACTCGATGTCGGCCGTGAATGAATCGCGCACGTGAAATTGGATCGTTGTGCCCACATCGATCTTTTCGCCCACTGTTAGTGATCCTTCGAGGGGGTCGGCGCTGATCAGAGTTCTGACAACGAAGTCGCCCGGGCCGAACTCAGGTTTGTGCTCGTCGATCACACGACCGACGAGCAGACCGTTTTGAGCGAGGCCCATATCGTCTTCGCTGATCTCGGCTTTGACCATTTGCGACAAACGTTCGAACGCGGCTTGACCACCTAGCTCGTAGATGACGTTGCCCGTTGTCTTGGTTGCGACGAAAGGCCGACCAATCGGACGACAGCCTTGAGAGACAAGCGTCTGCATGCGCACATCGTCATTGGCGCCGATGAGGACGCCGACCGCTCCGTCAGTGACAACGTCGCCGTTGAGCACGAGACGATTGCTGCCAGGCGCTTTTCCGGCAGATGCCATGCCACCCATGACACGAGGAAATCCGCCAGCACCGTTCAACACGTCGAAGAGTGTGTTCACGGGAAAGCTAAAAGGATCGCCGAGGATGATTGCGCCGCCGGGAACGTAGGGGAGGTCGATCGGCCATCCGCCCAACGCTTTGCCTCCCGTTGGCGTGTCGACCACTTCGAGGCGCAACGGGTGAACAGGGCCAACATTTCCGCCCCAGAGCGCAATCGCCGGAGAGCCTTCGACCTCGCGACCGCTGCCGATAACAGCCTCGGCTGCGCAACCGATCGACACCTTGGGGTCGAGCAAGGTGTGCACAGCGCCAGCAATATCCTCGAGTGCGCCAGCGTGATGCGGTGACACGAAAAGGCAAACGAGATCGACACCCTCGCCCAGTTTCTCCATCAGCTCACCCACGACTTCGCCCAATGCGGTCGCAGGAATGGGATGTTCGGAAAGCGCAGCAGCAAACGCCATGACTCGACGCGGCTAAGCCGGTGGCAACAGCGTGAGCGGCACGACCATCCACTCACCTTGATCAAGACGTACGTGCGCCTCGATGGTTCCGTAGTCTTCGTAAGTCAGTTCGCCGCGCACCAGTCGATAGCCGAACTTGCCCGGCTCAACCTGGAATGGCTGCACATTGCGGGCAACCTGCTCGCCGTCTTTGTCACGGAAGACCGTTTCGAGAATGGCCGAACCCGACTCGTCGGCGCGACAGCGAACCAACACGATGAGATGTGGCTCGATCGTTACTGGCACCGGAGAAGGCGCGGCGAGCGAGAACATGACCCCCGACAAGTCGATTCGAGTCGCCGGACCAGGAACCTGGCGAAAGTCGATGTTCTCTACGAAGAGCGCCGAAATGATGTCCACGCCTGGTGACGTTAGCAACGCCCGAACTGCAAGCTTTTCGCCGTCGCAGTCACTTCTCCGTTCCTGATTCCGCCGTGATTCAACAGATGCTTCGGTAGGATGACGCTCACATGACTGCCACTGCTCCTGTTGTAACTACGCGCCAAGCAATCCTCGACGAGGCGCGGCGCTGTTTTGCCGAGAGCGGTTTCGGCGGCACGTCACTCAATGACATTGCCGCCGGCGTAGGTGTTCGTCGTCCGAGCCTGCTGCATCACTTTCCTTCAAAAGAAGCGATCTACCGACAGGTGTTCGAAGACTCAATGCTCGACTGGATGATGCGCGTGCAAGGTGCGATCGACGCACCGGTCGACGGGTGGGAACAAGTTGATCGTGTAATCACGGCGGGCTTTCGTTTCTTCGTTGAAAACCCTGACTTCGTGCGAATGGTCAGGCGCGAGGCTTTAGACGGAGGCAACCATTTGGTTGTCAATTTGGGCACGACATTGCGTCCGCTGTTATTGCGCTCCGCTGGCTTCTTCAAAAAAGAAATGGATGCTGGTCGTTTTCGGCGTCACGACCCCGAGCAACTCTTGTTGACTGGCTATGGCGCATTGCTTTCGTACTTCAGCGATTTGCCGTTTCTCGAAGCGTTGCTGCAGAAAGATCCACTTGATCCACAAGCCCTCGAAGCGCGTCTCGAACACATCAGGTCGTTCTTTCGCGCTGCGCTCGAACCAGTCGAGGCGTAGCAGCGGTCAAGCTGGATTTTCCGCAGCCTGCTACTAGCGTCCGTCAGACAACAAGCGCAATGCGTCTTGTTCTTCGGGCGTTGCTTCGGGGCCGTAGTGCACAACCAAAGTTCCGAGTGCGTTGCATTTCGGGCACGTGAGCGCTGCGATCGCAACCATGTCGTCGGGATCAGACGCGCCTTCGGTGCGTCGCAGGTCGATCAGCGTTACATCAGCCGCGTCGGAAGTCTGATGACAAGTAAGGCAACGGATGGCGCCGTCTTCGATCGCCGAGAACTGTCCGGCGAAACCCTTGGCCTCTAACTGAGCGGTTGATTCGCTAAGTGTCATGCCGTCGTGCATGTCATTTTGCGAGCCCTCAGCCGCAGCCGCAGCGGCTGCGGAGGAAGTCGACGAGGAAGACGAAGCGTGGTCGGCCATAAGAAGAATCTACGCCTTATGGCGACACTAGAGTCGCCGTTCGTGAAGCGCCGCACCATCATCAGCGCGCTTGTCCTGGTTGCCGTGCTGCTGATGGCTGATGGGCTGCGCGGGCTATTTCCGCAGACACCCAAGAGCACGAAGGTCGCGAGTATCGAAGCACCGGTTCTGTCGCCGCGACGGGTGCCGAACTTCATGGCTGCAAGCGCAAATGATGTCTCCACGCGATCAACCATCAGCCAGTTGATCAATAACTCGTCGATCTCGAGCGCCTCCGGTCGGCTCTGCGTTGCAATACGACAAAACGGACGTGAGGTAGTTGATCTATCGACAACCGCGCCCATGATCCCGGCGTCGACATTGAAGATCCTCACCGCGTCAACTGCCCTGAATGTTCTTGGCGGGCAAACGCGTTTCACAACCGCCGTCAAGACAAATGACGAAGCCAAGAAAGGCGTCGTTAGCGGTCCGCTTTATTTGGTTGGTGGTGGCGACCCGTTGCTCTTCACCAACGATTACGCGCGCGCCGTCGATAACCAGCCCGATGTGCACTCTTCGCTTGAAGCTCTTGCCGACGCAGTCGTAAAGGCGGGCATCAAAGACGTCGAAGGCGGGGTAGTGGGCGATGACTCACGCTTCGACAACGTCCGCTATTTGCCTTCGTGGGATCCGAGCTACGTAAATCAAGGCGTTGTTGGTCCGACCACTGCTCTGTTGGTCAATCAAGGCTTCTCGCGATTTACCGGTGGCAAAGTTGTTTCCACCGATCCGACGCGTTCTGCAGCAGCCGCATTCCAAACATTGCTGGAAGAGCGTGGCGTCGACTTCACTAACGCTGCATCAGTTGGCGCGGCACCAACGAAAGGCAAGACGGTTGCTTCAGTCGACTCACCGACTGTTGCTGAAGCAGTTCGCGAAATGCTGGTCGAGAGCGACAACACAACGGCAGAGATGTTGCTCAAACAGATCGGAATGAAGTCGAAGAGCGAGGGCTCGACACGCGCCGGCACGATTGCCGTTCAAGAAGATGCTCAGGCACACGAACTGCCAATTGACAATCTCACGCTGAGAGACGGTTCGGGTCTTGATCGTGGTAATCGGGCGACGTGTCAGACGCTCGTCGACGAACTCGGTCGCGATGGTTCTGACGGCGTGATTGCCTCGTCACTTCCGCGCGCAGGCGAATCGGGCACTCTCAAAGACCGCATGCTGGGCACGCCCGCTGTCGGGCTCGTTCAGGCAAAAACAGGCAGCTTGTTCAATGTAAGTGCCCTTGTCGGATGGGTGCGACCCGTCGGCACATCACCAATTTCGTTTGCGGTGATCAACAACGGTGTAGATACCGACCAGGCCCGACGGTTTGAAGATCGCCTGGCTGTTGCCCTCACGGATGTGTCGACATCAGTCTCGCCAGGTGCATACGCACCTGGTTCGGTTGGGCCATAGTTAACGCCAGAGTCAACAAGCGAAATTGACGCATAGACGCTTGCACAGAAGTTGAGCGGAGGGGTTTTCATCCTGTTCGGTAGAAAAGACAAGAGCCTGCCCACACTCCTCATGGAGTTGAAAGAGCTCGCTGTCAATTACACAAAGCAAGAGACAATTCAACCTTTGAAGGGTTTGGCGCGCTTTATTGCTCTCGGCGCAGCCGGATCGTTCTTGCTTGGCATTGGTGTTTTGTTTTGGGTGTTGGCGATGCTCCGGGCGTTGCAGACCGAGACCGGTCCGCACTTCACCGGCGATCTCAGTTGGGTTCCTTACGCATTGACGCTCGTCGCGTCAGTTGTTGTCGCTGGCATCGCTGCATACGCGATCAAGGCCGAGAAGCGCGCGTCCGAACGTCGCAAAGCCAAAGCAGCAGCAGCGAGGCTCGAAGCGCAGTGAGCAACATCAAACGCACTGACATCGAGACGAAACTTCGTGAGATCCAAGACGAGATGGACGAAGCAACAACAGCGGCGATGCCGGCCGGTATTGCAGTTGGCGCAGCCGTCTTTAGTGGCGCTGTCGGTCTGGCTTATCTCATCGGTCAACGCAAAGCACGTCGTCGCACAACGATTGTTGAAGTGAGGCAGACCTGATGCCGAAGCTTCCATCGTTTGCTCTCGGCCGCGGAATGATGTCGGGTAATCGCATCATCACCAGTGTGTCGACGGTCATTGCCGTGCTGCGCGTGTTGCAAAAGATTTCAGGCACCGGCCCCAAGACGATCTACAAAGGCAAGCTGCAGCCCGGTCAAACCATCGTCATCAGCGACCGCGAATCGCCGAAGTAGCCGGTGAGTCAACCGACCCAAACACAACAGCCCGGTCGACCTTTCGAAGACGGCGAAATGGCGCTGTTCGTCGACAGTAAAAAACGTCGCAACCTCGTCACGATCAAAACAGACGGCGAATACCACACGCACACGGGGCCTATTCCTTTCGCCGACGTCATTGGCGAAGAAGAGGGCGTTCACGTCAAGACCACAGGTGGGGCCGTCTACATGGTGGTTCGCCCGACCATGGCTGAGTTCGTCCTCAAGATGAAACGCGGCGCACAAGTCATTTATCCAAAAGACCTTGGGCCGATCCTCATGCTTGCCGATATCTTTCCCGGAGCACGGGTGCTCGAATCTGGTGTGGGTTCGGGTGCTCTCTCTATGACAATGCTGCGAGCGGGCGCTGAAGTCACTGGTTATGAGCTTCGTGATGACTTTGCCGAACGGGCGCAGCAGAACGTGAGCGCGTTTCTGGGACCTTCGGCGACCGCTCGCTTTCGAGTGGAGGTTCGAGACGTGTACGAGGGCATCGATGAGCGTGGTCTCGACCGCGTCGTGCTCGACCTTCCCGAACCTTGGCAAGTCGTTCCTCACGCTGAAAAGGCTCTCCGCAGCGGCGGCATTTTTCTTTCCTACTTGCCCTCGATGATGCAAGTCGGCCAGTTGCGCGAAGCGCTAGGCGAGAGCTCGTTCGAGATGGCACAAACCATCGAGGTGCTCGAGCGCGGGTGGCACGTCGAGGGCCGTGCAATACGTCCAGATCATCGGATGGTCGGCCACACCGGCTTTCTCACTACCGCGCGTTTGTTCAAGGCGTAGACAACGATGAGCTTTGTCACCCTTGATCTGTTGATCGGCCTTGCCTTGTTTTCGGCGGCGTTCGGCGGATACCGCATGGGCTTCATCGCCCGTGCCGCATCATGGATTGGCCTCGCCGCCGGCATGATCATCGCGATTCGCGTGTTGCCGATCATCCTGCGCAACGTCGATGCTGCCAACTCGTCTGACCGACTGACAGTCGTCGTCGTTGCGATTCTTGGTGGTGCGCTGCTCGGACAAATTGCCGGACTCTTCGCCGGTGCGCGACTTGCCGCCGTTGTTCCCGCTGGTCCGTTGCGCGTTGGCGACCGCATTCTTGGTTCGGTCGTTGGTGTGTTCGGTGTGCTCGTAAGCGTTTGGTTGATGCTTCCGCTGGCTGCCAACGTGCAGGGTTGGCCAGCGCAGCAAGTGCGCACCTCAAACATCGCTGCCGCGATTTACGATCACGCACCCCATCCTCCAAACGCGATGGCAACTCTGCGCCGCCTTGTTGGCTCGTCGTCGTTCCCCGAAGTCTTCTCGGGCTTGCAAGCAGCTCCCGAAACGGGGCCAGCACCAAAGACAGTTCCTTTGAGTTCCGAACTCGTGCGTGAGGTTGCAGAGGCGACAGTTCGCGTAGAAGGCGAGGCCTGTCGCCGCACACAAGACGGCAGCGGATTCGCCGTGTCGGGCGATCTGATCGTTACCAACGCACACGTTGTAGCGGGCGAGAAGACAACAACTGTGATGTCTCCCAACGGACGCGAGTACGCGGCTTACGTTGTTTACTTCGACGCCGGACGTGACCTTGCGCTACTTCAGGTCCCTGACTACAAAGGCCGCGCGTTACCGATCGGCGAGGCAAAGGCCGGCGAGGCTGGCGCTGTGTTCGGTCATCCCGGCGGTCAAAGTGCATTGTCGGTTCAGCCAGCATTGGTTTCGCAAAGCATCACAGCCGTCGGGCGCGATCTTTATGACCGCGCGCAAACCCGGCGCGATGTGTTGGTGTTGTCGGCCAACCTTCAACAAGGCGACTCAGGTAGTGCTCTTGTGAATACGCGCGGTGAAGTAATCGGCGTTGCCTTTGCCATTGCTCCTGACCGCCCCGGCACGGCTTATGCGTTGAGTACCGACGAGCTGCGTGCGGCTCTCGCAGCGCCTCGAAGTGGCCCGGTAAGCACAGGCGCTTGCCTGTCGGGCTGAGTTTGAGTCTTGCGTTGAGACAGCCCGCGATTGCGTAGCTGTAACGCCTGGATAGGATGCGGTCTAGACCAATCCTTAGGAGTTCTAGATGGCGCTGTATACGCTGCCCGACCTGCCTTACGACTACTCAGCACTTGAGCCGCACACCTCTGCACAGGTGCTCGAATTGCATCACGACAAGCACCATGCGGCATACGTGAAGGGTGCCAACGAAGTCACCGAAAAGCTCGCCGAAGCGCGCGACAAGAACGAGTTCGGTTCAATCGTTGGTCTTGAGAAAACACTCGCTTTCCACACGTCCGGCCATGTGCTGCACAGCATTTTTTGGAAGAACCTTTCTGGTGACGGTGGCGACAAGCCCGAGGGCGAACTCGCGACGGCCATCGACGAAACGTTCGGAAACTTCGACGCATTCAAGGCGCAACTGACCCAAGCAACGGCGACGGTGCAAGGTTCTGGGTGGGGAGCGCTCGCGTGGGAACCACTTGGTCAGCGTTTGATCATCGAACAGATCTACGACCACCAAGGCAACCTTGGTAACGGCTCGATCCCGCTGTTCGTCATCGACTCGTGGGAACACGCTTATTACCTCGACTACAAAAACGTAAAGCCCGACTTCATCTCGGCGATTTGGAACATCGTCAATTGGCAAGATGTCGCTCGTCGTTACGCCGAGGCCAAGAAGGTCACACTTATCTGATCATCTGCCTGTGATGTTGCTGCTGCGACCAATGAGCCAGTCGCAATGTCACAGGCCCTTCGTAGGGTTTAGACATGTTCAATCGCGTCGAATCCCTCCGCCCACAAGTGACCACCAGTGCCATTGATTTCTCACACATGGCCCGCTCACTCAACGATGCGTGTCGGCATTGCGGTCTTGTAGCCCCTAACTTTCGAGCACCGCCATCGGTCGCCGGCCCCATGCGTACGGTTCGTCGTCAGGGTGAGACATGCACAGTTGCGGTCATTATTCGTGGGCGCTCGCATGTTGACGTGCTCAACGACATGATCGCCGGCGTTATGGTCGCCAACCAGCTCATCGGCAAGCAACGTCACGCTGCCCATAAGCGGCTGTCACACGAATTAGCGAGTTTGTTGAGTGATGCTGCTTGAATGATCTGCCTGTGACCGAGCCAACCCTGTTCGACGATTCCTTCAGCATCAGCCAACTCGTCATGCGGTCGAAGAACGCGTTGGCGCGTGAATTTCGCGGCCCGGTTTGGGTAAGGGGCGAGATCAAGTCGATGCGCGAGATGCGGGGCAGCCTTTATCTCGCGCTTGTTGATCCGGGCTCCTTTACCGACGGCACCGACATCAGTGTTGATGTTGCCTGCTGGCCGCGTCGGCGGGCACTCGTTCAATCGCAACTTCGCGACGCCGGCATAACGCTGGCCGCCGGCATGGAAGTGCGCGTGCAGGGCAACGTGACGCTCAGCAAACTCGGCAAGCTTCAGGTTGAGTTGCTCGCGCTCGACACCGAGGCTTTGTTGGGTCGGCAAGCCGCGGAAAAGAAGCGGTTGCTCGCCACACTCGTCGCTGAAGGGTTGTTTGACGCCAATCGATCACTCGCCGTTCCGCTCGTGCCTTTGCGCGTGGGCCTGGTGTCGAGTGAGGGCAGCGAGGGCTACAACGACTTTCTTGGTCAGTTGAGTCGATCGCCCTACGCATTCGATGTGACGTTTGCGCACTCGCCCGTGCAAGGCCCAACCGCTCCCAACTTGTTGGCTCGCGCCATTGCGAGCATCGCCGACGTCGATGTCATTGCGGTCGTACGTGGTGGCGGTGGCGAGCTCGACGCCTTCGACAAAGAAGCTGTGGCTCGCGCGATTGCTGGCGCCCGTGCGCCAGTGTTTACGGGCATTGGTCACACGGGCGATCGTTCGGTAGCCGATGATGTCGCCGCCAGGGCCCACATCACTCCGACAGAGTGCGGGCAAGCATTGGTGCGCGCTGTTGGTGAGTTCGTTGCCGGAGTCGACCGCAGAGTTGCTCAGCTGCATGCATTGACTTCACAACTGGTGACCAACGAGACCGCTCGTCATCAACACCTGCGCGCACGGCTGGCCTCAGCTGGCACGACTTCGCTCGATCGCTGTCAACACGAGCTTCATCGCCAAGGCGAACGTGCAATGCGCAGCACCGATCGCGATCTGTCGCTCGCGACAGCAACATTGAATCGCACGCGCGACGAGATCACACGAACGGCGTCAACGGCACTGACTTCGGCTCAAGCTCGTGTGCTGCAGTTAGCAAAGGCAGCTTCTGGCGGGGCCGCTCGCCGACAGCAATCGCTCGAACAAGTCAGCAGGCTTTGGCATCAACAACTTTCGGTGTTTGATCCCCAACGTCAACTTCAACGCGGCTACAGCATTGCCCGCAGCTCGTCAGGCGACTTGCTGCAAAGCGTCGAACAGGTAAGTGCCGGCGATACGATCGTCACGACCCTGGCAGACGGCGAAACTCACTCAACCGTGAGCGAAACCAGGTCTGCCCGAAGTTCTACGCATCCTCAGGAGAGTTCATGACCGAACAATCGCAACCCGTCAGCCCAACTGAGCTGTCATACGAAGAAGCGGTCGCCGAACTCGAATCAATCGTGCACGACCTCGACATTGGCGTTATCAATGTCGACACACTCAGCGACCAGTTCCAACGCGCCATCGATATCGTCGAAGAACTCGACAGTCGCATCAATCGCACTCGAGACAAGATCAACGCACTCACCCCAAGACTCCAAGCAATCAGCGAACCAACAGGTTCAGCCGAGTCAGGGGAGTAGTCGCCAGCCTCCCAATCGCATGCGCCGACGTCGGCTCGTCTGACCTTTGCCTTTCACCTACCCAAGAAGCCCAACAATCGGCGTTTCTGGGCCCTGTTTTGGGCTTCTTGGGTGGGTGAAAGAGGGTTTCGTTCTTTCAACCGCGCGATATGACCAAACACGGGCATGTTGGTTGCTGTTTTTGGCTATATCGCGTGGTTGACACGGCTCGCCCAGCGCCGTGGGCACCAGCTAGGTAAGTGAGCGAGAGTTTCGTGGCGGCTTGCCCAGCGCCGTGGGTACCAGTTGGTTAAGTAGACGAGTGGCTCGCCCAGCGCCGTGAGCACCAGCCCGCGATGACCGGTGGAGCTAGTCCTTCTCGATGAAGATGCACTCGCCAGGACACTCTTCGGCCGCCTCGATGACTGAGTCTTCGAGATCGGTCGGAACGGCAGCGAGACCAGCCGAGCCGCCAGGGTCGCTATAGACCTTGTCGGTGTCTTTCACGTAGGCGAGACCGTCGTCAAGCAGGGTGAACACGGCAGGAGCTATCTCTTCACAGAGACCATCACCGGTACACAGGTCTTGATCGATCCATACTTTCATCGCCATTACGCGCCTTCACCTTCTTTCGCTTCCGCGATTTGTTCGGCTTCCCTTATGACTATACCGGCGCTCGGTCGGTTACCTGGTCAACCAAGAAAGCCAAAAGTTGGCAGCGAACAGGACGAACTTCCGTTCCTAACGACGGCTCCGGTGTTAAGTTCACCCCAAACAAGGGGGTGATTCCGCTGGCCGAGGCAGAGTCCACACGACGCTTGAACGAATACGAGAAAGAAGTCTCCGAACTTCGCGAACAAGCCAAAGTGCTTGAAGAGGAAGTCACGGGTCTTCGCCGTCGCGTCCAAGACGCCCCCAAACGAGTCCGCACACTTGAAGAGAAGCTGCTCGAAACCAAGGGCCAGCTCGCCCAAGCGATCTCGCAAAACGAAAAGCTCACCTACACACTTCGCGAGGCGCGTGAGCACATCGCCGCTCTCCGCGACGAAGTCGACAAACTCACACAGCCTCCATCTGCCTACGGAACCTTCCTGAACAAGAATGACGACGGCACGGTCGACGTCTTGTCGGCGGGGCGCAAGATGCGAGTCGCCCTTCACCCCGAGCTCGAAAAAGACGAGCTGAGTCGCGGTGATGAAGTTGCCCTCAACGAATCACTCAACGTCGTTCTTGCTCGCGCCGGTGAACGTCAGGGTGAAGTCGTTACCCTCAAAGAAGTTCTCGACGATGAGCGTCGCGCCATGGTTGTTGGTCGCGCTGATGAAGAGCGTGTTGTCGAGCTCGCCGAAAGCCTTATCGGCGTGAAGCTGCGCGCCGGCGACTCGTTGTTGATGGATCCTCGTTCCGGTCTTCTGCTCGAAAAGCTTCCACGTGCCGAAGTCGAGACATTGCTGCTCGAAGAAGTGCCCGACATTTCTTATGCAGATGTCGGCGGCCTCGACGACCAGATCGAAGCCATCACCGACGCAGTCGAGCTGCCGTTCTTGCACCGCGACTTGTTCAACGAATACAAGCTGCCAGCACCGAAAGGCATCTTGCTTTATGGCCCTCCCGGCTGTGGCAAGACCCTCATCGCCAAAGCAGTCGCCAACTCGCTCGCCAAAAAGGTCGGTGAGGTCAGCGGCGACAAGCAAGCACGTGCGTATTTCATCAATATCAAGGGTCCGGAACTACTCAACAAGTATGTCGGTGAGACCGAACGGCAGATCCGCCTCGTCTTCGAACGCGCGCGCGAAAAGGCCGAAGAGGGCATGCCTGTCATCGTCTTCTTCGACGAGATGGATTCGTTGTTCCGCACGCGTGGCACGGGTATTAGCTCTGACATGGAATCGACAATCGTTCCGCAGTTGCTTGCCGAGATCGACGGCGTCGAAGCGTTGCGCAACGTCATTGTCATTGGCGCATCGAATCGTGAAGACTTGATCGACCCCGCCATCCTTCGCCCCGGCCGCCTCGACGTGAAGATCAAGGTCGAACGTCCTGACGCGCCGGCCGCCGAGCAGATCTTCAGCCGTTACCTCACACCTGAATTGCCCATCGACGTGGCCGAGGTCAAGAAGTACGGCAAGGGCGACGCCAATAAGGCGTGCAAGGCAATCATCGAGAAGACCGTCGAAGCCATGTATGACACCGGCGATCAAAACCGCTTCATCGAAGTCACCTATCAAAACGGCGATAAAGAAGTCATGTACTTCAAAGACTTCAGTTCTGGCGCCATGATCGAGAACATCGTCGCCAAGGCAAAGAAGTTTGGTGTGAAGCGCGAGATTTCGGGCGACGGCAAAGGCATCAAGCTCGATCACATGCTGCAGGCCGTGCGCGACGAGTTCCGTGAAAACGAAGACCTTCCGAACTCCACAAATCCTGACGACTGGGCCAAGATCTCGGGCAAGAAGGGCGAGCGCATCGTGTTCTTGCGAGTTCTCGTTCCGAAGGAAGACGACGAGGGCGAAGAATCCGGCGGCCGCGCTATCGAACGCGTCACCACCGGTCAGTACCTGTAGCTCTCGCCGCAAGCTCGCTACCTAGCCGAGCATCAGCGCGCTTCGGCCCACGGGCTTTCGCCTGCGCGATACGACCGAAACCACCAGCGCCACAGTGCCTCTTTTTGGACATATTGCGTAGGTGAAAGTTCGGCCGTAGGCGTGAACTCGTTTTGGTTTCGGTCGATAGCCTCGGCGATCCTTTTGCACCGCTACCAGGAGCATTCATGGGAATTCTCACCATTTCGCACGACGAAAACGGCACGATCATCGAGGGCACCACCCGCAGCCTTGATGATCGTGGACTCGGCGAGGTGTTTCGTCCGCACGGCTTTGCATTTGATGAACAACGCAAAACATGGGTTCTGAGAGACAGCGTTGGTATTGAATTTCGACCCGAGCCCGTCGACCGCGTCATCGCCGCCCTCGAGCGAGTCAACCGCACTGCCGTCGTCGGCGACACGAACAACGACAATTGCAACCCCGTGCCTGACGCAATACGCGAACGCGAGCAACGACTCCAACAGTTCTACGGCGGTGAACCTGCTGACGAAGTTGCTTTTAACAAGCATCGACTTGAATACATCGTTGAAAAGCTCGGCACCGCTCGCACGCGATTCGAAAAGGCCTGCCATGCTGCAATAAGTGACGTGCCGTCAGTCGACAGCACTGCCCTCATTGACGGTGCCAGCGTTGTCGAGCGCCTAAGACTTGGAGCACACGTGAGTGTTGCTGGCCCGACTGGCGATCCACTGCCGCCGGTGTTCGTGCGATTTCGTGAACGCGATCGTGTCGAGATTGGCGAGGCTTGGCAGACGAAGTTCACGCTGGCGCTGCACGACGCTGACTTGTTTGAAGTTGTCTGCCCCGACTCGTTCCGCTATCTGGGCAACAAGAAACCGTCGCCGCCCATCACTTTCGTCGGGGAAGGCATCGAGTACAGCCCGCTTGCCTTAACCGAGGCGCGCGACGAACTCGAGCAGTGGCAGGCCGAACTCGTCTACGGCTTCACTATTCGCGGCTTCAAATTGTGGGGGAGTGACCACTTCAAAGACGGAGATGTCGTATCGAAGACCGGAACCAGCGGCGTGTTGGTAGCGAGTGAAGGATCGATCAGAACCGACGGCCTGCGTCCTAAGAAGATCGTCGCCGGTAAAACGGGGATGCGCGTCGGGGGCTTCATCAGCACCACGCCCTGGCCTTACAAGAGCGTTGATTCGCTCAAGCGCAATGACCCCACGACCGGCGGCTCGATCGTGATGGTCGAACCGCCCAGCCTCCCGAAGTGGATTAAAGAACTCGTCAATCGACACTGGCGACGCAACGGGTATGACGGATTTTCATTTGATGGCATCGCTGCGTCAAGAGCGCCAATCGCGATCGATAAGCCGGCCATCCCCAATCTGCAGGCAAAAACACCTCCCAAGAAGGTGGTCGAAGAGGTTCCGTCGTTTGGGCTTTTTGATCCTGAACCAGTTGCGGTAACCCCCGAACCCGAGGCGCCGACACCAACGCCCGCGCCTGCTGTCGCGACCACCGACGCAGCCAGCGTTGAGAGCCGACTCAAAGAGGCGCGTCTGCAGCTTGGTGACTTCATGATCACGATGGCCGCACAACTACGGGCCAGTGGCAACGAACGCGGCGCTGATGACTTTCTTCCGCTCATCGGAACGACTGAGAATCTGCGCAACCTTTTGCGCAGCGGCAAGCAAGTCCGCGTGTTTGTTCCTTCGCAGGGCAGCAGTGACGCCATAGATCACGGCACGCGCATCATCGGCGCAGTTACTCCAACAGAGTTCACAATTGTTAACGGGCGCCGTCCTCTCAAATTCAGCATTCCGCTCGACAGCGATCGGTTGTTGCTCGAAGGCCCTGACACGATCACCTTGCGTAACGCCGGGCGCGACGTGACGCTCACGTTGATCAGACCCGATGCGCTGCTCACAACAGAAGATCGCGAGCAGCTCGATACGTTGCGCAGCGAGGTGCGCTCACTCGAAGCGACAATCGTCACAATGATCGACAACGGAGAGTTCGTGCCGAGCGATCCGGCCGAAATGCAGCCGCTCGTCGACCGTCATCGCTTGATACGCGAGCCCGCCCCGGTTGTGGCTGTCGTCGCGGCGACAGACGCGACCGAACTGGTTGCCACAGATGCGTCGAGCCCAGCGGCAACGCCCAGGCCAAGCGGGATTTCCGACAGACAAACATACCCACGCGTCGCATCGGCCAACTAGGGTCGATGGCGTGGCCATTCGCAAGATCTGCGGTATCGAAACCGAGTACGGCATTGTCCAGCGGGGCGCGGGCGAGTCAAACCCCATCACAGCGTCGTCGGTGCTCATCAATGCCTACGTTGCTTCGCTCGCGCGTCGAGTCGCGTGGGACTTTGAAGACGAATCGCCCGGCAACGACGCTCGTGGTTTTGCTCGAGAGGGTGCGTTGCCGCCCGAGATCGAAACACACCTAGTCAATGCAGTTCTCACAAACGGCGCGCGCTATTACGTCGACCACGCGCACCCCGAATACTCCAGCCCCGAGTGCGGCAATGCGTTAGAGGCGGTGCTTTACGACCGCGCTGGCGAACAAATTCTCATCGAGTCGATGGATGCTGCGTCAAAATCCATGCCCGGTGCCGAACACATCGTTGTTTACAAGAACAACAGTGATGGCAAAGGCAACTCATACGGCACGCACGAAAACTATTTGATGGACCGCGACATTCCGTTCAATCGAATCGTGCAACACGTCATGCCGCACTTCGTCACGCGTCAGATCTATACGGGCGCCGGCAAGGTCGGCACCGAAGCTGACACCGGCAAACAAGAGGTTCCGTTTCAGCTGACGGCGCGCGCTGATTTCTTCGAAGAAGAAGTCGGCCTTGAGACAACGCTAAAGCGCCCAATTATCAATACGCGCGATGAGCCGCACGGCGACGCTCGCAAATACCGCCGTCTGCACGTGATTGTCGGTGACGCCAACATGAGCGAAGTGTCGACGTTCTTGAAGCTCGGCACAACAACGTTCGTGCTGGCGATGATCGAAGATGACCGCTTGAGTGATCTCGACTTTGCGATGGTTGCGCCCGTGAGTGAAATCCGCCAGATCAGCTACGACTTGACACTGTCTAGGCAGATTCAACTTCGCAACGGCAAACAGTTGACTGCACTTGAAATGCAGTGGGAATACTTCGATCGTGCTCGCAAATACGCAGATGACATCGGCCTTGAATGTATTGGTGACGAAGAAGTCGGTAAACAAATTCTCACCCGGTGGGAGCAAGTTCTGATCGGTCTCGAATCAGATCCCATGACACTTGCTAATCAGCTCGACTGGGTGGCCAAGTATCAACTGCTTGATGCCTATCGTGAACGCCATGGCCTTGATTGGAAGAACGCCAAGCTTGCTGCGATGGACTTGCAGTACCACGACATCCGTCCAGAAAAGTCGCTGTTTGCACGACTGCCAATCGAGAAACTCGTGACGCCGGCTGCCGTTGTCGCAGCAGTTAGCGAGCCTCCGCGTGACACAAGAGCGTATTTTCGAGGAAAATGTTTACAGAAATGGGGAAACTCCATTGCTGCTGCGAACTGGGACTCCATAGTTTTCGATCTAGGTACAGACCCGCTTCGCAGAATTCCAATGATGGATCCCTTAAGAGGAACAGCCGATGGTGTCGATGCACTAATCGAGCGATGCGATACACCTGCTCAGTTGATCGAACAGCTGGGCGCATAGGAGAACGAACCAATGGCTGAACGAGAACAAATCAAGAAGTCATCTTCCAAGAAGGGCGAGACCGAAGTTGAAGACGTCGCGCCTGCGTCCACCGAGAAGGGCGAAAAGCTCAAAGAAGAAATGGACGACCTGCTCGACGAGATCGACGAAGTGCTCGAGGTGAATGCCGAAGAGTTCGTCAAGTCCTACGTGCAAAAGGGCGGACAGTAGAGTCGTGCTGTGCACGTCTCTATTTGCCACCCAAAAGAGCTAGGGCCGGCAGAGCGAGCCTCTTGGTCTGCATTTCAGGCCGACAGCGACCAGCTTGATAGTGCGTTTCTGAGCTACGAATTTGCTGAGGTTGTTGGCCGTCACAACGACAACGCGCGCGTGGCCGTTATCGCTGACGGCGCGCAAACAGTCGGCTTCTTTGCTTACGAACTTGAGGGCGGGCGACTGGCTCGGCCAATCGGCGCAGGGTTCTCTGACGTGCAAGGCGTCGTGCACAGTCAGGCGTTCCAACTCAACCTGCGTGAACTCTTGAACGCATGCAACATTGCGATGTTTGAGTTTGATCACCTGATAACCACTCAAGCAACGCAACCTGGCGTGCATGCGCGCAACCATGATTCGCCGGTGCTCGATGTTACGGGCGGTTACGACGCCTACATGGAGCGCGACGATCGCGTTAACCGTAAGTCGGTCAAGGGTTTCATGCGCAAGCAGCGCAATCTCGAACGCGACAACGGTCAATGCTCGCTCGAATTCGACAGTCACGATGGTGACGCGCTGCAACAAGTAATGGCGTGGAAGTCTGACCAATATCGCCGCACGGGCTTTGCTGACATCTTCGCCAAGCCCGAGATGCGCGCCGTTGTTGAAGACCTCGCGTTAGTCGAATCACCAGACTTGACAGGTCGGCTCTCGGTGTTGAAAACCGGCGACCAACAAATTGCTATTCACTTCGGCCTTCAGTCGCGTCGCACACTGGCGTTGTGGTTTCCGGCCTATGACCCGCAATTCGGCAAATACTCGCCGGGCATCACCTTGCTGCTCGAGATAGCGAAGGCGTCAACTGACTACGGCTTCAGATACATGGACCTCGGCAAGGGTGACGAGAGCTACAAGCAGTCGTTCAAGAGTTTCGATCATTCAGTATCCAGCGGGTGGATCGGTGGTTTAAACGCCACAACGGTTTTGCGACGCGCCCGCAAAGCGCCCGTCGAGCGCGCCGAGCAGTTCGTTCTCGACAACCCCAAGTTGCGCGCCGCGGCGCGCAAGACGCTCCGCACTGTCGGCAAAATTCGCCAACGCAACAAGTGACATGACAACGATCGTTGGCTCAGCAAGGTGACACCAAGAATTCGTCTGACATTCCCCTGGGAATTTGTCGACAATTACTGGCGCTGGGTAGCCTCAGACCTCGTGCCACCAGCAGGACTGAAACTAAGGCTCCTTGAGGCGGGTCGCGAACAAGAAGCTGCCTCTGACGATGTGTGGGGTTTGATCTCAGCGCTCGATCGTGAATTCGTACCAAGTCTCTCTTCGCGAACCGACACAACCGAGCATGACCTCACCAAAGAAACCATTTGGGGTGGCCCGATCTCGTTCTACGACACGGTGATGAAAGAGCGAATCATCCTCGCCACTGTTGACGACAAAGTCGTTGGGATCATGACGTTCATTCCGCACTACGAAGAAGAGATGTTGGCAAAGTGGTCGCCGTCGACTTATGCGTCGACAACCGGCATCTTGCCGGCCTACCGTCGACTAGGTATCGCCAAAGCCCTAAACGATGCGCTCGAAACATTGCCACCCGATTTGGCAAGCCCATGGATTACACGTCGTACGTGGTCAACAAACGTTGCCAACCTCACGCTGCTGAAGTCACGCAACTTCGAAGAAGTCATCCGCCTGAAAGACCACCGCGGCCCGGGCATCGACACCATCTACCTAGCTCGCCGCACCTACCAAGACGAGGCCGTCGGCGACTAACCGCCATAGGTCGCCCGGCGACCGTCAACGCAGCAATGGCCCTATTGGCGCGTGGTGGAAGCGGTGCCAATAGGCGTCAGTGCAAGGCGACGGGCGGTGAGGTTTACGAGGGTAAATGAGGCGACCGTCAACGCAGCAATGGCCCTATTGGCGCCCGCTTACGTTGGGGCCCGGGTAGCATCGCAGTCCTAATGAATCTGCCGATGTTTTCACCCCACGACAGCCCTGGCTCAAACTTCTCTGAGCTGCTGCGACGCATAGGCCTAGACCCGAGCGAACGCATGACAAAGGCGCAAGCATCTGACGCTCTGATTGCGCCGCATGCAACGACCATCATTGCCCTCACCTATGCAGATGGCGTGATGATGGCAAGCGACCGGCGCGCAACGATGGGGCACACGATCTCTGATCGCAACATCGAGAAGGTGCACCCCGCCGACAAGTACTCCGGCATCTCGATCTCGGGGTCGGCGGCCTTCGGCATGGAAATGATTCGTGCATTCCAACTCAACCTCGAGCACTACGAAAAGATCGAGGGCAAGCACTTGAGCATGGAGGGCAAGGCCAACCAGCTGAGCGGCATGATTCGCGCCAACCTTGGCATGGCCATGCAAGGTTTCGTCGTTGCACCAATCTTTGCTGGCTTCGACCTCAACCGAGGTGTTGGTCGCATCTTTGCTTACGACGTTCTTGGCGGACGATCAGAAAAAGACGACTTTCACGCTGATGGTTCGGGCAGCCGCATAGCAGGCCCGATCATCAAGGTCGGGTGGAAGCCCGGCATGAACCTTGAAGACACGATCGAGCTCGGCATTTCATCGCTCTACGAAGCCGCCGACGACGATGCAGCGACTGGTGGCCCCGACGTAATTCGTGGCATCTATCCAATGGTCGCGACAATCACCGAGAACGGCTACGCCCGCGTGCCTGACGACGAAGTTGCCACACGCTTTGCGGCTCTCATTGCTCGCAAGACCGAACAAGGACACCGCCCATGAGCATGCCGTTTTACGTAGCACCTGAGCAATTGATGAAAGACAAGGCTGACTACGCGCGCAAGGGCATTGCTCGTGGTCGCTCGTTGGTTGCGGTTTTGTATGCAGATGGCATTCTCATCGCTGCCGAAAATCCTTCGCGTACGTTGCACAAGGTCAACGAAATTTACGACCGCATCGCGTTTGCTGGCGTGGGCAAGTTCAATGAGTACGACCAGTTGCGCCAAGCCGGTGTTCGTCACGCCGACATCAAGGGCTACACCTACTCGCGTGAAGATGTCGACGCACGTTCACTTGCCAACGCGTACGCGCAGTCGATCGGCCAAGTGTTTACACACGACATGAAGCCGCTCGAAATCGAGATCTTGGTCGCCGAAGTCGGTTTCTTGGCTAGCGGAGATCAGCTGTATCACATCACTTACGACGGCACCGTTATGGACGAAACGCGCTTCAGCGTTCTTGGCGGTGAGGCCGAGGCGATCGGCGAACGTCTCGAAGAGACCTTTGAAGAATCGATGGACTTCGTAACGACGTTGAAGGTCGCTGTCGACGCGCTGCAAGGCGAAGTCACCGACGACGATGATCGCTTGCTGCCCGACGAACTAGAGGTTGCCGTGCTCGATCGAACGGCAAGCCGGCGAACTTTCCGTCGAGTTCCGCGAGCCGAGCTGGCAACGCTGCTCGAAGACGAATCCTGATCGCGTAACAAGACACTGTGGACCGCCGCATTTTTGGCCTCGAAAACGAATACGGCGTCACATGCACGCTCAAAGGACAGCGGCGCCTAAGCCCCGACGAAGTTGCGCGCTACTTGTTTAGGCGGGTGGTGAGTTGGGGCCGTTCGTCGAACGTCTTCCTCGAAAACGGCGCTCGTCTCTATCTCGATGTCGGCAGTCATCCTGAATATGCGACGCCTGAATGTGACAATCCACTCGACTTGGTAACGCACGACAAGGCCGGCGAACGCATCCTCGAAGGTTTGCAATTGTCAGCCGAACAACGTCTGGCCGAAGAAGGCATCAGGGGAGTGGTGTACCTCTTCAAAAACAACACCGACTCGGCGGGCAACTCATATGGATGCCACGAGAACTACTTAACAAGTCGACGCGATGACTTTGCTCACTACAGCGAGATATTGATCCCTTACTTTGTGACGCGTCAGATTTGGGCCGGTGCCGGCAAGGTTTTTCAGACGGCTCGGGGTGCGACTTACTGCTTGAGTCAACGCGCTGAACACATTTGGGAAGGTGTGTCGTCAGCAACGACCCGTAGTCGTCCGATCATCAACACGCGCGATGAACCGCACGCAGACGCCGAAAAATATCGACGCCTACACGTCATTGTCGGCGACTCCAACATGAGCGAATACACGACGTATTTGAAGATCGGCGCAACGAGCATCGTTCTGCGCATGCTCGAAGACCCAGAAACGAAGATGAAAGACCTCACGATGGAGAACCCGATCAGGGCTATCCGTGAGATCAGCCACGACCTCACCTGTAAGCGCAAGGTGCGCCTAGCCAGCGGACGTGAGATGACGGCACTCGACGTGCAAAGCGAATATCTCGAACGCGCGCTTGAATATCGCGATCGCGTTGGCCTCGACCAGTATGAGACCAAAGCTCTCGAAATGTGGGAGCACGTGTTGACAAATCTGAATGACGATCCGTTCAAACTCGATCGCGAGTGCGACTGGGTCATCAAACACAAGTTGGTCGAGTCATACCGAACGCGTCATGAGGTCACGCTCAATTCGCCACAAGTTGCCCTGCTCGATTTGCAGTATCACGACATCAATCGCGAACGCAGCCTCTATTACAAGATGCAAGACAAGGGCATGCTCGAGCGTGTCACAACTGATGAGGCGATTCAGAAGGCAATTGACGAGCCTCCGCAAACAACGCGTGCGCGCTTGCGCGGTGAGTTCATCAAGGCAGCAAAAGAAAAACGTCGCGACTTCACCGTCGACTGGGTGCACCTAAAGATCAACGACAACGCGCAACGTACCGTTCTGTGTAAAGACCCCTTCAAGTCGCAAGATGATCGAGTCAAGAAGCTGATCGAAAGTCTTTAGCGGTGCCCGGTTTTCAGACGGCAACTGTGGCTCAGATCACGGTCGAACGCGTTGGATTGCAGCGTCTTGTCGTCGCCATGCCTGACGGCGAGCACAGTGCTGCCTACGCGCTTACTGAGATCATTGGGCCCGTTGCAGTGGGCGACAGCGTGATCGTCAACACAACGGCTGTCGACCTTGACCTCGGCACTGGTGGCTCACACGTCGTGCATTGGAATCTCGCTCGTGACAGCTGGCAGCGCCAGGGCCCAGGCCACGTGATGAAGGCGCGCTACACGAGCGAGCAACTTGATGCCGGCGTCTACGAAGAAGCCGCCGACTATCAAGCTCCGATCAGTCTCGATGGCACGCCAGTAATCGTGTGCTTGCTGCACAGTCAGATGGTTGCTGCTGCGGTTGCGATCAAGCATCTGCAGCCTGACGCGCGCGTTGGTTACGTGATGACCGATCAAGCCAGTTTGCCGGCGGCAATCTCTGACGTCTTGCATGAATTGCGCGATCGACAGTTGGTCGACTTCACCGTTACTGCCGGCCAGGCATTCGGCGGTGATCACGAGGCAGTCAATACAACCTCGGCACTGGGCGTTGCGCGACATCTTGGAGCCGACATCATCATCGTGAGCCAAGGCCCAGGCGTCGTCGGAACCGACACGCGACTCGGCTTTAGCGGGCTCGAAGCAGCTGAGATCCTCACCAGCGCTCAGCGCTACGGCGGCCAGCCGTTGTTAGCGCTGCGATGGTCTGACGCAGATGCACGCCCACGCCACCGAGGCATGAGTCACCACAGCACAACGGTTCTAGAGCGCACCGCAGTCTCCGTAGACGTGGCCATCCCCGCGAGTCGTGCGGATGAGGTCACACGCGTCGGTGATCACCGCTTCACTCAGCTAGGCGACATCGATATTGCCAAGTTGTTCGACACTCACGACCTTCGCGTGACTTCAATGGGTCGTTCGGCGAGCCAAGACCCCGGTTTCTTCGAATTTTCCGCAGCAGCCGGCTCACTTGCCGTTCGTCTAGCGCCACACCTTGGCAGCAGGTGACGATTAACGTAGCCAGGAAATGTCCCGCCTGGAACGCCTGGTCAACCTGTTAACGGCCCTAACCGAAACAGAGCGACCCCTAAGTCGAAGCGACCTTCATCGTCGCGTTCCTGGTTATGCGTCGGAACAGACTGCCTTTCGTCGGGCCTTCGAACGCGATAAGGAAACCTTGCGGTCAATGGGCGTGCCCATTCAGACCATGCCGTTAGATCCTGAATTTCCCGAACACGGCGACGGCTATCGCGTCTTGAAAGACGAGTACTTCTTGCCCGACCCTGGTCTCACCCACGAAGAGATGTCGGCTCTGGCAATCGCTGCATCAGCGGTAAAACTAAAGAGTCAATCGGCAACAGCCGCTCTGTGGCGCCTTGGTGGCGATGTCATCGACGTGACTACAACCGAAGACGTCGAACTGCCTGAGAGCGATGAGCTGTCGATCGTGTTTGCCGCGCGACGCGAACGCCGGCGCATAACGTTTTCCTACAAGGGCACCGAGCGTCAGCTCGATCCATATCGTCTTACCTTCCGTAACGGTCGTTGGTATGTGAACGGATTCGACCACGGCCACGGCGATGTGCGCACCTATCGCCTCGATCGCATGGGCGGCGCCATTACCGCCGGCGATGCCGACTCATTTCCGGCACCTGCGCGGGTCGACCAACCATGGCTGCCGGCGTGGCAGATGGGTGACGGCACGCCCGTCGAGACGCGCGTTTATATAGACGCCTCGCAAGCCGACCTCGCCATCGACCAAGCTGGCGAGAACTGCATCGAAGAGCGACGCCCCGACGGCGGCGTTGTGCTGCGGATGATGGTCACAAATCAAGAAGCGTTTCGTTCTTTTGTGCTCGGCTTTCTAGAGCACGCCGAGATCCTTACGCCTGCCGACGCCCGTCAGGCGATGATCGACTATCTCGAAGCGGTGGTCGCGTGACGCAAGAAACCGCCGATGCGCGCCTGCAGCGGCTCTTGGTGATGATCCCGTGGGTCACACAACACGACGGCCCTACTGTCGAGCAGGTATGCACGCGCTTTTCGATCACCGAGGCCGACCTCGCCGCCGATCTAGAACTCTTGTTTATGTGCGGGCTCTATCCGTTTACGCCTGACGCTTTGATAGAAGCCGACATCGTCGACGGCCGGGTATGGATTCGTTTTGCCGATTCGTTTGAACGTCCGCCGACCTTCACTCGTGAAGAAGCAGTGAGCATTCTTGCCGCCGCTGCCGCAGTGTCAGAGCTACCGCAAAACGAGGCAAACGACGCACTGAAGAGTGCCTTGCGCAAACTTGCTCGCGCGCTTGGCATTGATGACGACGACGTAGTTGCCGTTGAGCTCGCACCCACCAAGCCCGACGTTCTTGATCTCACGCGTCAAGCGGCCAACGAGCATCGACTAATCGAACTCGACTATTACTCAAACGGACGCGACGCATGGTCGCGTCGCGAAGTCGAGATCTACCGCACGTTCAATCGCGACGGCCAGTGGTATGTGCAAGGTCGAGCGCCTGAGGCCGATGAAGTGCGCACGTTCCGCATCGACCGCATGCGCAACGTTGCTCTGCTCGACGAACGGTTTCAACCGTCAACCGAACTGCCCGAACCGCAAACATTTGCGGCGCGCCCCACTGATCCAACAGTGACCCTTGCGTTAGCGCCAAACGCACGGTGGGTGAGTGAGCAGTATCCGACCGAGCACGTCGAGACGCGAGACGACGGAACGTTGTTGGTCACCCTCAAGGTCAGCGAAGAAGTCTGGCTGCAACGTCTACTGCTGCGCCTCGGCGCGTCAGCAACTGTCGTCGAGGGCGCTGTCGATGTCACCGCCACTGCCCAACGAATCCTCAACCAATACCAAGAAGGCGCATCTAAATGAGTGAAAAGTCCAGAACTTCAAGGCTCTTTACGCGGCGCGCTATCAACAAAGAGGAAAAGGCCAAGGCGGCTGAGGCGGCCGAGCTAAAGACCGCCCGGCGTCTCGAAAACCATGGCCTGGGCGAATGGATCGGCATTTTGCTGGCTGCTCTCGTCGCCGCGTTGCTGATCCGTCAATACGTATTTCAGTCGTTCTGGATTCCATCTGCATCGATGGAAAACACGATGCACATCGGCGACCGAGTTTTGGTCAACAAGGTGTCTTATCGGGTGGGCGACGTCCACAGGGGCGACATCGTCGTGTTCAAAACTCCGCCGGCTGAGGCCGACAAGAACATCAAAGACCTGATCAAGCGGGTCGTTGCCGTCCCCGGAGACACGATTGAGGCCCGTAGCGGCGAGGTCTACATAAATGGCGAGAAGCTGGTCGAGCCCTACGTGAAAGACAACGAACCGACCCTCAGCTTGCCCCCGACGAAGATTGGGCCCAACCTTTACTTCGTCATGGGGGACAATCGCACCAACTCATCAGACAGCCGTGTCTTTGGTCCCATCAACAAAGACCTGATTGTCGGCAAAACCAGCTTCCGGGTCTGGCCCTTGTCGAGACTGGAAACTTTCTAACCGGTGAGCGACCCGCAGCGCCCGCCGCACCGCACTGGGCCGTCGTCACAAGACCCCGACCAGCCCGAGTCGCAAGAGTCGTCTCGGCGCGCCCGCCGTGGCGGACGTCACATGAGGTTTGATCCCGAGATCATCGAGATCCCTGAGATCGAGCTCACTGGTCGCCACATGCGCATCGACCCACCCGAAGAAGAGGAAGAGGTTCTCGACGAACAGATCGCCGAGATCATTGAAGACGACGAGCCGGCCGCCCCTCCACCTCAGCGTCCCAAACCTGACCCTGAGCCCGTGGCGCAGGAGGTCGGTGACTCTGAGAGCACTGGCGAGGTCACTGGCGAGGTCGAAGAGGTCGCTTTTGACGAGGTCGAGATCCTTGATCCGACGCCCCCGTTTGATTCGGGAGAGTCGACCAACCGCACGAGTACGTATCACCCGCCACCGCCACCTGCTCCCAGCGCCGAACCCTCGGCTCAAATGGGCCCCGAAGACGACGGGCTAACAAATCCATGGGGATCAGACCGGCGGCCCCCGCCTCCGCCGCAAGGTCCACCAGCGGGGCCACGCTTTGTCGATCGCGACCCCGATCATGGCCAGGGTCGTCGGAGTAACGCTCCGCAAGGCGAACCTGAGCGACAAGCAGGCGAGCCCGATCCGCTTGACGCCACGCCCAAGGCTGGAGAGCACGAGGGCGCACCGCACCGCGACCCGATTTTTGGCAATCCCGGCCCCCAGCGCGAGGCAAGTCAACCTCCGCCGAGAACGGGTCAACCCGGCCAGCCAGGTCAGCAGCAGGGAGCTCCAGGTCGACCGCCAAGACAAGGCCCACAACCGGGGGCGCGACAGGGGCCACCACCAGGGCAACAGCGCAGGCCAGGTGGCAGCCAGCAACGCAACGCAGCCAGCAGACAAGGCCAGGCCCAAGGCCAACAACCGCGAGGGCAATCACAGGGGCAACGACAGGGTCGGCCGGGGGGTGGGCCAGGAGGGCCTGGTGGCGCCCGCCGCCGAGCCAGCAACGCAGCTCGCTCAAGCGCCAATGCCCTCATCAAAGCACCGGTGATCGGTCGGCGACGTCGTGATCCAGCTGCTTATGAAGCGCCAAAAGAGAACGTTGCCCTCGACACGGCTCGTGGGGCAGGCGAGTGGCTGAGCATCATCCTCGTGGCCGTCGCCGCCGCAATGATCGTAAAAATGTTCGTTGTGCAGGCCTTTTTCATCCCCTCGGGGTCAATGGAAGAGACTCTGCAGGTTGACGATCGGGTGCTCGTGAGCAAGTTGTCATACAAGGTCGGCGATATCCACCGAGGTGACATCGTGGTTTTCAAGAGTCCGCCGAATGAGCCTGATAAGAGCATCAAAGACTTGATCAAGCGGGTTATTGCCTTGCCGGGCGACACCGTTGAGTCGCGTCAGGGCGTGCTCTATTTGAATGGCGCTCCGCTTTCTGAGCCGTATCTCGAACCGGGCACGACCACCGACGGAGTGAAGCTGCAGACGATTCCGACGGGCATGCTCTGGGTCATGGGCGACAACCGAGGCGACTCAGCCGACAGCCGCGTGATCGGGCCAATCGACGAGAATCTCGTTGTCGGCAAGACCGTATTTCGCGTCTGGCCGCTGGGCTCGTTCGGCTTGGTGCACTAGCAAAAAGCCTTATTTCATAGGCTTATTCTGCGCGGTGCTGCCATTGCGGCCACACAACAGCGTCATCTGCGATCACCATGACAGGCTCAGCGCTACGTTCTGCACTTCTGTTTCGTGACACGTCGTGAAGACTCGTCTGACTTCATTTCCTTCTCAACTCTCGCCGGAAAAGGCCGATTCATAGATCAAGCCCGAAAAGCGGGTACCGAAGGAACGGGAACGATGGCAATCATTCGTGCGAGTTGTCCAGAATGCGGTGATGTTGAACTCACGAGTCGTGATGTCACTGTTCGCGTGAACTCAACAACCAACGAGGGTTCCTACGCATTCCAGTGCCCCGAGTGCCAGCTCGCCGTCTCGAAGGCCGCCGAGCCCCGCATCATCGACTTGCTGGTTTCGTCAGGCGTCGAGCTCTACGTGTGGACATTGCCCGCCGAATTGCTCGAACCACGCGTTGGCCCGACCATCACCTACGACGACCTGTTGACCTTCCACTACGACATCCAGAAAGACAACTGGCTCGAACACTTGATGAGCACAGCTAACGACCCGTCGCTGATGTCAGGCAGGGAAGAAGTATGAGCATCGCTCTCGCCGCCTTCTTCTTGACCGCTTTGGTCGGTGGACTCGTTGCCAAGAGTGAGCCCGAAGCCCAGCCTGCTGAGGTTGTCGTCAAGGTCACCGAAGAGTCCTAGACATCCCTTCGAAAACAATCGTTCAAAGTGCCGTCACCTATTGGTGGCGGCACTTTTGTTTTGTCGGGGCGGTTGGGGGATTTAGGGATGATTTAGAACAGTTGTCACTCAGAAACGTTTCGTAACCAGGTCACTTTGCGCCAAAGTAGAGGTAATCGCTGAATCAGCAGCCGAACCCGTGGAGAGCCCGAAGCTATGACCGTTCAAGCGTCACGCGACATCGACACCGAGCCCACTGTTGTGGGCGTCCCGACAAAGAACGCTCGACTTCTCTCGTGGGTACGTGAGATCGCAACGCTCACCAAGCCCGACCGCGTCGAATGGTGCGACGGTTCGCAAGAAGAGTGGGATCGCTTGACGCAGCTGCTCGTCGACAACGGCACCTTCTTGAAACTCAACGAAGCCAAACGACCCAACAGTTTTTACGCCACGTCTGATCCCACTGACGTTGCTCGCGTTGAAGATCGCACTTACATCTGTTCCGAAAAAGAAGCCGACGCCGGACCAACCAACAATTGGATGGCCCCATCTGAGATGCGCACAACGTTGAACGGATTGTTCGACGGCTGTATGCGCGGTCGCACGATGTACGTGGTTCCGTTCTGCATGGGCCCGCTCGGTTCAAAGATCAGTCAGCTCGGTGTCGAGATCACTGACTCGCCTTATGTCGTTGTTTCAATGCGCGTGATGACGCGCATGGGCACCGCAGCGCTCGAACAGATTGGCGACGACGGTTTCTTCGTTCCCGCCGTTCACAGTGTTGGGGCGCCGCTTACAAGTGGGCAAGCCGATGTGAAGTGGCCGTGCAACGACACCAAGTACATCGTCCACTACCCAGAAACGCGCGAGATCTGGAGCTTCGGGTCTGGGTATGGCGGCAACGCCCTGTTGGGCAAGAAGTGTTTCGCGCTCCGAATCGCAAGCGTCATGGCGCGCGACGAGGGCTGGATGGCCGAGCACATGCTCATCCTCAAGCTCACCGCACCCAACGGTGACGTGAAGTACGTGACCGCTGCGTTCCCAAGTGCGTGCGGCAAGACCAACCTCGCGATGCTCGAGCCAACTATCCCCGGCTACAAGGTCGAGACGGTTGGCGACGACATTTGTTGGATGCGTTTCGGTGAAGACGGTCGTCTGTACGCGATCAATCCTGAGGCGGGTTTCTTTGGCGTTGCGCCAGGCACCGGCGACGACACAAACGCAAACGCAGTGCGCACCTTTTACGGAAACTCCATCTTCACCAACGTTGCCCTTACTGACGACGGCGACGTTTGGTGGGAAGGTCTCACACACGAACCTCCCGCCCATCTCACTGATTGGCGAGGCAACGACTGGACACCGGCCACCGAAACACCGGCCGCGCACCCAAACGCGCGCTTCACAACGCCGGCAGGGCAGTGTCCGACGATTGCACCCGAGTGGGAAGATCCAAAAGGCGTGCCGATTTCGGCGATCTTGTTTGGCGGACGTCGCGCGACAGCGGTTCCACTTGTCACCGAATCGTTCGACTGGGGCCACGGCGTATTCCTTGGCTCGACCGTCTCGTCAGAAACAACTGCAGCCGCGACTGGTGCAATTGGTCAGTTGCGTCGCGACCCCTTCGCCATGCTTCCGTTCTGCGGATACAACATGGGCGACTACATGGCTCACTGGCTCGACATCGGCGATGCAACCACGCCCGACAAACTGCCGAAGATTTATTACGTCAACTGGTTCCGCAAGAGCGCCGACGGCAAGTTCCTGTGGCCGGGCTTCGGTGAAAATTCGCGCGTTCTCGAGTGGATCATGAAGCGGCTCGAAGGTCGCGCTGATGGTCTTGAGACCGCAATTGGAATCGTTCCAACGCCGGCCGCGCTGAACGTCGACGGGCTCGACATGTCATCCGCTGATCTCGACGAACTGCTGTCGGTCGATAACGAGATTTGGCAACAAGAGGCCGCGCTCATCCCTGAGTTCTTTGCTCAGTTCGGATCACACCTGCCTGAGGTTCTTCAGGCCGAGCACGCAAACTTGGTGAAACGCCTGAGCTAACGCGCTGCTGGGGGCCCACCCCACGCCTGGGGCATGCAGCTTGGCGCCCGCCGCATGGCGCCCTTTCAACTACGCGATATGACCAAAACATGGCCTGTTTGGCTGCCGATTTGGCTTTATCGCGTGGGTGAGAGGTGGTCCCGTGCGAAGTGAGGTGTCTAAGTAGACTGCGCTGGTGTCTCTAGGAACTCCAGAAATAGTGGTCTGCGTCATTGTGGCGCTGCTCGTTCTGGGGCCAGACAAGTTGCCCCAGGCAGCGCGTCAAGTCGGACGAACGATTGCTGAGTTCAAGAAGTTTTCGGCCGGGCTGCAAGCTCAGGTCAACGACATGATCTCGGTCGACGACAACTCGTCTGAAAAGAAGCCTGATGGCACGTCTGAAAACACCAACGCCGAGCAACCAGCACCCGACCGCGATCACGTGGCTGATCTCACCAGGCCGCACCCCAATCCGGAGGGTTTCAAGCTCATCGACGAACCCTCGACAACACGTGAGGCGGAGGGCGGTTCTGATGGGGTCCGGCCTGATCCTGCGCAAGACGCTCGAGCGAGAGACGCAGAGCATTAATGGCGATTGCTTCGAGGCCGCGCCTGGCGCGTGCGCGCAACAGAATGAAGACAGACGCAGCGGGCGGTGTCACGGGCGATATGCCGTTGGTTGCCCATCTGGCCGAGCTTCGACGGCGACTATTCATCTGCGTCATTGCCGTTGTGTTGTGCACCGTTGGCGCGTTCTTCTTTTGGGATCGCGTTCTCGATGTTGCAACCGATCCGTATTGTCGGGCCCAGGCAGCAAGGGGAGTGACCGAAGTCGTTGGCGGGTCGTCGTGTCAGCTGTATATAAGCAATCCGGTCGAGCTATTCACCACACGATTGACGGTGTCTGGATACATCGGGCTCTTTATCTCGTCACCCATCATTCTGTGGCAACTCTGGATGTTCATCACACCGGGTCTGCAGCGCAAAGAGCGTCGCTACGCGTTGCCGTTTGTCGTGAGTTCAGTGTTGTTGTTCTCACTTGGATGCATAACTGCGTGGCTGACCTTTCCGCGGGCGATCGCATTCTTCTTGGCAGTTGGCGGCGACCAGATACAGACGTTGTTCAACCCGGCGCCTTATCTGCGCCTGATCTTCTTGATGATGTTGATCTTCGGCGCAGTCTTTGAGTTTCCACTGCTGCTGGTCTCGTTGCAGCTCGCAGGCGTGGTGGGCAGTCAGAAGTTGCGAGCGTGGCGGCGTCAGGCAATCGTTGCCAACACCGTGATCGCTGCTGTTGCGACACCCAGTCAAGACCCTTACAGCATGGCCGCCATGGCTATTCCGCTAATCATCTTCTACGAGGTTGCGATCATCATCGGACGAGTGCTGAAGAAGTGACTGACGTCGTTTCGCGCAAGCAAACGCGCACTGCTTTTCTCTCTCGCCGCCCCTTTGCCCTCGACGCGTTCCAGGTTGAAGCGATGGACGCAATCGACGCCGGTGATTCGGTGTTGGTGGCGGCGCCGACAGGATCGGGCAAGACCTTGGTTGCCGAGTACGCAGTTGCGGTGGCGTTGGCCGAGGGCGAGAAGGTCTTCTACACAACGCCACTCAAAGCGCTCTCGAATCAGAAGTATCACGACCTCGTTCGCGCTCATGGCGCCAACAACGTGGGTCTGCTCACCGGTGACAACGTGATCAACGGTGACGCGCCAGCTGTCGTCATGACCACTGAAGTCTTGCGCAACATGATCTACGCGAACTCGCCGGCCCTGGAACGTTTGCGGTTCGTGGTGCTCGACGAGGTTCACTATCTACAGAACGCGTATCGCGGTCCGGTGTGGGAAGAAGTGATTATCCACTCGCCGCCTGAAGTCACACTCGTTTGTTTGTCAGCAACCGTGTCGAACGCAGAAGAGTTGACCGACTGGATCAAGACGGTGCGCGGTTCGACCGTGCCCATCATTGAAGAGCGCCGTCCTGTCACACTCGAACAGCACTATCTCGTCGCAACGCGTGGCAACGACCAACTCACAATGCTCGACACATTTACGTCGGGCGGACGACCCAACCCCCAGGCAACGGCAATCGATTCGCGACAACTAGCGAAGCCGTGGCAACGTCCGGCCAACAAGAGCCCACACGCAACACCAATGCGCACCGATGTCGTCGACCATCTGCAGGGCGCCGCTATGTTGCCGGCGATCTATTTCATCTTCAGCCGCAATGCCTGCGACGACGCCGTTCGGCAGTGCCTGAACGCCGGAATCCGACTCACCGCTGACGGCGAACGCGAGCGCATTCGTGCGATCGCCGAGAGCAAAGTCGAAACCCTGTCTGACGAAGACCTGCGCGTGCTCGGTTATGGCGAGTGGCTGGCCGCCCTCGAGCAAGGCATCGCCGCGCACCACGCAGGCATGGTGCCGCCGTTCAAAGAAGCCGTTGAGGATTGCTTCGCCGAGGCGTTGGTAAAGGTTGTGTTCGCCACCGAGACTCTTGCTCTCGGCATCAATATGCCGGCGCGCACTGTCGTCATTGAGAAACTGTCGAAGTTCACGGGCGAGCGCCACGAGTTTCTGACGCCCGGTGAATACACACAGCTAACCGGCCGCGCTGGTCGCCGCGGCATCGACGACGTCGGACACGCTGTTGTTCTGTGGTCGCCGTTTGTTGCTTTCGAGCAAGTAGCAAGCCTCGCATCTACGCGCACCTACACGCTGACGTCGTCGTTCCGGCCCACTTACAACATGGCCGCCAACCTGGTGCGGCGATATCCCGCCGATGTTGCCCACCACTTGCTCAACCTTTCGTTCGCTCAGTACCGAGCCGACTCCGATGTCGTACGTCTCGAACGTCAACTCGAAAAGGCAGGCGAGCGTATTGCTCAAGCCGAAACGCGCGTGCACTGCGACTTTGGTGATGTGCGCGAATGGAAGGCAGTCACCGACGCAGCAGTCGACGACGAGAAAAGAGACTCGGCCGAATTCATTGCCAAAGCCATCTCAAATCTGAAGATCGGTGATGTCATTGCTGACCCCGGCGCACAAGGTGTCCGCCACGTTCTGATCGTCTCAACGAGCCAAAGACGTGGGCATGACATCCGCCTGGGTGTAATGACGCGCGAGGGCCGACGCTTCACGCTCACCACTCGCGATTTCGCGGTTGCACCTCACCGTGCAAAACACATCGACTTACCCAAGCCTTACAACCCCGGCAATCGCGAGTTCGCAAAACGCGCCGCCTCACAGCTACGCGATCTCGTCGAAGGTGAAGACGAAGAGTTCATACCCAAAGGGCAGGTGCGCCCCTCTGGTGCCGCGTTGTGTCCTGATTTCAAGCGCCACTTGAAGGCCCTCGCCGATGTCGAGCGCTTGATACGCGAGCGAAACCGGCTCGAAGAACGGGTAAAGAGTCGCGCCGAATCGTTGGCCCGACAGTTCGATCGCGTGCTCGCGTTACTACGTCAACTCGAATACGTCGACGGATGGAGCCTCACCCCAAGCGGACAGAGCTTGGCGCGTGTGTATCACGAGGCCGACTTGTTGATCGTTGAGTGCTTGCGCAACGGATCGCTCGACAATCTTGACGCGCCGACCGTTGCATCTCTGGCATCGACGTTCACTTATGAAACCAGGGGACCAGGCGGCAGCGGACCGACCCCGTACTTTCACACCAAGAAAGAGAACGAGCGCTGGCTCGAAATCGAAGAGACGTGGAAGCAGCTCACCGCCCACGAACTCGAAGCCGGCTTGCCGATCACCAAAGCGCCTGATGCCGGGTTCTGTGCATTCGCTTACGCGTGGGTCGCCGGACACGATCTTGCCGACATCCTCGGCGATGAAGATCTCTCTGGTGGTGACTTCGTCAGAAATGCCAAACAGCTGATCGACCTGCTCCGCCAAATCGGCGATGTGGCACTCTCACCAGCTACATCGGCGGCCGCTCGCGAGGCAGCTGACCGGCTGTTCCACGGCATCGTCGCCGCCTCGGCCGTGACAAGTGGGCCCGACGATGCCGACGCTTCAACAGCCCCGTCGCAACAAGCCTGATACGAGGCTCACCACCACAAATTTGGGCCTCCTTGGTCCGCGTGACCCCGGCCAACTGCTCCTAGGCTTAGCTGCGTGTCAGTACCTCCCGCCGCTGTCTATTCGACTGAAGATTTCACCGCCGATGAAGAGGCCATCCTCCGCCGTTACTTCACCAATCTCGATGAGCCCGTCTTCGCTCTCGTAAACTTGCCCGAGGTCGTGAAGGGCGCTCTGTTTGCTCGCTATTCACGCACTCACAAGAGTCTGCGTCGCCTCTTCCTCGACGAGTTTGTCGGCGACCTCGACATGAGTGGTGATCTCACAGTTGACGCGACCGTCGGCGTCGATCGCGCTGAGAAGCTTTACGACCGCGTCTTCTTCGAATACGGCGACGACTCAGTTGCGCAACTCGGTGGAGTTCACCTTGCCTGCGAGCAAGCGTCGATCGTGCTCACCAAGATCCTTGAGTGGGGTCGCCTTATGGCCTATCTCGAGCAAAGCACGCGCTACATCGCGTATGACGATCGCCTCGCGAACGGCCGCTACCGCTACTACCGCGACCCCGAGATTCTCGATTCACCCTTAGGTGCTCGCTACATCGGCGACATGGATCGCATGTTCGACACCTACGCCGAACTTCTGAGCCCCATGCAAGCGCATTTCGCGCAAGTCTTTCCGAAGGCACCAGGCGACTCAGACTTTGTGCACCGCGCCTCGATCAAGGCTCGAGCGTTTGACGCAATCCGTGGGCTCTTGCCCGCAGCGACCGTTTCAAATGTCGGCGTCTACGGCACGGGCCAGGGATACGAAGCGATGATCTTGCGGATGCGGGCGCACCCAATGCCCGAGGTGCGCGACTACGCAGGGTTGATGCTCAAAGAACTGCGCAAGGTTGTGCCGTCGTTTCTGAAACGCGTTGACCGTCCAGATCGTGGCGGTGCGTGGTCGGCATACCTCGAAACCAATCGCGTGATGATGGAAGAAGTCACAGACGCGCTGCTTGGCAACGACACACCGGCCGAAACACCCTTTGTGCAACTGACTGACTTCGATCCTGAGGGCGAAGACAAGATGATTGCGGCAATGCTGTACCCCTTCTCACACTTGCCCGAGTCGCAAATTTTGGCGCGCGTCGAGAAGATGAGCGGCGAAGAGAAGGCTCAAGTCGCACGTACATACTCCGGACAGCGCTCTAATCGCCGCCACAAGCCCGGCCGAGCCCTCGAGCGGCTCGACTACCGATTCGACGTTTGCTCCGACTACGGAGCGTTTCGCGACCTCCAGCGCCACCGCATGTTGACGATTGAGTGGCAAGACCTTTCGCCCAACAACGGCTACAACATGCCCGACGCCATCAGTGCAGCGAAGCTCGAAGGTCGCTGGGAAGAAGCAATGGGGCGCTCAGCCGATCTGTATCACGCGCTGACAGAAAGCTTCCCGGCGCAAGCCAGCTACGCAGTTTCTTTGGCGTACCGCATCCGCTACACGATGCAGTTCAATGCGCGTGAAGCAATGCACATGTTGGAACTCAGAACGAGTCCGCAGGGCCACCCCGAGTACCGACGGATATGCCAAGAAATGCATCGTCTTATTGCCGAACAGGCTGGTCATCACATCGTTGCCGAGTTGATGGCCTACGTCGACCACGAGGATTACGAACTTGGTCGACTCGATGCCGAGCGACGCGCCGAAGAGCGCCGAAACAACTCGACCACTGCCTGACCGACGCGCAAACGCGCTTGCAGGGTCAATGAACGTCTCCTAACCTGCCTCGCTCGGGGGCGGAGGAAGGTAAACGCATGCGTTCATTTCCTGACTCTACAAGGTCAAAGGCGCGACTCGCCTTGTTGTCGCTGCCTGACTTCGCCGACTCTTCACACCGGCTGCGCCGGACGCTGCGCGCAAACCCTCCATCTCATCGAGGCCGGCACTTCGCCGGGGCTCTGGTTGCTTTCAGCGCTATGGCCATCTTCCAGTTCGACGGCACGGCCCACGCAGCGTCGACCAAGGCAGTCACGACGTCGTCAAAACGAGCCGCCGTTGCTCCGACGCCTACGCCGTCACGCACGCCTGTTGACGCCGTGATCACCTACACGATCAAGAACGGCGACACACTGTCGGGGATTGCCGCCAAGAACGGTCTCTCGGTGCCAGCACTTGCCACCGTTAACGGGATCAACAACCACAACAAGATCGTGGCCGGCCGACAGTTGCTCATCCCCGTAACAGCAACCAACGCAACCGCCGCAAAAGCAACGGCAGCCAAGGTGACCACGAAGAGCGTCGCCCTGCCCGCGAAGGTTGCTCAGGTAAGCGTGAAGCCAAGTCCGGGTCAGGCTTTGCCACAGGATCTCCTAAACAACCCCGCTCGGGCCCGACTGCTGCCGCACTTCAAGCAAGCAGCTCAGGCCTATGGAGTTCCGCTGGAACTCTTGCAGTCGATGGCGTGGCAAGAGTCAGGCTGGCAAAACCAAGTCGTATCAAACACCGGAGCGGTTGGCGTCGGTCAACTGATGCCAGCAACAGTCGACTTCGTAAATGAAGTGTTGCTAACAAAACCGCTCGACCCGAACGTTCCCGAACAAAACGTACGCATGAGCGCCGCGTTCTTGCGTTACTTGCTCGATCAAACGAACGGCGACCACAAACTTGCGCTTGCTTCGTATTACCAAGGGCTTGGTTCGGTGCGTCGCATTGGCTTGTATGACGACACGCAACAATACGTTCAAAGTGTGCTCGCCGTGCAGGCGCGCTGGTTCTAGTAGCACACAATTCTCAACCTGCATGACAAACAAAAGTGCCCGTCAATTGGACACTTTTCGAGATTTTTTTGTCCAGGGAACTCTTCGTGTGTACTGGGATTTTTCTAAGAACGTCGCGCGTTTCCCGCTTGACGACACCATGTCGCGCGTGCAAGAACAAGAACCTTGAATCAATTGATTCAGGCGCCTACAGCAGTACTTAGTTACAGAGTTAGTTAGTAGGAGCGTCTCGGGTGAGGGGGGACGGGGGATTGAGTAGAGAACATCTCGGCTGGGCGTCGTTGTTCGTTGTTGCGAACAATTTGTGTGACCGCCGTGATGGTGCCAAAGGTTCTTGCCCCCCTCAGTCCGAATTGGTTGTTCCGCTTTCGTTGTCTGCTGCGTAACTTCACAAGACAACAAACTTTCTTTCCGCGTAAACAGCTGTTTGTTTTACGCGAAACGCAGTCGATGCTCTCAGACGTCTTGCGACCATGCTGAGCTGCCAATTCGTCACTTAATCGGCGAACGTTCGACAGATCCCGTCAACGAGTTCACGGGTCGGGAATACTTTCCGTTCTGAACAACTTGAGTGCGGACAGGGTCTATGCTGCCGCCTCGAGTGGGCCCCGAAAGGCAATTGAAATGTCAGACGACATGGACGAAATCGAAGAAGAAGAACTAGAAGAAGCGAGCGATGGCGACATCGAGCTCGATGAAGACGAAGACTTTCCCGGCGACGACGATGACGACGCCGTAGAACCCTTCATCAGCGATGACGACGAGGTCGGCGACGACCTTGAGGAAGAAGATGAAGAGCCCGCCGCCGCTGCCGGCAAAAAGGCCAAGGTCGCCGACGCCGAAGAAGACGACGATGACGAAGAAGAAGACGGTGAAGATGTCGAGGCCAGCCTTGATGTCATTCTCAAAGAGCGCATCGCTGTTGAAGACGACGAAACCGAAGAAGACGACGATGACGACGACGGCGCCCCATCAGATGACGATCGTGGCGACTCCAACCGCAAGGTCGCCCCACGACGTCCTGACGAGTTCGTCTGTCAGTCTTGTTTCTTGGTGAAGCACCCGAGTCAGCTGGCTGACAAGGCTCGGCAACTATGCCTCGACTGCGTCTAGCCTGACGTCGTCATGACCGACCAGCGCAACCCTGTTGACCTCGCCGTTGACCTATTGGTCTACGCGCCGATAGGGCTTGCGCTGCAGGTCAAAGACTCATGGCCAGAGCTCGTGAGTTCAGGTAGGGCTCGGTTCGAGACTCCGCTGGCGGCCGCCAAAGTGATCGGCAAATTAGCTGTCGACCAGGGCCGTCGCGACTTTGAACAGCGCCTCAGCAAACTGATCGACCCAAAGCCTTCGCCCGATCCTCGGTCGGCAGGCACGTCGACGGGCACGTCAGCCAGCGGCCCGACCCAATCCGCCAAGCCGTCTGATGCTTCCGCCACCTCTTCACCAACTGCTTCTTCGCCAAGCGCTTCCGCTGCTGCAGCAGCTGCCTCGCCAGGCGTTGCGTCAGCTCCGGCTGCGGCGAAAGGCAGGGGTTCAAGCCAAGCGACTGCTGATGACTTGGCCATTCCTGGCTATGCGCATCTCTCAGCCTCACAAATCATTGCCCACCTCGATGGGCTCACCGATGCTGATCTCGCTCGTATCGAGGCTCACGAACTAGCTACCCGCAAGCGCAAGACGGTGCTCGCCCGCATCGAGCAGCTTCGCTCGCGTTAAGCCCGTTGTCAGAAGCTGTCCGCATTGCCGAGGCACTCGATCTCGACCGCCTTCGCGACCTCCTGACCCTCGCTGTGAGCTCGACCGCTGTCGCTCGCGCCACGCCGCTATACCGAGAAGAAGAACGCCTCGCTGATCCTTCGAGTCGCCTTGAACGAGCACTGGCCGATCACCGTTCACTGCTTTGCGTTGCAACCATCGATGGCTACGTCGTTGGTTTCACACTTGCCCGTCAACGCGAGCATTCGAGCGGACTCGTCACCCACGTTGAAGAACTCTTTGTCGAAGAAGAGGCGCGCGAGGTTGGCCTCGGCGAGGGCTTACTCGACGCCGCAGTCGTGTGGTCACGATCAGTGAACAGCACGGCGATCGAACTCGATGCACTGCCCGGCGACCGCGCCCTCAAGAATCTCTGCGAACGCAGCGGATTGCGCTCACGGGCACTCATCATGCACCGTCCGCTTTGAAGCATGCGGGATTGAAACACCTCAGGTAGAAGCACCTCAGGTGCCATGGGTCGCTCGGGCTAGTCGGCTGGCTTTGGCTCAGTCAACGGAGCTTCCGCAGCAGACGTCTCGACAGCAGCCGCAGGAGGTGCTGTCGGTGGCTTTGCCGTTTTGCGCGGCGGGGGAGGCATGCTCACGCCCAGTTGCTTGGCGAGAGCGGGGATGCGTCCGGCGGCCTGCTTGGCTGCGCTCAACAGCTCTTCGCCAGGCTCAGCAGGCAGACCCTTGGGCACGACAGTGCGACGCACCGGCGATGCGCCGACGGCATCGAGCAGGGTGATCCACCGGTCGGGCGCCGTCTCAGGCGACATGGCCTCTTCAGTTGCGGTCTTCAAACGGTCGAGCAACTCGGCAGGAAACTTGGTCTGCGCGTCGGGTGGGCGAGCCGCCAAACGCAGCGCTCGCACGACACGGCTCTCGTCGAGACACGTTGTGATTTCTTTCACCCACGAGTCACGGGTTTCGACATTGCGGCGCTCGAGCGCCTCGCGCAACTCGCTGGCAAGTAGACGCGCCTCGTCGGTGCGAGCAACAGCGTCGGCACTTGTAACGACCGAGCGCAAGTCGCGCACGCTGATCTCGTTTACCTGTGCCTTTGCTGCCTCAGCGCGATCCATCCACTCAGCTGCCTTGAGTTGCGGCAACAACTCTTCGGCCATCGCAACAAGAGCTGGACCATTGATCTCAGAGCGACCCTCTTCTTTTGCCTTGATGTTCTCGGCCTCGACAGCTTGACGAACGGCTGGGATGCCGCCGCGGAGAACTTGCTCAGCGATCGGACGGCTCTCAGGGGCAAGCTGGTCAAGAACGGCCTTGCGGTGATTGTCTTTCGGAGTCAGGCGCTTGAACGTTGGTGCTTCGGGGCGACTGGGCCGTGCCGGACGCTCACTGCGAGGTGGACGCGCCGTTGCGCGATCAGGACGCGAACCGCCGCCGCGCTCGGAACGCTCACCGCGACCCGCACGCTCACCGCGACCGGAACGAGGGCCTTCGCCGCGTTTGCCTGAACGCTCGCGTGAGTCGTCATCACGACGCGGGCGATCACCGCGGCCGCGCTTCTCGTTCTTTGAAACGAGCTGTGATGTGACACCGCCTTGAAAGTCTTTACGCGAGCCAGTGATCTCGATTGCGTTGACCAACGCCTTGCTGCGTTTACCGGCTGGCGCGGACACCGTGAGAATGGTGATGCCATCAATCTCGAATTCGGCATCGGCTTTGGTGACATCGCCAACCTTGGCGTCGGGATACAAAACCGAAGCGTTAAGAGTGCCCTTTGGCAACTTGGCTCCGGCAGCGCGCCAGGTCCATTCGGTATCGCTCAGTTTGCTGGTTAGCTCGATTTCAATGCGTCGTGACACCGCATAAAGCTACCCCGTGGCGCCGACACTCTGTTTCAAGTTACGGAGCGCGGCAGTAATGAGAAGGCAGAAAGCGCCGCTAATAGAAAGCCGCTAGATAAGGCCACGGTTGAGCACAGGGCCATTGAGGCCAACAGATTGCTCAGGTGTGTTCTGCGCGTTGTAGTGATCAGCAACTGCTGAAAAGTCAACCAAGGTCTCGACCGCAAGGCCTCGTGGAAGTTGATCTGGGCGGCGGCGCTTGGAGGACTTCGGTGCACTTGCACTTTCCGTCTGCGCGTCGATCTCGTGCAACGCTTCGCGCACACCGGCGCCCTGCAGATGAAGAACTTCCCAAAGGCGAGAAGCGAAGTCGCGATCACTCATGATCTTCTGATCGACTGTGTCGCGGCTTAGCTCATCGCCCGTGAGTGCGTCAGCGATTGCTGCGCTCAACGCTTGGGGTTGGTGGCCGATATTGCGACCATCACGATCGAAAGCGTCACCCGGTCGCCCGGCAAGAGCGGCTCCTAGAGCGCCAATCCATTGGCGGACGTCGGCGAAGATTGCCTGAGCGGTGTCGGGTGGAGTGTCGGTGCCCGTAGTCACCCGCTTATTGTGCCCCAAATCCGAGGCATTTATGACATTGAGGAGAACTAATGCAGAAATGTATGTTCTCCCCGTCGCCTCACAGCTGCTTTCGCTAGCGTTGGTGCCAATCGATACGGAGGGACGATGTCAGATTCCGAGCGTAAGCACTATGAGCAGCTACAAGAGTGCGTTGATGGGTTTCGTTCTCACACAGTGACTTTGAGCGACCTCATAGAGCGCATTCCAGAGCTTCTTAAGGATCTTGATGACATCGATCCGAGCTGGAAAGCCGAGTGCGTCAGTTATTGGTGGACTCTCGAGCAAGTCCACGGAGCTGCCATCGACCTCGGCGAGTCGGGCCGCCTTCCCAAGAACACCCGTCAGACAGTCGATGACGCGGTCGACGGAATCGACCGTCTCGTTCAGGGTGCACTAGCAACAACTCACTAGTCGGTCGTTGGGCTAGTCGTTGGGCTAGTCGTTGAGCTTCTCGAGCTCGTCGTAGACACGATTGCGCGCGGCAACACTTCGTTCTTCGCGCGCGAGCGAGTCGATGTAGCCCTGGCTCGTGTTGATCGACGAGTGACCCATCAGCTTTCTGATCGCAGCAACCGGCGCTCCATCAGCTGCGAGCGTCGTGCCGTAGGTGTGTCGAAACGCGTGTGCCATCGCGCCTTTTGCGCGTCGCCCCGACAAACCAGCGGCGCGCAAACTTTGATCAAGCATGTAGTGCAGTTGTCGCGCGTTCATGCGCGTTCCGCCTGACGTTCGTTTGGCGTCCGACGGAGAAACGAACAACGGATCAGTCGGTTTCGGCTTCCATCCGCTAAAGCGCGCCTTGCGCGATTCGAGATAGCGGCCGAGCACTTCATCAAGTCCGCTTTCTACGGGGATTGTGCGTGGCTTCGCGCCTTTGCCAACCACACGAATCACTTGCTCGCCGGGACGCCCTTCGAGCGAGTCGAGGTTCATCGCAAGCATTTCGCTGCGACGCGCGCCAGTTGCCAACAACACCGCAACAACGGCTACGTCGAGTTCGGGCCAGGGATTGCGACCGCCGCGCGCGCCAAGCGCAAGCGCGTTGAGCAACGTGCCGACGGTGTCTTCTGCCCAACCTTCGAGCGGCTTTGGTTGACGCTCATCAGACTTCGGACGCGCAATAGCGGCCATTGGTGAACCTTCAACTAAGCCTTCGGCAACCAAGAATTCAAAGAACTGGCGCCACGTCGAATGTGCGCGCAGGATCGATGCCTTCGAGTGATCCGCCGAATAGTTAGCAAACGCATCACGGATGTTGTCTTTGCTCAGATCATCAACATTGAGTGCATTGACGTCGCCTTTGCCGCTTGCTTTCACGAGTCTGCGGGCGATCGTTTCTAGGTCTTGCAGATACGCCGACATCGTGGTCTCTGCGAGTTTGCGCGGCGCTAGCCATGCAAAGAACGAATCGACTGCTCGCAAGTAACCGGTTAGCGCCATGGCGGGCAATCTTATTGTTGCTGGCCGACCAATCCTTTGATGTGGTTTCAACTACAGCCATAGATCTTCCTAACGAGCGCGCCGCAGGCGAAGCAGGCGCACCTGATCGTTATAGAACGCTGACTGCTTCTTCTGGCTCAGATGTGTCGTCAGCGGGCGAGGGGAGTGAGGGGAGTGGATTGTGCTCACGCCAATCGTCCGCCGGGACTCCGTAGTTGCGCGTCGCAGCCCCTCGCACGAAGCGGCGGAGGCTGGCTTTGCTCACCTCGCCTGTTAACAATCCTGATATGAGTTGCACGAAAACAACACCAAGTGCCACGGGGGAGTTACGTCGACATCCTCGCAAGCGATTGAGGAGTCGGATGTTGCGTGCGAACAAGTACCACGGCACTCCCCGCGTGTCTTGCCGAGCCCACAGATCCCCGTCGACGGCAATCGAATGTCCGGCTCGACGCAGGCGGTCGTGCAGTTCGACCTCTTCCATGTAGAGGAAGAAGCGTTCGTCGAAGCGGTTTGCCTTCAACACCTCGCGTCGGTACAACACGCATGCGCCATCGATCCATCCGACTTCGCGGTCGAGCCCGTGGGTGGCGGCAACCTTCTGAGTCGGAATCCCAACTCGCGAGAAGCCGCCGCCAGTTGACCAAACTGAGTCGTCGCAGAGTCTCCGAAGAGCCGGACCCACGGCCGCCAGATCGTCATTTGCGGTCATTGTACGGACGAGATTGGCAACGAGTTCCGGATCCATCCGGACTTCGTGCGTCACCACCAAAACGAACTCGGCTGAGTCATCAACCATGCAATTGACGGCGGCGTTGATGGCTGCGCCGTAGCCTCGGTTGATGCCGAGATGCAAGACGCTCGCTGCCGGGTAAGCCTCGACAATACGTTGAGCTGCCTCGCCACCGTCACCCGTGTTGTCGATGACATTGATGGCAACGGGCAACGTCTGGGCGATTAGGTCGTCGATCGTGTGTTTCACCGTCGGCCAGTTGCCGTGGTGGACAACAATGACCGCCACCTGCGGTTTCTTGCGAGCTGGGCGGGCGTTCTGCGGGACAACCGAAATTTCCATGGGTCCTTGAGGTTCTGGTGAGTTTGCTTTCACCAGGAACATCGACGTTCGAGCACCGTCCTGAAGACCGAAATGTGTGCAATCGAGGCACGCCGTGGGCGGCTCCCTCCCGGGTTCAGGTAACGAGAGGTCTTGTTGCGCGACGCCACGGGATATCCAGGGTTACACCATGGTTATCCAGGATTAATGAACATAAGGTCCATTATGTTCATTACGGCAGCGTAAAGGGGTACGCCGATTTGCGCAGCAATTAGCGGATCGTTCGCATCGGCGGCTTGCGCTCGCACTCACACTCGCACAGCAACGGACACCGGCAGCTCGCCTGAGCTCGAAGCCGTCGTGCGGGCTTGACGTCAACCCGCGGGTTGACCCCGAGCCCGAACAAACCTTGATGCCGGCCAAGCCAACGTGCCGAGCCCACCGACGGTCCGACCGGGCAAACTCAACCGGCGGGTCCAACCGGACCCTGCGCCAAGCCAACTGGCTTCGCCGGCCTCAGCCCGCCGTCAGTTGGCTTGGCCGACCCCAGCCAACTGTGAGCCGGTTGCCGGTGGTTCACCTGATGCGGGCTCGGGGTCAAGTCACACGTTGACCCCGAGCCCGCACACGCAAGTAATCGAGTCGGCAGGCCGGGGCTGTCCGGCAGTTTCCGGCCGCCCGGCTGTCGTGACGTTTAGCCCGTTTGCTGACACTTGCACTCAAAGGTCGATACGGCCGATTTAGTCTGATTTGCCCCGCACCGACTAGTCCGGGACAAATACGTCACTGTGACGTTTCGTCAGGTTTTGGGCTCTCAGGACCCGAGTTAGATCCCGAGTCAAATCCCGAACCGGAGCTCGAACCGGATGAATCGGGTCCGGCATCCCCGGCAACCCCGACAGCTCGACGTCCTTTGATGTCGCTGAGGACGTTCCCAGTCCAAAGCGTGATCCCGGCAAAGAGGCACGTTGCAAGATCTTGCATGACTTGGGCGAAGCGAGCTGATCCGCTTCCGCCAAAGGTGTTGCTGTCGCCGGTAATCGTGGCGACGATGTCATAGACCGACGCTGCCAACACCAGCGCCGAAACGATCAGAGCGATCGTGACAGGAACAACAGTGCGATCTTGGCTGCGCTCATCGGGCCAAGCGACGCGCAACGCAACGCAGAGGGCGACGCAGATGAGTGCAATCACGCCGACAAAAGAATTAGAAAGCAACGCCGCCAAATACGTCACTTTGTCGCCAAAGCCCGTCGAAGGTTTTGTCTCGAACTGAGTGGCGGCGTAGGCCTGCCCAATCGCACTGACAACCAAGATCGCCGTTGCTCCCGCAAGACCTAGAGCAGCGATCTCGAAGACCCGTCGATACCTCGACAATATCGATTCAGTATCTAGAGGAGCGTCAGGTGAACTCGGATCATTGCCTTGGGTCATACCTGCATGCTCGCACGTAGAAGGCTCGCAGAGAGTGATCCTGCGAACTCAGAGCAGACTCATAGGAGCTCAGTTTTCACGAGCGGACGGGCCGCGCTGAGCAGCCATTCAAGAGAGCGCTTGACCTCACCGGGATCGTTGCTCTGCTCGAGGTCGCGATCGACATCTTCAACGGCCGCCTGCAAAACATAGATCTGATCGAGAAGCTTCTCGAGAGCCTGGCGAGTCATCACCAACTCCCCCTCGCTCAGACCAAGCTGCGTCGCCTGTTGACGAGCTTCGTAAGCGCGTTGCCGACAGGATTGACGGCAGTATTCGCGCTTACGTCCGGGGCCGTCTCCGACAGCAAGCTGACGGCGACACCAGCCGCAGCGCGGACCGGATCGCGAGCCGGCGGTTGTCGGAGGATTCGTCACGGTGACGAAACGCTACCCCACTAGGCGCAACGATGGACGGAGGTTTTGCGTAAGCCAAAAACCTTGTCCGAGAAATGGGGTGCCCCATTCGTTGCCCAAGTCTGTAATCGCCTGCGCAACCGATGCGCTCGAGACACCTTCGGCGACGATGGCTGCGTCGGTATCGTCGGCAAGTTCGACAAACGAACGCAATGACGACTTCTGTGTCGCACTCGTGTGCAACGACTTCACGTGACGGCGGTCGACCTTGATTACATCAGGGCTCACCTCACGGACGAACTCGGGCCCCGAGTCGCCGGTGCCAGCATCGTCTACAGCGACGAGCAAGTCGCGGTCACGGATGCTCGCAAGGGAACGCTCAAGGGCAGCGCCTTGGGTGTGATGGTGCTCGGCGAGCTCGATGACAATGACACGGTCGAGCTCGGCCAGCTTGTCGAGAACAGCTTGCACCTCTGGCGCGTCGAGGCAATCCGGAGAGAAATTCACGGACAGCAAATCACCGCCTTTGGGTGTGTTCAGCAACGCAAGTTCAGCTGCTCGAGCCTCGAGTCGCGCCGCCAAGCCGAGCTTCCGAGCCTGGGCAAACCACACCTCTGGAGAAATACTCCGAAAATCCGGAGTGGTGACCCTTGTCAAAACTTCGTGACCGCTGACCGATCCTGAAGACAGGTCGACAATCTCTTCAAAGACGACTCGCATGTGAAGCCCGATCTCAGTAAGCGGATCGAGTTCTTCGAGAACCAAACATTCCAAACTGAACGCTGCTGGGGAAAGTAGCGCCATGGCCTACGACATTACTGGCCGAGCATCCGGCCGTAAACGCATCAGAGATTCATTTTACGGCCGGACACTGTTCACCCGAGGCGATGATGATCGAGTCGAGTCGTTATGCCTTGGGAACGTCGATAACCACTGTGGTCAGCAATTTGTCAGCGAAGGTCTGTCGCTTGGGATCCCACAGCGGCCACAAGTAGCCGACATAGCAAGGCAGCGAGTCGACGATATGTACAAAGCCACGACCAATTGACAGTCCGGGACCAACCGGCTGAGCGTCGGACTCACGCACGAGCTTTATGCCGATTGCGTTCTTGCCGATGGTTTGTCCGGTATTGCCTTGATTGACCATCTGCCAAATCCAAAAGGCAAACCACGCGATGTACCCGAGCGATGTGAACGCTTCTTGGGCGCCGAGGATCGAGCCAAGGATCAGGAAGATGAACAAAATCGCCGCACCGATCACACCATCAATGAGTGACGCAACGACGCGACGACCCCATGACGACAGCGGAAATGACGGAGCTGGACCGGCGCCCCCCATATTCGGGGCACCACCGTAAGGATCGCCGCCCGATGGCGCGCCGCCGTAGGGGTCACCGCCGTAGGGACCGCCTGGAGGTGGCGGAGGTGGTGGCGGCGGAGGTGGATCGGAATAAGACATCGTGGCTCCTTGCTTGACCAGTCAAATGCAGCCTGCATTCTTCACCGTGCGTGCAGGCGGTTGGCGGATACTCAGCCTTGCATTCTCAGCGCTGAGCGCGAATTCTCAACGCGCGTCGTAAGTCGGAATCAGCGTGCGAGCCGCTCGTGCTTCATCAACTCGCCCAACAGGCGTGGTGCGCGGTGAACTGCGAGCGGCCTCACTCCCCTGGGTTCGCGCTTCTTCGACAATGTTTTCGAGGGCAACGGCCAAAGCCTCAAGCGTTTGGAGACTTTCAGTCTCTGTCGGCTCAATCATCAAGGCCTCTTCGACGATGAGCGGGAAGTACATAGTCGGCGAATGAAAGCCTTCTTCGAGCAAACGCTTGGCAATGTCGAACGCACGCGTTCCTGTTGCCTTCTTCAGCTCGGTTGTCGTTGCGACGAACTCATGCATGTTGGGCCGGTCATAGGCAGCCGGCAGTGAGTCACGCAAACGAACACGCATCCAGTTCGCGTTGAGCACGGCTATCTGCGCGACCTTGCGGAGTCCGTCACCCCCGTTGGCCAACATGTATGAGTGTGCGCGAGCAAGCGCGAGCGCATTGCCGTGCCACCCATGCACACGACCAATCGACTTCGCCGGAGTCATCCACCCGAATGTGCCGTCGTCGAGCACCGTGGGAAGAGGTCCTGGCAAGAGGTCGACAAGTCGTTGACTGACTCCGACCGGCCCGGCGCCAGGCCCGCCGCCGCCGTGCGGAACAGCAAACGTCTTGTGCAAGTTCATGTGCACGATGTCGAAACCCATGTCGCCGGGACGCACCACTCCGAGAATCGCATTCAGGTTGGCGCCGTCGTAATACAACAACGCACCGACTTCGTGTGCAGCAGCAGCGATGTCAGCAATTTGCTCTTCAAACAAACCAAGCGTGTTCGGATTGGTGAGCATCACGCCAGCAACGTCTTCATTCATCACGGCGCGAAACGCTTCGAGGTCAACGCACCCGCGTTGATCGGTCGGAACCGTGACGACGTCGTAGCCCGCCAGCGTGACCGATGCGGGGTTCGTGCCATGCGCAGAATCGGGGATCACAACTGTCTTGCGTTGTCGGCCTTGTTGCTCGAACCACGCCCGCATCAACAACAGACCAGTGAGTTCACCAGCAGCACCAGCCGGGGGCTGCAACGTGACCGCTGCCATACCCGTGATGGCACAGAGGTTCTTCGAGAGATCGACGAGAAGCTCGATCCAGCCCTGTGTTTGCGATGCGGGTGCACTTGGGTGCACGTGCGCAAGACCTGACAATCCCGCCGCCTCATCACACAACTTGGGGTTGTATTTCATCGTGCATGACCCGAGCGGATAAGCGCCAAGGTCAACGGAATACTGACGATGTGTAAGGCGCGTGAAGTGAGCAACGAGATCGCGCTCGGATACGGCGCACAGCTCTAATGGTTCGGTGCGCAAGTGTTCGCTCGGTATCAACTCTTCGACTGGGAGCTCGGGAACATCGGTTGTGCGGAACGAACATGCGCGCCGACCCTCAACGGAGAGATCGAACACGGTGGGCTCAGAGTCGTCACCCATCAAGGGGATCGACTTTGCCTGGCCACCTGGCATCGCTGTCGTAGTCATCAACGCACCGCCTTTTCAAAAGCTGCGACGTACGCGTCGATCTCAGCGCGCGTTCGCTTTTCAGTTACCGAAACGAGCAGGCCTCCGCCGTATTCATCACCCAGCGGAACGCCAGCCAGGAAGCCTTCGTCGATCAAGCGATCGACAACAACATCAGACGCAACCGGAGTCGTCACCGCAAACTCTCGCAACGTCGGTGCGTCGTTTAGCGACTCGACACCGTCGATTCTCAAGAGAGCGTCGCGTGTGTAACGCGTGGCCTGTGCGCATCGCAATGCCATCTCTCGCAAGCCCGTCGTACCCAACCAAGAGAGTGAAATTGCCGCCGTCACGGCGATCAATGTTTGGTTGGTACAAACGTTTGACGACGCCTTCTCACGGCGGATGTCTTGTTCACGCGTGCGAAGTGTCGTGACGTACGCGCGCCGACCTTCGCTGTCGACAGTTTCACCAACGAGACGCCCGGGGAGACGTCTGACCTCGGCGAGCCGACATGCAAACAGGCCCAGGTACGGGCCACCGAGGCTTAGTGGCGTGCCAAAGGCTTGACCCTCACCGACGGCAACATCAGCACCGAAGTGCCCGGGCGTGTTGAGCAAGCCAGTGGCAACAGGGTCGAAAGCAACGATCAGCTTGGCACCGAGCCGGTCGGCCAAGGCACGAGCACCAACCATGTCGTCGAGCACCCCGAGGTAGTTCGGATAGGCGATAACAACGGCAGCAACATCTTGAGCGTCTTGCTGAGTGCTCCACGCCGTGGTGCCGCTCTCACCGCCATCGTCAACTAGTGGAACATCGACCAATTCGTGGCCAGTTCCGAGAGCCATCGTTGCCAGCGTGGCCCGATAATTCGGATGCAAACCGCGGCTCACCAACATCTTGTGTCGCCCGGTTGCCGCGCCCGCGAGATTCACAGCCTCTACAGCAGCGGTTGCGCCATCGTAGAGCGACGCATTCGAGACTTCTAAGCCACTCAAGCGACTGATCATCGTTTGAAACTCAAACAGTGCCTGCAAAACGCCCTGGGCAACTTCGGGTTGATAAGGCGTGTACGACGTTACAAATTCAGTGCGCGACGCAAGTCGGCGAACGGCTGCGGGAACATCGTGATCGTATGCACCAGCGCCAGCGAAACAGACCAATTGCGAACGGTTTGCGTCGGCGAGCCGATTCATCTCGCTCATGACATCGAACTCGCCTACACCCAGCGCCATGTCGAGCCCGCCAGCGAGTCGCATGGCCGTCGGCACCATCGAGAACAAGTCATCGAGACTTGCCAAACCCAAGAACGCCAACATTGACTCGATCTCGGCGTCGGTGTGAGGAATGTAATCCGCCAACTTCAAAGTCCCCCTATGGCTTCAAGTTTGAGCTTCAACTTGTCGAATTGCCGCCTTCAGTACTGCACAGCAAATCAACGCAAGGCCCTGCAAAAGAGGAACGTCAAACTGCCTTCGTTACAAACGGCGGTTGAACCACGACAGCCGGCAAACGTCGACCCCGTAATTCGATCTCTACTGTTGCACCAACTTTTACGTCAGGTGGCACAAAACCCATGCCAATTGCGTGACCGAGCGACGGTGAGAAGTTGCCGCTCGTGAGCGCTCCAACCTCTTGCCCATCCACAATGACGGCACTTCCCTCTCGCAGCGGTTGACGGCCCTCGGCACTGAAACCGCGTAGACGTCGCGCCGGCTTCGCTTCGCGTTCAGCTACGAGCGCGTCGCGTCCAATGAAATCGCCTTTGTCCCACGAAACAACCCAACCCAGGCCAGCTTGCAGCGGCGTAATGCCGGCACCGAGCTCGTGCCCGTGCAACGGCAGACCAGCTTCGAGACGCAACGTATCTCGCGCCCCCAGACCGGCCGGAACCACGTCGACCTCTTGCAGTTTCGCCCACAGGTCACGAGCGACTTCTACAGGGATGGCAAATTCGAGACCATCTTCACCGGTGTAACCAGTGCCCGCGACTACGCAATCAGCGCCGTTGAATTCAACGTGGACGACCTTGAAGCGACCAACCTCTGCGGCTTCGGTCGAGAACCGCGCAACCTTCGCGCGAGCGTTCGGACCTTGCACTGCAATCACAGCGCGATCCGCGGTGACATCAATGCCACCAATGGCGTCGAGCACGCGCGACGTGTTTGACGCGTTAGGCATGACGTCAAAGCGCTTGTCGTCTACCCACCAAATGATGATGTCGTCGAGAACCGAGCCGCTGTCGTCAAGCAGGTGGGTGTATTGAGCGCGACCGGGACCAATGCGTTCGAGGTCATTAGTGAGGGCGCGCTGCAAACGTTCGTAAGCATCGGCATCTTGCATGCGAACAGTGCCCAGGTGACTTACGTCAAACGCGACTGCGTCAGAACGACACGCGAGATGTTCGGCGATAGTTCCGCTCGGATACGACACCGGCATTGACCACCCGCCAAAGTCGACGAGCTTTGCACCAAGGGCCTTGTGTTCGGCGTCTAGTGGCGAATGCCGTAAGTCTTCAGACAACAAGGACCCCTGTGTAAGTGAGCGTGTTTAGTTCGCGGCTGCCTGTGAGTCAGATGAAGCAACTGGAGCAGGCTTAGAAGTCACGAGCTCGTGGATGGCTGCTTCGAGCTCAGAAACAACGCCCGCCATCGGAACGATGTTGAGCACGCCCTGACCACCCTTGAGGACGTCAATGATTTCTTCACCCGAACGAGCAAGCACCGAACCTGAGCCGTTGATGAGCAAGTTCGCCGACGAAACGTCGTCGTGCGACTCGCGCAAACACTCGATTGCCTTGCGGGCCGAAACCAGAGAGAGGCCAGCGTCGAGCAGCTGCTTGATGACCTTGAGCTCGAGCAAGTCGTTGTATGAATAACGCCGCTGCGTGCCGCTGCCCTTTGCTGTCGTAATCGACGGAACCAAAAGGCCGGTGCGGGCCCAGTAGTCGAGCTGGCGGTAAGTAATGCCAACGATCGAACACACCTGTGGGCCTCGATAGCCCTCGTGTGGTGTTTCTGCGTTTTTCATGGAATCGCTCACCCGTACCCTCTTTCGCTCGCCCACGTTAGCGCTTACACGCGAGTAATTACGTCGATGTGACACACAGTAGGAACTTTCGCGCGAAGCGTCAACTGTTTACGCTGACCTGCCCATTTGCTGGGTCTCACGCCCTAATGACTCAGGAAGTTGGCGGACCTGGCGGAGTGAAGTCTTCAGGGCTCACATCGTTGATGAAGTCGCGGAAGTCAGACAGCAACTCCTCGGGATTTTCGAGAAGCTCAGACTCGCCCTCTTGATCTTCTTCGGGGTCGAGCATCACGCCCTCGCTGTCGACCAGGTCATCGTCGGCGTAGATCGGCGACCCCGTTCGCGCGGCCAGCGCGATTGCATCTGAAGGACGACTCGACACGGTGTGCGAACTGCCATCGCGCGTGAGGTGGATCTCGGCAAAGTAAGTACTGCCCCGCAGTTCGGTAATAACAACACTCGAAACTTCGACGTCGGCAGCAACTAGCAGGTCGCGAATGAGATCGTGCGTCATCGGCCGTGGCGTCAAGACGCCTTGCAGAGCGTAGGCAATCGCAGTTGCCTCTGATGTGCCGACAAATATCGGCAGCGTTCGTTCAGTGCCGCCGGTTTCTTGCAGAAGTACAACCGGAGTGTTGGTCGGCAGTTCGACACGTACAGCAACGAGGTGCATTTCCACCATGCAAAGACCTTACCTGCTTTCGGTTCTTTCGTAAGGGTGAATTGTCACTTGCGTGTGAATGTTCGAGTTATCTCAAGAATCGCTAAGGGATTGACGCAACAGCTCTGCCCGCATCGACTCACCAAGATCACTCAACTCACCAAGTCGCGCTTCGGCATCCATACGCGCCTGCGTGTTGCGGTGACCTCGAGCAACCGGCGTCAACTGGCGATACAGATCGGCTTCGCGATCAGCAGCTGTTTTGAAAATGCGCAAGTGGCGCACCTCGACACCAAACGACAGATATCGCTGCGCGAGCTTGGCGATTGTCAGCGCATTCTCGTCATACCAACTTGAGTTACCCGACTTTTGAACTTGCACCATTGCGAAGCGTTCAAGCTCACGAAGTTGCGACTCGTTGAGCCCGCTTAGCTCAAGCAGGGCGGCACGATCGAGCATTGCTCCGGCAGCAACCGCTTCGCCGTCTGTGTTTGTTTCGTCGACGAGAGAAACAACGCCGTCGGCTTCGGGGTCGCCAAGTCGCCCCTTGATCACTTTCAACGGAAGAAAGTGATCTTTCTGTTGGCGAAGGATGTAGCGGAGGCGCGCGATGTCGTGCTCGGAAAACTTCCGGTAACCAGAGGCTGTGCGCTCGGGCTCGATTAGCCCCTGGCCTTCAAGGAATCTGATCTTTGAGATCGTGATGTCATCAAAGTCATTCTTCAGAAGGGCGAGCACTTCTCCGATCGAACGAGTCTGATTGCGAGGCTTCGCCGTCACCGGTGTGATGCACCGGTGAGGAACACCAGTTTGAACTTACCGATCTGCACTTCGTCACCATGTTCTAAGTCTGCGCGTTCGATTCTATTGCCGTTGAAATACGTGCCGTTGAGCGAGCCCACATCTTGAATGACAAAGCGCCCATCAACACGTCGGATTTCTGCGTGCGCTCTCGACACTGTTACGTCGTCGAGAAACACTTCGTTGTCGGGATTGCGACCGACGCGGGTCATGTCAGTGTCGATCAGGTAAGTCGCGCCGACATTGTCGCCACGCTTTACGAACAACATTGCATCGCCCGGATCTAGCTCGTCGAGCGCCCCCGTTAGCTCGGCCTCGGTCTGCTCGGCAATACCGAGGTCGGCGATCATGAAGGTGATCGTTGGATCGTCTTGCGTGGCCGAAAGCGCGGCCCCGCACGATGAACAGAAATTGGCCCCAGTGGGATTCTTGTGGCCGCACTTGCTACAGATCACGTCAGCAACCTACTAGTCAAAAATGCCCTTGGCTTCTGGCCGGCTGGCTGCTAGCTATCGCCCACGAGCGCCCGGTATTCGGCGGCGCTCAGGAAGCCCTCGAGGCTATCGCTTGACTCGGGCGCAATAACGCAAATCCACCCCGTGCCATAAGGGTCTTCGTTGACCTGCTGCGGAGCATCAGACAGATGCTCGTTCACTTCAACGATCGTGCCTGTTACGGGAGCGTAAATATCGGAGACCGACTTCGTCGACTCAACTTCGCTGAAAGTGATGCCTGCCTGAACGTTCGCGCCGACGGTTGGAACTTGCACAAATACGACATCGCCCAATGCGTCTTGCGCGTAGTCGGTGATGCCAACGCGGACACCTTTGTCGCTGACTTCAGCCCACTCGTGATCACGCGTGTACCGAAGATTGTCGGGAACATTCATGAGCCGGACTCTACTGGACGCGCAGCTCGGAAAGTTGGCCGCTGTTCGAGCGCAGGCAGATTCAATGTCGTCGACCGATGAACGTCAGTCGTTGCGCCGTTGATAGCGCGCAGAGTGTCTAGAGCACCACCGGGAATTTTGAGACCACCTTCCATTGTCGAGGCCGGACCAATTGCACTGAGCGTGTAAGGCGTAGGCAACACGACTCCGTCAAGCGTGATGCGATTGTCTTTTTGTCCGAAAGAAGACGCAACGCCAATACGCCGACCGTTGATTGCCAATGCTTCCGCGCCCGCGTCGCGCAGCTCTTGCACTGCGTCTACAAGCGCGTCGAACGTCACTTGATTGTTTGGGTCGTCGATTACGACTTCGAGGCCTGGACCAGTGACGGCAACCTCGCCCGACAATACGCGCAAGGCGTTCAGTTGTTGCTGCGCCTCGGCTGATGCATCGCCACCTGCCTGTGACGAACTCTGCAGATTCGCCAGCTCGACCTTCAATGATGCAAGTTCTTGTTGCAACGCCGTCGACTCGCTCGACAACGACGCAAGAATACGCGCCAGATCGCCCTCTGATTCTGCGTTCAACTGCTCACGCAAAGGATCAGGCCCGCGCAATTGGCCCACCGCCATGAAGCTCACAAGACCGGCGACTAACACCAACAGCACCGAGCGCAACTGAATGCGTGATGCACGTCGTTGCACAACCTGGATAGCGCGGTGCTGTCCGGTCTCGGTGGTCGGAGCGCTTGGCGCAGTCGACGGGTCCGAAGCGGTAACGGCTCGATGCTCGCCTGTTGGCTCGAAGACAACGCTTGGCTCTTCGTTGCGTCCTGGTGCTTGGCTTGTTTCGCCTGACGAACCCATAACACTCATCCGCCAAAGATCCGTCTTCTGATGGCAGCGACATTCTGGAAGATGCGAATGCCAAACACGACGACGATGGCCGTTGCGACATCGGCAGCGAGCTGGTCGCCCACCCAGACCAATCCGACCGCGACAACGGCATTGAGGCTGAACGAGATTAAGAAGATGCGATCGTTAAATGTCTGTTCGAGCCACGAACGGATTCCACCGAACGACGCGTCAATAGCAGCGACAACAACCATTGCAACGTAGCGAGTGAAGTCTTGCGGAACGTTTGGCTGAAGTACGTAAGCAATCAGAGCACCGAGGGCTAAACCGAGAAACGCGAGCACTAGCTACTTACCCCGATTCTGCCCGCTGGCGGGGATCGTCGGAGTATTAACGGCCTCAGCTGGTTGGGCGAGGTCAATGGCCACCCGCCCACGGTAACCCGGAACCGAAATCTCTTTCTGGCTATCGACACTAAAACCGAGGTCGTACTTTTCTTCCCAGTCACGGAAGTGCGTCGCTATATCGCTCGCGTTGAACTGTTTCTTGTCGGCCCCAATGGCGTCGATGCGATACGGAGAGTTCACCGGTCGGTAGTTGACCACAATGGTGCCGCCTGCTGCACGAATAGGGGTGACAGCAACAACGCGGTTGTCGTTGATCGACACAGCTTCGGCCCCCGCCGCAAACAATGCGTTGACGACAAGCTGGAGGTCACGATCTTGGATGCGACTTGCGTCGAACTTGGTTCCGTCTTGATCTGACTTTCGAGGCGCGTCAGACATCTTGACCACGATGCCCGACCCCTTCACCGCGACCGTACCGGCCGCAAGCGCGAGTGCATCTTTCTGTTTGTTTTCCTCGTCGCTGAGCTGCGACGCACGACCAGCAGCGACCTGCGCGTTCTCGACCTGTCCGCGCAGCTCGGCAACAGCTTTATCCAAGTCGTCGACATCACGACGTTGTTGCAGAACCTGTTCGACTAACGCTTTTCGCTTCGGCTCTTCAGAACGGTTGGCAGCCGAGGTTTCGGTGCCGGCAACAACCAGCAAGAAACCGACCAGCGTCAATGTGGCGACAAGGGCTAATGGCGGACGAGCCATCAGGGACGCATCGACTGGCGGATTTGGCGGACATATTGCTGAGCGATCGTGCGTGCATCACGACCCGATGGACCTTCGGCCCAAACATGAGTAAGCGGCTTTTCAGGATCAGGCAAGACAAGCGCCCAACTGTCGCCATCACAAACCTTCACGCCGTCGACAAGAACGAGTTCGCGGTCGCGAATCGACTCAAGCAGGCTGCGCATCAACAGGCCCTTTTGCTCCCACGGAGTGGCCACTGTCTCGTGCGCGATGTGCACCTTTGGCAAATCGCTCACCAACTCAGACAGTCGGCGTTGCGTTTGCGCCAGCATGCCCAAGATGTTGACGAAGGCCGAGATTGCGTCGAAGGCTGGCAAGAAACCAGGAAAGACGAAACCCCCTTCGTCGCCAGCACCAAGCGCCATGCCTTTTTCAGACGAGCGTTCCATCAAGTCAGAGACAGCAAGTTTCGTCCACTCGATCTCTAACCCGTATTCGCTGGCGACTCGCTGTGCGGCGACGGGAGCCGACACCGGCAACGCGACTCTGCGATTGTCGACTGCTGTTTCGCCGGCTAAACGCAACACACATAGACGCGCTTCTTCGTCGGATAACACATGGCCGTTGTCGTCGACAAGCATGATGTGTTCGCCGTCAGGGTCGAACACTGCACCCATGTGCGAGCCAGAGGCTTGCACGAGCGCAGCAACACGCGCTGCGTGTTCAGATCGTTCGAACTTGAGCATCGAGCGTGTCGAGCCAAACGGATTCACAGTAAGTACTTCCGCGTTCAGCTTTGACAGCACATTTGGCATCACGAAGCTCGGCGAGCCGTAGGCATAATCGAGAACGACTTTCGGAGCCATTCCTCTGATCGCGTCGAGCGGAACTGTCGCCATTAACGCCTCGGTGTAGTACTCGATGGCACGTGAAGGAAACCCGATGTCGCCAATCTCGCTTGCCGCCACCCGACGAAAATCTTCACGGTGGTAAAGGCGCTCGATCTTGCGTTGCATGCCTTCGTCAATGTCGTGGCCGTTTTCATCGAAGAAGCGGATGACAACTGACTGCGGATCATCGGGAGCCAATCGAACCGTCACACCAGCGCGACTGCGTTGCGAACGTACTTGAAATCGAGTGACTGGCACAGGGGCCACCTCGAGATCCAACACGTTGGCGCCGGCTGCGTTGAGTCCAGCCTGAATGGCGCGCACAACAGCGCGGGCGGCACGCGATGAGTCACGCGACACGCTGATCGTGGTTCCCTTTTCGAGAGTCGATGCAAAGGCCATGGCCACGCGCACAGCAAGCTCGGGTGTTATGTCGACGTTGGCAAGTCCGGCGACTCCCAAAACGCCAAAGAGGTTTCGCGCTGCGCGCGACTCCCAAACAATTGAGCTGTTTACGACAGCACCATGCTCGACTTCTTTGTGCGGATAGATCTTCACGCCTGCGCTGATCACGGCGTGATCACCGACGAAAGACTCATCACCGATAACTACGTTCTCTTCACAACGCACGCCCCGCCGCAGATCAACCGAACGTCCAAGCACGTTGCCGCGCAACCGCACGACAGGCCCTATGTAACAGTTGTCGTGAACAACGGTGCGCTCGGTGTCGGCCCCTTCACCGACGCGAACGTTCGAGCCAAGAACGGTGTATTCGCCGATGCGCGCACCGGCCGCGACTGTTGTGTACGAACCTATGACACCCGGGCCCTCGACAATCGCGTCGGGGTCGACTTCGCTCCCCTCACCCAGCCACACACCGTTTTCCAAGCGGAAACCGGGGATGTCAATCGAGGCTTTCCCGTCGAGCACGTCATAGTGCGCTTTGAGATAAGCGGGCAGTGTGCCGACGTCTTCCCAATATCCGTCCGCGATGTGACCATAAATCGGCTTTTGCTGACGCAGTAAACGCGGAAACACGTCGCTCGAGAAATCAGCCGCTTGCGCTACCGGTATGTGATCGAAGATCTCGGGTTCGAGAACATAGATGCCTGTGTTGACGGTGTCGCTAAAGACCTGCCCCCATGTCGGCTTCTCGAGGAAGTGTTGAATCGAACCGTCGTCGTTCGTTATGACGATGCCGAACTCAAGTGGGTTCTCCATCGACTTCAAGGCAATCGTGGCGAGGGCTGACTTCTCGCGATGAGAGTTGACGAGCGCGGACAAATCAATGTCTGTAAGAACGTCGCCCGAGATCACCAAGAACGTCTCGTTGAGCTCGTCCATTGCATTCATTACCGAACCAGCGGTGCCAAGTGGAGTCTCTTCGGTCGCGTACGCCATGCGCACGCCAAACTCTGAACCGTCACCGAAGTAGTTGCGAATGCTGTTCGCAAGAAACGAGACCGTGACAACGATGTCGTCGAAACCATGACGACTCAAGAGCTTTACGATGTGCTCCATCATCGGTCGATTGGCTAGAGGCAGCATTGGTTTCGGCTGCCGCGACGTAAGCGGACGAAGACGCGTGCCTTCACCACCGGCCATGATCACGGCCTTCATGGCTCTACCTTTCTCACCGGCTCCGCGCTCGCTGCTTTGGCATCGCGCTCGGCTTGTCGCCTTTCACGTCCGCGATGCATGGCTTCGATCGCGAGCTTGCGGTATTCCAAAACGGAGTACCAAGCGAGGACAAGACCGGGAATGCCAAACACGTACGCCAAGACGCGCGCTTCTGACGCCCAGCCAACACCAGCGTGTGAAACCAAAAACAGCGGGAGTGAAATCATCAAACCCATCGCACCGGCTTTGCCGATCAGCTGTACATCGATGCGCGCCATGCCGAGCGAATACAAGATGACGCCGCCAATCACGACAAACAGCTCGCGGCCTAATGCAGCGACACCGAACCACCACGGCATCGCGCCAACGTTGAGCACGGCGACAGCAGCGACAACCAACATGATGCGATCAGCGGTTGGGTCGAACACTTTCCCAAAAGTCGACACCTGGTTGTAGTGACGAGCGATGTAGCCATCAACCCAATCGGTTGTGCCCAGGAAAGCAAGAAGCCACGCGGCGAAGTGATAGTTCTCAGCGCCGTAGACCAAATAGACAAACCACGGAACGCAAGCAAGGCGCCCAACCGAGATGGCATTGGGGATGGTGAGTATCCGGTCCACGATTTTTTCAGCCTAAAGCGTCATCCGATGAAAAGGGACGCGATACTGGGTTTATGTCACGTCGTTCGATTTTTGCCTGCGCACTTGCAGCAATCATCGCGCTGAGCGGCTGCGGTGGGTCGGGCGATCAAACGAAAACATCGAACACCAACCCGACGATCACCATGTCTGAAGCAGAAGTTCTTCGGGCCGCGAAGCTGCCACTCGACTCGACTGACATCGCCTCCGCAGTTACCGCCACTAATGCGAACCCGCCAAACACTGCGAGGCCTACACCTTCTAGTTATGCAGGCAACCCCGACGTCTTGAACGTCATGCGCGAATGCAAGGTTGCCCAACTCACCAAGGCAGCCAATCCAGCGACCGGCATCGGGCTACCCGTGCTCGTGCCCGATCCTGTCGACGGCAAGAACCTAACGATTTCCTCGAGTGCAGCGATCGAACCAACTCAAGAAAGCGCGCAAAAAGCGCTCACCCTGCTGCAGTTCGAAGGCACGCCGTTTTGCATGCAGCGCGCTTTTGAGAAAACCGTTGAGGCACAACGGTCATACGACAAAGCAATCGAAGCGCTACTAACTGTTGATCCGCTGACGCTGCCGGGGCTTGGCGGACGTACGGCCGCCTTTCGCTTCCATGTCACGGTAAACCGCCCCCTCCAACCGCGTGTCGATCAATGGGCCGACGTGATGGTTACCTTCATCGGGCGCACACAAATGCTCATCATTGTGAACAGTTCAGACAAAGCGCCCTCTGACGCTTTTGACCTCAAACTCGTCGAGCGAGCCCGCACCAAGGCATTACAGGGCTCTTAGCTGTCGACAGAGTTTGCGTTACCGATCCTGAGTTATCGGTGAATTCGCAGCGTTCTGCAACGAATTGCCTGCACAAAGCCGCTCTGCCTCTGTAGCCTCGTGCCGATGTCACGAACGACGCCAGCGGAAGCCAATTGCAAACCTCGCTTTTCATCACGCCACTCTCGGGCACTGAAGTCAGCGACGCTTGGTGTTGTTCTCGTGCTCGCATCGTCGCTGAGCGCATGCGGCGGTGGCGAACCCGCTGTTGCTCCGGCCAACGGCACATACCCTGCAGCCGACCCGTCTGCTGATGCACAGCTCGCAAACAAGCTGTTGCTCGAAAAGGCAGACATGCCCACCGACTACGCACAGCCCGCCGAGGGCAGCCCAACACCGACACCACTTCTGCCCCAGATCGCCGATGCGCCCGCTGCCTGCAAAGCGCTACTCGACGCCGGGCGCGGCGGCACGTCGATTTCCGCATCGGCTACCGGCACCATGTTTTTCAAAAACGCTGGAACCTCGTTTCAATCAAGCATTGCAAGCACGGTCGAACTGATGACCGATGCGTCAATGACGAAAGACGTGCTCAGCATTTACGAAGATTCGTCCAACAACTTGTGCTTGCGTCGATTGCTTGAGCCGCTGTGGCGACAAATGCTCCCCGGCGCCAGCGATGCTTCGTCGGGAACAGATCTGAGCGTCAAGGCCCTGAAAGAAACCAGCGGCGACGCAACGATCGTTCGCGTGAGTGGCTCTGTTCACTCCGGACGCCAAACAATTGTCAGTTCGCTCGATGTCGTGATGGTTGTCACCGATCGCGCTCAGTCAGTTGCCTATATCAGTACGAGCGGAGCTGATCCGTCGTCAGAACTTGACGATCAAGTCATCACCCAACTGCGCGCCAAAGCGCGTGACGCGCTTGCGTCGGGGGCGAAGTAATGCTCGCAACAACCCTTGGCGCGGCCATCTATGGCAATGCAACAAACGACGCAGTTGTGCTGTTCTTGTCGATGCTTGCGATCTTGTGCCAGGTATTTTTGGCGATCGTCATCGCGTCGCGCGTGCTTGGCATCTGGGTGACGCCTGCGCGCAACCTCTACGAATCAATTGCCAACAACATCGGCCCAGTAGCTCTACCGGTTGCATTTTTGGTTGCGCTGGTCACGATGTCAGGCAGTCTTTACTTTTCCGAAGTGATTCACTGGCGGCCCTGCAACCTGTGTTGGTACCAGAGGATCTTGATCTATTCGATGGTTCCGATTCTCGGTCTCGCCACACTCCGTAGAGATGTCCGCATCTGGCCCTACGGCGTCTTACTGGCCGCCATCTGTCTGCCTATCTCGACTTATCACTACTTGCTCGAGTGGTATCCGCAGCTCGAGACCTCTGTGTGTTCACTCGACGTGCCGTGCACGGCTGTGTATCTACGCAAGTTCAACTACCTTTCAATTCCATTGATGGCCGGTACTTGCGCAGCAACAGTGTTGACGCTGTTGCTGTTGGCTCGTCGGTCATCATCGCAAAACGACTCGCAGGAGTAGTCAAATGGCAAAGCCCCGCGCACCAAAACCACAAGTTGGAGTTCCGACCCCCGGGCGCAACAACGTGCCGATCTTGATTGGCGGATTGTTCGTCATCGTCATCCTGGCAATCGTCGCCATCATTTCGACATCAGGCGGTGACGACGAAGACAACACCGACGTTCGCGTTCTCGAATCGCAAGCGGTGAAGGTCACCGGCGCATCACTCCAGCCGAAGCCCGAAAGCGGCGACGATCCAGCTGTCGGTTCACAGATTCCGACCATCGAAGGCAAGACCTTCACGAGCGAACCTGTCACCATCAGCCCGAGCGACGGTCGCGCCAAAGTCGTTTTCGTGGTTGCCCACTGGTGCCCTCACTGCCGTAAAGAGGTTCCGCTGCTCAGTGACTGGATCAGCGCCAACAAGAGCAAGTACCCCGTCGACTACTACGCGCTTTCGTCTTCAGTGCAGCCAACCGGCGCCAACTACCCGCCATCGAGGTGGCTCGAAGATGAGAAGTTCCCGGCGATCACCATTGCCGATGACCGCAACAACACCGGTGCTACTGCGCTTGGCCTCGGCGGCTTCCCTTACATGATCTTCGTTGACAAAAAGGGAAACATCGTCAGTCGTACGTCAGGCGAAATCCCGATGGACCAATTCGAGACGTTCGTCAAAGCGGCCGCTGAAGCAAACCCGGCATAGCTGCGGTCGCCACTTCGCGTTGCGAGCGACCCAGCTGCGCAACGTTGTCGCACTAGTCTCTCGCCGTGCATCAAGAAGCCGGTAAAAAAGCCATTGTCGCGGCCCTAGCCGCCAACCTCGCCATAGCGGTGTCTAAACTCGTGGGCTTTGCCATCACGGGCGCAGCCTCGATGTTGGCCGAGTCAATTCACTCGCTTGCCGACTCGGGCAATCAAGGCCTCTTGTTGCTCGGGCGGAAGCTCTCCAACCGGCCTCCCGATGATGAGCATCCTTTTGGCTATGGACGCGAACGTTTCTTTTGGGCCTTCGTGGTGTCAATCGTGCTCTTCAGCCTCGGTTCATTGGCGGCGCTTTACGAGGGCGTCAACAAGCTGCGCCATCCGCATGAGCTCGAAAGCCCGATCGTTGCCGTCGTGATCTTGGTCGTGGCAATCGTGCTCGAGTCGTTCTCATTCCGCACCGCCATTCACGAAGCGCGACCACTCAAGGGAGACCTCACGTGGCGCCAATTCATCCGCCAAACCAAGGTTCCCGAACTTGCTGTTGTTCTGCTCGAAGACTTCGGCGCGTTACTCGGTTTGCTGTTCGCACTCGTAGGCGTTGGGCTTGCCACGGTTACTCACAACGCTCGCTTCGATGCGATGGGCAGTATCGCCATCGGCCTGTTGCTTGGGGCGATTGCGTACATCCTCGCTCGCGAAAACAAGAGTTTGCTGATCGGCGAATCGGCGAGCCCGTCAGAGATTGCGCTCGTGCGTTCGGCTATTGCTTCGGCACCCGCGGTCAACCATTTGATCCATCTGCGTACGTTGCAATTGAGCCCGAGCGAATTGCTGATCGCCGCGAAACTCGAGTTCGATAGCAGCCTCGATCAGGCCGGCCTTGCTGCCGCCATCGACGCCACTGAGGTTCTCATTCGGGCCGCCGTACCAACGGCACATCTCGTGTTCCTCGAACCCGATCAGCTGCGACCCGCCGGCGCCGGATAGGCCTGCGGCTCAGTTAGTCGCGAGGAGCCACGAGCGGGACGTCAATCGGACGTTCGAAACGACGCTCTTGCGTGCGGTGACGCTCGTAGAGCAGCGCGGCGGAGAGCTCCATCTCAAAACGCTCAGCGTCAATGCGGATGAGGTTCCGGCGCCGCTTTTCGTACAGAACGATCGAAGACGCCACGGCGACCGCTATCAGCACGATTGCCAGACCCAATGCGTATGCCATCTGAGATCTCTCCCTGCCCGTATCCAGGGATAATGCCGCCGCAGGCCGACTTGAGTCGGCGCAAACCCCTGGCTGTTGATCGGCATCTTTCAGGGGCGACTTGAGGGTGGATTTCGCACCACCCTCAAACGCGAGCAAGCGCCGCAACCCCGTGCAAAGTCGCAGCGCTTGCTATGTAAGGCTCCCCGACCCAAAGGGTGCCAACCACTGAGGGTACCGACTCCCCCAGCTCGATCAATGACGAAAGTATTACAATACGTAAGATCGCCTCAGCTCCGTTGCACGTTGGTGGCCGTCGCTGACCTCGCCGCCACTGGCCGTCGCTGGCCGCTGGCCGCCGGCTGGCTGTCGCTAGCCGGCACTGGCTGTCGGCCGCTGGCCGGAGCTGACTGGCCGTCGCTGACCTCGCCGCCACTGGCCGTCGCTGGCTGTCGGCCGCCGCTGACCTCGATGTCAGATACTCGCCGGCCGCCGCTGGCCTCGAGTACCACGCCACCCGGGCCGCCCGCCACCGACTGACACAACTCTGCCGTGCGGAGTCGGAGTCAAGGTCAACGTTGACTCCGACTCCGCACGCGCACAACTCGCCAGGCCGCGCGCCGCACGCTTCAGGCCGCGGCGCCGCACGGTCCATGCGGCGCCCCGCGCGCCGCAAGCTTCAGGCCCGCCATCAAGCGCGGCGCGCCCGGGCCGAACCTCATTGCCCGAACCCCATTGCCCGAACCTCATTTCAACTACGCGATATGACCAAATCTGGGCCGGATCCGGCCTTGTTTTGGGCTTTTCGCGTGGGTGAAAGCAGCACATCCCTCAAATCTAAGACTGAGGGAAAAGCTCGAGGCCGAGCCTGACGGCAGCTTCGACGGGCGAATAGTTGCCGTCGCTCCGTTCTAGGTTGAGCTCATCTTTCGACACGAGCCCTGGCTGGCTCATGAAGCGAGCGGAATCTCCGTGGTGGGCCTGAGCCGCATGCACAAGGAATGGATGACACAAGTAAACGTCGCCCGCTCGTCCGACGACGTAATCGACAGCGCAATCATCCGAGGCGGCATCGGCAAGTTTCGCCAGTTCGTCGAACGTAAGACCGTTCTCGCCCCGCTGAGCCAATAGGCGGGGCACTCGCAAGTGTGAACCGACCCGCAGGCGAGTGGGGGCATCATTCATACCCACATCCGAGAAAAGAAAAAGCATCAGCAGTGCGCGCCCTCGTGAAACGAGGTTGACGCTCCAGGCGCCGTGATCGTTCTCGAAACTCGCATCGAGGTGCCAACCTGTGTCACCAGCACCGGCCTCGCTTGGAAATCGAATAACAAAGTTCCCTGGGTCACTTCGTGGCCACCACCGATCGACGCCCACCAACTGATCGAACGCCGAACGCAGACTCTCGGTTCGCACGGCTTCAGCGAACAGCGGCCCGTCACCGCTGAGGTGAACTACAGGCTCAACCCAGGTCGACTTGTCAGACTCGCTCTTGCCCATTTGTGTCCACAAAGCAGCCCGCAATGCGGCCGCTAACTCGCTCGGGAAAGCTTCATCGACTCGCACATAGCCGTTGCGAACAAACGCATCAACCTGCTCACGCGTCAGCACCCCTCGCATAACCCGACCTTAACGCTGACGCCCAACCCCATTTGGACCAAGCGGTATAGCCAGATCGGGCAGATCCGCCTCGTTTGGTCGTTTCGCATAGTTGAAAGCGGCACAGGCCTCGACGAGAGCGGGAGCGCCACTGTCAGGGGCCGCGTAAACAGCCCCTGAACTGGAGTTTTATGGGTCGGGCTGACAGGATTTGAACCTGCGACCCCCGGTCCCCCAGACCGGTGCGCTAACCAAGCTGCGCCACAGCCCGATGGTCCTCACTTGGATACCCCGTCATCAGATGTTTGACGAGCCCAAGGAGGCGAGCCTGATCGTAGACGACGAATAGGGCCAGTCGGATCAGAACTCGATCAGCACAACACCTAAAACCAGTGCCCAAACATCCAGATAATGAGTTGCACCAACCGGAAAAGCATGTAGAGCACGAAGGCCAGCAACAGAAGCTTGAAGTGCCACGGCGTCGACTCGTACTCGTCGTCGACGCTCGAGTCGTCTACTTCGTCAGGCGCGCGTTCCATCACTCGCCGCGTTGACGCACGCGCAGCTTCAATGGACTCGGGCCGAAGTTGAAGTGTTCGCGCAGCTTGCGTTCGAGGTAGCGCAGATACGTGTGGTGCAACGCGCGGTTTGTAAACAAGATGAAAGTTGGCGGTTCGGTCGCGCCTTGCATTGCGTAAAAGATCTTGGCCCCGGGGGCGGCATGACTTAACTGCGCGTCACGAATCACTTTGGTGACTTCGGTTGTCGAAATACGGGTCGTGTACGCGTCGATCGCTTGATGCACAGCGGGCATGAGTTTGTGAACGCCCTTTCCACTAAGCGCGCTGATCTTCAAAACGGGCGCGTAGCCAACGAACCCAAGGCGCTTGTCTAACTCAGCCATAGCTGCCACGCGTTGTTCGGCGTCGAGAAGTTCCCACTTGTTGAGAACAATCACCACTGGCTTACCCGAAACATCAATTCGCTCTGCCAGACGTTGGTCTTGGTGAGTAACGCCCTCGGTTGCGTCGATCACCAACGCAACAACATCGCACGTGTCGATCGCCTGCAGTGCGCGCACCATCGAGTAGTACTCAGGGCCATCGTCGACGCGTGACTTGCGACGCATGCCGGCCGTGTCGAGAAAACGAACCGGGCCATCTTCGGTCTCAACGACTGTGTCGACGGTGTCTCGAGTGGTGCCGGCCATGTCGTGCACAACCGCACGATCATCGCCCACCATCCGATTGAACAACGTCGACTTGCCAACGTTTGGACGACCAACAATGGCGATCGCCGGCTCGTCTTTGGCCGTTGCTCGTTTGACTTCAAGAGTTGGTTCCCAGCGGGGAATGGCAGCCACGATTTCATCGAGCACATCGCCGGCGTTGCGTCCGTGCAGCGCGCTGAACGCGATCGGGTCGCCAAAGCCAAGCTTTGCGAATTCCCACATATCAAACTCGCGACGGTCAGAGTCGATCTTGTTGACAATCAGCATGGTGGGAATGCCGAGCTTGCGAACCCAACGCGAAGCCATCTCATCTTCACCAGTTACACCGACAGTTCCGTCGACGACGAACAAGATCAGCGACGCTTCGCGTGCCGCCTTTTCAGCCTGAAGGCTGACTTTGCTTTCGAGCGAGTCTTTGCCCGAAAGCCATCCCCCCGTGTCGACAAGGTCGAAGCTGGTGTTTGCCCAGTCAATGCTGACCGTTTTGCGATCGCGAGTAACGCCAGGCTGCTCTTCAACAATCGCCTCTCGCCGGCCGAGAAACCGGTTAACCAAGGTCGACTTACCCACATTGGGACGACCAACGACAGCAACTATTGGCTTGTTCGTTGCGGTCGGTTCGACCTCGGGCGTCTCGTCGCTAGTCATCGCATCAAGGGTATCGGTCATCGTTCAGTCCAGGGTCAAGGTTCAAGGGTGAGAGGTTAAGAATGAGAATGCGCCGACATCGCCGGCGTTTTGATGGTGAGCGCGTTGCGCAGAGACACGCCGTCAGTGGCAACAATCTCGACCGGGCGAGGTAAATCAGCCGGAGTCAGGCCGTCGAGGAACTTGCCACCAGAAAGACAGACATCGGGCAGCAAATAACGGTGGCCCTGCGGCTCATTGGCGAGTGTGCGAGCAATGTCTTCGCCGACCATCAATCCAGTGACGCCGATGTTCCCACCAAAGAACTTGTTCTCTACCGTGATGATACGGACGTTGGCACCGCTTTCTGAACGCAGGTATCCCAACAAAGGTTCGAGCACCTGCGCACCATAACGACCGGTGAGAATGCCGACCGGCGCAGTCTTGCGCGGCAGCAACGTGACTGATCCAGGGTTTTGTTCTGCGAGCCGAGGTGCCCGATAGCCCTCGGCTGGCGCGTCGACCGATGCAAAGAATCCGGTCTGCACACCAATTGCATCGTCCGACAAACCAATCACTTCAGCCTCGAACGCACGGGCCATGCCGATGCCGTCTTCGTGCATCTTGAAACCCTCGTAGGTTTCAGCGCTTGGAAATGGGCGCTTGGCGAGGAGGTAGTACTCGTCGGCGGCAAACACCATGCGATGGCCGAGGCAATTGAGGAAGGTCGACTGCCAACGCTCAACAATGTCGACAACGCGCTGCGCTTCGGCCAGCGTGTGTGGACGCATTGCCGCCTCTTTCGAGTAGCGACTCACACCAAGCGGAACTACAGCAACGTTTGCCATGTCGGGATACTCATCGAGCACTCCTGCAAGCGTGTCGTCGAGGATGTCACCGTCGTTTACACCCGGACACACAACGACTTGTCCGTGCACTTCTATTTTGTTGTTCAGTAGTTCGCGCAACCAACGCAAAGAAGTGGCGCCGCGCCGATTGCGCAACATGCGAGCGCGAATGTCGGGGTTGGTTGCGTGAATCGAAACGTAGAGCGGCGACAGTCGCTCGGTGATTACACGCTCGAGGTCGGCCTCTGTAAAGCGCGTGAGCGTGGTGAAGTTTCCGTACAAAAACGAGAGGCGGTAGTCGTCGTCTTTTGTGTAGAGAGACTTACGCATGCCCGGCGGCAACTGATAGATGAAACAAAACTCGCAGTGGTTGTCGCACGTGCGAATCTGATCGAATAACGCTGAGTGCACCTCGATGCCAAGTGCTGCATCGTCGGCCTTTTCGACCTCGAAGGCGAGCTGCAATCCCCCACGGCTCACTTCGATTTCGAGCTCGGGTTCGTCAGTCAGCAACTGGTATTGGATGATGTCGCGCGGCGACTGTCCATTGATGGACACCAGCTCATCGCCTACCTCGATTCCCGAGAGAGCAGCGGGAGATCCAGGCGCGACAGAAATCACCCTCGGGAACGACATAAGCCACCAGCCTAGGCCGTAGCCTCCGCTATCCCCACATGAGGCCATTCGCGACCGACCCCCAGCCGACTGGGACGAAAGCCCTTTTCACCCACGCGAGAAAGACCAGATCCGGGCCCATGGGGCTCGATTCTGGTCTTCTCGCGTAGGTGAGTTCAGGCGGGCTGAGTGGGCCGCTAGTTGCGGATGGTGACCGCCGAGCTCTGAGCCGAGCTGCCACCAGCGGTAGTCACGGAGACGCTGTAGATGTAGTTGAGCCCTCCGATAAGGCCGTCATTGTTGAACGTGTTGGTTGTCGACGTGGCGATGGGAACTCCAGCGCGGTAGATCGTGTAGTACTTCGCTCCACTAACGGTGTTCCACGTCAGCGTGATGTGCGATGCCGTCACCGTGGTTGCTCGCAGTCCCGTCGGCGCGACTGGAGGCTGCGGCTTCGCCGTCGTCGTGGTCGGCTTGATAGTCGTGGTCGGTTTGATAGTCGTGCTCGGCTTGATCGTCGTAGTCGGCTTTGCGGTCGTTGGAGACGTTGATGGCTTTGCGGTAGTTGGCGATGTCGACGGCTTGGTTGTCGTCGTAGTTGGCTTGACGGTCGTGCTCGTCGCTGGCGTGCTGGCAGTTCCGCCGAATGGCTGCAACACAACGCCCGCGCTCTTCGGCGAACCGCTGTGCACCAAAGACTCTTGGTGTGTCACGTCGTCGAATGCAAAGCCATAAGCCTTGCCATCGACCATGTGGTCGTGAATGATCGCCGAGTAGTGGTTGGTCAGAGTTTGGTTGTAGAACTTCGACGCATCAGCAACCGGTTCCACCAAAGACGTACCAAGCGTGCCGCGCTGCAGGGCCGCGCAAAGCGTGCGGGCGATTGGTCCCGCAGTTAAGTCGTTGGGCGCAAGGATGTTGCCATCGCAGTCCCAAACATCAGACGTGCTCGGCTTGGTGAATTGCGCAACTTGCGCGCCTGACGTGTTGGTGAATGACATCACGTTGCCTGACGTCCGTCCGAAGAATTTGATCGATGGTTGGTCTTCGAAAGGAACGACAGTGAGCGTCTTTGCGCTGTAAGCACTCCACGCCGATGAGATGTAGGGGTCTAGGTATGTTGCGCTCATCAAGCCCGCATCAGTTGCTTTGCCAGGTGCAAGCACGCGCACGACATTTCCATTGCCGTCGGTTATCACGGTTTTGGAATAGCCCGGCACCTGCTTGATGAGATCGATAACTTGTTGACGTCCACCACCTACCAAGTCACCTGTTTTGGTGAACACGCCCGACTGATCGGTGACGTTGACTTGATGCGGGATTGCGAACTGGTCGACTTGCGATGAGTTCAACCACAAACCCGAATCGTTGTATGTGAACTCCGACCAATCGAAGAGCTTGGTTGCGTTCTTGTCGGCCGGACTCCACGGAGCGGGCTGAACCAGACCGGCGTCGACGAGCGAGAAGTTCAGTTTCTGACCGATGGAAAAGTACAGACGACCCGACAAGTTCTTTGGGATGTTGATCGTCGTCGTAGCACCCGTTGTTGGGCCCGCTATCGAAACGTCAGGAGCGGCAACCAGCGTCGGACCGCCCGGCAAAGACCACGGTGTGAACCTGCCCGCTGAGTTCACGTAACCAAGCTTGTTGGAGTTCAGGTCGACCCCCAACATGTAGAGGTAAACCGGGCCCGCCTGCCCCGAGTTATTGGTCACCTTGAGCGGCAGTATGTCGAGCGTTGCTGCATCGGCGTCGATCTGGCCAAAAGCCGAAACGGCGAGCAGGGCAGCGGCCGCAAGCGACGCGCATTTCTTGAGGTGCCGGCGGGGCAATTTCATGGTGAAATCCTTCGTTCAAAAGTGCGTCCCGCCTGTTTGTCCAAGGTACCGACGGCTCTACTGGGGGTCAACGGTTCACCGTGTCGAGGTTCTGAATCGGCGAATCCTCTTTCAAGTACCCAAGAAGCCCAAAACACGGTCTGTTCCAGCCAGGTTTTGGGCTTCTGCGGTAGGTGAAAGGTGGTCGGTGGACTTGTGCGCAGCAAGCTGCGCAGTGCAGGCCGATCCGGATAGACCCGACCGGCCGATAACCTTTGGGTAATGGCCGTCGAAAAAGTGTTGCTTGCTGAACCCCGCGGCTTCTGTGCCGGTGTCGAAATGGCTATCAAGGCCCTCTCGTGGATGGTCAAGATTTTCGAGCCGCCGGTGTACTGCTACCACGAGATCGTGCACAACCGCATCGTCGTCGATCGGTTTCGCCAGCTCGGTGTGATCTTCGTGAATGACATCGCCGAAGTGCCGGCCGGCGCGCCGGTGATGCTCAGCGCGCACGGTTCAGCTCCTGAAGTTGTTGCGCAATCGCACGCAACAGCCGGCGTCAGCGTAAATGCCGTTTGTCCGCTCGTGACCAAGGTGCATCACGAACTCAAGGTGCGCGCACGCAAGGGGTACACCGTTGTTTACATAGGCCACGAAGGGCACGACGAAGCAATCGGCACACTGGCAGTTGCACCAGAAGCAGCACGACTTGTCGAGACGCGCGCTGACGTCGAGGCGCTCGCTGATCCCGGTACGCCCGTTGCGCTGCTCGCGCAAACGACGCTCAGCCACGACGATTGGGCCGACGTTCTCGCGGCAACCAAAGAACGTTTCCCCGATTTGTGGATGCCCGGCAAAAGCGATCTTTGTTTTGCAACAACCAACCGACAAGGAGCGTTGCGCGCTGTCGCTGCGGAAGCCGATGCGGTTGTCATTGTTGGTTCATCGAATTCGTCGAACACCGTTGCTCTCGAGAAGGTTGCTCGCAACATGGGCATTGAGCGCGTCATGCGCGTCAATGAAGCCGGCGAGATCCCCAACGACCTAACAGGCACGGTTGCTGTCACTGCGGGGGCATCGGCGCCCGATGAGCTAGTGGAAGCCGTACTCGACAAACTGGCGCCCGCTCAAGGTGTCACACCAGTGCGAGTTACAGAAGAGGATGAGTACTTCCCTCCCCCGCGAGAACTTCGCGATCTAATTGGGGCGTTGTCGACAGCGCTGACCACCGGTCTTGGTGCCAACGACTCTGCTGTGCACCCACTAGCTGATGATCGCCGCACCGGAGCGAGCGAAGTGCTCGCCGGTTTGGCGCACAGCAGTTAACCGTCAGCGATCACGGTTAGCCAGCGACGCGCACTTCGCGTGGCTGCGATAGCAATAGGCGCTCGACCGACTCGCGATCAGGCAACGCCGAGTGTCCGCCCGGCTTGCTCACGCACAAAGCTGCCGCAGCCGAAGCGAAATGCCCGGCCTTGAGCAGATGAGTCCAGTTGTAGTTGCCGGCCGATTGCGACGTCAGCCCCACGGCAAAGGCTCCGGCATAAGCGTCGCCGGCGGCTGTCGTGTCGATGGCATTTACCGAGAAGGGTTCGATCAAAGCATGCTTGCCGCGAATCGCAACCATCGAGCCGTGTTCACCCATCGTTACGACGACTGCTTTCGGCCCGAGTCTGAGAATGCGTTTGCACACTTCAACACCGGCTGGTCCGGTCACGCCGTTCATGTCTGCCAACAAAAGTGCTTCAGACCAGTTGATCAACAGCACGTCAACCTTTGACAACAGTTCTTTGCCGAGTGCCTTCACGCCTTCGACGGTCGGCAGCGGTGTCGCGTTGAGCAGCACCGGAACGTTGCGCCCAACGGCCATGGCAACGACTTGCTTGACTGTCGCCAGCGGAACTTCAAGCGTCGCGAACAATAAGTCGGCGCCAAAGATCGTCGAATCAGCCTTGCGGATCTGCGCCATGCCAACACGCGAGTTTGCGTTCGACGACGCGACCGTTCGACGATCGCCATGATCGTCAATGACAACCTGCTGAATGCCGGTAGCTGTGTCGGGGATGCGATCTACCAACCGCAACGACACGCCAGCATCTTTGAGCACACCAACAATCGTTTCGCCCAAGAAGTCATCGCCGACACAACCAACTAGATCAACAAAGCGCCGACCAAGTTTCACCGCAGCGACAGCTGCACTCGCGCCACGCCCACCAGGGCCCACGCCACCCGCCGACGCCCACACCATCGGCGCATCGACTTCCGCATGAGCAGGTGTCCACGATCGAACATCAACCGCAATGCCGCCGAGAAAGACCAGCGTTTCGACGTAGGGACGACCCGTCATTTCGCCGCCGCCGGCGATCGCCCTTCGGCCTCGTCAAAGAGCTGCTGCAGTCGGGTGCGCAAGTTTTCGGAGGCATCGCGAATCGAAGATCGCGCAACGCGTCGCGCCTCGCCATCTTGGGATGGAACGGCGGCGATTGGTTCACCGATGATCACACGAAGCTTGGCCGGCTTTAGAACAAAGCTGCCTTTACGATTCGCTTTTTCTGATCCACCGATACCAACAGGCACAATCGGCACGCCGGCTCGCAGAGCGAGATACGCAGCGCCCTCTTGAACTTCTTCAACAACTGGGCCCGACTTACGTCCGCCTTCGGGAAAGAGCACAAGAGGGTGACCGTCATTGAGTACGTCGATGCACATGCTTAGCGACTGACGATCAGGAGCACCGCGATTAACACTTATGGCGCCCATTGCAATGAACAGTTGACCGAGCCAGTGGTACTTGAAGATCTCGGCTTTGGCGAGATATCGCATGCGCCGTGTCGTAAAGATGACCGTCAAAGGACCGTCGATATTCGACCTATGCACTGGGCACAACAGGAAGGCGCCCTCGGTGGGAACATTTTCGCGTCCGGTTATTTCAGCTCGCCATAGGAAGCGAGCAAGCAGGCCGACAATGACGCGCGCCGCAGCGTAAGCCCACCAACCGACGCGCTGCATTGACTAAGAAACCGAACCCGTCGGCAATTCGCCACCCGACCGCGCGCGCAGTTCGGAGAGAATGCCGATGATGACTTCTTCGATGTCTTGTCCGCTCGTGTCGACAACAAGCGCGCCGTCGGGAACCGCGAGTGGTGAATCAACACGCGTTGAGTCGCGCTTGTCGCGTTCTTCCATCTCTTTGGCGACATCGTCGGTGCTCAGGTGTGCGAAACCAGGTGAGCTCAAATCAGCTTTACGACGACGAGCTCGCTCTTCTTCACTGGCTGTCAGGAAAATCTTGATCTCGGCATCGGGCAAGACAACCGTGCCGATGTCGCGACCCTCAACAACACCGCCGCCGCGGTTCAACACCCAGTTGCGCTGACGACTGACGAGCCGCTCGCGGACGCCTGGATGAATAGCGACCGCGCTCGCGCCTTGACTCACCTCGGGCGTGCGAATGTCAAGCGTTGCATCAACGCCCATGACTACGACGCGCGGGTTCAACTTGCCGTTCTGACGCTCATCAAGCAGCTGCATCTTCGTCTCGGCAGCGATCTTGGTGAGCGATGTTTCATCCCAAAAGTCGACGCCTCGGCGGATAGCCACCATGGCCACGACTCGATACATCGCCCCCGTGTCGAGATACGGCAAGCTCAGCCGCTCGGCCAGGGCACGAGCAACCGTGGACTTCCCTGACCCTGCTGGGCCGTCGATGGTGATGATGGTCACGAACCTCTACCCCCGGAGTTTGGCGAGATGATCGGCAAATGTCGGATAACTGGACGCCACACTTTGCCACCCTTCGATGGTCGTCGGCGCCGATCCGAGCAGGGCGGCGATAGCGCCGGTCATGGCAATGCGATGGTCGAGGTGGGCCTCGACGGTTCCGCCAGTGAGTTCGACGCCAGGACGGCCCGAAATCACGAACCCATCAGGGCGTTCTTCAACCAAAACGCCCAAACCACCGATTTCCCTTGCGACGGCGGCAATGCGATCTGACTCTTTCACCCGCATTTCAGCGGCATCGGTAATGACTGTTTTGCCTTCAGCAACGGCCGCTGCGATCGAAAGCACTGGAAGCTCGTCGATGAGAGAGGGAACTTCGTCGCCCCCAACCTCGACGCCCTGCAGTTTCGAATGGCGCACGCGCACGTCGGCCGTGCTGGCGCCGTGGTGCGTGAGCTCGATGTCGGCACCCATGCGCATCAAAACGTCGACGATGCCACCACGCCCCGGGCCGAGGTAGACGTTTTCAATGGTCACGTCACTGTCGGGCACAACTGCAGCGGCCACCATCCAAAACGCGGCTTGCGAAGGGTCACCGGGGATGTCGATGTTGAACGGCTTTATCGGCGACGGATTCAACGTGATTGTGATCGAGCCGTCGGGGTGCTCTTCGTTGGTTATGTCAACACCAAAGTCGGCAAGCATCTCTTCGGTGTGGGCACGCGTCGGCACTGGCTCGCGCACGATCGTCTGTGAATCGGCAGCGAGACCAGCGATCAACACGGCAGACTTCAACTGCGCGCTGGCAACTGGTGGTGTGTAATCAATCCCCCGCAACGCAGAACCGCGAATCACAAGCGGCGGACGATCGGCATCACGTCGACCGTCTATTTGAGCGCCCATGCGCCGCAGCGGTTCAACAACACGCGCCATCGGACGCTTGTGCAAAGACTCATCACCCGAGAGGATCGTCAGCCACGGCTGATTCGCACACCACCCACTCAACAAACGGATACCGGTTCCTGAGTTGCCAAGATCAATAACTCCGTCGGGCTCGTGCAGACGCGAACGCCCGCCGACGACCGACAGCCCACCGCTTGCGTCATCGGTGATCTGTGCACCCATGGCTTCCATCGCGAGGCGCGTGCGAGCAACGTCATCGCCACTCGACAGACCGCGAATCGTTGTCGTTACGCCACTGCCACCCTCGGCCAACGCAGCGAACATCAACGAACGGTGCGAGATCGACTTGTCTCCAGGCACGCGCAAGTGTCCGCGCAAGGGGCCGCCAGCCGTAAACGTTTGCGAACTCACAACTGCTCCTCGGTCACAACAAAACCCAACTCAGTCAAACCTTCGCGAGCGCGAGCAGCACCGCTTGCTGCGACAGTCAGCAAAAGTGTTCCTTGCCCGCCACCGATGGCGTGATTGATGTCTACGTCTTCCACGTTTACCTTTAACTCCCCCATCAAAGAGAACACGTGCCCGAGCGCGCCCGGGGTATCAGGAATCACAACAGCGAGAGAACTAAGCACGCTCGGTCGCCCTTGACGCAACGGCAGGTCTTTGCGCGCTTGAGCGGCTGAAGCTAGGAACGCTTCGAGCTCGGCACGATTAGAACTCGCGAGCGATTCAGAGATTTGGTCAAGCGCAGCAGTGAGCTCACCAATGCCCTCGATGATCGCTGCACGATTGTCGAGCGCGATATCTGCCCACAACGAAGGGTGACCCGCAGCAATGCGTGTCATGTCGCGAAACCCGCCCGCTGCGAGGCGCAAAATCGCGTCGTGATCACTTGAGCGTCGCAGGGCAACATCCATCAACGCCGACGCAGCCAGATGCGGAACATGCGAGATCGTTGCCACCATCTCGTCATGCTCGTCAGGATCAAGCGTGACAATGTCGGCACCGAGTGACGCGACGAGATTGCGGATCTCTAGATAGACCTCGGGCGAGGTGCGTGAGCTTGGCGTGAGCACCCATGTTGCGCCCTCGAACAAGTCGGGATTCACACCGTCGAGCCCGGCTCGTTCGGATCCAGCCATTGGGTGCCCGCCAACAAAGTTTTCGTGCACAACGGTTTGAGCGATCGTGCCTTTGACGCTGCCAACATCGGTTACGAGGCTGCCGCGTTCAAGAGCGGCGCGTGCTTGCGTCGCGACGTCTGAAACTGGAGTGGCGATGAACGTGATCCGCGCGTGCGGGTCGATGCCCCCGGCGTCTACGACTTCGCGCGCAATTGCTTGCTCGACTCGTGTTGCATCGACGTCATCGCCAGTGACGAACCAGCCCCGTCGACGTAGGGCGGCGGCCACCGAGCCACCGATCATTCCGATGCCGATGACGGCAGCCCGCTTGTCGTCGGAAGCGGCAGCTGACATAGCGGTTTACCTTAGATCGCAGGAACTTGCGGTGTTGACGCAGGTCGGTCAGCGGGCCGCTCGGCGCGGCCGTTGCTTTGCGCTCGCTTCGGCAAGCGCACGTACCTCACTTTGCAGAAGTTCGCGCCACTCCCCCGGCTTCAGGGCAGGGTCGACAATGGGGCCGATGCGCGTGCGCACGAGGCGGATGACGGGGTGTCCGACTGCGTCACACATTCGTCGGATCTGTAGCAGATTCGGCGAAACGGTCGAAACCTTGGCCGGTGCTGTCATACCGTCATCGAGTTCGATGCCGTTGCGTAGTCGTACGAGCGCTCGGCGCGCTGGCGTGCCTTCTACATGCACCAGATACTCCTTCTCGACACCAAAGCTCGGATGCGTGAGTCGGTGTGTTAGCTCACCGTCGTTGGTCATCAACAACAATCCTTCGCTGTCGAAATCCAACCGGCCGACCGGAAAGACGCGCGGCTCAGCAGGAACCAAGTCGGTGACAATCGCTCGACCCTCAGGGTCATCCGCCGTAGTCACCACGCCGGTTGGTTTGTTGAGTAGGTAATGAACCAGACCCGCCTTGCTTGCAACGGGTGCGCCGTCGACGAATATTGCGTCGTTGTCAGCATCAACCCGCCGCCCAAGACGAGCAACTTCGCCATTTACGGCTACACGCCCATCGGCAATCAAGTCTTCGCAAACACGTCGACTTCCGTAACCCGACGCCGCCAAGACCTTTTGCAGACGCTCGCCGGATGGTTCGAGCTCGCTCACCACTCAGAGGGCGAGGGCGAAGCGCCGTTTGATGCATTGGCGTGCGGCGCGGCTGCAACCGATTCAAAATCTGGGTCGTCGGCGAGCTCAGTGTCAGCAAGCGAAGTGTCGGCGAGCTCGGTGAGGTCAATCTGATCAGTCTCTGCTGCCTCGACTTCAGCCTCGATGTTTGCTTCGACGGGATCTGCGTAATCTCCGTCGCCCAAATCAACCATCGAACTTGGCCGCAGACCTTGTTCTAACACCTCCACCAGATCAGCGCCGGGGATGAATTCACCGAGCGGAGGCAAGTCAGCAAGCGACGCGATGCCGAGCTTCTCTAGAAACAATGTGGTGGTGCCGAAGAACATTGCTTGGCCAGGGCCGTCAGACTGACCAACCTCGGCGACGTATCCGCGCTGCTGCAATGTCTTGAGTACGCCGTCGACGTTGACGCCGCGAATCGCAGCAATCTGTGCTCGCGAGATGGGTTGCTTGTAGGCAACGATCGCCAAGGTTTCGAGCGCGGCACCCGAAAGACGTGCGGTCTGTCCGTCGAGCACAAACCTCTCGACGTGGGCGGCCATGTCGGCGTGGCTTTGATAGCGCCACCCGCCAGCGACATTGACCATTACGAACCCGCGCAAGTCGGCTTCATAACTGGCGGCAAGTTGCGCGCACACTTCTTCGATCTTGTCGACACTTACGTCGAGCACTTCGGCAAGCAAAGACGACGGCACTGGCTCGTCAGCAACCATGCAGATCGCCTCGATGGCTCGGCCAATTGGAAGTTCGCCCGTCTCGGTCGATTCGTCATGAGCACCGGCCTCGGCGTCGACTTCAGGCGTTGCCTCAGTCTCGGAAGATTCGTCAGTCACCAAAACAACCTAACCGTCGTACGCGTCAACAAGCGCGTGTTCACGAATGTCAACAATCACGTCTTCGTCGTCGCCCGTCCACTGCACTCGAAGTTCACCGAATGTCGTTGCCTGATCGAGTTCGACACGACCCTGCTTGTAGAGCTCTAGCAAGCCCAGGAAGTGCACGATGATTTCGAGACGCTCGCTGTATTGCTTCGTCAACGAACGGAAACTCGCGTTGCCGAGATCAGGCAAAGCGCGCGCAAGATCTTCCATCGCGTCTTGCACCGTGATGCGAATTTGCGTGACGTGATCGAGTGTCACCGCCGGCGGTGGAGGCTTGGGTGTGATGGCACGAATAAACGCGTTCTTGAAGCGGTCGAGACTCATGCCTTCGAGTAAGTCAGGCGTGAGACCAATAAATGCCTCTTCAATTCCGGCGCGACGTGGATAGCTTTGCTTCGCGCTGTCTTCCATAGCGACGAGAGCAAGCGCTGCGTCTTTGAACGTCTTGCATTCGACCAAGCGAGCAAGCAACAAATCGCGCTCTTCCCAAAGGGCAAGCTCTTCGTCGAGATCTATGTCGGGCTCACCGGGAAGAAGTCGGCGCGTTTTCAGTTCCACCAAAGTGGAGGCGATGAGCAAGAACTCAGTCATCGTCTCGAGATCGAGTCGGATGCCTGACTCTTTCGCCTGCTTCTCCATCAATGTGAGATGGCCAAGAAATCCATCAACAATCGTGCTGATCGAGACGTCGTAGAGCTCGACTTGCTGCTTCGTAATGAGATGCAGCAGCACATCGAGAGGCCCCTCGAACACCGGGGTCTGAACTTCATAGGGCACCCGGTAAGGATACCGGCACCACCCCACCAACATGCGAACCACCCATGGATACGCCGCTCGCCCACTACGATCAGCGCCATGAGCAGGGTCCTTTCTGGAATTACACCGAGCAATGAGCCGACCATCGGCAACTACTTGGGGGCCATGAAGCGCTGGGCTGAAGACCAGACGAGCTCTGACAGGTTCTTCTTCATTGCCGACTTGCACGCCATGACGACCGAACACGACCCGGCCGTGCTCCGCGAACGCACCATTCGCCTCGCCAACACCTTTCTTGCCATCGGCATCGACCCCGAGAAGACGACGCTCTTCATTCAGAGTCACGTCACCGCGCATGCCGAGCTGTGTTGGTTGATCGAGTGCACCGCTCGCTTTGGCGAGCTTCGTCGCATGACTCAATTCAAAGAAAAGGGTGGCGAGAGCGAGGGCGTGCGGGCATCGCTCTTCACTTATCCATGTCTGATGGCAGCCGACATCTTGCTCTACGACATTTCTGAAGTCCCGGTCGGTGAAGACCAACGCCAGCATCTCGAACTCACGCGTGACGTCGCTATCCGCTTCAACAACTCTTATGGCGAAACATTCGTCGTGCCGAAAGCAACACTGCCAACCAGCGGCGCGCGTATCAAAGACCTGCAAGATCCAACCAAGAAGATGTCAAAGTCGAACGACGGGCCCGGCACTGTGCGTTTGATGGAAGACCTCAAGAGCGTTGAGAAGAAGATCAAACGTGCCGTCACCGATGCCGATGCCGAGGTGCGATACGACCCCGAGCACAAACCTGGCGTCTCGAACCTGCTCGAGATCTTCTCGGCAGCAACGGGCAAGTCACCCAACGATCTCGCCGCGCAATACAGCCAGTACGGTCCACTTAAGGCCGACACTGCCGCTGCCGTCATCGAGGCACTGACACCGATTCAAGCTCGCTACAAAGAGCTCGAAGCCGACCCCGGCCAAACACTTGCGCTAATGAAGATCGGCGCCGACCGCGCACGCGGTATTGCCGAAGCAACGCTCAACCGAGCGAAGCAGAACATCGGCTTGCTGATTCCGTAATCAGCGCAACGAAATTTGGAACCCGACCGCTGAGTTCGTGACCATGATCGGGTGCCTGACGCCTCCACCCATGACTCGTCCGCCCGTTTGATCGTCGGCGACTCGCTCGCGGTGCTGCAATCGATGCCAGATGCGTCGGTCGACTTCGTTCTTGGATCACCGCCCTTCTTCGAGTTGCGGAACTACCTCGACGAGAGCGATCCCGAAAAGGCTCGCGAGGTTGGACACGAACCAACGCCGGGCGAATACGTCGATCGCATCGTCGAAATCGTCGAGGAGTGTGCGCGAGTGCTTACGCCTCACGGCTCGGTATGCATCGAAGTCGGCGACAAGTATTTCTCGAGTTCGAATCGCGCGCGCCAGCAAGCGAATGCCAACGGTGCGGCTCTACCGCTCAACAAGAGCCTCGCACTCGTACCTGAACTACTGCGTCTCACCATGATCTACGGGCGCAACCCTTTGACCGGACGCGAGACCCAGCAATGGAGGGCGCGCAACGTTGTGCGCTGGGCGCGTCCGAATCCGCCTGCCGGTAGCCTCGGCGACAAGTTCCGTCCTGCAACAAGCGACATGATCGTCGCCTGCAAGAGCAACGCTCGTTACTTCGACCTTTACGCAACTCGTAAAGCCAACGGATCGCCTCCGCTTGACTGGTGGCAAGTCACTCCCGAGGCATACGCCGGCGCGCACGATGCGGTGTGGCCTACAAAATTGTTGATCGACCCCATTCGTGCAATGACACCACGACGCGTCTGCACCGACTGCGGAAAACCTGCCGAGCGCATCGTGCACGCACAACGCACGCTCGACGGTGTTCCACACGACGACCTCGGTGCCATCAGCAAGACCGAGCGCGCCGGCGCTACCGGCGACGGCATCGGTCACCACCGCAAAG
>JBGAQY010000011.1:0-76220 GCA_044220495.1 Acidimicrobiales bacterium
CTGCACGCGCTTCGCGCCACATGCGAGCACGTTCTTCGCCGCTCGCCTCGGCTGCTTCGAGCGCAGGCAAACGCTCAACGATCTCTTGCAAACGGGCCTGCTCTTCGGTCAGGCGAGTTGCCAAGGCAACGACGTTTGACTCGATTGTCTCGACTTCAACATCGAGACCCTCTTTGCGCGACTGCGAGCGCTCTAACGCGGCTAGCGCCGTCGAAGTCTGCCGCTCGTTTTCAATCAGAGCGTTGTTAGCCGCACGCTCGCTTGCAGCTGCACGATCGCGCTGTTCTTTGGCCTCACGCATCGCGGCTGCGGCAGCATCTGCGGCCTCTTGCGCCGACGCTGCTTCGACTTGCGCTTGCTCGACGGCCGCACTCGTTGCGCCGGATCCTCCCGTGCCGATGCGCCAGCCGCCGCGGGAAAATCGGTCGCCGCGCTCTGAGACCACAATGAGGTCGGGGTACTCCAGAGCAACGTCAACCGCTTCGTGCCATCCACCCTTGGTAACGACGGCGCAACACAACAAACGATCGAGCAATTGATTAACAGCGTCGCTGCGACCACGAATGTGTCGGCGCAGGTTGTCGAGCTTGAGTTCGCTGTGATGATCGTCGGCGGCTGGTCCGTACTCTTGACCAAGCACCAACACGGCCCCATCGGCTTCAGCCTCAAGCAAGTGAGCAAGCGCCTCTTGCGCCGAATCGACCGATTCGACAACAACAGCGGCCATTGCTTCACCAGCGGCAGCCTCGAAAGCAGCCTGGTAACCGTCGTCGATTTCGACCAACTCTGACAACGTACCCACGACGCCATCGATACTTGAAAGACGCTCGACCCCGGCTCGGGCGCGCGACTCGTCGAGGGCTTCGTTGAGCGCCTGCGCGCGAGCTTGGGCGACCGACAACCGTTGGCGCGCATCACCGAAAGCGGCGTCGCACTGCTCAAACTTTGCTTGCGCAGCAATCGTTGCTTGCTCAGTTTGAGTCTTGTTTTCTTCGAGCGACGCGCGCGCTCCTTGCACTTCAGACTGCTCTGCTGTCAAACGCTCGATGTCGCTAATCAGCGATGCTGCGTTGCGACGCAACTCTTCGACACGCTGATTGCGGCGCGCCACTTCATTTTCGAGCGACTCGACGCTCTTGGCGATCGATGCCGATTCGCCGCGCAGCTGCGCGGCCTCGTTGGACGAAACGGGCAGGCCTTCGCCCCACTCTTCTTCGAACTCGATCCAATCAGAAGCCAAAGCCTGTTCGACGTGACCAAGTTCGTCGGAAGGTGCAATGAGTTCGGCGCGCTCACCTTCGACGGTCTGCAATTCAATACGGACATTCGAGGCGTCTGATTCGAGGGCAGCGACAACGTCTTGACTCACTGACGACGTGAGATCGCGTTCGAGTGAACGACGACGCTCGGCCATCAATGCGCTCATGCCCTTGGCTCGCTGGAAAATGCGTTCGAGACGTTCGACTTGATCGCCGAGATCTTCGGTCGACAAGCCCGCCATCACACCTTCGGCGGAAGCAACACTTTGATCTGATTCAGTCAGCTGGGCGCGCAACGTTGCATCTGTCTCGATGATCTGCGCTGCCTCAGCTTCGGCGTTGTTTTGACGGTGTTGAAGAGCGTCGATGTCGCGTCCGGCGACGTACAAACGAATCGCTTGCAACTCGGTCGTGACATCACCGTGACGCATCGCTGCTTCGGCCTGCTTCTGCAACGGACGCAGTTGCTGGCGAACTTCGCGCACGAGGTCTTGCAAACGTTCAAGATTGCCCTCGGTGCTTTCAAGACGGCGCTGTGACTTCTCACGACGCTTGCGGTACTTCAAGACGCCGGCTGCTTCTTCGATGATCATGCGGCGATCTTCAGGACGCGCAGTCAAAACGGCGTCGAGATTGCCCTGCGACACGATCACGTGTTGCTGACGACCAACACCTGAGTCACTCAACAACTCTTGAATGTCGAGCAAGCGACACCCGACACCGTTGATCGCGTATTCACTTTCACCCGTGCGGAACAGTGTGCGGGTGATCGTTACTTCCGAAAACTCAACAGGAATCTTGTGGTCGCTGTTGTCGATCGTTAGCGAAACTTCAGCACGACCAAGAGCCGAGCGCTTGCCGGTGCCAGCAAAGATGACGTCGTCCATCTTTCCGCCTCGCAGTGCGCGAGCGCCCTGGGCGCCCAGCACCCAAGCCACGGCGTCGATGACGTTTGACTTGCCCGACCCGTTGGGCCCGACGACGACGTTGACCCCGGGCTGGAGATCGAGGGTTACGGGGTCAGCAAAGGACTTGAAGCCCTTAAGGGTGAGGCTCTTTACATACATCTCGGGGTCAACAGTACCGGGGCCCCGCCGTCATTCTGTGGCAATGCCGCCGACAATCGAGGCAATGCCCGTCAATCGCAGCTAACGCTGACATTTACGGCAGAAAAACGACGATCTACCAGCGATTTGAATCCGCTCGATCGGCCGCTCACAGACGACGCAGGGCTGGCCCTCACGGGCATAGACGTCGTGCTCTCGCTGCGCGGTGCCCACTCGCCCGTAGAGATCTACGTACTGCTGGTCGGCCAGAGTCGACCCTCGCCGCTCGACGGCCTCACGCAGCACGTCGGTGACGGCCTCCCAAAGTCGACTCAAGGCAGGCTTCGAGAGCGAGTCGGGCGTGCGGGTTTGACGCAACCGAGCTCGGAACAAGATCTCATCGGAATAGATGTTGCCGATGCCGGCGATCACAGCCTGGTTGAGCAACAACGTCTTGAGGCCGCTGCGACGACCCGACAATCGCTTGCCAAGCTCAGCTGGACCAGCAACATCGTTCAACGCGTCAGGGCCAAGATGCGCTAGTTCAGGCGCCGTACGTGTCGTGCGCCATAACTCGCCAAAGGTGCGCGGGTCGACAAAACGCAACTCTTCACCGTTGTCGAACTCGATGCGCGCGTGCGTGTGCTTGACCACTGGAGATGAAGCGTCAGGCGTCCACAACAGCTGCCCACTCATACGCAAGTGCAATGCGACGACGGCGCCGTCGTCGAGATCCATAAACAGAAACTTGCCGTGACGCCTGAACCGTTGCACACGCTTGCCCGCAACTGCCTCAGTGAACTTCTCGGGATCTTGCCGCCTGACCGTTCGAGTTCCGTCGACGCGCACACTGACGATGGTCTTGCCGGCGACCTCGTGTTCGAGATCGCGACGAATGGTCTCGACCTCAGGGAGTTCTGGCACCCAACTCAACACCGTCGTCGTTGGGCCCGTCGCTCTCGGCCTGGTCTTCTTGCAGCACGCTCCAAGCCGATTCGGCCGCTGCTTGCTCAGCCTGCTTCTTGGACCGCCCAACACCGGTTCCGCGTGGCTCGCCGTCGATGTGAACCGTTGCAAAAAATCGCTTTGCATGATCAGGGCCGTGATCGGTCACCTCGTAGCGCGGCACGCGCTCGAACACTCGGGCGGAATACTCCTGCAGTCGTGTCTTGTAGTCGTGACCACCGGGGCCGGCGGCGCCTTCTTCAATGCGTTCACCAACGAGACGCATCACGAGGCCTTCGGCAGCTTCCCATCCGCCATCGAGATAAACAGCACCAATGACAGCTTCGACTCCATCGGCCAAGATCGAACGCTTTTCACGTCCGCCTGATTGATCTTCGCCTTTGCCCAACAACAGGTGCCTACCAAGCTCGATCTCTTGAGCAACGCCAGCAAGCGAAACCGAACTGACCACCGAGGCGCGTATCTTCGCCAACTGCCCCTCGGGGTAATCGGGATACGTGCGAAAAAGATGAATAGTTACGACAAGACCAAGAACCGCATCGCCTAGAAACTCAAGACGTTCGTTTGACTCGGTGCCGCCGTTTTCGGAACACCACGACCGGTGCGCGAGCGCGGCCTCTAAATGGGCAAGGTCAGAGAAATCGACGCCAAGTCTTGCTGCGAGCTCAGGCAGACGAGTGTCGTGGCGCAGCTCAGCCATTCTCCAGCTTGGCGAACACGTAATCGACGGCGTCGCGGACCGTACGCAAATCTTCGAGATCTTCGTCTTCGATGCGGAAGTCGGGCGACTTCTCGCGCACGTCAGCTTCTAGCGCCTCAACGAGCTCGATTAGCGCCAACGAGTCAGCATCGAGATCTTCAGAGAAGGACGAACCCTCAGTGATGCGCGCCGGCTCGATCTCAAGAATGTCGGCAAGACGATCTTGAACGAGCTGAACGATCTCTGAGCGGTTGAACGGGCTCTGGCTGACGGTGTCTGACGACAAGACGATCTCCGAAACTGTGATTGAAGCCTGCTCAGCATACGTCGTGAGAGGCCGTTAACGGTGGGCTAATGAACGACGACCGACAGTGATTGAAGTCGGAAGTGAAGACCCTATGTGCTGGCTCAGGCCGGCTCGGTGACTGCCTCACGAAGCTGGTCGACGACGTTGTTCTTGACCATCTCGCTAGCAACACCGAGGGCGTTGGCAATTGCATCGGCCGACGATGAGCCGTGCGAGATGATGCAAACGCCGTTAACACCGAGCAACATGGCGCCCCCGTAAGTGTTGGGGTCGAGTTCTTGCAACAACGGACCAACATCGGCCGCAATGCCAGCGCCGGCTTTTTCACTCACCAACGTCTTCATGAGCTTCTTGAACGTGTCGACCATGTAGCCAACGCCGCCTTCAAGTGTCTTGAGCACGACGTTGCCAGTGAAACCGTCGGTGACAACGACATCGGCAACGGGACGCAAAAAGTCGCGTCCTTCGACGTTGCCCACAAAGTTCAGATCGCCGTGATCGCGCAGAAGTGCATGCGTCTCTTTGACAAGCGAATTGCCCTTGCTGTCTTCTTCGCCGATCGATAGCAGTGCAACGCGCGGGTTGGGCACGCCGAAACGCACACGAGAAAACACAGCACCCATTTGCGCAAACTGAACAAGCCAACTCGCCTGGCAGTCTGCATTCGCGCCTGCGTCAAGCAGAACAGTCGGCGTCGAACCGGGCACGGGAATTGGCGTTGCGATCGCCGGACGGCTCACTTTGGGCAGACGACCGAGACGCAGTAGCGCGCTCGCCATTGCTGCACCCGTGTTGCCAGCGCTCACCATCGCGCTCGCCTTGCCGTCTCGAACTGCTTCGGCGGCGACAACGAGCGACGCGTCTTTCTTTGAACGCACCGCCGTTGCGGGGTCGTCGTGCATGTCGATGACCTCAGACGCCGGCAACACTTCGAGGTCACCGGTGTTGCCCAACAAGTCGGGGTTACCGACCAACAGAATTGGGATGTCGAGTTTGGTGGAGGCAATCAGAGCGCCAGCGACGATCTCGTCAGGGGCGCGGTCGCCTCCCATGGCGTCGAGGGCTATTGGCAGCACGATGAAACCGAGTCGCTATTAAACGTCAAAGACCTGGCGACCGTTGTAAAAGCCACAGTGAGGGCACACAACGTGGGGCAACTTGGCCTGGCGACAGTTCGGACATGTGCTCCGCGCTGGCGCGGCGAGGGTCCAGTTAGAAGCGCGGCGGCTGCGGCTTTTTGCCTTGGAGGTTTTCTTCTTGGGAACTGGCATTGAACGTCAAGTCTTTCTTCGGTGCGTGGCTCGGACTAGATGCAAGCCTCGGGTGCGTCTGCTGCGAAATTACGACCGCTGCATCCTAAGGGATATGAAGGGGCCTGTTGATCCGCCCGCCCGCTCGACTGGTCGCCGGACTAGCTTTCGCTCTTCAAAGCGTCGAGGGCAGCCCATCTCGGATCGCTCAGATCAGGCGTGCAATCGCAGGTACCCTGGTTGCGATTGATACCGCACTCTGGGCAAAGGCCTTGACAATCGGGCTTGCAAAGCGGGGCTTCGGGTAGCTCGAGCATCACGGCTTCACGCACGAGGGGTTCGAGGTTGACAAGATCTCCCTCGATTGGATAAGTCTCGCCGTCGACCGCATCACGCTCGTAGATCTCTTTGACGTTCTGTGAGATCGTGCCCACGGCCGGCCCGAGACAGCGACGACACTCGCCTTCCCACGAGCCAAAAACGCTGCCCACGGCGACCACGCCTTCGCCAGCCTCCATTGCCTCGACAACGCCCCTGAAACCAACGGGCTGGCCATCAGGAACGTGGCTGCCCGTAACCGCCAGGTCTCCGAGCACGGCGTCGCCTTCGACTTCGATTCGGCTGCCTGCGTATCCGCGAATGGAGGACACATTCACGACAAAAGGTCTGCTACTCACGCCGCCGATTCTACCGACGCACCCGCCGTGCCCCGCCGCACTCCTCGGCCGAACCCTTTCACCTACGCGATAAGCCCAGAACTGGGCTCGAACGCGCACTTATTTGGTCTTTTCGCGCGCTCGAAAGGGCGCCGCTGTCGGCCCAGGAAAACTTAAGGGCTGTTTCTAACGACGTTCTTGATCGAAGATCGCCGGGTCGATGGCCTCAGGCGTAGGCGTCGAATCGAGCGTGACGATGGGTGCGCCACGCAACTTTTCGCGACCGCCTTGAACTGTGCGGAAGGTCTTTTCAAGAAGCACTTCAAAGCCAGCAAGCTTTTGATCTACGTACTCTTCGGCTTCGTGCTTCAAACGACGGGCCTCATCGTTGGCCTCTTCAACTGTGCGCTGCGCAGTGCGTTGGGCCTCGCGCACGAGCTCTGACCGCTGCACCATGCGCTCGGCGCGCTCACGAGCGGCCCGCAAGATCTCGTCGCCTTCGCGTTCCATCTTGGCGAGGAACTCAGCACGCTCTTTGAGCATCCAGTTGGCTTGACGAATTTCAAGCGGCAGGTTCTCGATGGCCGCTTCGAGCAGTCCACGAATGTCGTCACGAGGAAGAATGACGGATGCCGACAGCGGCATCGACTTAGCCATGTCTACGAGTTCGATGGTTCGCCGAAGAAGCGCCTCGACATCGAAATTCTCTTGTGGTTCCTGCGTGCTACTGCCATATGACGTCATGCCTGACCCCCCGGTTCTTTGTGGGCCTGATCCTGCTGAAAGCGCTCGGCCAAACGCTCGGCCACGGGCTGGGGAACGAGTCCACTTACGTCGCCACCATAGCGAGCAACCTCCCTAATCAGGCGGGATGCCAAGAACGAACTAGCCGAACTGGTGGGGATGAACACAGTGTCAATGCCCGACAGGTGATGGTTCATTTGCGACATCTGAAGCTCGGCTTCGAAGTCGGAAACCGCTCGCAAGCCGCGCACGAGCGCGATCGCACCGACCTCTTTGGCCAAGTCAACAACGAGCGAATCAAACGAGGTAACACTCACGCGCGCCGTACCATCGAGAACTTCGCGCAACATCTGCTCGCGTTCGGCAAGCGCAAACATGGGCTGCGTCTTGTTGGAGTTGAAAGTCGCGACAACGACGTGATCAAACATGCGCAGTGCGCCGGCAAGTACTTCGATGTGACCGTTGTGCACCGGGTCGAACGACCCGGGAAACAACGCCGTGCGACCGCTCATTGGCGACCCTCGGCGGCGTGCTCGTCGTCGTGTTCTTTGGTGCTTGATTGTCGAGTGAAGATCGTCACAACTGTCTTTCCATAACGCCGTTCACGCAATGCAGTCCACGGCGAAACAACTGGTATTGGCCGATCAGATTCGCACACGAGAACGTGAGCATTGATGATGCTCAATAGCTGTATCCACTCATCGAATTCGTAAGGCGGGTCGACGAACGCGACATCGAACTGATCGCGCCGCTCGACAAAACGCAGACCGTCGCTCTTGATCACATCACCCTTGAATCCAGTCGTGTTCAGGTTGGTCTTCACCAAGTCGAGCGAACGTCGATCGTTGTCAACGAACGTCGCCGAACGCGCGCCGCGTGACAACGCTTCGATGCCGCACGCGCCTGTTCCAGCAAAAAGGTCGAGCACGGCTGCGCCATCAATAACGCCAAGGCTGCCGAGTGAGTTGAATGTCGCCTCACGCACCTTGTCTGTCGTCGGACGGATATCTAGATGCGTGGCTCCGGAAAGACGACGTCCACCAGCGCTTCCTGCTACAACCCTCATTACGCCAGAGCGTACAGCCGCATTTACCCTTCCAGCCGTCGCCAAAAGGGCCTGCGAAGTAGAGTCACCGTTTGTGGATGGCACCCCCGTGGGCATCGATGAGTTGTCGGCAGCAGTCGAGGCCGATCCTCACAATCAAAGCCGTCGCGCTGAGCTCGTCGAGGCATTGATTGCCGATCATGAGTTTGAGATTGCCGGCCAACACTTCGCCGTTCTTGTCGAAGGCGATCCCGACAAAGCATGGGTGCTCGAACTCGGCGCTCGTTTGTATGCCGAAGCTGGCGACCATCTGCGCTCTGCGCACTACCGCCGCGCGCTCCGCTCTGCTGTTGACGACGACATTCCCTTGCCACCCGACCTTTGGGATCCACGTCTGCATCCCTCGCACGCGTCGCACGGCGAGCCACGCGATGGCGCGCACCTGACGCCCTTGCCGACTTCGACGCGCCGCCTTCGCTTGCTGCCGGGCGGTGTTGATGCCGATGTCGTGCAAGCGGTTGCACCACAACATCATCTGTCTGACATAACCGGACTCGCCACGATCAAACGACACCTCACTGAGTTGATCGAAGACGCCAAAGCAACAACTGAGTTGAAGCCTGGGCCATGGCTCGGCGGAGTATTGCTCTACGGCCCAAAGAACTCAGGCAAAGCGTTCTGCGTAGAAGTCGTCGCTGCTGAACTCGACGCGCAGATTTGGACGTTTGACCTTTCTCATGAATGGGACGCGAGCACGCTCGAATCAGGCGTCACACGCGCCATTGAGTCAGCTGCGAATCAGCGGGTCGTGTTGTTCTTTGAAAACGTCGACGCGCTCAACCCCGAAAGACGCAAAGTGATCGCTCGTGCGGTACTCCCCTTGCTAGACGAGGCCCGCACCAAGGGCCAGGTTCTCATCTTCGCCGCGGCCACCTTCCCCTGGCAGGTCAGTAACGAAGTCGTGCGCAACGGACGACTTGGCAGCGTGTTGCTGGTGTTGCCACCCGACCCGCCTTCGCGCGCGTCTTACTTGCGAGAGCAGTTCAACGAACGTGACGTGTCGGTTCCTGACGAAGAAATTGAATGGCTCGTAGGCCGCACCGAAGGCCATTCTTTTGGCGACCTCGAACATCTCGTTGACGTTGCCATCGACGTCGCACGCGAGACTGCTCAAAGCGATGACAACGCAAGCCCTCGCGACATTTCGCACGCGGCGCTACGCAAGGCGCGTCAGGGCGCGTTTGCTACCTCAGCCGAATGGCTTTCTACTGCCGGACATCACGCAATCATGAACGAAGGCGGCGGCCTTTACGACGACTTGCTCGAATACTTTCGACAACGTCAAAAGAATTGAAACACCCAAGCGGCGCCTTCAGGCGTAGCGTGTAGAGATGGCTTTACATCCTCTTGCCGCCCGCCTTCTGCAACGCATGGAAGCGTCGGGCCTTCCGTCGTTCGATCAGATGGGCATCGCCGAAGCGCGTCAAGCGTTCGCGATCTTCGAAGGCTTAGGCGGTACTGGCCCTGAGGTCGCTGAGGTTCTCGACCTGAGAATTCCCGGCCAGCACGAGGAACTAGCAGCGCGCCTCTACATTCCCGACGCTGAAGGGCCCTACCCCACGGTGTTGTGGTGTCACGGCGGCGGATGGGTGCTCGGCAATCTGGTCGTCGCAGATGCCTACTGTCGCTGGCTTTGCAACGAGGCCAAGTGTGCTGTGTTGAGCATCGACTTCCGTCTTGCTCCTTCCTACCCTTTCCCCGCTCCCGTTCAAGACTGTTACGCCGCGGCGAGTTACTTGAAGAGCAACGCAACTTCAATGGGGCTCGACCCCGATCGCCTGGCAATCGCTGGCGAAAGCACGGGAGCAAATCTTGCGCTGGCAACAGCACTAGTCGCCCGCGATCAACAGCGGGTCAAGTTCACACAACAGGTGTTGTTCTATCCAGTTGTTGATCCCGGCGTGTCGAGTGCCTCCACAAACGAGTACGGCAGCGGATACTTCTTTACAGCCAACGCTCTGCGATGGTTCTGGTCGCAATACACACCAACACCCGAGAAACGTGCCAACAAACTCGCCGACCTCTTGCACGTGCCCGATCTCGCCGGCCTTCCGCCAGCACTCGTAATCACAGCCGAGTGCGACCCCACTCGCGACGAGGGCGAAGCACTTGCTGACAAGATGCGCGCGGCTGGCGTCGAGGTCGAATCAGAGCGCTACGAAGGCATGATCCATGGATTCCTCGGCCTTGAAGACATGTTTGAGTCAGCGATTCGCGCCTATCAGCAAGCGGCGCGTGCCCTTAACGCTTCGTGGGGCCGCTGACGACCGGGCCAACCCAGCCGAACTTGGCACCCGAAGTCGCGTATTACGCGACCCAGGGTGCCAAGTTCTACGACTTGAATAAGAATTCAGCCTCGTCTTGGTCGACGAGATGCGAGATGTCATCGACCAGCACTGGGTGATTCTCTAACAACGGATCGCCAGCAATGATCTCGCCAGCAACCTCGCGCGCAGTGACGACGAGCTCGCGATCAGCACGACGCAAAGACGCAAGGCGCAAATCACTGCGACCTTTCTGACGCGTTCCCAAAATGCTGCCGGCACCACGAAGTTCAAGATCAACATCGGCGAGCTCAAATCCATCAGTGGTTCGTTCGACCGCAAGCAACCGCTCTTCTGACTCGGGACTGTTGGCCTCACTGATCAAGAAGCAATAGGAATGGTCAGCGCCGCGACCAACACGACCACGCAACTGATGCAGCTGAGCAATGCCGAAACGCGCAGCATCTTCGATGACCATTACCGTTGCGTTGGGGACGTCGACACCAACTTCGATAACCGTCGTTGCGACCAACACATCGAGCTCGCCACGACGGAAGGCGCCCATGACCACTTCGCGCTCCGCCGCCGATAGCTGCCCGTGCAACAAGCCGACGCGAAGTCCATTGAGTGCACCGGTAGACAGTCGGTCGTACTCTGCATTTGCTGACTTCGCCTGAATCTTCTCTGACTCATCAACAAGCGGACAAACGACGTAAGCCTGGCGGCCCGCTTCGACCTGTGACCTCACGCACTCCCACGCCTTTGCTTCGTCGCGTCCGCCTTGTGCCCATTTGGTCTCGATCGGCGTGCGGCCCGGCGGAAGTTCGTCAAGCACTGAAACATCAAGGTCGCCATAGACAGTCATCGCGGCCGTGCGCGGGATGGGCGTTGCCGTCATCACCAACACATCAGGAACGGTTTCGCCGGCGCCTTTGTCTCGCAAAGCGGAACGCTGCTCGACACCAAAGCGATGTTGTTCGTCAATCACAACAGCAGCAAGTGATTTGAAAGCAACGGCATCAGTCAACAGCGCGTGAGTGCCGATGAGAATGTCGACATCTCCGCTTGCCAAACCCGCGTGCAGCACTTTGCGCTCGGCCGCAGTCGTGCGGTTAGTCAGCAAAGCAACATTGAGCGGACGCTCGCCCATCAACGTCGACGCATCGGGAACGGTCAACTCGGCAAGCACGCCGCGAACGCTCATGTAGTGCTGTTCCGCCAGCACTTCAGTCGGTGCCATCAACGCGCCTTGGTGACCACCTTGCACGGCAATCAACAACATCGACACCGCAACGAGCGTCTTACCTGAACCAACATCACCCTGCAGCAAGCGATGCATCGGGGTTGTACGTGCCATGTCAGCGCTCAACTCACCGATGGCTTTTCGCTGCGCCCCGGTCAGCTGGAAAGGCAATTGTTCGAAGAACCGCTTAGTTAGATCACCGTCGACGACGTGCTCAACACCACGCGACTCGCGCTCAATGGCGCGCTTGCGCAACAACAAGATGGTCTGCAAACGCAACAGCTCATCAAACGCCAAACGCTTGCGCGCTCCATAGGCGCTGGCCATCGTCTCGGGGAGGTGAATCTGGCGCATCGCCCAAGTGCGATCGGCCATCTGCAAACGCTTGCGAATGTCATCAGGAAGCGGATCGGCAAACTCGCCTGTGCGTCGCAACGCTTCTTCGGTCCAATCAGCGATCTCATACGTCGAAAGGCCAGCCTTTTCACTCTGCGGATACACCGGCACGATACGTCCTGTGCGGTTGCCGACGAGGTCGACAACAGGGTTGGTCATCTGTCGGCGCCCTTTGTAGAGGTCGACCTTTCCGAAAAAGATCGCTTGTACGTCTGCGCTCAGCTGCTTCGCTCGCCACGGTTGATTGAAGAAGGTGACGTACAACACGCCGCTGTTGTCACTAACTTTTACCTCCACAAGCGTGCGTCCGTTGCGCATGCGTCGAGCGCTCGACGATGTCACCGTCGCCAACACCATCGCTTCATCGCCCGGCACGAGTTCTTCGATCTGCATCTGCTCGGTGCGATCGATGTATCGCCTCGGGTAATACATGAGCAGATCGAGAACTGTCTCGACACCGATCGACGCCAATGACTCGACGCGCTTGGGGCCAACACCCCTCAACTCAGCAACAGACTTCTCGGCCAGACGGCTAAGCGGCAACGGGTCGCGCACTCGCTACTCGGCGCCAATCAAATACGGGTATAGCGGTTGCCCGCCAACGTGCACCTCGACCTCGAGCGACGGACGGTTTTCACTCACCCACGTCTTCAATGCGTTGGTTACTTCTGTGCTTGCGCCAACACCCTCAACCACTGTCAGTAACTCGTGGTTGTCGGTAGTGAGAACGTTCACCAATTCGCACAGCGCGCTTTGCTGGTCGGCGGCAACTACAGAAATGCCAGTCGGCCCGATACCAAGCCAATCACCCTTCTTGATTGGCCCTGCGTCGCTCACGGATTTGCGCACGGCTTGGGTCACCTCGCCACAAACAATCACGTCGGCGGTCTCGCGCAACGCGGCGATGACGTCAGCTGCTGTTGCGTTGCTGTCGTAGTTGACCAACGATGCAAGGCCCTGCACAACGCTCGTGGTTGGCAAAACCATGACCTCTTTGTCGGTGAGGTCATTTACCTGATTAGCCGCTGCGTGAATGTTTTTGTTGTTGGGCAGAATGATCACACTCGTTGATGGCGCTGTCTCAACAGCACTAAGCAACTCAGACACCGAAGGGTTCATCGACTGTCCGCCGATGACGAGTTGTTGCACACCGCACTGTCGATACATGTCGGCTACACCATCGCCGTTCACAACAGCCACGATTGCCGTCGCAACCGGAGTGGCTTCGACCGCGCCATCGCCCCACTCAGCGTCATGAGCTTCACCAACTTGTTCCATCAAGTCAGTAATTCGAATGTTGGAAGGCCGGCCGAAATCGAGTGCAACTTCGATTGCTTTACCTATGTCGTCTGAGTGGATGTGACTGTTCCAAATACCGTCTCCGCCGACAACGACGATCGAGTCACCCACTGCACTCCATGCCTCGCGAAATTGCGGAACAACTTCGTCGTCTGCTGTCAGTAAGAACATGATTTCGTAGCGGAGGTCTGACAGTTCGCTGTGCTCGGTGTGACTCAACTCAGGGCCGTCTGCGTCATCGCCTTCTTCAGCATCTGTGATGCCCGGGATTGGCTCGCCGGTCGCGACGTAACGCAGTGCGTCGATGAACAACAAGAAGCCGCTTCCGCCAGCGTCGACAACACCTGCTTGTTTGAGCACGGGCAACAAGTCGGGCGTGCGACCAAGCGCCTCGGCCGACGCCGCGCGTACGTTGTCGAGTTGTTCTTTGAGCTTGTGACCTTCGTCGGCCGACTTGCGCGCTGCGGTCGCCGCGGCTGACAGCACGGTGAGGATGGTGCCCTCGACCGGCTTCAACACTGACTCATAGGCGCCTTTGCGGGCCTTCTCAAGCGCGTCAGCAACGTCGCCGGGCGTGAGTGATGACTTCTCTTTGGCCGACTCAGCAACACCGCGAAGGGCCTGGGCCAAGATCGCGCCGGAATTGCCGCGCGCTCCCATGATGGCGCCCTTGCTGATGGCCGATGCGATGGCGTGCATGTCGTCAGAGGCTGCCGACTTCAGCTCGGTGACAACCGACTGCACGGTGAGCGACATATTGGTGCCCGTGTCGCCGTCGGGCACCGGATAGACGTTCATGCGGTCGATGCCTTTGCGGCGAGCCCGAAGTGCTTCGCCAAACTGATGGATGACCTCTTTGAGCTGCGATGCCTTGAGCGCCTCGACCACGCTGTCGGCCGAATTGGGGTCGACGGAGGGTGGTTCTGACTGGTGCGGGGGCTCATCCATGGGCGGTCATGCTAACCTGCTCCGGTTCTCGAGCTCGTAGAGGTATCTGTTCAATGGCATCGGTTTGTGAGTCGTGCGGCAAGGGCCCCACGTGGGGTATGAGCGTCAGTCACTCTCATCGCCGCACCAAGCGTCGCTGGAATCCAAACATTCAGCGTGTGCGCGCAATGGTGGGCAAGACCCCCAAGCGCATGAACGTCTGCACCTCTTGCATCAAGTCGGGCAAGATCCAAAAAGCGGCTCGCGCTTCCTAAGTCTTCGACTCAGCGAGCTGGCCACGGCACCGTGCAGGGCGTAATCAAGTCTTACGATCCGACCTCGCGCACTGGCAGTCTCCTCACGCAAGCGGGCGCTGAAATCGATCTGGCGCCTGACGCGCTCGACGGCGATCCGCCAACGTTTCGTTTCTTAAGACAAGGTCAACGCGTGAGCTTTACGCTCAGCGCCGACGGCAATGCCACTTCCCTAACTTTTGGGTCTGAGGGCGACATGCTCACGCCCGACAGCCCACCTCCCCAGCCTTAGTTGTGCCGTTTCGAATTTGCCGACGCATCGACGATTGGAACGTAATGGTCGTTGCAGCAGCGAAATCGCCCGGTGAAGCGGCTATTACGCGACAAGCGCGCGAGCGCAGGCCTTAGTTCTGCCGCTTCGCGTTGGCGACGATCGCGCCGACGATCTGCGGCCACAAAGCGCCTGGCAAGTCATGACCCATCCCCTCGATCAGCATGAGTTCTGAGTTGGGTACCGCTTTCGCCGTTGCCTCTCCCCCGCTTACGTCGACAAGTTTGTCGGCCACACCATGGATCACCAGTGTCGGCACGCTCACTCGACCGAGCGCTTCAGTACGGTCATAGGCGCCAAGCACCGCTCCCATTTGCCGGTGCGCACCTTGCGGGTAATAGCTGCGGTCATACGCAGTTTTCACCACGGCCCTTAGTTGTCGGTCGGTCAAACGAAAGTCAGGCGACGACCACACCTGCGAACGCTCAACCAAGTGGTCGATGATCGCTTCCGGATCATCGCCGGCGGGTTGCGATATCAACGCTTGCAACGCGTCAGGATGCGGCTGTCCGACATCACGGGCACCAGTGGTTCCCATGATCGACACCAAGCTGCGCACGCGTTCTGGGTGATTGATCGCAACGAGCTGCGCAATCATCGCGCCCATCGACGCGCCGACAATGTGAGCACGCGTGATGCCTAAGCGGTCGAGCAGAGCAACGGCATCGGCTGCCATCTCATCGAGACCGTATTGAAGCGTGGAGGTATCTCCACTCAGCACTGCGAAATGATCGACCATCGGTGCGTCGTCGAACTTCGTTGACAATCCAATGTCGCGATTGTCGAAGCGAGATACGTAAAAGTGTTGAGCAGCAAGCTGCTTGCAAAAAGCAGTGTCCCAACTGAGCATCTGCGCGCCCAGGCCCATGATGAGCAAGATTGCCTCGTCGGCCGGATCACCAAAACTCTCGTAAGCGAGCTCGACTTGGTGCGACCGATTGTGAACCATGACTAAAGCTTGTCGAGAAGTTTCTGCTTCTTTGCTTCGAACTCTGCATCTGACACAACACCACGTTGGCGCAACTCATCGAGCTTCTCGATCTGCTCAGGAATCGACATCATGCGATGGTGCCCTGCCGTGTCGGCGCCCATGCCATCGTCGCCCGCCGTACCGCGCCCCTGATAGATCTCGGCCTGCCGATAGATGATGTTTTGCACGTTCGACGGGTCAGAAACATCGGGGATGGCTTGGCGTCCGTTTTCACCAGCCGACTCGATCACTAAGTCACCTGTGCCGAGAATGCGCTCGAACACCGACTGCGTGTACGCAATGTTCATGATGCGGTCGAGCGGAATCTCAATGCCCCGCTTCGCAATGATGCCCACACGCACGATGATGCGATCAGTGGTGACGACAAACTCGGTTGTCTTCCAACGCAAGAATCGTCCGAGCGAACCAATGAGCGCCAACCCGATAACGATCAAACCGGCCCACCAAATGGCGGGGATGAAGATCGTCAGCGCAATGAACACCAGAACCGACATCACAATCATCGTGATGGGGTTCAACATGAACGACCAATGCGGATTGCGATCTATGACGATTTCTTCGTCAGCGTTGAGCATGCTCTTTGGGTAACCCACATTGCCCAGCGTACTGCCGCTTACTAGTCAGGCGCAGGAAGTTCTTTGCCTCGTCAGCGATACACCCTGCGAGGGAACACTCCACCCGGAGACGACACGCGATCCAAGAAGAGATAGCCGTCGATGTGATCGAGCTCGTGCTGAAAGGCGCGGGCCTCGAAAGCGTCGGCCTCGACCGTGAGCTGCTCGCCGCTCGCCGTGTAGCCGGCAATGACGATGCGAGTCGCCCGAGACACGTCGCCGGTCAAGTCGGGCACACTCATGCAACCCTCACGCCCGACCTCGTGATGCTCAGTTTCAAGCATCACCGGGTTGAACATCACGACTAGTCCGCTGCAGCTGTTCGCTTTCTTGTGCCCCGTCACGTCGACGCAAAATGCGCGCAGGCCAACGCCGATCTGTGGAGCCGCGAGGCCTACACACCCCGGCGACACGCGCATCGTGTCGACCAGATCAGTTGCTAGTTGCGCGGTCGCTTCGTCGAACGCGACCACATCGTCGGCGCGCCGGCGCAGAACATCAGCCGGCAACGAGACAACAGGACGAACGGCCACTACAACGTGTCGACGTCGACGGGCCGCGCTCGACAAGTGACACCGAGCTCGACACTGAGTGCATCAAGGCGTCGATTGAGCTCATCACCATCGACGTCGTTTGGAACCGTGACATCGATCAGCATTGTGTAAACGGGTGCATCGTCAGACCCGACGACACGTGTCGTTAGATCGTCGATGTTTATGCGCAAGTCGGCCAGAGTTTGCGTTACGCCAGCGACGATGCCGACATGATCGGCTCCGTAAACCGAAACCGCCCACGGTTTGCCCGCAACAACTTGCGCCGGCGCACCCGAACCATCGAGCCAATCGATACCAATGTTGAGCGAGAACTCACTGGTTGCCTCAGAAAGTGCAGCCAGCAAGGCTTCGCCGTCGCCGTGCTCATCGCTTTGCACCATGAGCAGCATCACAAAACGTCCGCCGAGTCGCGTCATCGACGTGTCTTCGAGATTGCACCCTTCTTTCGCAAGCACTCCAGTCACGCGCGCAACGATGCCCGGTTCGTCGGGTCCGTCGGCCATGACAAGGAAGCGGGTCATTACGAAAGCTTTCCGGCGATCGTTCCCGCTGATCGCAACGCTGAACCGTCAGCACCAGCAGAGGTCCAAAATCGACTTGTGCGGGCCGTTGCTTCTTTCACCATGTCTTCAAGCAACGTCAAAAACGCAATCGACGGCTCGACCCAAAGGTGCTTCGACAACGAACCAGGGATGGTGTTGATCTCATTCACATACAACTCGTCGCCATCGGCCAAGAAGTCAATGCGCTGCACGCCTCGCACATCACACAAGCGAGCAACGTTGAGCGCCGTGTCAACGATGTAGTCACGCATTTCTGGCTTGATGTCGGCAGGAAGTTCGCGCGGCGCACTGACCATTCCTTCGCCACCCACATACTTGTCGGCGTAACCAAGGATCTGACCAGATGAACCAACCGAACGCACAGGCCGCTCAATCGCCGAGCACTGCGGAGTGGGAAACAGACGCACAGCAACATTCAGATCGAAACTGTCAGGCCGATACGACTCGACCACCGCTCCCGCCTTCAAGTGGGGAGACGACTTCAACAAAGCCTTAGCGGTAGCCAACGAGTCAACAATCTCGATGCCGATCGACGACCCGCCAAACCGCGGCTTTACGATGTAAGGCGGGGGGAAGCCAACGTCTTCGGTGTATTCAGTGAGCTGCACACGCGACAACACCTTGATGCCGGCCGCTTCAACAACTCCGCCAAACGCCAACTTGTCCATGCCCAACGCCGCTGCCGTAGCGGCTGGGCCGGTGTAAGGAATGCCAGCGAGATCAAGAGCTCCCTGAAGGCTTCCGTCTTCACCGGGCCCACCATGGCAACACACAACAGCGACGTCGATGTCGATGTTTGTTGCCTTGCCGAGCAGACCTTTCTTTGCGACGCCGAACCCACCGCCAGTTCCACTCACGAATTGCAGCGGCTCCGCGTTTCGCGGCAGACCTTGCACAAAGTCAGACCCTTCGAGCGTGGGCTCGACGCGATACCAATCGCCGGCCTTGCTCCAGTACAGGGCGGCAACTTCGTGACTGGCGCGCGCCAACTCTCTGACTGCCTGCAATCCAGTCAGGATGCTCACGTCGTGTTCGGGTGACGGACCCCCGAAAATTACGGCGACCTTGCTCAAATCAAACTCCTATTCAGAACTGCGTAAACCGTAAACGAACAAGGGCCTCGATTTACGGAAAGTGATCAGGCAGATCGTTCGCGTAAAGCACGGCGTCGCCCTCGCTTACGTGGCGACGCACCCACTCAACGGCGTCGGGCAGGTGATCAACAGTGACGACGTTGAGCTCACTGCCCTTTGCCCCAGCTAACAACGCCTTGCGATTCGTACGACCAATCACCACGAGATCCGTGGCTTTCTGCGCGGCGGCGACTGCAAACTGAAAGTTCTCGATCGACTGACGTGGACCCAGCTCGACCATGCCCGGAGTAGCAACAACACGACGGTGATCACCATCGGCCGATCGCGCCAGCAAATCAAGACCGCGACGCACGCTTGCTGGGTTTGAGTTGTAGGTGTCGTCGATGATCGTGGGGCCGCCCGAACCGTGACTGATCTCTTGTCGGTGCGGCGCGCCGGGCAACGTCGCCAAGCGCCGCGCAATATCTTGCGGACTAACACCCAGCGACAACGCAACAGCAACAGCGCACGCAACGTTTGTCGCGGCAACCGGCGGGATCGGCGCCTCGGCGATCAACTCAGCGCGGTGATGCACGTAGATCGACTCGTCAATCACCGTCACGCAAACGTCGGCGCCTTCATTCAGAGCCGAACACCGCCACACTTCACGCCCCTGGGCCTGCAGTCGATCGGCCACCTGCAACAAGCGCTCGTCGTCAGCGTTGACAATGCAAACGCCGGCCTTCTCAAAAATCTCTGACTTCGCTTGGACGATCTGTTCTTCTGTTCCGAAGCGTTCGAGATGCACCGGCCCAATCGCTGTGATCACTGAGATGTGCGGCGGTGCCAGGTCGCAAAGTTCAGCAATCTCACCAATGCCGTAAGTGCCCATCTCAGCAACGAACACATCGGTTCCAGGCGTAAGTTGCTCGTTGATTGTGCGACTGATGCCAGCCAGGTTGTTGAAGCTCGCTGGAGTTGGCAACACCGAACGACTGCCCGACAACAAGTGAGCAACGCATCCCTTCGTCGTCGTTTTGCCGTATGAGCCGGTGATAGCAACAACCGTTGGCGATACTTGTTTGAGTCTCTGCTGCGCCGACTCGACAAACTTCTTTGCCTCACGTCGCTCGAATGGCGCCGTGATGAAGGTTGCAATGTCGACCCACGTGGGTGCCAACACCGTTACGAGCCCAGCAGCGAAAGCGGGCACACCCAGCATCCAGCCCAGCACAAAGCCCGTCACCTCTAGCAAAACCGTCGCCTTGGCGAGTGTCTTTAGTCGGCGCGTCCACACAACCGTTGACGTTCGACCCTTAACTGAAAGGCCGATTGGGCCAATACCTATCGCCAGTGCGATGAGGAAGATCGCCTCAGGGATTACCGACGAGAGCACAATGCCGACGAAGGCAAGGCTCCACAGAAATATGTTGGCCAGGCTGCCGTACCACCAACGATTTACGAAGCGCGACACCGCGCCCCCGATGTAATGCTCGCGCTGAGCAACGCGCAACCAACGCACATTTGCGTAATAGGTCGCAACTGCGCAGGCAAGGATGGCTACGACCGTCACGCAACCCTCCGTTCGATTACAGCGCGCACAGCGGCGGGCTCTTCGGCGGGCAAGAAGTGACTGCGCCCGGGCACGACCGTGAATGTCGTTTCACTTCCCACCAACGCCCTTGCCTCTTCGGCCATTGCGACTGGCGCTGCCGTGTCAGCTTCACCCCACACAAAGTCGACCGGACACGACACGCGACCAAGCGCTTCTTCGTAACTCTCGTTGACAACACGCACCAGCACGTCGCGCATGACGCCCGACGCATTGCGGTAGTCGGCCGAGCCGCGCTTGCGCCGCTCGGCTTCGAGTCGCTCGTCGCTCAACAGTCCAACCGCATTCAGGCGCTTGACCAGACGGAACATCTTCGATGCCTTTGCCTTGCCACGCTTGCGCAGCAGGGGCACACCAGTAAGCACGAGTGCAGCAACTTGATCTGGATGCGCAGCCGCCAACTCGACAGCCACTCGTCCACCAAATGAGTAACCAACAACAACCGGTGGTGCATCAAACGAGTCAAGAATTGGCGCAATCGCCTTTGCATATTCTTGAGCGCCCCACGGAGATGACGGAGCCGGCGATGCGCCAAACCCCGGCAAGTCGATGGCAACGGAATCAAGACCTTCTGCCGAGCGAGCCAACTGCTCGTGCGTGCCACCCCAGCCGTGCAACAACAACAGCCTCGGCGGGTTTGATCCATAGACACGACCGAAGATCGTGCCGTCGACAAACGAGCTCAACACCTACACATCACCGCTTCGAAGACGCCAACCGACGCGTCACCAACGAGGCCCCCGAGGGCTGGCACACATCGTCAATTGCCCCCACGGGCCCACCAAAACTTCTGCTGATCATGTGGGTCTTGACCCTATCCGGTGGGCGCGCCGTTTCCTGGACAACGAGACACGAACGTCCTCTCTACAACAATTAGACAGAGCGCTCAATTGATACCTAGGCAATTCATAACGTTTCAGCTATAATGTCGGGCGTATGCCCTGTTGGATGTCTCTTGAAATCTTTAATGGCTCGTTTGCAGCATCCCTTTGGGCCGATGCACACAACGATGCGTTGGTCGAATCAGCCGTCACCGCAGGTGCCATCGATTGGGATCTCAAACGCACCGCGTGGGGCGTCGTTTTTGAAGTTGCCTTCAAAACCGAAGCCGAGTGGGAGGCCTACAAGCAGAGCGAAGCGTTCCGCAACGCACTGCGCACCGCCCCCGAGCCCGAGACCGGCGTTCTGATTTATAGAGGTCGCAGCCTCGACAGCGGCACCCCCAATCCTCGCAAGCCCAAACCCAAGTCAGGTTCGGGCGCCAACGCACTTGCGCTTCCCTTCACGCTTCCGTTTGTCGAGGCACAACCGCCGTTCTTTGGCGAGCCACTGATCACTCGCAAACACGTATCAGCCGCCCGCTAAGCCGGCTCATCAAGTCTTCCTGAAGCGCCCCGCAAGGGGCGTTTTTCGCGCCACACGTCGCGCCATCCCGACGCGTCGCCCCATCCCGACGCGTTGCGCCATCCCGACGCGTTGCGCCATCCCGACGCGTTGCGCCACCCGACGCACGCCCCTTCTCGACATGTCGCCCCATCCAGCCGCGCGCCCCACGCACGCCTTTCACCTACCGAAGAAGCCCACAAATCGGCTCGGAAGAGCCCAGATTTGGGCTTTTAGGGTATGTGAAAGGCGGGTTCGCGCCTTTCACATACGCGAAATTGCCAAAAGTGGCCCAAATTCGGCAGCAATTTGGTCATATCGCGTAGGTGAAAGGGCGGGGTCGGCCTCGTCGGGTTGGGGTTGGGGTTGGCCTGGCCGGGGTTGGGGTCGGGGTTGGCCGGACTAGTCGGTGATGTCTACGAAGACCGGGGCATGATCCGACGGTGAAGTTCCCTTGCGGGCGTTGCGATCAACCAGCGCAAAGGTCGCCTTTTCGGCCAACGGGCGGCTTGCCATGATCAAGTCGATGCGCAGGCCAAAACCTTTGTGGAAGTTGCCGGCGCGGTAGTCCCACCACGAAAACAGCTTCTCTTGCGGCCAACGTTCGCGAAAGACATCGACAAGCCCCCAGTCTTCGAGGGCCTGCAAGAGCTTGCGTTCTTCATCGCTTACGTGGGTGCTGCCAATGAATGCCTTGGGGTTGTAAACGTCTTTGTCGGCCGGCGCGATGTTGAAGTCTCCGCAGACGGCAACTTTGGCGTCAGGAGTCGACGTGCGGTCGACGAAGTCGGTGAGGCGCGACAGCCATTGCAACTTCCACGCGTACATCTCGTGATCGAGACTGCGCCCGTTGGGCACATAGACGCTCGTCACTTGGGTTCCACCACAGTTGGCCGTAATCGCTCGTGTCTCTGACGCTTCGTCGTTGACACCATCGTCGAAACCCATGCGCACGTCGTCTAACCCAACACGACTCAAGATCGCAACGCCGTTCCACCGGCCCGAACCGTGGTGCGCCCACTCATAGCCCATCCGCTGAATATCAAGACCCGGAAACGCGGAATCGGCCAGCTTGGTTTCCTGCAAGCACAACACGTCGGGCTTGGCGTAGCCGAGCCATTCTTCAAGGCGCTCCATGCGCACCTTGAGCGAGTTGACATTCCACGTAGCGAGTCTCACTGCGTAGTCGCTCTCTACAGCGCGCTAAACGTGCGAGTCATGAGGTCTTCGTGCTCGAGGTTGTGCATCGCCATCGTGCCCGCCGCCGGGCTTCCCGAAGCCATGCGAGTTACCGCACGCAAAGGCAATTTCTCGCCCAGCATCGATGGCAAACGCGTGAGCACAAAACGCCACGGGCCTTGGTTGCCAGGCTCTTCTTGCAACCACACGACCTCGCGCGCATTTGGATAGCGCTCGAGAATGCGCTCGAGCGGAGCGGCCGGCCACGGATAAAGCTGCTCAATGCGCACGATCGCTGCGTTAGCGGCGACCTCGTCGCGTCGAGCAATTGCGTCGTAAGCAACTTTGCCGCTGCACATGACGATGCGCTCGACGTCATGAGGACGCTCGACCGCGACATCGTCGAGTACGGGCTGGAAGGTGCCTTGTGTGAAGTCAGTAATTTGCGAACGCGATTGCTTGGCACGCAGCAAATACTTAGGCGCCATCACGATCAACGGCAGACGGTTCTCAGAACGCACCTGACGTCTCAGCAGGTGGAAGAACTGCGCTGAAGTCGTTGCATTGGCAATACGCAAATTGTCGTTGGCTGCGAGCTCCAAGAACCGCTCAACGCGAGCCGACGAGTGCTCGGGGCCCTGACCTTCGTAGCCATGGGGCAGCAACATTGTGAGCGAGCAATGCTGGTTCCACTTGTCTTTCGCGGCCGCAATGAATTGGTCGATGATGATCTGCGCGCCGTTTACGAAGTCGCCAAACTGCGCTTCCCACGCAACGAAAGACTTCGGGTGGGCTACGGAGTATCCGTACTCAAAACCAAGTGCTGCGTATTCAGACAACAGGCTGTCGTAGATGGAGAAACGGCCCGACTGACCGCCCTTCTCGTCGGCAACCCATTGCGCAAGAGCGGCGAGCGGGTTGTAATTCGCTCCGTCGTCGTAGTCAACGAGCACGGCATGGCGGTGACTGAATGTGCCACGTCGACTGTCTTGACCGGCCAAACGAACATCGGTGCCCTCAAGCAGCATTGTGCCGAGTGCAAAAGCTTCACCCAGGGCCCAGTCGACTTCGCCCGTCTCGTAGACCTTGGCGCGGGCCTCGAGTTGCTTCGCAAGTTTGGGATGCACATGGAAACCCTCTGGAACAACGTGCACGGCATTGGCGATCGAATCGAGAACAGCACGATCAACGCCCGTCTCGATCGATGCCTCGAGCCCGGCAATTGGCCGCGCTGCGGGCAACGACGTGACCTTGGGTGGTGCCGATGAACGCGTTTCGTCGAGTGCAACCTGCAGGCGTCCGGAGAAGTCTTCAAGGGCCGACTCTGCGTCTTCGAGCGTGATGTCACCGCGACTAATCAATGCCTCGGTGTAGAGCTTGCGCACACTGCGACGCGCTTCGATGCGCTCGTACATCTGTGGCTGCGTGTAGCTCGGCTCGTCGCCTTCGTTGTGTCCGAAGCGGCGGTAACAAACGACGTCGATAACAACGTCTTTGTGGAACATCTGGCGGTAGGCAAACGCCAGCTTTGCCACACGCACACAAGACTCAGGGTCATCACCGTTGACATGGAAAATGGGCGCTTGCACCATCTTTGCAACGTCAGTTGCGTAGACCGACGAACGCGCTGACTCTGGGTTGGTAGTGAAGCCAACCTGATTGTTGATGACGACGTGAATGGTTCCGCCTGTGCGGTATCCCTTGAGCGCAGACAAGTTGAGTGTTTCGGCAACAACGCCTTGTCCGGCAAATGCTGCGTCACCGTGCAACAAGACCGGTAACACAGGAAACAGCGCGTCGGGGTCTGACTTCGCGTAAAGGTCTTGCTTCGCTCGCGCCATACCTTCAACAACGGGATCAACCGCTTCGAGGTGCGACGGATTCGAGGACAACGACAGCTTGAGTTCGCCACCCGAACGGCCCTTATACGTCGTCGAAAAGCCCTTGTGGTACTTCACATCGCCTGAACCCTGTGGCGTGTTGGGGTTGATGTTGCCCTCGAACTCACCGAAAAGCTCGCCGTAACCCTTACCCAAAATGTTGATGAGCACGTTTAGGCGACCGCGGTGAGCCATGCCCATGACTGCTTCTTTGATGCCATCAGACGCAGCACCATCGAGCATCGTGTCGAGCATCGGTATTACCGACTCAGCACCTTCTAGGCCAAAGCGCTTCTGACCGACGTACTTCGTGTGCAAGAACCGCTCGAACGACTCAGCTGCATTCAAACGACTGAGGATGTAGCGCTGCTCGTCGGCATCGAGCTCGAGCTTCACGCCTTCGACGCGCTCTTGAATCCACTTCTTCTCGTCGGGATTCTGAATGTGCATGTATTCGACGCCGATCTGACGGCAGTACGCGTCGCGCAACACACCCATGATCGTGCCGAGCGTCAAATAGTCTTTGCCGGCGATGCCTCCGGTGTAGAACTCGCGGTCGTTGTCCCAAATGCTCAAGCCGTATGTGATCGGGTCGAGCTCAGCATGTGTGTGCGGCTCTTGAATTGCCAACGGGTCAAGGTCGGCAATGAGATGGCCGCGAACGCGGAACATGTTGATGAGGTTCCACACCTTCGACTGCTTCTCGATGCGACCGCGCACGTCGTCTTGAGGATTGCTGTCTTCGTGCCAACGGGCCGGCTCGTAAGGAACGCCGAGCGAGTGGAAAATCGCGTCGTAGAAACCGTCTTCGCCGATGAGCAGTTGGTGGATGCGCTGAAGGAACAAGCCCGACTCAGCACCCTGGATGATTCGATGGTCGTATGTCGAAGTAATCGTGACGGTCTTCGACACACCCATGTTGGCCAGGCTGCGACGATCAGCGGCTTGGTACTCGGCGGGGAAATCGATCGAACCAACACCAATGATCACACCTTGCCCGGGCATCAAGCGCGGCACCGAATGAACCGTGCCAATCGTGCCGGGGTTGGTGAGAGTGACGGTCACACCTGAAAAGTCGTCAGGCGTGATCTTGTTGGTCTTGATCTTGCGAATCAGCTCGTCGTAAGTCGCCCAAAAACCTTTGAAGTCGTATGAGTCGGCCTTTTTGATGCAAGGCACCAGCAAGTTGCGCGAGCCGTCTTTCTTCTCAACGTCAACCGCGAGACCGAGACCAACGTTTTCGGGATGAACAAGCACAGGCTTGCCATCAACCTCGGCATAAAAGTTCGCCATGCGAGGAACCGAACGCAGTGCTTCTACAACTGCGAAACCAATGATGTGCGTGAACGAGATCTTGCCCATGCGCGTGCGGCGCAGGTGGTTGTTGATGATGCCGCGGTTGACCTCAAGCAACTTGGTGGGAATGTTGCGCGCGCTGGTTGCGGTCGGAACCGAAAGACTGGCTTCCATATTTTCGACAATGCGAACTGCAACGCCGCGTAACTCGCGCACATCGGCGTCTTCGGGAATGGGCGGGCCAACCGTTAGCTTGGCGGCGTCGTTGGCTGAACCGGCAGCAACAACAGTCGAGTCGACTGCTACCCCATTGCCGTTGGCGTGCTGAGCAACACTCGATGAGCTCGAACCGTTCGCGTCAGTCGACTTCGGCACCGCAATGCTCGAACCCGTTTCGACTTGCGCGCCCGCTGGCGGACCAACAGCCTCGCGCAACGACTCGCGCACCTTGCTTTCAGGACGGAAGTTGTCAGAAAAGAAATCTTGCCAACTAGGACTTACCGAGGAAGGGTCGGCCTGAAAACGCTCGTACATCTCTTCGACGAGCCAGTCATTAGGACCGAAAGTTGCTGTTTCATCTGCCACGTTTGGCCATGTTATCGGCCTTCGGCTGTTTCGTAGCCCGACACACGCCGTTAACAACCACCGCGTTCAGCGGTTTTGTCAACGCAGGCGTCGTGCAAGCCCACCAAGAAAACGATTGAAGCCAGTTGCTTGGTCGTCGTCGTCTTCTTCGGGGCCGTAATCATCCGGAGAAAGATTGTCGAAGAACTCGTCGTACTCGTCTTTTGCAGTGTCCATTTGCTGCATGCCAACAAGACCTGGACCGGATGGTCCTCGACGGGTGTCGTCGATCGGCATCGACCGGAGCTCTTCAAACGAGAACCACCCGAAATAATTCTCTGTGTCGACCTCGATGGTCATCGAGCGGGCTTCGCCGTCGGTCGTTCCGAACTTCATGTCGTCGTCGACGTCGAACGTCACTTCGACCATGCGCTTGCCCGTAATGGGCGACACAAGCGGCGACTCGGGTGCATCTTTGGCATTGCCCCAAATCGCTTCGAGCTCATCGCGCTGCAGGTGGCCATAGGCCTCGATCAGATTGATTCCCACGCCGTGCGCTTCGGGACATTGCCACGTTTCGAGACCACTTTTGTGTCCCTGTTCGAGAGCGACTCCACACACCGGGCACGGCTTTGGTACTGACATCTCTATGTCACCCTCCTGGGCTTGTTCGCTGCCGCCAATTCAAAACGCTAGGCGCGGCAACGACCGATATTTACGCAACCCCTAGCCGGGGGTGCAGCATCATGATACCCATGACGTATGGCTGCGCCAACGATCCTTTACTCCAGCCATACAGGTGTTCCCCTGAACACCCACACCCGGCCCGTCGCAGCTGAGACCAGACAAGACATCGAAAAGGCCGTGGCCGCCATGCCTCGGCTGTGGCGCAATCTAGTCAGGGTCATCCTGCTTCGCGGGGCAGCCGACCTGGTGACAGTTTGTTCAGCACCTCAGAATGGTGACCCAGCCCGCTTCGGCCCGAATCGCAATGCTGTCGCCAGCGAACGGGTTGTCTATCGACGCCGGCTCAATAGCGAACTGCCCCAAGCCTCAGCGAGTGTCAATGCGCGAATGCAGGCCCTCAGTGATGCACTGGCCGACGCAGGAATCTTTCCTCTCGCATCCGTTGGACTTGACGCCGAAACGACCTCGGCAGGATTCGAACTGCATGGGTTTTGCTTTGTGTCGCAACGCCTTGATACGCCGGGGCCCATCGAACTCACTACGCACGCCGTCACTTCGAGCAATCACGACACACACGGCGAACACGCGCCCGACGGGTGGGACCTTTACCCCGAGCAACCGAAAGACTTCACGGCCGCGGTGCTCACCCTGCCGCTACCCGACCGACAACGAATCGAAGTCCGCTGCGGAGAGAGTCCCAATTCGCTTTCAGCCGTTCTGAAAGCGAGTCACATCTTCGAGTCGGCCAGCCCTGCCGTCGTCGACATAAGTCGAACGCTCAGCGGCATCCCCCATCTCTTTACCGATGCGACTGCAGATTCATTACGCACAGCAAAGACTCAGAACGATGTTGTCGACATCACGATCGACCGTCGGAGCGCTCCCGTACTGGCCGAGCGAGCGATCGCCAACGGCACGACAAGCTCTTTGGTTGCACTTCAAACACGCCTTCGCGATGCAACTGAGGATGAAGTGGTCACGATCGACTTGCGCGATCACAAAGTGGGCGTGCATAGCGTCGCCCGCGACGTGTACGAGGGTCTCGAAAGTAGAAGTACCGTTCACCAGCTCTACGCAACCGACCTTTGTATCGGCCCTGTAGTTCGCCCCCAACATGCGCCGACACCATTGCTTAGACAGGGCAATCGCCGCGACAATTATTCAGATCCGATTTTTGATTCGAGCGCGCTGACAAAGGCCAGCGACTCGGCGCACTCTTTCGAAAGGAAAGCTGCAGATGGCCAGTGAAGGCTCAGCGGCAAGGCAACAAGGAACGTTCATTACCAACGCTCCCCCCGAACAAGACCTCAACGAGGTCGTGCAAGTTTTGGCCGACCAACTCGAGACTGCGCTCAACGTGCAAAGCGTTTTGGTTCGCGACATCAACGAAGCGCGCGGCACGACACCGCGAGTCAAGCGCAAGGCTCCGCAAGCCGTTGAGATCGATGACTCAATGGATCCAACTATGTCGACATCTTCCGCTCGGTTGGTCGACGACCGCACATTCCAGCGCAACCCCACATCAGAACGCGCGGCACAGCCCCAACAGGTCGGCGCGTTTGACTTGCCTAAGTTGGATGACGTCGTCGGGCCAACTCGGCCGGGCACCCTCCCCGGTCGTCAACAAGTTTCGGCGCAACGCGTTTACGCGCGTGGCATCACATCGAATATCGGCCGCGCCGACGACGAAGCCGCCGCCGCCCGCATGGCGCTCGCTCAACACACGCCGGCCAAGAGCGAACTCACCAACAGAAGCGACCCCAACGTCGACGTGCGCGATGCAAGCACTCACGACTCGATGACTACCGACACGGGCGTTGACGACGAGCGCAACGGCACAACATCGGGCCTTGTCGCAACCGGCCCAGCTGCTGACTTGTTGGCGCAAGCGAAGTCGAATCAGATTCGGGGTGTCGACGAACTGCGCACGCTGGCCGCGCAACTCGAGACCGAAACCGATCGCGTAATGGGCCAGACCTTGGCGCTCGCAAACGCAGCCAACAACAGCTCTGATGAACTCGACACGAAGTTGCTTGCATCAAGCAGCGACAAAGCAACAGCAACTGCGGGCGAACGCGTCAAAGACCGCATCGACGATGCCAGTACTGAGCTGATGCAAGACGCCGCCGGCAAACGCATCATCAGCGACTTCCTTGCCCGCTATAACTCGCAACGCTTGACGATCGCGGGCAGTACGAGCAACCCACAACTCGGCAAATTCGAAAACACTGTTGAATACAACAACATGGTCGAGTCGCTGATGGCCATCAACGCAAGGGGCGAACAGTCGCCACTCGTTCAACGAGCTGTCGCTGTCGAGGCCGTCGCCAAGACCGCCGAAGTAAACGCCGAAACCAGCCCTCGCAATCGCGAGCTGCTCCGCGATGATGCCAATCGCTGGCAAGAAATCGCGGTCGCCAGCGAGACTGCGCATGAAGTTGGGCCACCGGCACGCGAGATCAGTCGCAGCCAGAGCCGAAGCATTGGCCCCGAGCTCGAATTGAGCCTCGTCCGCTCTCGCACTCGATAACCCGTCAGTAGCGCCAGCGAGAGGGCGATCGGCACGGCCTCGGTGCGAGGCCCACTACTTTCATAGGGATGGCCGCTCAGTTCATCTTCACAATGCACAAACTCAACCGGTTCTACCCACCCGACCGTGAAGTGCTGCGTGACATAAACATCTCGATGTACCCCGGCGCCAAGATCGGCGTGCTGGGTTCAAACGGCTCGGGCAAGTCGTCACTGCTGCGCATCATGGCGGGCGAAGACGACGGATTTACCGGCGACGCGCGGCTTACCCCCGGCTACACAGTTGGCATCCTCCATCAAGAACCGATGCTCGACGATTCGAAAGACGTCATGGGCAATGTGTCAGACGGCGTCGCTGCAACCCGCGCGCTGCTCGAGCGTTACAACCAAGTCTGCGATGCAATGGGCGACCCCGATGCAGACTTCGACAAGCTGATCGCCGAACAAAGCGAACTACAAGACAAGATCGACGCCACCAACGCTTGGGATCTCGACCGCACGCTAGAAATCGCGATGGATGCGTTGCGGCTTCCGCCAAGCGACTCGCCTGTCAACAATCTGTCGGGTGGCGAGAAACGTCGCGTTGCTCTCTGTCGTCTGCTGCTCGCATCTCCTGACCTGTTGTTGCTCGACGAACCAACCAACCATCTCGACGCTGAGTCGGTCGCATGGCTCGAACACTTCTTGCAGGCCTACGCCGGCACCGTCGTTGCCGTGACACACGACCGGTACTTCCTAGACAATGCAGCGGGATGGATCCTCGAACTCGATCGCGGACATGGCATTCCATGGGAAGGCAATTACTCGTCGTGGCTTGAACAAAAAGAGGCACGCCTCGCGCTTGAAGAAAAGCAAGACAAAGCGCGCCGCACGACACTGCAACATGAGCTCGAGTGGATTCGCATGGCACCCAAAGCCCGCCAGTCAAAGGGCAAGGCCCGCGTTACGGCATATCAACAACTGCTAGCCGAGGCCGACGCCGCAGAAGCTCGCGCTGACAACCTCGCAATCACGATTCCGCTGAGCCAACGCCTGGGCGACGTCGTCATTGAGGCCGAGAACGTGTCAAAGGGTTTTGGCGACCGCTTGTTGATCGACAACTTGTCGTTCAACATCCCCCCGGGCGGAATCGTGGGCATCATCGGTGCGAACGGCGCCGGCAAGACAACGCTGTTCAAGATGATTGCGGGTGCCGACAAGCCCGACAGTGGCGAAATCAAAGTCGGAAGCACAGTTGACCTCGCATACGTCGACCAGTCGCGCGATGTGCTCGACCCCGAAAAGACGGTTTACGAAGAGATCACCGACGGACAAGACGAAATCACAGTCGGCAAACGCACGATGCACGGTCGCGCCTACGTTGCCGGTTTCAACTTCAAAGGCAGCGATCAGCAAAAGAAGGTTGGTGTGTTGTCAGGTGGTGAACGCAATCGAGTTCACCTCGCCAAGGTCATCAAGCGCGGCGGCAATGTGTTGATGCTCGACGAGCCAACCAACGATCTAGATGTCGACACTCTGCGCGCCCTCGAAGAAGCGCTGTTGACATTCCCCGGTTGCGTGTTGGTAACAAGTCACGACCGTTGGTTCCTCGATCGCATCGCAACTCACATCCTTGCTTTCGAAGGCAACTCAGAAGTTCGTTGGTTCGAAGGCAACTTCAGCGACTACGAAGCCGACCGCAAAAAACGCCTCGGTGCTGAAGCCGACACCCCTCACCGCATCAAATACAAACCCCTCACACGCTGATGCGTGGAGGGGTTTGCGGAGACTGAAATGGCTAGCGGCTAGCTAGCTGCAACGACCTAGAGGGTGGCGACAGATTCGCCCGATGCAGTCAGGTCGACAATGGTGTGGGAAGCGTCGAACTCTTCGGCCAGGTAGGCCTTGTAGGAGCTGTCGCCGCCCAGGCCGAGAGCTAGGCCCGAGCGCACCCGAAACTTGCCCCCCGCATCTTTGATGGCGAAGGCGTCGCCGGAACCAGTGCGGTAGTGACCGGCGTAGCGCATGAGGGTGAGTCGATCGACGACCGTCTTGCCGTCAGAACCATCAACGATGACGATGCGCGTGCCTTTCGGTAGTTGCCGGGCAGCGTCTGTGTTCAGTGGCTCTGAGAGCGGCACGAAAGTTCTCCTCAAGGTCTGGTTTCGACGGGGGTTTCTATCAGAGTGTCGGAACCGATAGTCAGTTTTCAATTCTACCCGAACTGCTGGAATCCATGCTCGGTTTTCCCTGTTCAGGCGGGCAAATTTTTGCCGGTCTCGACATGAACAGACGGGAACTTGAGGGGAAAACTCCCTGTCAAGGACCCCCCAAAACGTCCCGACAATCAGTACATGAGCAACACGACTACGACCGCCAAAAGCCGCTCGGTACTGCGGGCAATAGAGCCAGGTTGCGCGGCAACTTGCGCCAAATGCGATCTACCCGTGAAGTTCATCGCACGCCTCAACGCCCGCCAAGTTATTGCCAACGTCTATGAAAACGGCCGCTGGCAGCGAGTAGAGCACTTCCACGAAGAGTGCTACGGCGAAGCCGGCATGCCCTACGGCGAACCTGGCTAGTTGGACCTGGCTAATTGGGCCTGACTAGGCCTAGTGCTGTCCGTATTGTCCGAGTTTTCCCTGGATAACCCGGTTTGGCGGCAAAGATGCGCGACATTAAGAAGCGGTGCGCATCGTTCAACGGGTCATTATCTTCGCTTCAGCAGCAATTCTTGGCCTGATTGCTCTCAGCACTACGGCCTGGGCTTTCTTGGGACGACCCGAATCAGGTCGCATCGCTGCCCACGTAACGCTCGCCGGCCACCCGATTGGCGGATGGGACGCCCAGCGCCTCGATCCCTTCTTGGCCCAGTTGGCCACTGAGTACGCCGGTTCGACATTGATCGTCGGTTCTGGCGAACAGTCTTTCGAGGTGTCGAACAGAGCTGTCGACCTTGACCTCAACGTTCCAGCTACCCGAGCTGCAGCTTTTCGAGAGGGCCGCGAACATTCCATCGCCGTGAGGGTGTGGGATTGGCTTACGAGCCCCGGCGGGCGAGCTGCCCCCGTCTCGGTCAGCTTCGACCGCCCGTCACTCGATTCGACGATCGTGTTGCTCGACCCTGGCCCCCGCACACCGGCCACAGAGCCCTCTATTCGCCTCTCAGAGGGCAAGATCGAGGCCGTTGAAGGCAAGAGCGGCGAGGGCATCAGGGGCGACGTAGTGGCCGAGGCGCTGCCTGACGCAGCCAGCCGCGGGCTTCCGATCCGCGTGAAGGCTCACTCCGAAGAGCTGCCGCCCCGATTCAAGAATGCCGAAGCGCAGCGGTTCGCCGACTGGGCCAATGACTCGTTGGGGCCCATCGCAATCAAGTCAGGCAAGTCATCGGCAACCGTTGAACCTGCAATGGTAAAAACATGGCTGCGAACCGACTCGTCTGGCGATGAACTCACGCTCGACGCAGACTCCGCAGCAATTACCAAAGACATCGCCGCGCTGCTGCCCGACGCAGGATTTCCAGCCGTCGAGTCGGGATACACCGTTGCCAACGACACCCCCGTGTTCGTTGCGGGGAAGCCCGGCGGAATCTGTTGCGACCAACTTGCAACAGCAGCGGTGAAAAAGGTGGCAACCGCTGTCGGCAGTGAAGCAAGCAGTGAACCGCTGCAGCTCGGGTTGCGCCCCCTGTATCCCAAGACCAACGAACAAACGGCGCCGGCCTTGGGCATCAAAGAGAAAGTGAGCACCTTCACAACCAACTACCCCGCCGGTCAACCACGCGTCACGAACATCCACAAGATCTCTGACATCGTGCGCGGCACGGTTGTGATGCCAGGTGAAATCTTTTCACTCAACGGCAAGGTCGGTCCGCGTACAACGGCAAAAGGTTTTGTGACCGACCACGCGATTCAAGACGGCAAGTTCGTCGACGCCGTCGGCGGAGGAATTTCGCAGTTCTCGACAACGCTTTTCAACGCGGCGTTCTTCGCTGGTTTGGATTGGACGGAGTATCAAGCACACACGATCTACATCAGTCGCTACCCCTACGGTCGCGAAGCCACGATTTCATTTCCAGCACCCGACCAGAAGATCAAGAACACAACGCCCTACGGCATCTTGATCTGGACCTCTTACACAAACACCAGTGTCACCGTTACGCTCTACTCAACGCATTACGTCGATGCGCAACAAACTGGCCAGAACGAACAACCAGCGGGTGCGTGCAAACGAGTCAACACCGAGCGCACACGCCATTACGTCGACGGACGAACTGAGGTAGATCAAGTGCACGCCATCTATCAACCCGCTGAAGGGGTTAGGTGCTGAAGTCATGAGAGTGCTTGTGAGCGGTTCGCACGGCTTTATCGGCTCCGCGCTCGTTACCCGTCTTCGCGAACTCGATCACGACGTAACACGACTGGCGCGAATGAGTGGCGAGCAAGACGATGTCGTTTGGAACCCCGCAACGGGTGACATAGAGCTCGAAGAACTAGAAGGCTTCGACGCTGTCGTGCATCTCGGTGGCGTCAGCATTGGCGAACACCGGTGGACTACCTCCGAAAAATTGCGAATCTGGGACAGCCGCATCAACAGCACTGAGTTTCTGTCGACACGCCTTTCGCAAGTGGTCGACCGCCCGTCGGTTTTCGTGTGCGCGTCAGCCGTTGGTTACTACGGCAGCCACGAAGTGAACGAACTCACCGAGAGCAGTCCCAATGGTGAGGGATTTTTGGCCCACGTCTGCAACCACTGGGAAGACGCAACCAACATCGCTGCCAACGTCGGCATCCGCGTTGTGAACCTGCGCAGTGGCGTTGTACTTGGCGCACACGGCGGTGCTCTCGCCAAGCAACTTCCGCTCTTCCGTGCAGGGCTCGGCGGACGCCTGGGTTCGGGATTGCAATTCTTTCCGTGGATCTCGCTGCGCGATGAAGTCAACGCAATCATTCATGCAATAACGCACGAACGTCTGTCGGGGCCGGTCAACTTGGTGGGCCCCGAACAGATCACCAACTACGAATTCACTCGCAGCCTCGGCAAGGCCCTCCATCGGCCCACGGCCGTACCTGCGTGGCCGTGGCTATTGCGCATTGCGTTCGGGCGTCAGCTCACTGAAGAAATGTTGCTGGCAAGCCAGCGCGTGAGTTCTCGCAAGCTGTCGTCCAGCGGATATCAGTTCCAAGACAAGACCTTGGACGACGCAATTGCTCACATCCTGGATCAGCTAGAAAAAGAGTCAGAGGAAGCCCGGGCAAAGAAGGCCCGAGACAAAGAATCCAAAGAGGCAAAGAAGTCCAAGGATTCCGAGTCTGACCAAACATCGGCTCAACCAGACGACGATGAGCGCAAGTAGCACCCCACCAACTGTTCTTACAGCCGACGTAACCATCATCGGCGGCGGCCCATCGGGCTCGACCGCCGCAACGCTGTTGACTCGTGCGGGCCTCAACGTGGTGTTGATCGACAAGGCAACCTTTCCGCGAGACAAATGCTGCGGCGATGGTTTGACAACGGCAGCGCTGCGACGACTCGAAAAGATTGGTCTTGACCCGACGACACTGCCGTCCTGGCGTGTGGTTACCGATACGACGTGGCGGTCACCGTCAAGCCACACAATCGACCTAGCCGTGCCTGCTGACGAGGGCGTGCGAATTGCCGTCGCGCGACGCACCGAGCTTGATGCCGCACTCTTGAACATCGCGCGCGACTCCGGAGCCCGCGTTTACGAGGGCCATGGTTTCGAGTCAATTGAACGCTTCGACAACCGCGTTCGCGTTCGCGCAAATGGCTTGCCGCCAATCGAGTCTGATTACGTGATCGGCGCTGATGGAATGTGGTCGCCGTTGCGGCGTGCCGTTGCTCCGTCAAATACGCCCTACCTAGGTGAGATCCACGCATTCCGTCAGTACTTCAAGAACGTCACGGGCACTGGCAAAGACAAGCTCTGGGTTTCGTTCGAGCCCGACTTGTTGCCCGGATACGTCTGGTCATTTCCGGTTTCAGATGGTTGTGCCAACGTCGGTTTTGGCATCGCTCGTCGTCCAGGTCAGAGCATCCAATGGATGAAAGAAGTGTGGCCCGACATTTTGCAGCGCCCCCACGTCCGCGAAGTACTCGGCGAACACGCCGAGCCCGAAGCACCGCACAAGGCGTGGCCGATTCCCGCTTCGATCGAAACGCGTCGCCTGCACGCGTGGAACGGACGCGTGTTGTTTGTTGGCGACGCCGCGCGCGTTGTTGATCCACTTACCGGCGAAGGCATCGGTCAAGCAATGGAAACTGCAGAGATGGTGGCGCACGCAATCATCTCTGCCGGTGCAACTCAGCCGATGCAAGCGGCAAAGTCATACGTAAACGAGATTCGTTTCGGCATGGCAATCGACAACCGCTTCGCGCGTTCACTAGCTCGACTGGTTACACACGAACGTCCGGCGCGTGCAGCAATTCGATTCGCTCCACTTGGGCCATGGAAAGGCCGCTATGCAGTGAAGTGGGCATTTGAAGACAACCCACGAGCCGCGCTGTTGACGCCGTGGCGTTGGCCTCAGCGGTTCGCCAACAAAGGCGGTGCCTACAAATGAGCCCCACAGCGTCGCCCTTTGTTGAGGTCGACGTCGACGGAATCACCGTCAAGGTCACCAACCCCGACAAGGTCTATTTCTCGACCCGCAAAGAAACCAAGCTCGATCTGGTGAACTACTACATCAGCGTTGGTGAAGGCGCTTTGTTGGGTGTTCGCGAACGACCAACCGTGCTCAAGCGGTATCGAGATGGCGCCGAGGGAGACTTCTTCTTTCAAAAGCGCATTCCCCCGACCGCTCCTGATTGGATCGAACGCGTAAATATTCGGTTCCCGTCTGGTCGTGACGCAGACGAGCTCTGCCCCACTCACGTTGCGCACATTGCGTGGGCGGCCAATCAAGGCTGTCTCGATCTAAACCCGTGGCCTGTGCGCAGGTCTGACGTCGATCATCCCGACGAGCTACGCGTTGATCTCGACCCCCAACCAGGTGTCTCATTCAACGACGTGCGTCGAGTTGCCCTTTGCGTAAATGAAGTGCTCACCGAGCACTCGCTCATTGGCTTTCCGAAGACATCGGGGTCGCGCGGTATTCACGTCAACATCCGCATCGAAGCCAAATGGGGCTTTACGGAGGTACGTCGAGCCGCACTCGCACTTGGACGCGAAGTCGAGCGACGCATGCCCGAGATTGCCACTACGAAGTGGTGGAAAGAAGAGCGCGGCGAGCGCGTGTTCATTGACTACAACCAAAATGCGCGCGATCGCACAGTTGCCTCGGTCTACTCAGTGCGCGCTAACCCTATGGCGAGAGTGTCGTGTCCGGTTGAGTGGTCAGAGGTTGCCGACGTAGAGCCAGAAGACCTAACGCTGGCAACCGTGCCCGCCCGTTACGCGAAACTCGGAGACGTCGGTAAAGGCATTGACGACAAGTCATTCTCGCTCGAAAGCTTGCTCGAGTTAGCCGCGCGTGACGAACGCGAAGGCTTGGGTGATGCTCCCTGGCCGCCCAACTTCGCAAAGCAACCGGGCGAACCGTCGCGCGTGCAACCAAGCCGTGCTCGCAAGGAACCCAAAAGCGACTAGCCCAATTACGCCGCTTTAAGCGTCGAAAATCTTTTGGAAGTCGTGCGGCACCACAACTTCCATCTGGTCGTAGCGACAGCTCTCGGGCGTCCGGTCGGTGCGCCAACGTCGAAACGTTGTTGCGTGGCGAAATCGATCACCTTGCAAGTGGTCATAAGCAACTTCGCAGACGAGTTCAGGACGAAGAGGCTCCCACGATAAGTCTTTCTTGGCATTCCACCGGCTGGTGGCGCCAGGCCTGCGGGTTGGCTCTGCATCGTCGTCGAGGGCAGCCCAGGCCTCCCACGGATGACCTTTCAAGTCATCCATGCGGTACTCAGCAATCTCGTCGACCAACTCAGCGCGTCGTTTCATTGTGAACGACGCCGTGATGCCAACGTGATGCAACACACCTTCGTCATCGAACAGACCCAACAAAAGCGAGCCAATGATCTGACCAGTCTTGTGCCAGCGGAAGCCAGCAACTACACAGTCGGCCGTTCGCTCATGCTTGATTTTCAACATCACGCGCTTGTTCTCTTGGTAACGCAAGTCGACGCGCTTCGCTATCAAGCCGTCGAGACCGGCGCCTTCGAACTGCACGAACCAACGCTCAGCTTCACTTCGATCAGTCGTCGCCGGCGTCACGAAAATTGGTGGGCGCGCCTTTTGCAGGAGCATCTGCAATGTGGCGCGTCGCTCACCAAACGGTTGCTCGCGCAAGTCATCGTCGTCGAGAGCCAACACGTCGAAAGCAATGAACGACGCCGGCATGGTTGCCGACAGTTCTTTGACACGACTTGCGGCGGGATGAATGCGTTGCTGAAGTGAGTCGAATTCCAAACCGTGATCGGTGACGATCACAATCTCACCATCGAGCACGATGCGATCAGGCAACTGCGTCTTTAGCTGTTCGACGAGCTCTGGGAAATATCGCGTCAGCGGCTTACCAGTGCGACTGCCAAGCTCAACATTGTCGCCGTCGCGAAAGACTATGCAACGAAAGCCATCCCACTTGGGCTCGTAAACAAGACCATCGGCATCGGGCACGCCCGAAATCGCTTTGGCCAACATTGGTTGTATGGGCGGCTCGACTGGCAATGCCATAACGCCGAGCCTACGCCCGATGACGACCCCTCAGTAGCGGTCAACCACCGGCTGGGCGGGCGGCTTCTCGCCTACTGCAGTGTCAAAGGCATCGGCGTAACCGTCCCAACCTTCGACTTGGTCGTTCAGGTATTGACGCAAGTCAGTCGAACCTTTGTGCACACCAATGCCGTACGGTTCGGCCCCAAAGTCAGACTTGACAACAACCAGGTTAGAACGCGCTGCATTGACCACGGGAAGCAGATCGACGTGCTCGGCGATGATTGCTGAGACGAGATTGGCCGTGAGCGAAGCGCCGCACTCTCCCACTGTCTTTTGCTGAAGACTCACGTCAGCGTTTGGAATCAGCTGAGTGATTGCATCGAAGTTGGTAGAGCCAACGACCGTGCAAACCTTGCGACCGTTGAGGTCGAGCGGGGTCTGAATGCCCTTTGCCCCTGCACTTGTCTTTGAAACGATGATGTCTTGCTTGGCGATGTAATACGGGCCAGCAAAATCAACGAATCGCTTGCGCGGAACCGTGATCGAATAACGACCAAGGGCGATGTCAACGCGATTTTGCTCGAGGGCCAACTCACGATCACGCGAGTCGAGGGGAATCCACTCGATGCGGTCTTCGATCTTTGAACCAAACATGTCGGTCGCGATGTGTTTGGCGAGCTCGATGTCAAAACCCTTCCAAGTACCGGTGCTCGGGTCTTGCGAAGAGAACGGCGCCGCATCAGGCCGCACAGCAACAATTAGCTTGCCGCGCTTTTGGATTGTCGCCATGGTCGAGTTGGCGTCGAACTTCGCGGGGCCGTCTTTCTTGTCGTCTTGCTTCTTGGCACCGTTGCCACTGCCGCCTGTACTGCCACCGCATGACGTCAACAGAACAGCAACCAACAAAAACGTAATTGCACGGAGCACTCTCGCCTTGCGGCGCGACTCCGCCTTTTTCTTCGACTCGTTCACGTTTCCATGATGGCCCACCAGTTAGGCCAAGGGGAGGTTTTTCTGTGTTTGCGACGAACGAGAGTCGTCGTGAGCGGCACCCTCGTCAGAGCGCACCCGACCCTTGGAAAGTGCCTTTGACGTGGCAACAAAGCCAGGATCGGTACCGAATTCTTCCAGCGACACCGGCAGAGCAAGCGACCAATTTGGCCACTCGGTCGTCGTGCCCGGAAAGTTCGGACGCTCAACAACGCCCAGCGCGTCATCAAGGGTCGCGCTAACCATCGCGCTCGGCGCGCTGGCGAGCATTTCGTGCGTCAATGCCGTCACCCTTCTTGCGTCAGCTGTCTTTTCGACACCCAACCATTTGGCAACGCGACTCACGATTTCGGCTGTCGATTCTTCATTTGGTTCGGTGCCCAAACGTCGCTGCTGTTCGATGTCCCACCCACTCCAAAGGCCGGCGATAGTCGGTAGATCGTGCGTAGTGACCGCAGCAAGCGCGCGCCTCGGAAACTTCTTCGGGGGTTCATTTTCGAACCACAGCAGGCGGTAAGACAGCAAGTTGTGACGATCGAGTTCCTCGCGCATGTACGGCTCAACCGTTCCAAGATCTTCACCGATGACATGCGCGGTTGCTCTGTGACTTTCGAGCGCAATGATCGACAACATCTCATCCCAGCGATAGCGAACGTATGTGCCGTCACGAGCGCTGTTGCCTTCGGGTATCCAGTAGAGACGAAATAGGCCCATCACGTGATCTATGCGTAGGCCTGACGCGTGCGCGAGCGCTGAACGAAGAGTGCCGATGAATGGCTCGTAACGCTCGGTGCGCAACTTCCAGGGATCAAACGGTGGCAGCCCCCAGTCTTGACCGCGCGTGTTGAACTCGTCGGGCGGCGCACCAACACGCATGTTGAGTGCAAGCGCGTCTTGCCAAATCCATGCATCTGCGCCGGCCGGATCGACACCGATGGCCAAATCTTGAATCAGGCCTATCGAATCACCGGCAGCTGCGAGTTGCAGATCGATGAGCCATTGCAGCCACATATGAAACATCACGCGTTTTTGATTACCAGCAGCAAAATCAGCAACGGCTTTGCTATCGGGCCTCCTCAACTCAGGGGCCCACTCGCGCCACGTTCCGCCGAAGCGCTCATAGAGGGCACAAAACTCAGCAAAGCGTCGCAGCGACGTGCCGCCGACACGCACGTAGTCATGAAATGCCTTAGTCATGACCGACTGTTCGAAAATTGCTTCGAGCGCCTGCAACTTGAGACGCCAAACAGCATCGCGATCGATCTTGCGATCAGTGTTCAACGCGTTGCCGGCGCGCGCAATGTCGTTTAGTTGATCGCCGATCAGGTCTGCGCCGGGCACTTCTTCAACGCGCAGAAATAGAGGATTGCGAAACTCGCGACTGCTTGGATAGTACGGACTGTCGTGCTGAGGAAACCCCGGCAGCATTGCGTGCAGCGGATTCACGATTGCGAAGTCAGCATCAAACGACTTTGCGACGGTAGCGAATTCACGCAAGTCACCGAGATCGCCGATCCCCCAGCTTTTCCTCGAACGCATTGCGTACAACTGCACGGCCCAGCCCCACGCGCTCAATTGATCGCTCGACGGGCAGGCATTGGGCGCAACGATCAATCGTTGGCCGTCAGGTGCAGCTTCGGTGAAGAGTTCGTGATAGCCAAAAGGCAGGTTGTGTGTGAGGTCGCCACGGCCGTCGAGGTGCTCGCCTGATTCAGTTTCGATTCGCCAGTCGCCGTCGAGAGCCAACGTTTCATTCGAGCGCGTTACAACGACTGGCTCAGCCTCTGTTGCCACATCAGGCGTAGGCCGGTCAGCGCCCATTGCATCGAGAATCGAAGTGACAGCTTCTTGCGGCGCGTCTCGCCAAATTTTGTTGGCATCTTGATAACGCAACACGACGCCCCAAGATTCAGGGTCGCGCTCGTCAGTTTTGGCCGCCGCTGAAGTGCTCTTTTCCTTCACCAACAACGCCCTTTCGTCCGCATGCTTGTTTAGGAGTGAGAAAGCGACAAGATGGCAGCTGCAAATGAACGCCGACATTTTCTCTCAAGACACCAGCACCGTAATACGCCCGGGCAGCAATAGCCGGGCACGCCCGATCTCCATTGCTGACGCCCGCGTTGCCGTCGGCGTTTCGTCGTGGTCAGACAGCTCGCTCACGCAAGACAGCTCTTGGTATCCAAAGAAAACAATGAAGGCGGCCGAACGCATGGCGTACTACGCCCAGCGTTTTCCGCTCGTCGAGATGGAGACCCTGTTTCGCTTTCCACCCACCGCAGCGATTGCTCAGCAGTGGATCGATCGAACACCTACCGACTTCAAATTCGACATACCTGTGTGGTCACTTTTGACCGACCAACCGACATTTCCGCCCTCGCTTTGGGAAGATCTCGTCAACGAAATAAAGCCCGACCGTCGCGATCAACCGCGCCTCTACGCGAAGCATCTAAGTCAGCAGGCTTACGACGAATGCTGGGGGCGCTTCACACACGCGCTTGGCCCGCTCATCGAGCAACAACGACTCGGAACCCTGATTTTGCGTTATCCACGTTGGTTCAAGCCGCGCCCATCGAGTCAAGAAACGCTTATCGAGGCACGCGCGCGTCTTGGCAACATCAACGCAGCGATCGAATTCACCGCACCCGAGTGGGTTGAAAGCGAATCGTGCGAATCGACATTCGCGATGCTCGAAGATCTTGAGTTTGGATTTGTCAGCGTCGACGCACATCAAGACAACCCACGAGGCCTGAAAGCCGCTGCGGCGACAACGAGTGATACGGCAGTCATGAGACTTTCGGGCCGCCGCGCTTTTGATGATGAGTCAGCGTGGGCTGCTGACCGTCGCTCGTACGCATACTCCGACGCCGAGATCGACGAACTTGTTGGCCGTATAACCCATCTCGCCGAATGCGCGCACGAAGTACACGTGCTGGTGAGTACGTGTTGGCGCGACGACGCCGTGCGCAACGCCGAACGCCTCGTTGACGCGCTCACCAACGCAACGGCAATTCAGCTCTAGGTTGATCGAGATGACGACAAACCTGGGCCACTCGACAGTGACAAGCAAAGACGGCACTGCCATTGCTTGGTACGACTTTGGTGGCAGCGGCCCTGATCTACTGCTGGCCCACGCAACTGGTTTTTGTGCGCGCATGTGGGCGCCGATTGTCGAGAATCTATGCGCCCATTTTCGATGCGTTGCCTACGACGCGCGCGGGCACGGCGGTTCTGAGAGTCCCCTTTATCGAACCGGCCCGCTTGGCCTCGATGCATGGAACTGGGTTCGCTTCACCGAAGACGCGCACGCCGTAATCACGGCAGCTGCGCTATCAAACCCGTTTGGAGTAGGGCACAGCTCAGGTGGCGCGACAGAGCTTTTGCTGCAAGAAAGGCACCCAACCTTCGCTGCGCTCTACTTGTTTGAACCAGTTGTGTTTACCGACGAACCGCCGAAGGGTCCGTGGCCCGATCGTGAGTTGGCCGTTCGCACGCGCAAGCGTCGAGCGCAGTTCGCATCTCGCACCGAAGCACTCGACGCGTTCGCCACTAAAGGCCCATTCATGAATCTCGATCGGCGCGCGCTCGAGGCTTACATCGACTTCGGATTTTCAACTTCTGAAGACGGCACGGTGTCGCTGCGTTGCAATCCCGACGACGAGGCCGACGTTTACGTGATGGGTTCTGCTCATGACGCGTACCTCAACCTCAACCACGTGGAGATCCCCACCACGATTGCCCACGGCGAACTGTCGACCTCATTCTCGAGCGAAGAGATGCGCATGGTCGCCGACAAGTTGCCCAGCGCGCGCTTTGAAGAATACGACGGCTTGGGGCATTTCGGCCCACTCGAAGACCCAGACCGGTTCAGTAGTCAAGTCGTAAAGACTTTCCTCGGTTAAATACAAGCGATGTCACACGGCATCGGTACGCTGTTCAAAGTCATGGCTTTCCCCCTCCCCTCATCGCTCACTCCATCGAAGGTTGCGTCGTTCAAAGACTGCGGGCTTGCCTTTCGATTTTCCGTGATCGATCGTCTTCCCGAGCCAGCATCAATACCGGCGTTGCGCGGCACACTTGTGCATCGCGTTCTCGAACGACTTTTTTGGGATTTCCAAAGTGGGCGCCGAACGCTCGACATCGCTCTCGACCTATTAGAAGAAGAAGCGCCGATATTTTTCACAGGCGATCACGAGTGGCTTTCCCTTGAGGCCGATGAGGCAACCGAGCAATCCGTCAAAGCCGAGGCCGACAAACTCGTGCGCAATTACTTCGCTATGGAAGATCCAAACAGCGTTACGACGGTTGGCACCGAATTGATGCTCGAGTCACGGCTCGACACGATGAAACTGCGCGGCATCATTGATCGCCTCGACCTCGACGAAAACGGCCAACTAGTCGTTGTTGACTACAAAACTGGGCGCGCACCGGGCGCCAACTTTGAACACGACAAGCTCGGCGGTGTCCATTTCTACGCTTACCTATGCGAACAGCTGCTCGGCCAACGACCGGCTGCTGTCAAGCTGATGTACTTGCGAGACTCGGTCACCATTTCGATGACTCCGTCAGAGCAATCGATCAAAGGCATGCGCACAAAGACAACCGCTATATGGACGGCCGTCGAGCGTGCGTGCGAGCGAGAAGACTTTCGACCCAATCCTGGTCGTCTGTGCGATTGGTGTTCGTTCCAGGCGTACTGCCCGTCGCAAGGCGGCACTCTGCCAGATCGCGAAACCATCGCGATTGCACAGTCTGCGTAGGTCAACATGCGCGATTGGCTTGACCATGAACACGTTGCAGCATTCGACGAGCGCGTCGACCGCGAGTTTGATCGTGTGCGCGGCCACAAAGTGTTCGATCGTTTCTTTTATGCGCTCACAGAGCTGGCGAATCACAGCATCCTTTGGCATACCGCCGGCGCGCTCATTGCGATCTGTTCTCCAAAGCACTTGAAATCATCGATTCGACTTTCACTTGCGCTTGGCGTTGAGTCCGCTCTCGTGAATGGGCCGATCAAAATGTTCTTTCGCAGAACGCGACCAGAAGTCATCGACGAACGCCCTCACAAGTTGCGCCAACCGAAAACCAGCAGCTTCCCGAGTGGCCACGCTACGAGCGCATTCTTCGCAGCAGCGATCATCAGCGAATCTCATCCAAAGCTCCAAAAGATCGTTTACCCAACGGCCGTGCTCGTGGCCAGCAGCCGCGTTTACGTGAAGATTCACCATGCCTCAGACATCGTCGCCGGGGCGGCCATCGGGGCAAGCATGGGTGCCGTCGCTCGCCGCATCTTCCGCCAGTTCAGGTAGATGAGCTGGGCTTTTCCTGCCGCTGAGGTGCACCATCTCGGCCCACGTTAAGGACCTCCCCACAACTGCCGATAGGCGCAGTTGGGGCGCACCTGCCTCTATTGGGCCAGCCGGCGCTTGTCGTTCGACGGGAATGCGCTGCTAACTGGGAAAGGACCCATTGCTCTGTGGCTTTTCGTCGAGTCTTAGCCAGCCTGGTGGCCGTCGCCACGTCAACAACGGCGTTGGTCGGCGTCGCTACTGCCCCACCGGCAGACGCAGCAGTTGCCACAACCCTGCGATGGACGAAAGAAATCCCGGGCGGGATCATCCGTGAGTCATCGCCGATGGCAGTCAACCTCGACGGAAGTAAAGACATCGTTGTCGGTGCGCGCAACGGCAACCTCTATGCCCTGCGCCCCGACGGCACCGACGTAGCTGGATGGCCGCGGGCACTAGGCGATGGCATTGATGGCTCGCCAGCAGCTGCTGACACAAATGGAGACGGCGCCCAAGAACTCTTCATCGGCAGCGGCACAGGCGCTGCACCATCGGGCAATCTCTTCTCACTGACGCGCACCGGCGCAACGCGTTGGAGCTTTCACCCAAGCGACGCAGACTTTCCCAATCTCGCGATGTTCTCGTCGCCGGCAATCGGTGACGTAACCGGTGACGGAGTTGCCGATGTAAGTGGTTTCTCGCTTGGTCTCAAAGGATGGTCATTTAGCGAAGGCGGCGCGTTGAATTCCGGGTGGCCGTTTTACCAAGACGACACGACGTTCTCTTCACCTGCGCTCGTCGACGTCGATGGCGATGGCCTTCTCGACTACGTCGTTGGCGGCGACTCGTCACCTGGTGGACCAACCGATATCCGTGGCGGTGTGTTGCGTGCGATTCGCGGTGACGGAAGTTTGATTTGGCAAGTTCCGTTCGACGAGATGGTTCGTTCTTCACCATCGGTTGGCGATATCGACGGTGACGGCAAAGGAGAAATCGTCGTCGGCACCGGTGATTACTGGGCTCGCCAGTCGGGTGGTTCGACCGACCAGACCAAGATCTTTGCGTTCAACTTTGACGGCACGCGCAAGTGGGTGCGCGACCTTGGTGGCCAGACAATGGCGTCGCCAACGTTGGCCGACGTTAACGGCGACGGTCGCCTCGACGTGATCGAACCAACGTGGGGCGGCGGCAATGGCGGCAAGGTTTTTGTTCTCGATGGCGCGTCCGGTAACTCACTTGCTGGATGGGATGGACGTTCAAGCGGTGGCGGAGCCGTTCTTGGTCAAGTAACCACAGCCGACCTCGACAATGACGGCGGCCAAGACTTGTTGGTGCCAACCGGGGCTGGCGTGTGGGCGTTTTCCGGCAAGTCGGGCGCGCAGCTGTTCTCAGTGCAGACCGGAATTGCTGCCTACCAAAACTCTCCACTCATCACTGACCTCGATGGCAATGGAACGCTTTCACTTGTCATTGCCGGTACGCGTCCTGACAACACTGCGCTCATCTCGCGTTACGACTTGCCAACAACGGCGAAGTTTGGATCGCTCAACTGGTCGCAGTTCCGCAAAGACAACGCGCACAGCGGTTCATGGATCGGTGCGCCAGCACCAGTTGACTACTGCGCGCCAGCACCCAACGAGGGTTACTGGTTGACCGCCGCTGACGGCGGCGTATTCAGCTACTGCAACGCGCCATTCCACGGAGCGGCGGCAGCGAGTAAACCCGGTCAACCAATCGTTGGGCTCACGCGCACACCGAGCGGGCGTGGTTATTGGCAAGTTGCACGCGACGGTGGAATCTTCGCTTACGGCGATGCTGCGTTCTATGGATCAACCGGCGCAACGCGGCTGAACCAGCCGATCGTCGGCATGGCCGCAACACCAACAGGTCGCGGTTACTGGCTCGTTGCCAGCGATGGTGGAATCTTTGCCTTTGGCGATGCCGCGTTCTACGGATCAACCGGCGCAACGCCTTTGAACCAACCGATCGTCGGTATGGCGTCAACGACGAACGGTGGCGGCTACTGGCTCGTCGCTGCCGATGGTGGAATCTTTGCCTTCGGTAACGCAGCGTTCCGGGGCTCCACTGGTGCAATCAAGCTCAACCAACCGATCGTGGCGATGACAACAACCGCATCAGGCAACGGCTACTGGATGGTCGCCTCTGACGGCGGGATCTTTGCCTTTGGCGATGCGCCCTTCCACGGCTCGACCGGCGCCATCAAGCTCAACCAACCGATCGTGGGCATGAGCCGCAACACAAACGGCACCGGGTACCGCATGGTCGCTCGCGACGGCGGCATCTTTGCCTTCAACGCCTCGTTCCTTGGCTCAGCCGGACGCATCCGCCTCAATCAACCAATCGTGGGCATGGCCACCAACTAGCCACACAACCGGTGTGCGAACTGAGCAGTGTTCGAGACGGCATTGGGAGCAGCCACAGCAGGCGTGACACACTCATCGAGCTGACATCTGCCAGAGACAAATCCCCTGGCAAAACCCAATGTCACACCCCCTCGTCACACTAGTGACCATGCAGCAACACTTTTGGTTCAGCGGAGAAACGAATGTCGACTGGCGCCTCGACGAGCGCACTCGCACTGTGGGCAAGCAAGGAGTCGCCCTTGCCCGCGCAACATTGCAAGCGTGTGCCAACAAGGCCGAAGCGTCACACGTTGCTCAAGCCGCTTAACTCACCTCGACTCATATTTATTGCCGTTGTCCTCGCCAGCGCCCTCAGCGCGTGTCAGCCGGCAAGCTCGGGCACAACAACGACGGCCCCACCTCAACAGGGCGATGCAACAGTCACTCGTGTTGTCGACGGCGACACAATCCAGGTCAACTTTCGTGGAGCCGAAGAAACTGTTCGCCTGATCGGCATCGACACACCCGAAACGGTTGACCCCAAACGACCAGTCGGTTGCTATGGCAAAGAAGCGTCTGACTTCACAAAGTCACAGCTCCCCAAATCAACGAGCGTCCGATTGGTGCTCGATGCCGAGCCTCGCGACAAGTACGGCCGGCTACTCGCCTACGTATACAGAGCGCAAGACAACGTTTTCATCAACGATCAACTCGCTCGCCTCGGCTACGCGAACGTGCTCACTATTCCGCCCAACGTTGCTCACGCCGACGAGTTTGTGGCCGCCGTAAGAGAGGCCCGTGAGCAACAACGCGGTTTGTGGAAGAGCTGTCCTGATCCGACGTAACGGCATGACGCACGCAGCAACCAGCGCGCACAGCAACTACGGTCGTGACTCATGACGCTGGTCGAGGCCCTCGGGCATTCGCCGACAACCAAACTGCTCATCGTCAGTTGCGACGATCTTGGCGCATCGCATGCCGCCAACCTCGGCATCTATCGGTCGCTACGCGAAGGGTGGGCAACGTCAGCCGGGCTGATGGTACCCGGGCCATGGGCACGCGAGGCTGCGTCTCAATTTCGCGGCGAAGACATCGGCGTGCACCTCACACTCAACGCTGACTACGAACTGTTCAAGTGGTCTCCCATCACATATGCGCCCAGCCTGTTGGGCGGCGACGGAGGCTTCCCTCGCACGGTTTCAGACTTGTGGGACCACGCAGATCTCGACGAGATGCGACGCGAGTGCAAAGCGCAAGTCGAGCGCGCCATTTATTGGGGCTTCGACGTAACGCATGTCAATTCGCATCTCGGCGCCCTCACGATGCGTCCTGAATTCTTCGATGTCGCGCTCGACATCGCCGTCGAGTTCGACTTGCCCTTGCGATTGCCAAACGAGGCTGCGCAACAAGCAGCCGGCTTTCCCGCCCGTCGCCTTGCCCAAGAAGAGGGCGTTCTCAGCCCCGACTTCGTTGTGTCTCTTGGTCGCAACGGCACGCAACACGCTGTCGAGTCAGCTATCCGAGATTTAAAACCTGGGCTTACTGAGATATGTCTGCGTCCAGCGGCCGACACGCCTGAACTGCGTGCACTAGCTCCCGATTGGGCGCTGCAGGTGACGCAAACCGAATTACTCAGCCAAAACAGTGGTCTCGCAAAGTTGGCTGAACGAGCCGGCGCAGTGCTCGTCGACTACAGAAGCGTGCGCGACATTCAACGCGCGCAACGCAAAGCGCACAACTAGTCGGCTGGTTGGCTAGTCGCACAGTCCGCTAGTCGGCCAAGGCGGAACGCCACTGCGAAAATGCATCGGTTGATGCCGCGCTGAGAATCAGCAACGCGCGTTCCATATTTCCGGATGTCTTGAGCTTTCCCTGCATGTATGCAACCGGCGGCTCCAATGATCCGTCGACGACTGCAACCACGTCTTTCCAGGGCAGCGCGAAAACGACGTCGGCATCTGCATTGTTTCCTTGCGACGCAGACGCTTCACCATCCTTCACAACCCAAGTCGTCGCAACATCACCAGAAGGCCCGGCAAGAGCAGTGAACGAAACCGAGACATCACCTCGGTAGTCACTAAGCAAGGGAGACAACGAGCCGGCCGCTTGCGACAGCCACTGATCATCAAATAGGTCTGCCATTGGTCCGGTCTCGCTTCTGTCGTCGCACTGCGTGCGATTGGTTCGACGCAACGATTGCACAAGTCGACGCCGCTAGCTCGACCCAGGTGTAGTCAGCGTTACTGACCGAGTGCGGTGCGACCGCGCAGCGACTTGATGTTCGCAATGGCGGGGCTTTGCGTGCTGAGAGCGGCTGCGTACTTCGAGGCTTGCGACTGCTGAGCGACAGGCGCTGCCGCTTTCACGCTCGAGGCCATGAAGTTCTCGACAACCCACATGCGACCACCGCTTTGCATCACGGCAACGCCGATCTCGGTGAATTTTGGATCAACGAGGTTGGCGTAGTGGCCGGGGCTGTTGACAAAGGCGTTGTGCAACGAGATTTCGGTGCCGCCCACGCCGACGTTTTCACCGAGCTTCGTCCATCCCGCCGGACCTTGAGCAGCCAGATTTGGGTTGTGCGAAATCGTGCCGGCTTGGGCCATTTTGTTATTCCAGGCGTTGGCGACCGCTGCTAGATCACGGTTGACCGTCAACGCTCCCAGGCCTTTTGAGGCTCGCAGTGCGTTGATGTCACGGACGAAAGCAGCTGCATCGTCGGCGTCGGAAGCCTGGGCCGTGGCCGGGAACGCGACAACCACTGACCACATGAGGGCAGTGAGAACAGCAGCTGTGCGGACGATCGACATGAGACCTCGAGAAAGCAGTGCGAGGGATTCCCTCGCTCTGAAGAGGTATCGTCACTCTCTGTGGTCAGATTTATAGGCGACTGAAAGCCGTAACGCGATCGCCAAACGTGCAAGGCTGTGCAGGTCATGGGGCCTGAAGTCATCTTCTCGACGTCATCTGTCTTCCCAAATACCGAACTCGGGTTCGAGCTAGCCGCAGAGTTTGGCTACGACGGGGTCGAGCTGATGGTGAATCACGAACGCCGCAGCCAATCGCCCGAGACCGTGCGCGAGCTCTCTGAGGCTTTCAAGATGCCAATAACAGCTGTTCACGTGCCCTGTTTGGTGATCTCACAGCCAGTTTGGGGGTGGAGTCCCCAGGTGAAGCTCCGCAAATCCGTCGAGATGGCCCTCGAGGTGGGAGCTCGCACGGTTGTCGTTCATCCCCCCTTCCGTTGGCAGAAAGAGCACACCGAGCCCTTCTGTGAACTGGTCGAAGAGCTGAACAAGGCGCACGCCGGCAAGATCGAAATTGCCGTAGAGAACATGTACAACATCGAGAAGTTTGGGCGGAAGGTCGAGCCCTACGTCTGCAACGAAGATCCGACTTTGGGCCGCTTCTCGCACCTCTGCTTCGACACTTCGCACGCGGCTGCCGCCCGCTGGGACCCCATTGAGCTCTACCGAAAGATGGATGGACGGGTGCGCCACATCCACCTCTCTGACTCGACAAGCACCCGTGGCGATGAACATCTGCCGCCCGGCATGGGGACACTCCCGCTGACTGAGTTCGCCAAGATCCTCCTTGACGATGGCTTTGAAGGAGACATCGTGCTCGAGGTTGCGACGGCGAAATTGCCCGAGAGCATCCGCCACCGCGTTGCCCGCGAGTGTCTCGAATGGACACGCGCAGCGTTCAAGACAAGCTGAGTCGTCGCACAGTCCGCGCACAGTCCGCCCATTGGACGCAATTCACCGACAAAATGCGATGAAACCCCGCTAGCGTTTGCGGGCACATTCGCCGAAAAGGGGACCTCGTGGCGAAACGGGTTAAGCGGTCGGGTGCCGAGACGGCGAATCCGAAACCGACCAAAGCCAAGGGAACGGCAAGGAAGCGAGCCACCGAGAAAATTCGAGCTCGCGTTTCCGCTGTTACCCGCGCCCGCTCTGAAACGCCAGCGCGAAAAGCAGTAGCCAAAAAGGGTGCGGCAAAAAAGGTCCCCGCGAAGAAAGCGACCGCTTCAGCCACCGCTGCTTCGACCACCGCTGCCTCGACCGAACGGCGCCGCCAAGATCGACGCTCTACCACTGCGTCTGCAGCCAAGAAGCCTGCCGCCGAACGACGCGCAACTCCGCGACGAGCGGCAGACAAGCCAACTGCGAAAGCAGCGGCCGCCAAGAAAACGGCTGCCTCCAAAGTCACCCAAGAACGCCGGACGCAAAACCGACGCACAAGTACAACTACGTCAAAGCGAGCTCCCGCCGCTGAACGACGCACGACATCGTCGCGACGCGCAAGCGACAAAACCGAGTCGACGGTCGCAAAAAAAGCAGTCGCAAAGAAGGTCGTTGCGAAAAGCGCAGTAGCGAAGGGCGCAGTTGCGAAGAAGGCTGTAGCAACGAGCGCAGTAGCGAAGAAGGCCGTTGCAAAAAAGAGCGCGGCCACTGCGAAGGCAACTGACCGTCGCGCGAGCGAACGACGTTCGGCTTCATCCGCCGCCAAGACGCCCGCCGTCAACAGGCGCGCATCATCGCGACGGGCCGCTGACAAAACGGCTGACAAGACATCAGTCGAACGCCGCACAACGACACGCAGAAGCGCGACTGCCGCGAAGGCCGCGCCGGCAACCGAACGGCGGCGTTCGCCCCGTCGAGTCGCCGACCGTGAGGATCCAACTCCAGTTGTTGACCTGAGCGCTCTCGAAGAAGCAGCAACCGAACTCGAACCCGGTGAGTTTGTGGAGGCGTCAGAATTCGAGGCGAGCGATGCAGTCGATGTCGACACCGACGCAACTGACGCAACCGGCGTTGAAGCAATCGACATCGTCGGCGAACTCGTCGCACTCCCCCAAGAAGAAGTGTCTGCCGAAGATGAGCGCACCGAGGACGTGCGCGCCGAAGATGTAGCCGCCGAGCTCGACTCACTTCTGGGCGCCGTCCCAGGAAGTAACGCCACCAACGACGCTTTGCACGTCGACCTCTTGCGCGAACTCGCCGCCGCCGGACTCGCCGACTTGCCGGAGGGCATTGATCCGCATCCACCTGCCGAAGTCAGCGAGGCCGAGGTCGAAGAACCTCCATTGGCAATCGACGACGCTGACTCAGAATCTGCGCTGCGAGACACCCTCAGCCCGGCTGACTTCGAGGCAGCCGTAATTGAGGCGTTAGGCGAAACGGCAGAACCACTTGAAGAGCCCTCGTCGCCTGAGCCTCAGTCGCCCTCACCTGAATCATTGGCGGTCGAGACCTTCGAGCCGCCCCAGCCCGAACTCGAGTCGAGTCAGGCCCTGTCAGACGAGACCTCGTTAGAGACCTCGTTTGAGGAAGACCTGTCAGGCGAGCCTGAGCCCCCGGCTCAAACCATTGCCGAGGCACCACCGAAAATCGACGGCGAACCCGCAGCAGAGCCCCCGTTCGAGGCCCCATTTGAGGTCCAGAACGAACTGGCGACCGAGGTTCCGCTAGAGGCCGACAGCGGACCTCCTGCCGAGAGCGCACTCGAGGCGGCCACCTCCCTGGAATCACAAACCGAGCCCTCCGCACCTGCCGCCGAGACGTCTGAAGCGCAAGCCGACGCAATCGCCAGCGAGATCCAACCGGAGGCGCAAACGGGCGACGAACCAGCCGTTCAGTCCGCCGCTGACCCAGACTCGCCAGGCGGGGTCACTGTCAACGTTGACCCCGAGCCCGCATCACCCAACTACTCGCAGCCCGAATCTGAGGCCGAGACGTCTGAGGCGCAAGCCGACGCAATCGCCAGCGAGGTTCAACCGGAGGCCCAACCACAGGTCCTACCGGAGGCCCCACCGGAGGCGCAAACAGGCGACGAACCAGCCGTTCAGTCAGCGACTGACCCAGACTCGCCAGGCGGGGTCACTGTCAACGTTGACCCCGAGCCCGCATCACCCAACTACCCGCAGCCCGAATCTGAGGCCGATGAGCAACCCGCAGCCATTGACGGCGAGCTGGCCCCCATGCAATCCGAAGCGGAACCGGTCGCACCGCCGGCGCCCGACTCCGAAACCGAACCAGCCGAGGTAGCCGAGGCGGCCGCCCCCGGTGCGGCAGGGGTCGGCGACGACGGATTCTGGTCGCGCAACATCGAGACCGCCCCTTCGGTCGAGGCGCCGGTCGCTGATGAGCTTGCGAGGTTCAGCCCACCGCCTCCCGAAGCCGTCCGAGAGGCTGAGTCTGAAGTCGAGGTTGAGGCGTCAGAGATTTCCCCAGAAGCTCCACAGGCCGCCCAAATCGACCCGGAGACCCCGGTCGCAGTCGCAGAGTTTGCTGAAACCGACGGGAACGTAGCCGAGGCGTCAGAAGCCCAGCCAGACGACGAGACTGAACCTGAAGGTGAAGCAGTTTCCGAGGTCGAGACATTGGCCGATGAATCACCGGCGGCAACGGCAGCCGACCAATATCCCGGACTATTTCCCCAGGTCACACCGCCTACTCAAGAGGGCGCAGGCGACATCGAAAGCGGGCCCGCCGAAGCCAACTCTGACCTTCAACCTGAAGTCGAGAGTGACACCGATGTTGAGGCCGAGAGTCAAGGCGAAGAAGGCTCCGAGTCAGAGCCCGCAGCTGCAGTCTCGGAGGAAGCTGCGACCGGCGAGCCCTCAACTCCCGAGCCCTCACCTCCCGAACCAAACGCCGGCGACGCACCCGAGCCCCAGCAGGCTGGTAAGTCCGAGAAACGAGAGACCATCTCACTTGCGGCCCTGGCTGCCGCTGCTGGTGCGCAGGATAAGAGTCGGTTCGGCCTGTGGCGCAATGCAGCCATCGCCGCTGTCGCTGCGCTTCTGGCCGGCGTCGGAGGCGGATACTTGCTCGGCCATGCGCACAACTCTCAAAGCGAACGCCGGGTGGTCACACCAACAACAAAGGCATCGCCAACGACGACCGCAGCAGAGCCCGAGCCGTCAGAGATCCTGATTCCGTCGACGGAAGTTCCGCCCTCCGAAGTGCCAACCACGGGCCCGAATCTTTTGACCACGCTCGCGCCAACGACCACGACCACTACGGCAAAACCAACCACCACCGCCCCGCCGGTTTCTAGGTCGGGAACTTCGTTGAGCGGATCAGGACCACGCCAATCCGCACTATTCACCCTGCCCGGCGGCAACACTCCCGTGCACTACGACTCGACAGGCGGATCACTCACCGTCCGCCTGCTTCAACAAACCAACACCGGAACGGGCGACGCATTTCTGTGCACGGCGGCGTGTTCAAAGGATGCTGTCGTCAACACGCAACCCGGCGAGTACTACCTCGACGTGGATTCAAACGGCGGCACCTGGAACGTGCGCGTCGGGTCGTAGTCTCAGATCTGCATGACACCTGAGAACCCTGAAGATCCGCCCTTTGAAGAGGACGATGAAGAACGCTGGATGTTCGACCCCAGTCTGGCCGCGCTCAATCGCAGCATTCAGCGCCAGCTTCGCCAAGAGGCCGAGGAAGTCGAAGCGATCGTTGCGCAGACAGAGTTGCGAGAGCGGTCTTTCGCTTACGCAGCAATGGAAGCCCGCAACCGCGGCGATCTGTTGGCAGTCGGCACCGAACGACGTTCCTTCACCGGCCAACTCGTTTACGCAGCGGGCGACTTCGTCACGATTCGCACCGACACTTACGAGGCCGACATCAACATGGCTGCGATTGCTTACATGCGGGTGGTGCAACGTGGTGTGCGCAGTGGAGGTATTCCGAGTGGGAAGGGTCCGGGCACATTTGAGATGCGCTTGCTCGAGCGCCAGTCTCCTGTCGATCGTGTCGAGGTTGGATACCGCATGCTCGAAGAAACTGTTGTCGGTCGCATCATCAGCGTCGGCCAAGATCACGTCGTCATCGTGAGCGACCAGAAAGACGAGTGGATCATCCCCCTCGCATCAGTCGCCTGGGTAATCCGCCGCGACCGCCACCGCTAGAGCGGGCTACATCCCTGCCCAACATCGGCCTGGCATCCGACCCCGGACGCGACAGAACCGGCGCTCTCGCGCCGGTTCTACTGGAGATCTAATTCAGATGTCGCTCAGGCGTAGTCGTTGAGACGAAGAATCGCCTCGGCGCCCACCAGATCGGTTTGAGTGATGTCAACCTTTTGGTTCTCGAACCAGTTGAGGACTTCATCTCTCTTGAACTTGAAGGCACGTACACCTTCGATTCGGTAGGCAGGGATGACGCCTTCTCGAGCGAGACGACGGACGTGCACGGGGCTCATCTGCAGAAGCTCGCCGACCATCGATGTATCCATTATGGGCGGGTAGTCATTTGGCTGCCGGGCCATAGGGGCCTCCAGGGTGTGGTTATTGGATCGTTGCTGGCTAATCTGCTCGCTTTTCGCGCCAAAGGCAAGCACTTTTCTTAGAAACTCCATGTTTCCTGCGCATTGTGATACTTGCATACCCATTCTTCCCCCGCTTGGAACCTCGGAGGAGTACCGTTGAACAGGGAACATGCGTCTCTTAGTATGATAATACGCATTGCCCGTGCAGACCTGACTTCCCCTCTTCTTTGCAATGGAGACATAACGGAAAATGACTGACGCCAACCCCAACGACCTCCGGATGAAGCCGGCAGAACCAAGGCGGAACGTCCCCAATGTCTCGGGCGCGTGGATCGTCATGCTGCTCGCCGGCCTCATCGCCGTCGTCATCTTCTTGTTCGCCACCCAAAAGTCGAGCCAGACATTTTCGGTCGCCGTCATGTCTGAACGAGCGGTCGACGGTCAGCCCATTAAGGCGTCATCCCTGCGCGCGGTGAACGTAAGCGTCCCGAAGAATCAGCTGAGCAAAATGGTGCTGTTCGACGACCGCAACAGCGTCGACGGATGGCTCGCCGTTGCACCCCTCGAGTCAGGCGACATCGTCTTGCGCTCAACCATCCGCAAACCCGCAACCGAAGACCGCAAACGCGCAATGAGCATCCCTATCAAGATGGAACGTGCGGTTAACGGCGAAATCGTTGCGGGCGATCGCGTCGACGTGGTTGACGTGGGATTAAAGAACCCTCAGGTGAAGCTCGTTCCTGATCTGAAAGTGCTGTCCGTAAACCGAAGCGGCGGTGGGGGTGCACTCGCCGGAGGGTCAAGTTTTGGCGTGACGGTTGCGGTTACCCCCGAAGAAGCAATCTTGTTGTCGGAAGTACTCAACCGCAGCCAGTTCGATGTCGTGCGTTCGACCGGCGCCGTTCCAGTCTCACCGTCAACTAGCGGAGCCATAGGTGGAACCCTGGGTACGGCATGATCACTGACTACGACACAGATCTGCCCGGCATCGCCATCGTTCGTTCGACGCGTTCGTGGGCACGAACGTTGCACCGATATGTGGTCGATCACGGTGGCGCCATCGTCCGCACGCGTCCTCTCGAAGAACGCCAAGCGCTCGAGGATGAGTACGACATCCTTATTGTCGACGACGTCAGCTCGTTTTTGTCGGCTCACATAGTTGAAGAGCTGCACCGACGTGGACGACGAGTCCTCGGTGTATATGACCCGACGGAGTTTTCGGCAAGTGCTGAACAAACGACCGGTCGCCAGCGGCTACTGCGGCTCGGTGTCGACAAGACAATCGAAGCGCAAGCGATGCCCGAGGAGTTTGTGCGCGTCATTGAGGATTTGAAGCCCGAACGCCACACACCGGCCGAGCCTCAAGATCACTTCGAAAACGACCCGGCAATCCTCAGTCGTGACTTCACTGCCGAGGGGCTCGACGCGTACGCAAGACAAACAACGACATCTACGCCAACGCCCGGCCTCGTGCGCGTTCCCGTTCCCGAGCGTCGCTTTGGTCACGTGACCGCGGTATTTGGAGCATCGGGCGGCAGCGGAGTTACTGAGGTTGCAATCGAGCTTGCGCGCTCACTAGGGCGCCGTGGCGAGCGGTCCGTGCTCATAGATGGCGACGAAGTCGCTCCGTCACTTGCTCAGCGCTTGAGCCTCAGTCTGCACCCGAACTTGCGCACGGCAGTTGATGTTGTGGAACACGGCACCGGGCGACTCTCAGAATGCTTGGTCGGAGTTGCGAGCAACCTCGAAGTACTCGTTGGGCTCCCCCACCCCAAAGACTGGGTAGAACTGCGCGGCTCTGACATGACCTCAGTAATTAACGAGATGGCACGCGGCCGTCCGCAAGTTGTAGTCAACGCGTCGCCATCAATTGAAGACCTGACAATGTTCGGCACAGCTGATCGCTTCGGCATTAGCCGTGCTGTTATTGCCACCGCTGACACGATCGTTTTGGTCTGCCCTCCAACGCCAATGGGGGTTGCTCGGCTGCTTGACCGCATTGCCGATCTAAGCGAACTCGCTGAGAACAAGCCCGTCCACGTAGTGATAAACCGCTCCCAGAAGGGTGCGTTCAAACGCAAAGAGATCGCTCGCGAAATCCAACGCAGCTTCGGCCCAGCAGGCATCCACTTCCTTCCTGCAGATCTCAATGTGGAACGCGCTGCCTGGGAGGGAACATTGGTGCCCTCGGGTGAGTTCACCAAAGCATTGGAAGAATCCCTCACGCCGTCAATCCCGCGAGCACACGTTCCGACAGGGCGCCCTCGACGAGGCCCCGTTCCCGAAGTACCGGCGCCTGCAGAAGCACGTGAGCGGGCAACACAAGGAGGTGCGTGATCATGTCGACTCGCCAAGGTGAATCGCTCGACGCGTACGCAATCATCCGCGAAGAAGTCATTGATCAAATCGAGGAGCAACGCATTCCGCTTGGCCAGGAAGCCGACCGAGTGCGAGAAGTCGTTGTCGAAGTCGTAAGCAACTACCAAGCACGCGCACACCTCGGTAACGGTCGCGCACTTGCCGACCCGGCCGGCATGGTGGCGCAAATCCTCTCGTCAGTCACTGACTTTGGGCCGCTGGCAGAGCTCTTCGCCCGGCCAGACATCGAAGAGATCTTCATCGAGGGCGACGAAGTTGCCTACATCGACGGTGCCGGCCGCTTGCAGGGCATGACACTGCCCACGACCGAACAGGAAAACCTGCAAGTTGTCGAACGCCTTCTCGCAACCGGCGAGCGCCACCTCGACGCGAAAAGCCCAATCGTGCAAGCACGCATCTTGGGCGGGCAAGCGCGCTTGACTGCGTGCATTCCCCCCGTCGCTGACGTGTTGTCAGCCACGATTCGTAAGCACACGATGCGGCACGAATCGTTGGCCAGTCTCGTGGAGCGCGGAACGTTGTCATCGCCGGCAGCAAGCTTCTTGCGAGCAGCAATGCACTCCAAAACCTCGATGATGTTGTCGGGCTCACCGGGTACCGGTAAGACGACTCTTACAAGCGCATGTATTGCGTCGGTGCCCTCGCACCACTGCATCCGTGTGTGCGAGGAAATTCGCGAACTCAACGTGCCGATCCTTCACGGGCAGTACTACGAGTCACGCCCACCCGCACTCGACGGTGGAGGCGAAATCACACTCCGCCATTTAGTGAAGTTCATTCTCGCGATGCGTCCTGATCTCATCGTTGTCGGTGAGGTTCGCGGCTCCGAGGCCTTCGAGCTAACTCGGGCGGTTAACGCAGGCACGGGCTTCCTTTGCACGGTGCACGCCAACTCGGCGTACGACGCTCTTGAAGCAATCGTTAACGCGGCCATCATGGCTGGCGAGAACGTCGGCATCGACATCGTGCGCAAAGTGTTTTCGTCGTCCATCGACATCGTTTGCTTCCTCGACAAAGAAAACATCAACGCTGTCGACCCAAGCGCCGGCATTCGTCGCCAGGTAATGGAAATCCTGGCGGTCGAACCATCAATGAGCACAAGCGGCTTCACTACAGCGCCGATATTTGAGCGCTCCGGATTCGGCAAGCAACTTGAGTGGACAGGAGCTGTACCGGCATGCGCTGACCGCATCGAGCGTGACCTTCCCAAGGGTTACACCCTGCGCGGCATCTTGTCTGGACAACAGGTCTACCTATGATCCTTTTGGGAGCGCTCGCATTCGGCGTATTCATCTTCTTCATCGTCGGACTTGTCACCGGCAACGCTCCACGGGTTGAGTTCGGATTCAAGTCATCAAAGCCAACGCCGGATGTCTCGAAGCGTCAGGTCTGGTTAAACCAAGCAGGACTCGAACTCTCGCCCACGCAGTACTACGGCGGACTTGCCGCTGTCGGCCTCATCACCCTCGCGTTAGTCGCCGCGATCACGGGAGTCCCAGTCGTTGCGTTGGCCCCGGCCGCCGGAGCCATTGCCATCCCGCACGCCTATTTTTCGCAACGCCGTCTGAAAAACATGGCCAAGACTCAGCAGGCGTGGCCCGACGCAATCATGGAGATCATTGCGTCGATCGAGTCGAACGCATCGCTACACGGTGCACTAGTTGCACTTGCGTACCGTGGGCCGGAGGCCCTTCGATCGGCATTCGAACGATTCCCGTCGATGGCTTCAACCCTGGGTGTTGTTCCTGCCCTCGAGGTAATTCGAGAACGATTGTCTGATCCCACTTCGGATCGCGTCATCGAAGTTCTGATACTTGCGCATGAGCGCGGCGGCGGCATCGTTACCGATATTCTGCGAGACCTCGCGCATGCAACGACCGAAGATCTTCAGCTACAAGAAGAAATCGTCTCGTCGCAGCTCGAGCAAAAGATCAACGGACGCGCTGTGTTCGTCATTCCATGGGCCGTTTTGATCATGATCGTGTTCACCAGTGCTGATTTCGCGAAGTTCTACCGTTCGCCCGCAGGCATTGTGGTGGTGTTGATTGGCGCCGCGCTGAGCCTCGTGGGAATGCTCGCGTTGGCGAAGCTCGGCAAAGACAAGGAGGAGCCGCGCGTATTTGGCGGATCTGCAGTCTCAGTTGAGGTTAGCCATGAGTGATCTTTTTGGACTTCGCTTACTTGGTGCACTTTGCGCCGGACTCTTTGCGGCGTCCTTGTTGAGACTGTTTGTGAAACCCACAACCAGGCTGTCAGGTCGTGTGCGTCCCTACACTGCGGGAGCGCGATCTCTGCTCGGAAAGACGCCCGACCGGGCTGCTTTGAACGCCAAAGATGTCGTCACACTTGCTGGTGTTATTCCGCGGCTCTATCGACCGATCATTGAATCGATCACCGCAACAATCACCCGCCTATTCGGCGCAACATTTGACGACGAGGCACTTCTTCTCAAGCTTCGGCAGGCTCGAATCATGGGCGAAGTTCCCGAAGCTGTACGCGTGCAGGAATATCGGGTTCGCCAAGTCGGTAGCGGCTTGGGCTGGGGTTTGGCTTTCGGCATCATTGGCGCACTGCTTGCGAAGTCGGCGCCCGCCGCTATTGCGCTCTTCGTCCTCGGAGTACTGATCGGCGTCAGCCGAAAGACTGCCTTCGTGGGTAAAGGCATCGAAGCGCGCCGTGAGCGCATGCGCATTGAGCTCTACACCGTCAATCAATTGCTCGCCATCTACCTCCGCACTAGCGGATCACCAGTCCTTGCCGCTCAGCGCCTCGTGCGCCGAGGGCGCGGTGCGGTTATCGACGAGCTAAACGAGGCGCTTCGCTTACACGCTCGCGGCATGTCGGCAAATCGGGCGTTCACTCGGCTCGCCGAACAAACACCTGAGCCATTTGCCGCCCGAACGTACAAGCTCCTGGCAAGTGGAGCGGAACGCGGTGCCGATATTGCGGCGGCACTGCTGTCGCTGTCTGAAGACGTGCGAGACAATCGACGCACTGAAATCCGCCGAAGAGCAACGAAACGACAGGGTGCAATGCTCATCCCGATTATCTTCTTCCTCGCACCGATCATGCTGCTCTTCATTGCGGGCCCGATACCGTCCCTACTAAACGGAACCTTGTGAGCCAAAAACTCGCCTGATCTCGGATTTTCTGTTGACGCAGCATCATGTGCCCGACAAAATGGACTCACGAAAGGAGTATCATGATTAACTTTACTGAGCGTCTTGAGCTCGCCAAAGGTGACGAATCTGGTTTCACGACTGCCGAGCTGCTCGGTAACGCGGCCATCGGTGTCGTCGCAATCGTTATCATCTGGGCCGCTCTTCGGGCTGTAGGTATCAATATCATTGCCAAGTTCTCTGACTTGCTTGTGACCAACAACAACCCACCAAATCCGTAAGCCTTAAACGCTTCGCATCAGCACGCGAGGCATCAAGAACTAGGGTATTTCGAGATGAAGCCGACATTGATCCCCCGCTACCGGCGGACCGATGTCGGCTTTATTTCTGTCGAATTTCTCGGGGCAGTTCTGCTCTCGATGATCATTTTCATGTTCCTGGCCAACTTCATTTTTGTGCAGTACGGCAGCGGCGTTGTTAGGGCGGCCGCTGACGAAGGGGCCCGAGCCGGGGCCCGCGTCGACGACACTGCTATTGCGCGCTGCCAAGACCGCGCGAAGTCGACTCTCGAAAACGGCATGGGTTCCCTCGGCAGCAATGTGACTTGGTCGTGTGCGTTGAGCGCCGACGGCACTCGGGTCTTGGCCACTACACACGCGGACTTCGAGGCGTGGTTTCCCGGATTTCCTAGTTTCGAACGAACCTCAACCGCCTCCGCCGTTAAAGAGCAGGCTCCGCAATGATCCGCACTCGTCGCAACAATCAGCGCAACACAGAAGGCTTCATGCTGATTGAGTTTCTCGCTGGCATGGGCTTTCTGTTACTTCCACTTGCCATACTCGTGATGGTGTTCCCCACTTGGGCGGAGCGTCAATCGATGGGCCGCGTTGCCGCGCGTGAGGCTGCTCGCACCTACGTACTGACCGGAGATCAGGCCCGTGCGCAAGCAGTTGTCGACGGCATTGCGGCTGATTACGGCATGAAGCCCGGCCAATATCAACTCACGTTTCCTGACCTCGCTCCCCAATTAGCTAGAGGTCAAACTGTGACGGCCCAGGTGAACGTCAACGTGCCGGTCACAAACATTCCCGTGTGGAACCTCGACACCGATGCCTTCACACTTACTTCCCGTCACCGTGAAGTCGTCGACCAATACCGGAGCATTTCGCCATGACCCGCCCAACCTTGATCAAGAGAAGTGAGGCTGGCTTCTTCACCATCTGGGTGCTGGGCCTGTGCACGATGATCCTCTTTTTGGGCGGCATCAGCTTTGACCTGTGGCACGGCTTCAGTGAAAAGCGCGCTGCTGCGGCAAGCGTTGACGGAGCAGCCATCGCGGGCGCCAGCCAGATCGATCTCGACCGATTCAAAGCCGACGGCACAGTTGTTCTCCTCCCGAACCAGGCCGTCGCAGCCGCAAATGCATATCTCGACAACGCGCAGACCGACACTGGGCAGACCTATTACAACCGCGACATCACAGTCGACGCAGATGGCACTCTTCTCGTGACAGCATCATCGAAGTTCAGCTTCACACTCATCAAGGTGCTACTTCCGAACGCAGCCGATGGCGAAGTTCGGGTGACTGGTGCCGCTGACCCAAGGCAGGCCGGATGAAAGATCGTCGCGCTCTTATCGCTCTCGTCGTTGTTGGCGTCCTCATGGTGAGCGGGGTTGCTTATGCCCGCGTCATCAATCCCTCGAACGAAAACGGGGTTGAGGGCGACTCAGTAACGACGGCAGCACCGTCGACCACGCCCCCAACCTCGAGCGCAGTGGTCGGTTTGTCGGATTGGGAAGCCGGTTTGGCCCAGATCATCAAGGTCGAAAACGATCTTTTCATGGCTCCAGATCCCTCAAGGGTCGGAGAGATCATGCTCACTGAGTGTGCTTGCTACGCCGACACGGTCAGCCGCCTGACCAACCTGAAGACCAAGGGCTACCACGTCGACGGAGCCAACGTTGTCATTACGAGAGCGCAAAAAGTAGATGAACCAGCGGCGAATCAAGTCCGCATGGTCGTAGATGTGAAGCCCGATGGAAAACCCGGCGTTGATGCCTCTGGCAAGGAAGTTTTCCCTTCTCCTGTTGGGTATTTCCCCCCAGAGATCTACACTATTGAGAAGGGCCAAGACGGCATTTGGCGCATAGCTGACCGTCATGTGGCGAAGGAGCAGTAACCATGTTGAAGGCAAAATCACAACGAGTTCGCCGGCTCTCCATAGCTGCGCTTTCCGTGGTTTTTGCCGTGCCCTTGTTTCTTTCGCTGCAAGCATCGCCAGCGGCCGCAGCTGGTTGCCAGGGGTCGACTTACGGGTCGGGCGCTATTGGTAACTGCGACAGCGGAGGCAGTGGTGGTGGCGGCGGAGGCGGAAGCTACGCACCGATTCAACACGGGTGGGACGTACTCATTGTTCACGGCCCCTGCGTCATCAATGGCTACACGTCGCGACTCGTCACGTCACGAAGCACGAGCACGGGCGACATCGTCACCTACTGCGAGCGCATTGCTGCACTCGAAACGGGTGGCGGAACATTCGTAAACGGCATCACGAGCACGACCGAGATTCAGGCTCCTCCACCGAAGCTGACGGCTGATTACACGCAGTCGTTCCTCACTGGTGCCGAAGTCACCTTCGCAGTTGGTGACGTTGGAGCGGCCGGGTCGCAGTCGAGCCTGCTGCTCAAAGACCCGGGCGGCAACGCCGACAACGACATTTATTTGGTCCTCAAGCCCAAGCAGTTCAAGATTGACTTCGGCGACGGCCAATCAAAGCAATGGAATGCTGGCGACAGTGACGTCAACCAGTTCTTCAAGCACACTTACCAAACCAAGTCGCCGAATCCAGAAAACCCTGACGACCACACAGTGCACGTCACGATCACAGGCACGTGGTCAGCACACCTTGAAACCGGCCTGCCCGGAACCCCTAACAACATCCCCGCCAACGTCGTAAACATCGCTGGCGACATCAACGTCAACTCCACTCTCGACCGTCCAATTGTCGAAGTGTGGTCAGCACTCACGGAGCCCAACTAAATGTCAGACAAGTTCGATCCCGACGCATGGCCGTACTCAACCGAAGAGACGACTACTCCGGGGGGATCGGGTCAGACCACTCGAAGGACTGACGACGACGACGCTTACGACCCATTGGACTTCGATACATCCGATGAGAATTACTCAGACCCGCAAACGTCTGACGACTTCGGATACGACGACGAGCCAACCACGGGTTCACACGCTCGTGACGACCAGCCGGCCGACGACGACTTCTCGAGCTTTGATGACAACCTCAACGATTTCGGCAATGACGATTTCGATGACGATGACTTCAACGGCACTTACGACAGCTATGACGATGATTACGACGACGACTTCAACGGCGACAACGAAGGCAACGGTGGTGGAGGTCTTGGCCGCAAGCTTCTCGGTGCTCTTGCTGTAATCCTCGTTGTATTGGCTGTTGGTGCTGGGGCCAAGGCCGTACTAGGTGGTGGCGGAGACAACACCGCGACAACACAGACCACACAAACGTCAGGCACCGCCGATCCAAACGCAACAACAAACACGAGCAGCGGCGATCCGGCAGCGACGACTCCCCCGGCACAAGTTCCTAAAGAAGTTGTTGACGCTATGAACGCAGCGCTCACTGCGTGGGGGCAATTTGCTGTTGATGGCAACCTCGAAACCGTTCGTCCTTACTTCTTGAACGACGGACCACAGTTCGACCGCTTCCAAGTTGAGTCACCTGAGATCAAAGCCAAGGCGACTGGCGGCCCCGCATTTAGTTTCGCGATGAGCTCCGACGCTCAATGGACAAGCACCGAAGACGGAAACTGGGTAGCCAAGGGCACCGTGACCGTGTCGAGTCCGGGCAAGCGCCAGCAGACCTACCCGTGGGAAATCACAGTGAGCCGACTCACTGAAAACGAACCATGGAAGGTCTGGAGCGTTCGTCAGTACTGATCCGACTGAGCGAGAAAAGCGCCCCGCAGTAGGGGCGCTTTTTGTTTGCCTTGAATGCGTGCGGAACCTCTTGTTCCCGCTCCCTTTCACCGACCCAAGAAGCCCAGAATTGTGCGCGTGCGGGCCCTTTTTTGGGCTTCTTGGGTAGGTGAAAGCGGCGAGGGCGGGTTTGTAGTGGCTGCGATCTGGGTCATCCAACAGACTGCGAGAACGACAGTGATGTCGACCGCAGCTGGATGACTCCGTCGTGCAGTGCCGTCCACGATGACCCGCCGAGGTTGATCCGCAATTCGTGCGACCCGAGCAGCCTCGTTCCGCCGCCAAACACTTTCGGATAAACGCTGACAATTGCTTCGTCGATGAGGTTGGCTTTGGCGAAGCGCCCGTTGACGTCACCGCCTCCTGACAACACGACCGCTGTGAGGCCGTCGTTGCGCACGCGTTCCAGAACTTCAGATGGAGAGCCGCTCACGAACCGCACACCATCGATGTCGTCGGCGGGGCGCGACGTGCATACGTAAGTAGTGGCGCCAGCAATCGGGTAGATCGAGCCGTGAAACTGATCGAACGTTGCGCGTCCGACGATCACAGCGCCACAACTCTGCACGAGCTCAGAGAACAGCTCCTCGTCTTCGGCAGTTACCCAATCCGAATCTCCATCGACGTCAGCGATGTAGCCGTCGATGGTCGTCGCCGGATACCAGATCACGTGCACGCGAGGCAGCCTAGGCAAGCCATGGATCCGACAAAGATGACCACTTTCAACCACGCGAAATTGCCAAATCGCGGCCCAACTCAGGCTGGTTTTGGTTTTTTCGCATAGGTGAAAGGGGGATCGGCGAAGGTCGGCCGGCGCGCTGGCGACTCGTCGGTCGGGAACCGGAGAGGGCCTCGTCGGGGCGCCGGTGCCGAGCGGGGCGGCGGGGCGCGTGGCCACATCGGGCTGGCCCGGGTCGGGGCAGACGGCTGGGTGATGCGGACTCCGGGTCAACGTTGACGATGATCCCGCCCGGCAAGGCTGCGCCAGTCACCCCCGGCCGGGCGCAAAACGGGAAAACAAAAAGCCCCGCCCAGCAAGGCTGCGGCGCTCGTCACCCCGGCCGGCAAGGCTGCGGCGCTCGTCACCCCGGCCAGAGGCAAACGGGCAAGACGGGAAACAAAAAAAGCCCCGGTCGGTTAAGACCAGGGCTTTTTTGCAGACGTTTGCGTTAGCTCGCCGAAGCGGCGTCGATCGCTGGCAAGTTGATGATCTCGCCGGGGAAGATCCAGTGCGGGTCGTGTGACCGCAAGTTGTTCTTGTTGGCGTCGATGACCTTGAGCCAGTAGTCACGGATCTCGGCTTCGCTGAGCTGACTGCCGTCGCGGTTGGTTGCGCTGGCGAGCTGGGCACGAGCGATGTTCCAGAGGTTGTCACCGGGAACGACACGGTGCTCTTGCACGCCCAACACCTCAGTCGAGGGGGCAGGAGCGGTCTCAGGCGTCGGTGTCGACGGTTGCGCTGGCGCTTTCGACGTTGGCGGAACGGTCGTTGACGTTGTTGGCGCTTCACTCGAGGTTGTAGTCGAGGTCTCGAGGCGAGGCGTTGGCACTGAGCCGGTTGAGCCGTCAGGCGACACCGACAACGTCGTCGACGTTTCTGGAGCGGCCGTTGTGGGAGCAGCGGTTGTAGGTGCTGCAGTCGTTGGTGCTTCGCTCGTGGTCGTTGCTTGGTCTTGTAACACCGGGGTGCCTACCGAAGTGTCGTCGGTGAGAGTCGTGGTGCTGACGACTGAGCTGCTCGTTGTTGAGCTGGCCGAGTTGTCGGGTTCGGTGATGCTCGGCGTCGGAACACTCAGGTTGCCGTCGGCACTTGCACTAATCGTCGTGGAGGATGCATCAGCGGCCATCGCCGTGCCGCCAACACCCATCACCGTGGTGGTGGCCAACGAAACCGCAAGGGCTCCGTCAACGAGACGACGCACCGAAGGAAGGGTGAACATCGAAACGGCACGAGTGGCGGTGGAGTTACGGCTTACGTAAGCGAGAACGCAAAGTGCGGTGCTGGCAAGCATCCAGTAAGCAACGGCGAGCGCCGTGAGGCGAACGATTGGCGCTGCGAGCTGGTCAACCGAGCTGGTCGAGAGCCATGACGAAAGGTCGTGCCATGGGACCTGCATGCCTGGTGACGAGCCAAGAAGCGAAAGACCGACAATGGCCACTGCCTCGAAACCCAAGAGGGCGAAAAGAGGGAGTGCTGCTTTACGCTGGCTCTGTATCATAATCACAAACCTACGCTTTTGATGGTTGAGTGTCAACACTCGTAGGGGTGCTGGCACGGTTGTGCGGAACCGATTCTCGCAGATCGGTTAGCCGCCTTGAACAGGACTTTCGCTGCGGCCACGAGCCACAAGAGCTGTCACTAAGTGTAGCCGTTGTGAGCCGCAAAGAGTGCTTAGGGAAAGATACCGCGAAGGGCGCATGCTTCGGCAAGACGGTTAACGGCAACGACGAAGGCTCCCCTTCTGAGCGAGACACCAAGATCATCGGATTTGGTCCAGACAGCAGTAAATGCTTCTTCCATCATTCGCCGGAGGCGGTTGGCGACTTGGTCTTCTTCCCACATGTAGCCCTGGCGGCTTTGAGCCCACTCGAAGTACGACACAGTGACGCCCCCGGCGTTGGCCAAGATGTCGGGCACGACGTGGATGCCTCGCTCGTCGAGAACCTCGTCGGCGTGAGGGGTTGTCGGCCCATTCGCAGCCTCGACGATGACGCGAGCACCGATGGTCTTGGCCACCTCTTGATCGATGGCACCTGACAACGCGGCCGGCACGCACAATTCGCACTCGAGCTTCCACATGTCTTCGGGCGAGATGGGTTCGGCGCCGCCGAAGCCAACAACGGTTCCGGTTTGGCTTACGTGGTCTGACAGGCGGAAAGCGTCGAGCCCAGCGGGGTTGTAAATCGCGCCGTTGACGTCAGACACCGCAATCACGCGCATGCCGGCCGAAGAAAGGAGGAACGCGAGCGGTCCGCCGACTTTGCCGAAGCCCTGAATGACAGCGCGGCTACCGGCCATGGGGATGCCAAGACGCGCAAACACCTCGCGCGCACAAGTCACGACACCCGAAGACGTTGCGCCGGCACGGCCAAGGGACCCTCCCATTGAGATCGGTTTGCCCGTCACGACATCGGGAAACAGCTCACCTTTTATTGCGGAGTACGTGTCGTAAAGCCACGTCATCACTTGTCCGTCAGTGTTGACATCGGGCGCCGGAACATCACTATTAGGCCCAATAACCGGGGATATTTCGTAGGTGTAGCGGCGCGTCAAGCGTTCGAGTTCGGCCATCGACAAACGGCGTGGATCAACGCGAACACCACCCTTGCCGCCGCCGAACGGAACGTTCACCACCGCTGTCTTGAATGTCATGCCGGCGGCGAGCGCTGTCACTTCATGGGCGTCGACGTCTTGATGGAAGCGGATGCCGCCCTTGGCCGGACCGCGACTATCGCTGTGACAAACACGCCAACCTTGGAAGACCTCTACCGAGCCGTTGTCCATCCGCACGGGCACGGCCACTTCGAGCACGCGCTTGGGCGCTCGCAAGAGTGCGTGAATCCATGGCTCGAGATTGGCGAGACGAGCTGCGTCGTCAAACCGCTCCTGCATTGCCACCCAGTCGTCTATGTGCTCAGGAGCTCCTGGCGCGGATTCGGAAACCAACGTTACTTGTCCTTCTTTATATGTACGTCAGACAGGCGTCGGTTCGACGCCCGGTAGGTAATGGATAAAAAGCAATTCAAAGACTTCATCGAATACCGCTAAATCGTCGGTATCGGGCGCCAGCGTAATGGTCACGAGGTTCGAGAAAATGTGAACCGAAAAAACTTTTCCCGTTCGAAACAATTGGCGTGCCAGTACGTCGCAGGGGCGTCGGGCCGCCTCGGGCGGTGGCGATTTGTACGATTCGTGGCCCATGCCGGTCAGGCTGCGGTCGACTTCGTAACGGACGACCGACGGGGTCATCCTTTTCACTCCGACTATGTGCACGGGTTGACCCATCGCCGATGGACCTTAATCCGAGCACAGACCAAGGAGATGGCGGCCGGGCTCACTCGCAGGCGCAGCGAAAGAATCAGCAGCTAGAGGCACTCAGCGGCGGCTCCACTGGCCTACGCTGACGGCCATGCCAGCGGGTTCGGCCGATACCAACTCGAACAACGACGTGCCGGTTCGCACGATATTGGCCACTATCGGCCTTGTCGTCGCCACCTATCTCATGTGGCTGTTCATCCAACGAGCCTGGACGATCATTGAGCTGATCTTGATCGCAGCGTTCTTCGCGCTGACGCTCAACCCGGCTGTCGACTTTCTGCAAACCCGCTTGCGTCTCCGTCGGGGCTGGGCAACCGCGATCGTGTTTCTCGTCGGCGTTGGCATTTTGGCGGGTCTGCTCTACGTATTCATCCGCCCGATCGTCGACCAGACACAGACTTTCATCGACGGCTTTCCCCAGTTCTTCGAAGACGCATCAAACGGTCGCGGCACGGTTGGACAGTTGGTCGAGCGCTACAACCTCGATCAATACGTGAGTGAAAATCAAGAACGTTTGCGTACCGCATTGACGAGTTCCACAGCATCGGCAATCAACGTTGCGGGGCTGGTGTTCTCAACGGCAGCAAGCTTCATCACCGTCATTGTGTTGACGATCTTGATGTTGCTGGAAGGTCCGCAGATGTTGCGGGCGCCATTGATCTTCTTCGACCAAAGAACGCAGCTGCGCATTCGACGCGTCGCCGCTGATGCATCTCGCTCGGTGACGGGTTACATGGCGGGCAATCTGCTCATCAGTTTCATCGCTGGCCTTGTCACGTACGTGTCGCTCAGGTTGCTTGGCGTGCCTTTTGCACTCGTGCTCGCAGTGTGGGTTGCGTGCATGGACATGATTCCGTTGGTTGGCGCAACGTTGGGTGCAATTGCGAGCGTCGGCGTGTCGTTCTTGCACAACGTCCGCGCCGGTGTCATCGCGTTGATTATCTACGTCGTCTACCAACAGATCGAAAACCAACTGCTCCAGACAACAATCATGGCGAAGACGGTACGACTCAATCCGTTGACTGTTCTCGTGAGTGTGTTGTTGGGCGTGTCGATTGCTGGTCTGCTTGGCGCCTTGTTGGCAATTCCGCTGGCGGGCGTCATTCAAGTCGTCGGCCGCGACCTGCTCGACCACAACCGTGGTCGCTTGAAAGGCGAACCGACCATCGGGCCAGAAGAGACGCCGGTTTCGCAGACGTAGCCGTCAAATCCCACAGGTCGATTACCGGGCAAAAGCGCTGGCTTCGGTGTAGAACGTTCGGGCCATCGACCGCAAACGCCAGGGGGAAATGTGAGCGAACTCGATTGGGGAAGGCACTTTCTGCTTTGCCCTCCTGATCACTTCGGCGTTCTCTACGAGATCAATCCGTGGATGCACACAAACGTCACTGTTGACCGCGACCTCGCGCGCACACAGTGGGAGAACCTGGTTACAGCTCTGCGCGAAGCGGGAGCGGAAATTGAGTTCCAGCCGCCCGAAGACGGATGGCCCGATCTCGTGTTTACCGCCAATGCAGGGATCGTGAACGGCAATCAATTTGTGCCGACACACTTCAGACATCCAGAGCGGCAAGGCGAAACGCCGTTTGACATTGCGTGGTTTCGCGAACGCGGGTTCTACATCGATCACTTACCTGAGTCAGTCGTGCACGAAGGAGCAGGCGACGCGTTGCCCTTTGGCACCGGACGTGACCGCGTTCTCGTATCTGGTTATCGCAGCCGATCTGATGCTGCCTCACACGCGTATCTCTCGCGCCTTACCGGCGCAGCCGTCCGTTCGGTGGAACTAGTTGACGATCGCCTCTATCACCTCGACTTGACGTTCACTCCCCTCACCGAACGTCAAGCGATCATTGCGCCGATGGCATTCGATCGTTACGGATGCAAAACGCTTGAGGCATTGGTGCCCGAGCCATTAATCCTCGAAGACGACGAAGCACTTTCGTTTTGCTGCAACTCGGTGGTGGTTGGCAAGAACATCATTATGCCCAACACACCAGTTCGCGTTGGGCGTCAACTCGAACAGTGGGGCTTCAACGTCATGACTGTGCCTGTTACTGAATTCATGAAAGGTGGCGGCGGTTGTCGTTGCCTAACGCTCGCCCTTGACGTACGCGTGGGGCTTCTCGAACCCGACCCGGCAACTGTTACTGACGAGTAGTCGTTACAGGCCGAGCTGTATGCGGCTGAAATCGTTGATGCCGCCGCCGAAATTCAACGTTGCGTTCTGTTGAGCAAACACATCGAGGATGCGTCCCATACCGAACTGAATCGCTTTCGGGTTTAGGTCTGACGCAATGCAGCGACGACCACGCAGTAAACACACAAGCGGGAACGTGCCCGACCCACTGAAGAAGTCGACACCAAGATCACCTTGGTTGCTGTACATACGCACCACACGGTCAACGAGTATCGGCGGTAGCTGATTCGGATATCGATAGAGCCGAGTGCGTTGATAAAGCGGAATGTCATCCCACACGTCTTGCGGATACAACTTGCCCGACTCTGCACGCGGCATTTCGGGCAGCAAGTTGTAAGTGTGGTCGAGACGTTTCGGACCCTTGCGCAATACCGTCATGCGCGTGTGTGACAGTGCATTGCGTCGTGTAGTCGGCATAACGAACGCAGGTTTGCGTATAACCACGCTATTTTGCTGCCAGAGGCCCGCTCGTTCTCCTGCTAGTTGAACTGCACCCGATTGATCTGGGCCCGTTACAACGCACATAGCGCCGCCCGGTCGCAAGATGCCAGCGGCGCCGCTTATCCACTCGCTTGAGAAATCGAAATACGACGCGCTCTTCTCAAGCTCGATGTAACCACTGACAATGTCGTCTTGATTGCGGTCATAACGGTCACGCCCCGGCTTACGACCGTTGGTGTTCAACATGTCGATCTGCCACGGCGGGTCGCAGAAGATGATGTCGACTTGTTCTTCGATCTGACGCGCCATTTTGGCCGCAGCACCGAGCGCCAAGGTGAGATCGCTGAGTTCACCCATGATCACGAACACAGCGCGCTTGGGAGCGTCGAGTGTTCCGTCAAGAACCCAAAAACCATCACCGAGTGAACGAGCAAGGCCTTTTGCGCGTCGCTGCTGCAAACCGTTGGCGACGCGGTGCTGCCATTTGATGTGATTGTTCGAGTCGTATCGTCCACGCCCGTCGTCACGATCACACAGCTGCAAACGCTCGACTGCGTCTTCGATCTGGCTTACGTGATACACGCCAGGCTTGAGAAGCGAAATCAGGTGACCCTCGTTGCGAATCTTGTCGTCAGGCAAGCGGGGAATTGTCAGCGTTCGAGGCACCGGATATTCCTCGACACGACGCGCGCGGGTTGGGTCCCATTCCACTTCTTCGGGGAACAAACCAGGCTGCTCGGAACCGCGACTCATTGACTCGACCTTCTTGGATCTTGAACTCAAACCGACAAATCGGTGAGGGCTTCAAGGGTCGCACTCGGAGTTGCGGCAACTCCAATCGAGCGGCCTGTGACTACTCAGATGTGTCGAGGCGTTTGGCGAGCGGCCATGACAAGCCGGCCAACACGAGCGAGACGGCGGCAAGTGAGATGTGAACCAGTCGGAAACTCAGCTCATGCTCGGTGTCGGTGACCATGTTCTTGATGAGCACGATCCACACGAAGAAGTTCCACACCACGAAGGCTCTCAAGATGTGACTGCGGCGGAACTTCAAAACAACCTCGCTTGATCGTCGGAATCTTCAGTCTCGTCGATCACCTGCAGACCCCACGGAAGGCTGCTCATGAAAACCCATTTGCGTCGGTGGATCGATGATGGCCCGTAGTACCTGAGCGCTGCTTTGTGGCGAGGACACGGATAGCCCTTGTTGCGATCGAAGTCATAGAGCGGATAGTTGGCCGACTGCTCGCGCATGATGCGGTCACGCGAGACCTTGGCAAGGATCGAAGCTGCGGCAATTGACAAGCAGTGCGCATCGCCCTTGATGATCTTGCGGGTGTTACCGAGACCCACGAAGTCCCAATTGCCATCGATCAACACTGCGTCGGGCTCAACCGACAGACCTTTGATGGCCCTAGAAGCAGCAAGTCGTTGCGCCTCGGCCATGCCGAGCTCGTCGCACTCGATCTGCGAGACGTGACCAACGGCCCACGAGACGCACCAATCGCCAACTCGGTCAAAAAGCGCTTCTCGCTCAGCCTCGGTTAATGCCTTTGAGTCTCTGACGTTGTTGACCCGGCGAGACTGCGGCAACACAGCGGCACCGACCGTTAACGGGCCAGCCCATGCTCCACGACCGACCTCATCAACACCGACCACGACGTTGCTGCCAGCCGCCCACAGCTCTCGTTCGTACTTGAGACTGGGAACGGTGCGCTTGGTGGGTGCGGCAACACGACGGCGACTGACTGAGGACACTGCACGACACGCTACCGCTCTCACTGCGTAAAGGTTCGTTGAGAGGCGTGGCGATCGAACTCGCTTGTCGCGTAAAGGCCACTGGGGCGGCCGTAGAAGCCACCGCGACGGCTATTACGTTCCAAGCGCGGTGCTACGAAGCCGTCCAGACGCGAAACAAGGCGGGCCCGAAGGCCCGCCTTGTTCACAACTCGTTTAGTTAGCGACGACGTGCAGTCGTGCGACGAGCGGTTGTGCGCTTTGCCGTGGTGCGCTTTGCAGTCGCACGCTTGGCGGTTGCACGAGGCGCAGCAGCGCGAGCGGTTGTGCGCTTCGCTGGTGTGCGCTTTGCCGTCGAACGGGTTGCGGTCGTGCGCTTTGCAGTTGCACGGGTAGCAGTGGTGCGCTTGGCGGTTGCACGCTTTGCCGTGGTGCGCTTGGCGGTCGCCCGTGGGGTTGCCGCCGCTGTGGTGCGCTTTGCCGGCGTGCGCTTGGCAGTGGTGCGCTTGGCAGTGGTGCGGGTAGCGGTTGCACGCTTTGCCGTGGTGCGCTTGGCGGTCGCCCGTGGGGTTGCCGCCGCCGTCGTGCGCTTTGCAGTTGCACGGGTAGTAGTGGTGCGCTTCGCTGTCGTGCGCTTTGCCGTGGTGCGCTTGGCAGCCGTGGCGCGGGTAGCAGTGGCGCGGGTGGTTGTGCGCTTCGCCGGTGTCCGCTTTGCGGTGGCCCGTGGGGTTGCCGATGCAGTGGTGCGACGGGTGGTGCGCTTGGCAGCAGCGCGGCGAGGAGTGGCCTTAGCGGTGCTTCTCTTGGCTGCTGGACGGGCGGTCGCTCTGGCGGTGGTGCGCTTTGTGGTGCGAGCCGCCGCCTCTGTAGTGGTTCGTGGGGTGTCTTCAGTAGGTTTCATTAGGTCTCCAGTTTTGGGAAATGTGCTTTTGCTTTCGCACGGTGCAACTTGGTTTTACAAACCCGACTCAGAAACCTGAGTTCGGCGTACTGCCTAGCTACTTCGGATTTACCGCTACGACTTCGCACCGCAACTCTCCTGATTTAGGAAAGTTGTGTGAAATCTGAATCGAAAAACACGTGCAGGTCAAGCACGTTTGCTGTATGACGCCCGTCGCGCAGCACGTCGCAAAACACGTAAATCACAAAAACCATTGCAGCGCAAGGTTATTTTGCATTTCAAATCGCGTTTTTGTGCCGAAAATCAATTTTGCAAAAACAGGCCGCGAAGGCGCAAAAAAGTGCGTTGTTTTGAAAACCGCGCGCGCAGAACACTGATTCGCGACTTTCGCGCACGCTCGAATTCTGTAGACGCGCGTGCGTGTTGCGCGCACAACATGCGCGTCGCGCGCACGCGTTGTTGTGTTGTCGCGCGTGCAAAACGCGCGTCGCGCGTCGCGTTGGCGCGCGACGCGTTCGTCGCGCGAACTAGTCACCGCTCAACGAGTGACTCAAACGACGCAGATGATCGCTCTAGGTCGTTCCGAGGGGTAACGAAATGACTCGAAAAGTCCTGTTCAGAGGCCCCCAAGGCCCGACAAAGGGCCACAACCGCCCATACAGGACAGGCTGCGCTCGTTTCGTGCACGCACGTCGTCCTCGCAACGCGCCGATGCCTAAGCACATGCACGCGTCAGTACATACATAAGTAAAGGTGTCGCTGCCCAAACACGCGCGCATCGCGTGTTTGGCCGTGTCACCACCGCCATCAACGCAAGTCTGCGTGACAGAGAGGCCGCTACTTACCGGGTGCGGGTAGTACGTTTTCACCCCATGTCTGGCAACACAATGTGGCGCGCAATTCTCACTGTTCTCTCAATTGGTTTGGCGGTGTTTTTCGTCGTCGACAAACCAGCACAGCTTGGTCTCGACCTCGAAGGTGGCACCCAAGTAGTTCTCGACTTGAAGCCACGAAACGGACAACAGCTGTCATCAGACGCTGCCAACCGCACACTCGAGGTGCTCCGCAAACGCGTCGACTCGCTTGGTGTTACCGAGCCCAACCTCGAAGTGGCCGGCGACAAGCGCATCATCGTTGAATTGCCTGGAGTTTCAGACCCAACCGAGGCAGTGAAGGTAATTGGAAGCACAGCCCAATTGACGTTCCACCCGGTGCTTGCCCAAGTTGCACAACAACCGACCACAACAACGCCAGTGACGCCTACGCCCGACACAACTCCGTCGACGACGGCACCGTCAAGTCCTTCAACGACAGCGGCAGGACTCGGTCAAGCACCGTCAAAGAACAGCGCAACAATCCTCGGCCAGACATCCGAAACCACTTCGACTACCCCACCGGTTGCTGCCACGACACCGCCAACTACAGCGAACCCAGAAGCAGCCGCAGCACCTGACCAAACGGGTGCGATCGTCGCCGCTGACGACACGGGAGCAACGCTTTCGCTGGGACCTTCAGCCATCGACGGAAGCGGCGTGTCAGACGCCAGCGCTGTTATCAACCCGCAAAACGGTTTGTGGGAAATCAATATCAACTTCAAGGGTTCCGGTGGTTCTGCTTGGACGAAGCTCACCGGCGAAGCGGCATGCAATCAACCGGGTGACGTCAAGCGGCAGGTCGCAATCGTCTTAGACAACAAGATCATTTCTCACCCGCAAGTTGATCCTTCGATTGACTGCAACGTCGGCATCACAGGTGGCAGCACCGTGATCACTGGCAGCACGAGCAGCCCTTACTCCGCTGCTGATGCCAAGAGCCTTGCCCTTCTCATCCGCGGTGGTGCACTGCCCGTCGACGTCTCGATCGCGTCGCAAACGGTGATTGGGCCAGAACTTGGAAAGCAAGCGATCTCTGACAGCAAGCGAGCTGTCGTGATCGGTGGCATCTTGACGATCCTCTACATCATCTCGTACTACCGACTACTCGGTCTCATTGCCGGTATTGCTCTCGCTGCGTACAGCCTTATTGCCTACGCAACGCTCCTCGCACTCAACTTGACACTTACCCTGCCGGGCATTGCTGCGTTCGTATTGGCCATCGGTATGGCGATGGATTCAAACGTTCTTGTTTATGAACGCGTCAA
>JBGAQY010000012.1:0-75455 GCA_044220495.1 Acidimicrobiales bacterium
CGACTGTGATCTCGCCAGAGTCGATGCTGTCGAGGCCGCCGATCACGTTTGACAATGTCGACTTACCAGAGCCCGACGGCCCGATAATGGCAACGAACTCACCTTTGTTGATGGTGACGTTGACGTTGTCGAGAACCTTGAGGGTCTCGTCACCTGTCTTATACGTCTTGTTGACGTTGGTGAGCTGAATGATCTTTTCGGTCATGGCGGACGTCCTCGCCTCGGGAACATTGCGCCGTCGGATGCTGACCGGCGTACCCGCTATCGGTCTGTGGTTCGGTGATCTGAGAACTCACGCGTGGATCCCAAGCAGTCTTACGTACCGCTGTTGAGGTCGCTCACAGGCAGTGAGATGCCGCAGCTCAGACGCAGGAATTGGTCAGCTCGGCGGCTGGTGGCACCTTGGAAGATTCGCGCCTTTTCGCGCATGTCTTTCCCTCGCATGACTACTTGCCCAATCACGGCGGACATCGATCCGTTTCCCGGTCTCAACGTCTATACGAACGCTGTAATTGTTCGGTCAGCGCGCTCGCTCACTGGTCGCACTACGCCGGTTAACACCTTCTCTAACGTCGACTTACCAGTGCCGAGTTCCGTGTTGAGTCGACGTCCGCTTGATCGCACTAAGAAGCGCGATGCGGGCAAGCTCGCGGCGATCCGTGTTGCGCAACAAAGGCGCCGCGACTGGGAGCAGACTGACGGAGGGCGCCGTCGCATGCTCAGCTTTTACGACCTCGCCGACACCACACCTCTGGCTCAGTACGAGCGGATGGGTGTTCTGAAGACCCTGTCAGAAGTCGCCGATGTTGGTCTGGCTTCGTCAAACTACGGCGCGCCCAGATCGCAGCGAGGGGTAACAGTCGAGTTTTTCGAAGGCGAACGTCGCATGCAACGCACACCGAATCCAAACGTTGTGCCTATGCGTCGATGGGAAGATCTGAGTGTTGATGAGCGGCGCGGCGCAATCATGCTTGTCAGTCAATTTGGCGGCACGATGCGTTCGATGATGCGCGCGTATGCTGCGCAGCTCGACCAGGCACACATGACTGCCTTTGTCGCCGGTGCGTCTCGGCCGTGGTCGGCCGACTTCTATTCCGACGAGAGCGAACCTGGTCAGTTGCTCAGACTTACAAGCGACCGGATGGCGCAACACAGCGGTTGGCCGAGAGATCTAGACGCGCGAACTGTGATGGCAGCAATACATGCCGTCACGAGTCCGGGCACGAAGTTCCGCACTGGTAAGCCCGGCGCATATCGCTATCCCAACAGCGAAGTTGCCGAGGCTGTTGTTATTCACGTCTTGAATGGCGGCACGGTCGAGAATGCTCCAACGGCAAAGGAATTGCGTGTTGGAGTGTTCGATCACCAAGTACGCAGTGCTGTGCGCGCAGCTATGCAACTGATTCACGAGCGCCGGAAGCTCTCGCAGTTGACGCAAGAGTCAAACATCCCGTATTTCTCGTCACATGCGCCGAAGGTCACGGCCTACGTCGGTGCATGGGTTGAACCCAACGGCCCTGACGCCTACTTCGTTACCGACATTCACGCCGCTCATGGCATGTTGCCGCACCTCGACACGTCGCGAACCCATGCGGTTACTCCGTCGGGCGACGGACGCAGTGAAGCGTCGCACTTCGTAGAGAGTGGGACGGCTGCTGTGCACGCATTGATTGATTACTTGGCTCGATGTGTGCATGCTGATCGAGGCCTGTCGCCGTCGGTGTTGAATGCGCGTTACATACCAGCGGGCCAGGCAACGCAATGGGGGCGTGAACAAGAAGATCGACCCGACCTCACGCAGGTGACGACGGCGCTGATGTATCCAGGATTGAGTGAGGAACAGCTCGCAGCTTTGGAGAAGACGCCGGTCTGGACTTTGTAACGCACTCTGTGGCGAAGGTGCGAGGATGAGCCAATGAGCAAACGTTTTGCCATTACCGCCGAATCTGTTGCGCACATAAAGGCCTTGTACGACGACGGCGAGTCTTGGCTAACGTCAATTGACGACCTTGTTGCGTCGCTAGAGGCCGAGTGGTCGATCGGTTGCCACGACGTGCTCAGGTCATCAATGAGTCTTGTCACATTTGCTGATCGCGACGAGCAACCGTATGCAGTTCTCAAACTTATGCCGCCGAAGAGTGAGTACTTTCGCAAAGAGCTCGAGACGCATACCTACTTTGAAGGTGCGTTGGCGCGTGTGATCAAGTCTGACGCAGCGCGGGGCGCGCTCTTGATCGAGCGGATGATGCCCGGCGACAACCTCAGCAGTTTGTCGGCGCGTGACGACGCTGCTGCGATAGGAGTGATTGCCGATTGTCTGCGTTCGTTGTGGAGGTCCGTGCCTGACGCTGATGTCGTCACGGTTGCGTCGCTGTTGGATGATTTCGATTCGTCTGATGCAAGTGAATTGCTGCCACCCGGGCTGATCGACTCGGCGCGCGCTGTGTTCACTGAGTTGGTGTCGACCGAGGGCGAGCGCATGCTGCTGCACGGCGACTTGCACCACGCGAACGTACTGCGGAACGGCAACGGATGGATGCCCATCGATCCACAAGGCATCGTCGGCGAGCGCGAGTATGACACTGCAGCGGCAATGCGTAACCCGTTCGGCGTCATCGAAAGCGAAACCGACTTGATCGCGCTCACTGAACGTCGCGCATCGCAGTTTGCCGAGCGCCTTGGGTTGGATGCCGAACGAATCGTTAAGTGGGCATACGCACAAACCGCTCTGAGCGTGTGCTGGCAACTCAGCGACGGCCGTGAACTGGTGCCCGCCTGGGTGAAGCTCGCAACAGCGCTGTCAAAGCGTTTTGAATAGCCGGCCGATCTTGATGGGGCCAACGCTGCGGGCGAGTGGTGGTGCAAAGTCGATGTTTTGTTCTGTGTTGCGCGACTGGTCTTCGACAACAATCTCGCTGCTGCTATCACTGCGAAGCGATGCCGTGCGCATCACAATCTCGGTTGCCGCCGTGACTGCTGCAGCGGATGGGGCCACGAGAGTGACTCGTTTGCGAGTTGGCGTGATCCCAATCACTCGAATGAACTCAACGGGGTGCGTGAACATCGGTGATCATCTCGCCCAGTAATGTCATGGTCAGGGCGAACGCAGTTCCTCGCCCATGCCCCCGTAGCTCAGCTGGATAGAGCGTCGGACTTCTAATCCGCAGGTCGCACGTTCGAATCGTGCCGGGGGCACACAGAGGTTAACGGTTTGCAGAGACTCGACTCAGTGATTGCCCTGATGATGGTGGGTTACAAAAATGAGGCGCAGCGCTCAGCAAGCGCGTCGTAGTAGGCCACTCTCTGCTGAATCGAGCGCTCCGCCACCGCCAAATATTCTTTCGCGTCGCCGTCGGTTTCTATGACGCCGTTGGCTGCTTCACACATAAGGGGACCATGCGACTTGTCGCCGGTGATGTTGGCATCAAGAAACATCCTGTAGCTCGAGTCTGGCCATGCAACGGAGAAAGCGTCTCGCACGGCCGAGTATTCAGGAACGATCAGCTGTTCACTCCCAACGCCGATCGCTGCGATCCCGGCGATAACGGAGGCCGCGCTGTCCTGACGCATCCAATCGATGAAGTGTTGTGTCTCTGCGGTCATTTCTAGCAACTCGAGATCAACGCCCAAGTCCAGCGCCATCCTGTAAGCAAGGTAGGGGTGCGCTCTTGTTGCAACGCCGTCACGCACGATTCCGTGTTCGCCCCAAGTGACAAGCGTGACGAGTGACCTGACGTGCAAGTTGTCGATACGCGCGCATAGCCCGAGAAGACATTGTGAGAAGGGCGTCGAGATGAGCAGTTCTTGTCCGACCCAGGTCTTAAGGGCTTGTCGGGACTGCTGTGCGATGGTGAAAAATGGGTGGCAGTCGATCTGTGCGTCAGTAACGAGTTGTTGCGCCTCGGCAATGGCCGGATGCATTGTTGAGCTCGGTAGCGGCTGAAACGACTTGATCAGGTCAGCGTTGTGAATTGGAAGGGTCTTCACCGGCATTCTTTTCGTTTGAATTGAGCCGATCGCTTGTGGCGCGCTGGATTTCTCAACGCCCGCGATCTAGTTAACTTTCGAACAGTATTACCCAGACTCGGAGCAATACTTAGTCTCCTTTGCCCTGCTCAGAGATAGGAATGCGCGTTCCTTCTGCCCAAAGCTCATCGAAGGCGCTTAAGGCGCGATCCAGATTGGGAGGGTCATAAAGCAAGCCCCCAAGCGTCTCACTGTTCTGGTGAAGATTGAACCCGATCCAGTTGCGATCAGAAACGTACGGCCGAAGTGCCTCGTACATGATTGGCTCTTCTCGCGCGAAGCGGACAAGGTCCAACTGATAGAAGCAGCCCCCCGAAAACACGCGGGCGTCTGTGCGGAGAAGCTGATACTGGCGCATTCGTTCCGGTGGTACTCCCATGCTTGCCAGCACCTTCCGGTATGAGTGGATCACGTCGCTCCACGACACGTCAGAGCGCGCCGGCAGAAGCACCTGGTAAGTGCACGCCTGATCCTTGAGTAGGTTCTCAGCTACGACGCGAGCAAAGCGGCCGGCGACGACCTGTTCGTCCAAGTTCAGTAAGTCGTACTCCAGGTTTACCGTCACGATTTTTGAGTGAAGGCTCAGACGCTCGAGTCGGAGTGCGTCGTTGTCCGTTAACAAGCCGCCGACGTGGGGGACCTCTGGGAGAATGTCGCGCGCAATCTCGTCGATGCGGCCTGCTACAGCCTGGCCGACGCGAGTGACAAGCCATGTGTGGGCCCCGGTGCGCGCCTGCATGTCGGCCAGCGTCCAATCGACGTAGCGCGCCATCGATTGACTTTCGTCTGGCATCGCAGTCGGCATCTGCTTGCCAAGCACCAGGTAGTCGAGCGTTACTCCGAAGAATTCAGCCAAGAGCGTCAACGTTTCAAAACGTGGGCGGGCGTGCCCCAGAACATATTGAGAAAGGGCGGCGGAAGAGACTCCCGCATGCTCCCAGATGGCTCGTCGATTTGTGCTGTACGGGCTTTCAGAGATCAAGCGCGCCAAGACTTCCTGAAACTTGATCTGAGGGTTGATAGCCGAAGTATTACTTGACGATTTGTCCATCTGTAATGCCTACACCGGGATGTTGGTCGTTGGCTATGAAGTAAAGCTCAATTCGGATGCTTGCGCCTAGCTGCCTGAGCTGCTCATCTACCTGAATCAACTGGAGGTTGTTTGGTGGCAGAAGAAGCGGGAAGTCGGCGAAGGTCTGCTGAGCTCAGATCAAAAGCGATGCTAGGTCGAGTCGTATCGGTCGACGACGCTTCAAAGTCGTCGTGCTACAGCGCCTCGGTCGATGTCGGGAGCCCGTCACCCGTCACCTTTGTTTCCACCAAACTCGACGTGTGCTTAAAAGCGGGGGATTTTGTTGCCGTCGCACCCTGCGAGACTGCCTGCGCTTCCATGTCGGAAAACTGGGTGGGAGCCCACGCTGGAGTCACGTGGATCATCTGTACCGAGCATCAGCTCGGGCTTTGCTCGCAAACTGACAGCACATTCGTCGTTGCGCCAGGCTTGGGTTTCGAGGCACTGGGAGACAGACTGGTCGGAAGCGTTCAGATGCCCGAAGTGGAGCCTCGAGAAATGCTTGTCGTGCCCGCCTGGGCGATCACCGACTAATCCTTGCTAGCTCGGACTTCGGCGTTATGCGGCGCGCCAACGGAGTCGAGTGTCGCCTTCTTTGGATGTGCAGCGCATGAGCGTGCCTTTTACCGTGCGGCCCTCAGCTCCTTCGGAGCTACAGAATGCGCCTGGCGTTACAGCACCTTGAGTGCCGGAGTCGCGACCGGTGGCTTCGTCTGAGTCTGCCGGATAGTTGTCATTGGTCGGATTGTCTGTGGTTGATGTTGTTGTCGCAGATTGTCGTGCGGCCGTCGTCGTTGTTGGTTGAAGGCGCGTCGTGGTCGTTTGCGCCGCTGATGTGGCTGGCGCAGCTGCGGCGCTTGTTGGCGCATCGGGCGCGGCTGGCTGGGTCGACGGTGTTTGAGTCGGCGAGCACGAGGCTTCTTCGGTCTTGAGCACACCGAGTGTGATTGTGTCATCCGCCTGAACTTCTTTATCGGCAGTCGGATTTTGATCGACGACGATCCAGTTCGACGCCACGATGACGTGCCGATCACTTTGGCGGTCTTGCAACTTCGGCGAATCAGTAAAGCCCGCAGACTTGATCTGCTCTTCGGCTTTGTCGAGCGCTACGCACGTCACCGCGGGCATCTTCCCTGACGTGCCCGAAGCTGCTTTCTCTGACCCTTCGCAGCTTGTTGCGAGCGTCAGCAGCGCTAAAGCTGCAACTAGAACTTTGAGTGTTGAGCCAACTTGCGTAAGCCGTCTGGCGCCTTGAATTGAACGCAAGTTTCCCCCACCTCTACGCGCCTCCGGATTGAAGCGGTGGGGATGTTTAGCTCAGCCCAAGAACTGATGCTCTGGCGGGTAGGTCGGAAAAGAACTAATCGCCCGCGTTTGCGGAAATCTTGAACTTGCTTGAGCTTGTTGAGTTACAACACTCACCATTGCAAGGTTGGTAGTGCGAAGACTGTTGGTGCGATTAGTTGAAATAGTTTTTCGTGGCCTTCGCTTCCGGGATGTAGGCCGTCGGGTTCTAGGTCTTCGTTGGTAAGTACGCCGTACGTTTCAACCAACGGTAAGTGGCGCTCGTTGGCAACGTTGCGGATCTCGCGCGCCAGCAACTCGATATCGGCGTTGCGGTAGTCGTGCTCACTACGTGACTCGTCAACGTTCGTCGGCGTTACAACAACTATGTCGCGCGTGAAGCGACGAGCTTTGCGGATGAGTTCAACAAACTGCGACCGAAACTCTTCGGGCGCCGTGCCGGGGCCACCGTCGCGCGGCACATCGTTGATGCCGATGGCAATCACGATTGCAACAGGCATTCGGGCAGCGGCTTCAACATCGAAGCGCGCCAACACATCACGCACGCGGTCGCCGCCGATACCGCAGTTGTAAACAGATACATAGTCACCGTCGAGCGGATTGACGTGTTCGCAACCGGCCTGACGCAGGCGCCCGACCCATCCGCCGTTGAGAGGGTCCCACGAACCCCACGTAATGCTGTCGCCAAACACACAAACACGAGACATGTGTCCGACGCTAGTGCGCCAGATCCATGAGACCGATAGTGAAGCACCCTTTCGCATACCCAAGAAGCCCAAAATAAGCGCAGTTTGGGGCAACTTTTGGGCTTCTTGGGTATGTGAAACGTGAGGCGCAAGACCTGAAAATGAAATTGGGTTTGCCGGCCACGCGCCCAGCACTATGGGTCGGTCATGAACCCCAAAGCGCCAAGCCGCACCTACGCATGAAGTTCTATCTCGGCACCCATTCGCCGGAATGGCTTACCCGGTCGCCTGTTTCGCTTTTCGTCTGTCACCGCCGCCTTGCCCTACGCGCAAGCATGCCGAAGGCCGTGACAACGTGGGCGCTCGACTCTGGCGGATTCACCGAGCTGTCGACGTACGGCAAGTGGGAACTCGCGCCGCAAACCTATGCGGACGCGGTGCAGGGTTATGCGGAAAAGATCGGCGGGCTTGAGTTCGCCGCACCGCAAGATTGGATGTGCGAACCGCACATGGTGCAAAAGACCGGCCTCAGTGTGCGTGAACACCAAAAGCGCACAACCGACAACTTTCTTCTTTTGCGCGAACTAGCGCCGACCATGCCGTTCATTCCCGTGTTGCAGGGATACAAGGTCGATGAGTATTTGCAACACATTGAAGACTACGAAGCCGCCGGGGTAAACCTGCGAAGCGAACCGCGCGTCGGTGTTGGCTCTGTGTGCCGTCGTCAGAGCACGCAAGAGATTCAGTTCTTGATCGAAACGCTGCGCGCGCAGGATCTGCGCATCCATGCCTTTGGCGTGAAGACGCAAGGCCTTGCTCGCTATGGCGACCTCATCAGTTCGTCTGACTCACTCGCTTGGAGTGAAGTCGCGAAACACAATCCGCCGATGCCTGGCCACACTCATAAGGCATGCCAGAACTGCATGGAGTTTGCGCTGAAGTGGCGCGAGAACATCCTCGGTCGTGAGCGCGATACGCAGTTGCCATTCGGTATATCGCCCGTGACTGACGAAGAGACGTTGATGATCTATCCGCAAGGCGACTCGCGCAGCGCGTACGTGCCCGGGCCGTTGGCTCAACTCACGAGAGACGCCAAACAACGCACAACGACAAGGCAGCGTGCGCTCAAGCCCGTTTGGGCCACGCGTTGGGCCGACGTTCCGCAGATACCCGACCAGATCGTGTGGGATGTCTATGCGGAAGCCGATGGAATGTTTGCCGGCGAACTCCACGAACACAACGGACGTTGGCGCGCTCATCTAACTGAGCGAGCTCCTCGCGAATATCGCTGGTATGACACGGCCGAAGCGGCAGCGGCGGTTGCCGGTTGGGAAGTCAGTAGCTTTGGCTTGGCTCAGCGAAGTGCGGTTCGCTCGACCATCGAACACGTTGAACCGCGCGAGGTCGCTTACGTCGGTTACCCAGACGGCTCGGTGCGGTTTTGCATCTACGACCCCAACCTCGAAATCGTGTCGACGCGTGTGTTCGCAAGCGCCGCCGACGCTCGTGACGCCGAGGCTAATGGCGTCGACGTGTTCGCACCTGTTGAGAGCGGATCGACGCGCGATGTCGCTGTCACCGTGTTCATCGAATGCTCCGGTGGATTCTGGTTTGAAACGCGAGCCTCAACCACCGGCATCACGTCAGATCGCAGCGCCAGCAACATCGCCATTGACGGCGACACGCCCGACCCCGCCTTCGTGACTACTGCTCGCAACTCGGCCCGAGACTCCGCTCACGCCTTGTTCTAAGACTGGCGTGAATCAAACTGCATCGGGTGCCGCGAAACCGTCGGCAAACATGAATCAGCCAGCACATTTGTCGCCTCTCGGTTAGGAACAGACATCTCTCGCGGCCCATGCTTTATGGACTTCATTTCGAGCTGGTCGTTGTGAGCTGCCGCATGAAAGGCGGATGTCGGAGCTCACGCCGGAGGAGACCGTGATTCATGTCTAGCCAAAGCGACATCACCGACGCTCTGGCTTTGGTGAACTTGGTGAGTGAATACCGAGCGTCGCTCACGACCAAGGGCCGCAAGCGCACTGCGACTGCTGACGAACGGAAACTGATCGATAGCTTCGCTGGCATGGGTTCGATATGGCGCGCGCTCGACGCGCAGCGCGACCCGTTGAAGATGAAGCCGAGCGACGCGATTGCTGCACGACAACTGCGAGCAAAGCTCGAGGAGCTTGATCCGATTCAGGCGTGGCGGTCTGAACAGTCTGCACTCACTGCGTACTTCACTCCTGACTCAGTAGTGAATCGCATGTGGAAGCTGGCAACCGACCTTGGTTTCGAGGGCGGCAAGGTGCTCGAGCCTGGGGCGGGCACCGGCCGTTTCATAACGCTTGCCCCGCACGGGCAAGTCGTGATTGGCGCCGTTGCCATTGAGAAAGATCCGTTTACTGCCGACCTGTTGCGCTTGCGTCATCCGAAAGCGACTGTGACAGCAGAAGACCTGCACGATGTGAAGTTGAAGCCCGAAACGATGGATCTCGTAATCGGCAACTTTCCTTTCTCAGCAACGAAGTACAAAGACGCCAAGACGCGCTTTTCGTATTCGACGCACGATTACTTCTTCGAACGCGCCGGCCAGGCACTACGCCCTGGCGGTTTGACGCTTGCGCTTACGTCGCGCTTCACAATGGACAACTCAAACCCCGCAGCGCGCCATAACCTTGGGCGTTTCTACAACTTCGTGGGTGCCATTCGTTTGCCCAATGGACAGTTCCATGAGTCGGGTACTGAAGTAATCACCGACCTACTGGTATTGCAACGACGCGTTGAGCAGCAGCCTGACCAAGGGCTTCCGTGGTTTGAAACGTCTGAATACAAAGATGGCGTGCAGATCAACAACTACTTCCTGGAAAACCCAGACCACGTGCTCGGCGAGATGGGCACGACCTCTGGACGTTTCGGCATGGAACTTGAAGTTCTCGAACGCCCTCGCTCGTTTGAGGCCGAGTTTGATCTAGCAACGCGCAACATTGTCATGGGTGCGCAAGCTCGCGAGACCATTTGGATTCCCAACACCGCGCCACCGCAAGAACTTGATCTCAGTCACGTTGCTGTCACAGATAAGGAAGGCCGCGAAGAGCACTCGTTTCACGTTGTGGACGACGTGCTGGTGCAGATACGCGAGGGCCGCATTGCTCCCGTGCAGGGATTGGCCGGCACACATCACGACGAAATGAAGGCCTTGATTCGACTTCGTGATGCAACGATTGCGCTGTATGGCGCGGAAGAGAATCACGATCTACCTGACGATGACGATGATCCCAACGAAGTTCTGAAAACTCTGCGCGCTGAACTCAACAGCGCATACGACGACTATGTCGACAACTACGGATACGTCAGCCGCTCACGACAGGCTGATTACGACGAGCTCGACGACGAAGACATTGCCGATCTTGATCCTGAACTACAAGACGCCGCACGTAAAGAACGCGCCGCGCTACGCAAACAGTTCGCAAAGTACAGCTTCCCGGCTCTAAAGCGATTTCAACAAGATCCGCGTTTTGCCTTGGTGCTTGCCCTTGAGAACTGGGATGGCACCACCAACACGGCAACAAAGGCGGCGGTTCTCGAGCGTCGCGCCAACCGTCGAGCTACCGTCAAGACCCGCACCGATTCGCCCGAAGAGGCAATCGGCATTTGCCTCGACCGCACAGCAACTTTCAGACTCGACATGGTCGCCAAGTTGCTAGACAAAGACGAAGTCGAGACGTTGCGCGTGCTTGCCGAACACGAGCTGGTTTTTGAAGACCCGGCGACGAACACTTGGGTAGAAGCGTCGGAATACAAGTCAGGCAATGTACGCGAAAAGCTGCGGATAGCTCGTGCGCGCGCCGTGGAAGATCCAATTCGCTACGAACGCAACGTGATGGCTCTTCGTGATGTAGTGCCTGAAGATTTGTTGCCCCACGAGATCATCGCTCCACTTGGTGCCGGGTGGATACCCGCCAACGACGTCGCGAATTTCATCACAGACGCGTTGCAGTACAGCGCGAAGGTGACGTATAACCCGCTGCTTCCGCTATGGACGGTGAAGCCCGGGGCGGGTAGCCGCACCGCCGTGGGCGCACACGATTGGAGCACCCCCGAGCGTGACGCATTCACGCTCATTGAAGCCGCTCTCAACAATCGCAGCGTCACGGTCAATAAGCGCGAGCTTGACGGCAAGGGTGGTGTAACCGTTGAACTAGATGGCCCCGCCACTGTTGCTGCGCAAAACGCAGTGACCGCTATCAAGAAGCGATTTGAGTCGTGGGTTTGGGAAGACCCGAAGCGCGCCGAGCGACTTGCCGCGCATTACAACAAGCTGTTTCGATCTGAGATCCCAAGACAGTACGACGGCAAGCATCTCACCGTCGATGGCATGAGCGACGCGATCGAGATGCGTGACTATCAGCGCGCTGCTGTGCAGCGCGGCACGCGCAGCCCGTCTGCATTGTTCGATCACTTTGTCGGGTCGGGCAAAACGATGACCATGGTCGTTCTTGCCATGAAGCTCAAGCAACTAGGCCTGATTCAAAAGGGCCTCATCATTACGCCCAACCACCTACTGCAACAGGTTGCTGGCGATGCGCAGAAGATGTTCCCGGGTGCGCACGTTCTCATGGCGACCGAAGACGACATGAAGAGCAAGCAATCTCGCGAACTATTCGCGGCGCGTGCTGCAAGCGGCAATTGGGATGTCGTGATCATGACTCACTCGGCTTTCAAGAAGATCCCGATGCACCCCGAGAACGAGAAGAAGTTTCTCGAGCGCCAGATCATGGAATTTCGAGCAGCAATGTCTGAGACCCGTGAAGGCGATGACAAACGTGCATTCAAAGCAATGGCTGCTCAGGTCGACAAGTGGGAGCGCAAGATCAAGAGTCTGATCTTGAAGTCACGCGACAACGGTGCCTATTTCGAGCAGATGGGCATCGGTGCCATCTTTGTTGACGAGTCGCAAGTGTTCAAGAACTTGGCGGTGGCTTCATCGGTCGACGGGTTTTCGCTGCCGGCGTCACAGCGCGCATCAGATCTGTACATGAAGTCGGAATGGTTGCGCGAGCGAAGTGGGCAAAAGCGGTGGTCGTATTTCTTCACCGGCACGCCCATTAGTAACAGCCTTGCCGAGGTCTACAACCTCGAGCGCTATCTGAATCCCGAAGGACTGGCCGCGCGCGGTCTTCAGTCGTTCGGTGCGTGGGTTGCTGCTCACGCCAATATCGAGTCGCGGCCAGAAGTGTCAGCCGACGGCAAGACGTGGCATCACGCACGTCGTCCGTTTGAGTTCTTGAATGTTCCTGAATTGTCAGCGGCGTGGCAGGTATTTGCCGATTCGATTCCCGACACGTTGCTCGACGACATCAAACCAACTCCTCACGACTTCATTGAAGCCCTTGAGTGTTCACCGGCGCTGGCTGAATATGTCAACTGGCTATGCCAACGTTCGGAGCTCATTCACAAGGGCGCGCCTATGAAAATGCCCGACGGTCGTGACGACAACATGTTGTGGATGTCAACGCACGGTCGTCTTGCTGCCGTCGACCCCGAACTCGTCGGCATAGTCGACGATGAGCCCGGCAAGTTACACGCGGTTGCGACGAATGTCGGCAAGCTGTGGCGCCTTGGTATTCCCGGACGTGAATACGCCGACGATGAGTTTCCCAACGTGCAAACGATTTGGTGCGACCTGGGTACACCCAACGCTGACGGCCCTGGCGTTTACGGAAAGCTGACGAAGTTGCTCGTCGAGCAAGGGATACCTGAACACGGCATTCGCTATATCCACGATGCAACTGACGCTGTCGAGAAAGAGAAGATCTTCGATGACGCGCGCAACGGGCGTATCGCTGTGCTCATCGGCTCAACACAGAAGATGGGTACGGGAGCGAACTATCAAGAGCGAGCGATTGCCGATCATCACGTGGATGCGACGTGGACACCTGACGGAATTAGCCAGCGAAAGGGTCGTGTCGTGCGACCGGGCAACAAGTTCAAGCACGTCATGCACTTCACCTATGTGACGCAACAGACATTCGACAGTTTTATCTGGCAAACCCTGTTGCGTAAGGCGCGCATGATTGCGCACTTCAGACTTGGTCGCACTCTCGATCGACGCATGCCTGACATCGACGCGGCCACCGTTACAACTGCGCAAACGCGGGCGTTGGCGACCTCTGATCAGCTGCTTCTCGAACAGCAACAACTCCGTGAAGATCGTTCGCGACTCGAGATGACTCGCACTGCACACACTCGCCGCATTCACAACGCGAACGAAGAGGTGAAAGCGTCGACCGAGCATGCAGAGTTTCTTGACGAAGTAGCCGACAAGCTCGAGCTGGTCAACGCACGAGCAGCTGCCGACAATTCTCGTGAGCTCAAAGTCACGCGCAATGGCCACGAGGTTGCCTTTGTGGGCAAAGCCCTCGTGGAGCGCCTGCAGCAAGGCGTCGAGATGCTCAGGGCGAACCCCGAAGCGGCGGTGATCGACATCGGTTCTTATGGGGGATCGAAGGCGTTCTTGCGACTGGCGGTTGGTAGCAATCAAGAGCAGATTGCCATTGTGTTGGCGCCTGACGGCGTTGATCCGCATGAAGCCACCTCGTTCAACGTGAGTGAGAAGTGGTATGCCGAGGGTCAGCAATGGCGCATCGAGAAAGCCTTCAAAGACTTCGTCGACAAGTTGCCGGGCGCCATTGCGCAGCGACGCCAGTCGGCTAATGAATATCGCGATCGTGCGACTCAGTTCCGCGCTGCCGAACAAAAGCCATTTGAAGAGTTAGATGACCTGCTGAAGATCAATGAACGAATTGAGGCAATAGAAGCGCTGTTCGAGGCCGAGGCGGCAAAGGCGAAAGGAACAGACGAGCGCCGTGCTGAGTTGCTCCGCACGAGCACAACAGCTCAGCAAACGGGTAGTGAAGCGACGAGTCAACCGAAAGAATCGCTCGACTCACTTATCGCCGAGCATTTCACACGCGTGCCTTACGACGCCGAGAAGTACAGAGCGGCGCGCCGGGCTCGTGAAGCAAGCCAGCGCGCGCTGCGCGGACTAGATCACACGAGGCCTCGTACTCCGTCGCCAGCTGGCAAGCCGCTGCGCACCCCGTCGGCCGCGCGGCGAGCCACGACGACACCACTTGCACTTGTACCGCTGCTCGCAGAGCCGGCTCGCGAGAACACGCCTGCTCCACGGCCAGCGCCAGAACCCGTGCCAGTCAAAGTGGCAGCACAAACACAACCAGCCGCGCCTGATTACGCCGACGATGGCGGGCTGTTCGCTGAACTCGAGCCAGTGCAGGTCACCAACCGCAAAACAGGTCGCGGGCGCGCAAACCCGTCACGCGGATCGGTGGGACTCTAGAGAAGAGAAGTGAGTTAGAACGTTGTGGCGAGCAGACGCAGAAGGCCTGTGCCGTAACCGCTTACTTCGCAACTCACATCGAGACGGTCGGCGGGGCCACCCATCACGACACGCACGTCGTCAGGCAGCTTGGCTCCCGGAGGGAATACCTCAGCGAGCACAACGCGCTCAGCGCCCTTGCCAGTGAACCAGCGAACGCCGACGTTGAGAACTTCGTGGAAGTTCTCGAGCAATGAGTCTTCGATGGTTCCGTCGGCAATGCTCTCGTTGGCAACACCAACCGGTAGCAGTGACAACGCTGCGCCTGAGTAAGCAGCGAGACTCAAGTCGACGACACAGAGGCCGCCGACTCCACCGTTTTCACGTTCATACAAACCAACGACGTACTTGGCGTCGAGTGGAATCGATGCTGGGGGAGTGCGCGCAACCGTGACATCACGACCCAAGAGGCCGTACAGCACCGTGCGAACGTCATCTGGCTCAGGAAGTGGTTGTGTAGGCACTAGTTATCCCTTGCTTTTAGCGAGAGCGTCTTCGAGGACGTCACGCAGTGAGTCGGGTGTGAATGGCTTGGCGACGAGAAACTTTGCGCCTGCTTCTTCGGCGAGAGCGCGCATTTCGGCGGTGCTTTCTGACGTAACGAACCCGAAGATAAGACCCGTTGCTTCGTGGTCAAGCGCTTCGCAAAGCTCGATGCCAGTCATCTCGGGCATGTTCCAGTCAGACAACACGAGGTCGGGTTTCTCTGACTTGATGAGTTCGAGCGCAGCTGCGCCGTCGGGAGCCTCGAGAAATGTCGCGTCTTCGTATCCGCCTTGGCGAAGTGTCCGAAGCACGATCATGCGCATTGCTCGTGAGTCATCGGCTATGAGGATTTTCATGACCGCCTCTCTGTCTGTGGTCGAAAAGTTACGGTAGTTAGTGACGGCTTGGTGTGATGCTTGATTGACCGGCGGTGCGTGCAGAGCCGATGCGGTGCATGAGTTCGGCAGCAATCTGGTTGAGGGGGAGTACGGCGTCGCAAAGGCCGGCGTCGGCCACTGCTCCGGGCATACCCCACACGACGCTTGATGCTTCGTCTTGCGCAATGATTCGTCCACCCGCATCGACAATTTGTCGAGCTCCCTTTAGCCCATCGCTGCCCATTCCGGTAAGTACCAGACCAAGCGTCGAAGAGCCGTAGGCGTCAGCAACCGAGCGGAACAAGACGTCGGCGGCCGGACGGCACGAGTTTTCAGGTGGGCCCTGGTTGAGGGCGATCTTCACGCCCGCTGCGGCCCGCTTTACGACCATGTGGTAGTCGCCGGGAGCAATCCAGACCGTGCCGGGTTCGAGCGTGTCGCCCTCTTCGCCTTCTTTGACGCGCAGCGCACACTTGACATCGAGTCGAGTTGCGAGCGCCTTTGAGAAGACGGGCGGAATGTGTTGCACGATCACAACAGGCACCGACAAGTTGGCAGGGAGTTGTGGCAACAGTTCGTTGAGCGCATTAGGACCACCGGTTGAAACGGCGATCGTGAGGATCTTTACGGGCTCAGTTGATTTGGACGATGCAGTGCGCGCTGGCGTCGGCGTTGACGCGCTGGCTGCTTTGCTCGCAGGACGAATTGTTGATGCCTTAACCGGCGGAACCGGTGGCACTGCTGGACGCGGTGGCAATGGTCGCGCCGCGGTGCGCGATGAGGTTGCGTTGGTGCTACCCGGCTTGTCGACACGAAACTTGCCGACAGCAGTGCGGCCGGTCAGTGAAGCCGAACGCGCGGCGGTCGTGCGAGTTGACGCGTAAAGACCTTTGATCTTTGGCAACAGCTCAGCGTTGATTACGTCAACTGCCTGCGCCATGCTGCCGGTGTTGGAAGGTTTTGTCGAGTAGTCGTCGGCGCCCAACAACATTGCGTCGATGGTTGCCGATGCACCGCGACTCGTAAGAGTCGAGAACATGATGACTTTCACGTTGGGATGGTTTTGCCTTATGTAGGCAAGCGTTTCGATGCCGTCTCTGTTTGGCATTTCGACGTCGAGAACAACAACGTCAGGGTTCATTTCTGCGATCTTGTCGCATGCGATCACGCCGTCGGCCGCCGTACCAGCGATCTCAATTTCTGGATCTTTTGAAAGGGAATCTGTGAGTACGTGACGAACGACGATGGCGTCGTCGACGAGCATGACCCGAATTGGCATGTCTACGCCTGACGTCCGAGAACCGTGAAGACAATGGGCTCACCCTCGCTGATGCCGACGATGTGGTTGAGCTGACGGGTCTTGGCAATGCTCAGAGCGTCTTCGCCGCCTTCGCTAACGGTTGGCAGTGCCAGCGTGTTGGTGCCCGGCGCAAGACCCTTGACGTTTCCGCCGGTCATGTTGGCGATCTCACCGATTGCATCGCGAATCTCGTCTTCGCTTACTTCGCTGATTTCCATCGCGAACATCGCGGCAGCGAGTTTCTCGGCAAGCGACGTTGAGCATCGCACGGTTACAGCGCCTTCCCAGTCGCCGGTGATTTGCACGCACGACGTCAATGTCGTGTCGCCGATCTTTCCGTCGATGTCGTCTGCCCGTTGCAAGTCCAACCCGAGGGTTGACGACCAAACTGATTCGGCTAATCCGAAAAACTCGTCGTCAGTCAAGATCATGCAGAACTCCCGTCTCGTTTTTGCGACAAACCCACTTAGGGCTTCGTCGTACCTGTGTTGGGTCTGTAGAACGTTGTCTTCTCGAACTGCTCACGCTTCACATTCGTTTCCATGCTCAGCAGTGACTCGGTTGATCCGAGTAATAGTGCCCCATCTGGGCGAAGAATGCGTGCTGCCTTGTTTACGATCTCTTGCTTGGTCTCGCGGCTGAAGTAGATCAGCACGTTGCGCATGAAAATCACATCGAACGGGCCCATTGGTGGCCAGTTGCTTGCCAAGTTGAAGATCTTGAAGTCGATCATTGAGCGAATGTCGGAATTCATTTCGTATTCGGTTCCAACACGCGACAGGTACTTGACCATGTAGCGAGCAGGAAGACCACGGCCTACTTCCATCTGCGTGTAACGGCCAGCGCGAGCACGATCTAAAGCAGTTGGTGAAATGTCGGTCGCTGTAATACGAACTCGCCACGTAGAGAGCTGCGGAAACTTCTCTCTCAGCAACATCGCGAGGCTGTAGGGCTCTTGGCCGGTTGAGGCCGCGCCGCACCAGATGTCTAAAGTGCGCGTTTCGCTACGCGCCTTGAGAAGCTCCGGCAAGATGTGCTGACTCAGCGTGTCGAACGGGTGGCTGTCGCGAAAGAACAGCGTTTCGTTCGTCGTCATGGCGTCGACAACCTGCGCGCGCAGTTTCGACGTTGGGTTGTTGCGCAGTGCGCGAACAAGACCAGAAATTCCCTCGTTGCCGAGCTCTTTTGCCAGGGGATCGAGGCGACTGGTTACAAGGTATTCCTTACCCTTGTCCAGGACTATCGCCGCCTCCCGCATGACCAAGTCGCTTAGGAACTTGAAGTCTTCGGGGCTGATAGTCGAGGCCATTACGTTGGTGCCCCCATCAGCTCTAACTTCTCGATGATTATTTCTTTGGTGACGGGCTTCATTGCGTACTCGTCAGCACCGACCATCAACGCGCGAGCGATCTTGCTCATGTCGTTCTCGGCCGAAACCATGAGGACGCGAATATTTGAATAAGCATGGTCGGCGCGTAGCGCTTTCACGAACTCAAGGCCGTCCATCTCGGGCATGTTCCAGTCGACCAATGCAACGTCGATACTGTCGACCTCTTTCAGGCGGTCGAGGCCTTCAATGCCGTGGGCGGCTTCGGCACATTCGTAGCCAATCTCAGACATGATTTTTTTGAGAATGGCGCGCATGGCGCGCGAGTCGTCAACAATCAGGGCACGCATCTAGGGGGTCTCCACAATCCAGTGTCGGTCGGCTTGTTATGAAGCTTTAGCGGCTTCGTTGATAGTGATGGCGCGTTCGATATCGAGAACCAGCAAGAGCTGACGTTCGAGCTTGTAGACGCCGAGGATGAGTTCGCGGGCGTGACTTGTGAGAGTGCCCGGAGGAGGTTCGAATGAGTCAGGGTCGACATCGACGACTTCGCCAATCTCATCAACCACGAGGCTGAACGCGGAGTCGTTCGAACGAACCACGACGTTCATGGCGTCTTCGCCCGATTCCATCGGAGGCATGTTGAGACGTTTGCGCAAGTCGACAGCGGTAACGATCTGACCGCGCAGATTGATGAGCCCACTGACCACAGGCGAAGTGAGTGGCATGCGCGTTATCTGTTGCTTCAACAGCACTTCTTGGACGCACATCACTTCGACGCCAAAGAGCAAGTTGCCGAGTCGGAAGGTGCAGAACTGCTCGCTCCGAGTTGAGATCGGTGTCGGCGTGTCTGTCATTGTCATAGTGCACCTGCTGTTTGGTCAACGTCGACTTCGTCAGTCGTCGATTCGATGAAGAATGCTGGGTCGTGTGCACCGATGAGCTCGACAACGTCGACGATGTCAGTGATCTGACTTTGGATGACAACCGAACCGCGCACGCCGGTGTAAGGCTCGGGTTCGCCGGCAACGACTTGCTCGGTGACGATGTCGATAATGGTGTCGACGGTGAGGCCGATGTGACGTCCGCCTGATGCGTATACGACAACGTGCACAGTCTCGCCCTCTGCACGAGTGCCTGGTCCAGCACCAATGCTGTCAGAAACGCTGAGCAACGGCATGATGCCGTCGCGATATTGAACAGCGAGACGGCCGGCCGCCATTTCGAGCGTGTCGTGGGGGAACTCTTCGAGTCGGTCGACAAGCGAGAGCGGCACGGCAACACGTCGGTCACCGGCTTGCAGTAGCAGCAGAGTTTCGGCCATGTCGACGCTGTACTCCTTGACGTCTTCTGCGAGCGCAGCGGCAACGGGGTCGGCCTTTTCGCGACCTTCGGTGATCATGTGTGCTTGCTTGGCAAGACCGAGCACGTCAAGAATCAACGCAACGCGACCGTCGCCCATGATCGTTGCACCGGCGAAGGCGGAGATGTTCTTGAGTTGTGTATCGAGCGGCTTGACGACGATCTCTTGTGTGTCCCAGATCTTGTCAACAACCATGCCGAACTGACGACCGTCGGCCTGCAGCACCACAATGTTGATGACATCGTCATCATCGATTGGTGTTGCACTCCACGGTTCGAGAGTGCCAGCCAACTCAGAACCGAGATGGCAGAGAGGAAGAAGATTGCCGCGCAAGCGGTAAACCGGAGCGTTGTAGATCATCTCGATGCTCTCGCGCGCTTGCTCACCTTCGACGCGGAGTAGTTCGACCAAACCAACTTGCGGGATGGCGTAACGCTCGTCGTCGCTGCCAACAAGAAGGGCAGGGATGATTGCGAGTGTAAGAGGGATCTTGATCTTGAACGTCGTGCCTTTACCGATAACGGTTTGCACGTCGACCGTTCCACCGATTGATTCGATGTTGGTCTTCACAACGTCCATACCCACGCCGCGGCCAGAGATGTTGCTCACGACTGCAGCAGTTGAGAAACCTGGGTAGAAGATGAGCTGCAGAGCTTCGCGCTCAGTCATGCGATCGGCTTGAGCCTGTGTTACAAGGCCCTTTTCAACGCCTTTGCGTTTGATGATCTCGTGGTCGATGCCAGCGCCGTCATCTTCGATTTCGATGTTGACTTGCCCACCTTCGTGGAAAGCGCGAAGAACAACGCGTCCTTCTGGGTTCTTGCCTTTGGCAATGCGCACGTCGGGCATCTCGAGACCGTGGTCAACCGAGTTGCGAACAAGGTGTGTGAGCGGATCCTTGATTGCTTCGTTGATCGTCTTGTCGAGTTCCGTTTCCTTACCCTCGAGTTCGACGCGCACTTGCTTGCCGAGTGACACGGCAATGTCGCGGACGACTCTTGGGAACTTCGAAAGCACGCTGCCAATCGGCTGCATGCGTGTCTTCATCACACCTTCTTGAAGTTCGGTGGTGATGAGGTTGAGACGCTGAGCAGCAGCGGCAAGATCGTTCTCGCCGTACGCGCTCGTGACCTGAATGATCTGGTTGCGGGCGAGTACGAGCTCACCAACAAGGTTCATCAACGTGTCGAGGAGTGAAACGTCGACGCGAATGCTGCTGTCGCTTGCGCTGTGTGCTTGACCCTCGGGGTGAGCGGCGGGCGCGGCGTGTTCGCCAGCAGGCACAGCAGGCGCAGGGGCAGGAGTGGGAGCCGGGGCTGCCTCCACAGGGGCTGGTTCTTCAACGGCAACGACTTCAGCGGGCGCCTCGGTAGGCTCTTCGGCCTTGGCCTTGCCTTTGCCCTTCTTGGCTGGCTTCTTCTCTGTAGCGGCTTCGGTGTCGGCCTCTACTTCGTCGGCATCCTCAGCGGCTGGTGCAGCAGCTCCGCCGACAGGACCAACACCGTTGGTCTCAAGAAGAACGTGAAGAGTGTGAGTGAGCTCGCTGTAATCGCCGTCGCCTTCACCACCGGTCGACTCGACGCTGCCGAGCATCTCGCGCACGCCATCGACCATGGCGAGTAGGGCGTTCGTGATTGCTGGGTTGAGCAGCAGGTCGCCGTCGCGCATGCGTGACAAAAGGTTTTCACCGGCATGTGTAAGAGCCTCGAGTTTCGAGAATCCCAAAAAGCCACAAGTGCCTTTAATGGTGTGAATGGTGCGGAAGATACCGCTCAACAGCTGCGTGTCGGTTGGGTTGTCTTCAAGAGCTACGAGGTCTTGGTCCAAACGGTCCAGGTTTTCGTAGCTTTCGACGAGAAACTCACCGAGGATTTCATCTAGTTCGCTCACGAGTGCGTCTATCGGCAACGAAAAGCGCAGATCCAAGAAGTCCGCTAAATCGACTCGTTTTTGGGTTCTCCGGCCTATCTGTGGGAAGACGCCTAAGAACTCTGGTTCGTGTACCGATTCGACCCCCATGAAAGATTCTCAGGCAACCGTAAGTGAATCATCCAAGGCGGACGAAGCAAGTGCATCACGCTTCTTGTCACCTTCTCAGCAGGCGCAAGATGGTGGTGACACCACTGATTCGGTTGCGCTCACCGAGCTTCGCAACGACTTCACTGCACTGGTGAAGGTTCTCGACGCGACGCGCACCGCAACGACGCCAACTGAGGCAGCGACTGCTGCGCTCAATGTTGTGCGCCACGCGTTCGGTTGGGCATATGGTTCGTACTGGGTTGTTGACCCCACTGAGAACGTCTTGCGTTTCAGCGTCGAGTCGGGCGACGCCGGTGAAGAGTTCCGCAAGGTGACTCTCAACTCGAGCTTCGCCGAAGGTGTTGGTCTCTCGGGTCGTGCATGGCGTGAACGTGATTTGTTCTTCACGCAGAACATCGCCGACATGGCTGACTGCGTACGCGCTCCTGTAGCCCAGAAGGTCGGCGTGAAGTCGGGTGTGTGTTTCCCGATCATGGTCCACGGTGAAGTGATCGGCACGATGGACTTCTTTGCTACTGAGACACTGAACCCATCGGAAGACCGTCTTGAGGCTCTGCGCAGCGTGGGTCGCGTTGTAAGCCAGACAATCGAGCGTTTGACCTCAGCCGAGGAGCAGCAGAACAAGGTCGACTCGATGCTCGAGGTGATCAACGCTGCTGCCAATGGTGATCTAACTCGTGATGTCAACGTTACGGGCGACGACGCATTGGGCCTCATGGGAGAGGGACTCACCCGCTTCTTGACCGACCTTCGTTCAAATGTTGGCGGCATTGGTCAAAGTGCCGAGCTGTTGAGCGGCGCCGCACAGCAACTCGCTGTTGTTGCTGACCAACTGAGTGGAAGCGCCGAGAAGACGTCAGCACAGGCTGCCGTTGTCGCTTCAGGATCTGAAGAAGTCACGGCAAACCTGCAAACAGTTGCAAGTGGTGCTGAGGAGATGACTGCAAGCATCAGCGAGATTGCTCGTAGTGCCGAGGAAGCGGCTCGCGTTGCTGCTGCAGCTGTTCAAGTTGCTGACGCCACAAACGAGACTGTTAACAAGTTGGGCGACAGCTCGGCTGACATCTCGAAGATCGTCAAGGTCATTACTTCGATTGCAGAGCAGACAAACTTGCTTGCTCTCAACGCAACCATCGAAGCTGCTCGTGCCGGTGAAGCCGGTAAGGGTTTCGCAGTTGTGGCCAACGAGGTCAAGGAGCTCGCAAAGGAAACTGCACGAGCAACTGAAGACATCAGTCAGAAGATCGAAGCAATTCAAAGTGATGCCGCTGGAGCCACCACCGCCATCGGTGAAATCTCCACCATCATCAATCAAGTGAACGACATTCAGGTCACCATTGCCGGTGCTGTTGAAGAGCAGTCGGCGACTACCAACGAGATTGCTATCAACGTTGGTGAGGCAGCATCGAGCGGTGCCGAGATTGGCCGCAACATTGCTGGTGTGGCTGAAGAGGCTGAGGGCACATCGTCGGGTGCGGCTGAGACGCAGCGTTCCGCTGCTGAGCTTTCAGAGATGGCCAACCAACTGAAAGAATTGGTTGCCAAGTTCGTTTACTAGATCAACCCCTGAGAATCCTGAAAAGAGCGGCCCAACCGGGTCGCTCTTTTCGCGTCCGGACGTCGGTAACACCCCGCGTAGTTAGCACCCCAAGTCGCGTACTGCGCGACTAACTAGTGGTGACGGCTTAGCGTTCGCTGTCGGGTTGGTCAGAAGTTCGGAACAGCCGTGTAGGTCACGCTCGTGGAGTAGCTGCCGGCAGGTGTGTCGGCGTCAATCGAGATTGCGAAGCCAACGCAATTCGATTTCGTCAAGACTCCGCTGCCGCCAATTAAAACAGGCCCACCCAAGTTGGTGAGCTTCGCCCACTTATCGGGTGTGAAGGTTGTCGACGCGTCGCCCGACGTGTAGCCGAAGGCATCGGTACCGGACGTTGGTGGCCCGCCTGGTGAAGCATTGGTGCCGATGACGTCGGCCACAAAGTTGCCGTTTGCATCGCGAAACGAATTAGGGGTGGTTCCCGCAGTCGCGGCAAGCACGGTGAATCCGTTCGCTGCATTTGTTGAAATCGAAAGATCTTGCGCGCTGCCGGCAGCCGAAGATGCGACTAGGCGTCCGAAGCTGATAGCGGTCGAGGTTGCGTTGGTCTGAAAGTTGGTGTTCGACTGACCATTGCAAACCGAAGCACGGCCAGCAACGCCGAAAGTCAGATATGGCGGCACAGTCGCTGATACTTCAACTCCCGATGTGGTCGCGAAGGACGCACTAAATGTGTTCAACGGGCTGCCTATACAGTCGACACTTCCAAACGTTGCAACAAAGGCGTAATCGGTGCCGGCATTCGACGGGCTCGAGATTCCATCGATTACAAGGGTGCGAGCAGTCGTTGCGATTGGCGTCGCTCCAGCGGCGAACGTAAGTGTGACGGTTCCACTTAGGTCGTTGTTCGTAACTGACCATGACGCAGGTGAGGCTGCCCATGTTGACGCTCCGTTTATCGTCGCGGCAGCAACTCCCATGCCTGAAGGCTTGATTCCCGAATGGTCAGACTGTGTGTTGAAGTTGATCTTGATGCAGCGCGTCGTCGAGGTCGCAATGCTGCTTGCCGTTAGCGTGTAGCGAACGTTTGACTGTGCAGGACGAACATCGCTCGCTTGGACACTTGTTGATGTTGACGGTGAGGCAGAGAACGCATGGAACACGAACTGTGCCGCGCTTGCCGAGTCAACCGCCGTTGGGGGCGAGCTGTTGTCGTAGGTAGTGAGGGTGCTGTTGTAGGTGCCGGGTACGAGCGTATTGATGAATCCAGATATTCTTAACGTCAAGGGCACCGACGCGCTGACTGATGTTGCGCTGAAGACGTAAGCAGTGACACCGTCAATCAAGCGCAAGTACGTGGCGCCCGATGTTGGGATTCCGCTGGCTGTTCCGGCGAGTACGCAACCGATGTCTGCCGGAAGGTTCGACCCTGTTCGATTTACTGTCCACGTTTCGCCTGTCGCTGCTGACCAGGTAGTAGGTGAAGCAACGCTTGCGTTGTGTGCGTCGAACGCGAGTCGTTGCGTGCCGTTTACTCCTGCGAGCAACTCTGCGTCGTAGATCTGACCTTGAAATGCGTTTTGCGATCCGCCGATGTTGGTTCCGACTTCAACATTGTCAGCACTGTCGTAGATCGTGGTCGGCAGATCATTGACGGTTGCGCCGAGTTGCGTCCAGGTTGAGCCGTCAGCTGATGTGTAGAAGTTCGTAACGCTGTTGGATCCATTGTTGAGCACGCGCGTTGCGCGCAGCCATACAGCGCTTCCGTCAGCAGCGGGAATCGGGGCTTGCGAATCATTGGAGATTGTCCAGCTCGTCCCGTTGTCGGACGTCCACAGTTGCAAGTGACCGGACGGATTCACATGGAACTGATAGCTGTAACTGATGTTCGCCTTAGCCAGCAGGACTTGATACGTGCCGGCGCCCGGCGCCCAATGAAATGCCGCTGCCTTGACGCGAATGTCGATGTCTCCCGATGGCGAATTAGCGGCCGAGTCTGTGGTGGTGGCGTTGTTCGAGTTGTCGCCGTTCAGCAGCAAGGCTCGAGCCGCGCAGTCTGTTCCTGCTGGCACGGTGGCTGTCACTCGACTCAGATTCGAAGTGCTCGCAGTGGTAAGCGTCCAGTCATACGTTGTTGACGGATTGCCGACGAACGGGTTTTCACTACCTGCGGTCGTGGACGTCAACGGAGCCGCGTTGGCCGTATTGGCGGCGCTAAGGAGACCTGCGACGATCGCAAGACTCAGCAGAACAAAGGCGGCTTTGGTCGAAGGTCTGACCTTCTCCATGCGCGTAAAGCCTAGTGACAACGGCGAGTACTAGCCACCAGTGTGGCGAGTCGGCGCACGGCCCCGCGTAGTTAGCACCCTGAGTCGCGTACTGCGCGACTTAGGGTGCTAACTAGTGGTGACGGCTTAGCGTTCGCTGCCGGGTTGGACGATCAACAACACTCCTGACGTCAGGGTGATCGTTGCGTTGCGCGAAACCAGCTCGTTGCTGATGCCGCGCGTCGAGCTGGGTTGCAAGGTCTCGCCGTCGAGCGCATAGGCGAGCCCGTCGGTGCGAATGCCCTTAGCTGGACCGTTCGCGGCGATCAGCGAAACGAAGTCGCCGACGTTGCCTGATAGCAACACTTTGTCGCGCACGACATGAATGCGCGCCAGGTCGATTACTGCAGTGATGTTCATCGGTGCGTAGCGCTCGTTGCTCAGCAGAGCAATGTTGGCAAACGCGTGATCAAACCGCCCTCCTGCTGCGCCGATGACGGTTACTTCGTCGGCTCCCAAAGCAAACGTTGCGTCGAGCGCGAGTTCGAGGTCGGTTGCATCTTTCGCAGCCGGAAATCGATTGATGGTTGCGCCAGCCGCGCGCGCGTTGTTCACTTCGGTTGTAGACGCGGAGTCGAAGTCGCCGATCGCCTTGTCGATCTTCACGCCAAGGCGCGCTGCGGTGCGCAAACCCGAGTCAGCCGCGATGGCGTAATCGTGGTCGGGGATCGAAGACGCTTGCACAAGGGGAGCATCGCCTGCGAACACCACAACCGATCGGTTCACAGCGCGAACCCGGCTTGATAGGCAGGAAAACGCGGAAGCGGTGGCGTTGCTGCTGATGAACGTAGGTTGGTAACGAAGCCCTGGAATTCGGCGACGTGAGCATCCATCACGTCGAGGTCGAGTGCAGTTAGAGACGAGTAGCGCGGCACCGAAGGATGCTTAACATCTTTCGACACCAATACGCCCGCCATGCCCGCGCTGCAGACCGCCATGATGCCGCGCGTTGAATCTTCAACGCCGAGCATTTGATGAGCCTGTAGGCCGAGCGCTTGACAGGCAGACAGATGGCCGATGGGTGAGGGCTTCCCGATGCCGAAATCGTCAATGGTGAAGACGTGATCGACCATTCGGTGCAACGATCGAGGCAAAACCGTGTCGACCCACCGACGGCTTCCGTTCGTAACAATGCAGTTCACCACGCCGCGATCGCGACATTCGCGTAAGCGGTCGATCGCACCAGGCATTGGGCCCGACGACCGAATCTCGCGTGTCACCATCCGGTTGATGAAGCGTTGATCAGAGGCCGACACATGCACGCCCCAAGACTCGCCAAGCATCACAGCAGGATCGGTGTCGGCGGTCATCATCTGATTCCACAACTGACGCGTTAAGGGGATGTCGTGATGACGATAAACCTGTTCCCAGGCGCGGAAGTATCCGCGCTCGGTATCGACAAGGGTTCCGTCAAGATCCCAAGCGACGGCGCGGATATTTAGAGCGTCGACGTTGCGCGGGCGCGCTGAACCGACCTCATGACGCTTGCTGCTGAAACTGCGAGACACGTTCCCTCCGCTGGCATTACCCAGATCAGGTTGCGGGTCGGTGGCAGAGCCAAATGTTCGGCCACCCTCTCAGCCCGACATTCTTCGAGCTCCCCGTTGTGCCTTTCGGCACAAACGTCTGTTTATCAGTTCAGCAACGCGGCTTTGACCAGATGTCGTCCAGAGTCTTTACAACTACGCGTCGACTTGCTTACTCTCCGCGCCTTGAGCACTGTCGACCGGCTTAACGTCATCGCTATCGGTGTCTTGTGCCTTCGACGGGTGTGTCCCCAACAACGCGTTCAGCGTGCCTGATTGTGTATAGATCTGGTACTGAGCTGCTTGGGCAAACAGAGCTGGGTAAAGGTCTTTCGCTGGGTAGAAAGCGTCATCGGCCGCGATGCGTCCGACAGCGTCATTCCGCGCTTGAGCAACCTCTACTTTTTGTGCTTCTGATTTGATCCGCGCAGCCGAGTTCGCTGCCGCCAGTTTTTGTGCTTGTTCAGTTGAGCCGAATTGAACTGCCCTTCCCTGGGCTGCCGTTTCGGCGGGCTGTACTTCCATGTAGCCACCTCCTAGGTGCCTTCAAGATTCCTGTCGGAGCAAAAATTCGCGAACTTGAGGGGCAATTTCACTATCTGAACCGATTTCAGAACACGAAATGTGGTCCGAATGCGGCGAAAACGGCGAGATGGCCTATTTGTCATGAGAGAGGCCGAGAATCTGCAGGTAATAGTGTCGAAAGCACTGTCGTCCAGAGAGTCGGGTTGGCAGCGCAAATCAGTGGCATCAGTGGCAAAGGAGTGCTCGTGACCAACGAAGAACTGGAACTATGGATCGGCCGTCACGCCGTCGACAGCGAAGGCCAGAAGGTGGGCACCGTTGCTGACGTCTATGTCGACGATGCGACCGGCCAGCCCGAATGGCTTGCCATCGTGACCGGCCTTTTTGGCACCCGCATCTCGTTTGCCCCGTTGGCTGGCGCCGAAGAAAACGGCGACGACATCTCGGTGCCTTTCAGCAAGTCACTGATAAAAGACAGTCCCAATGTGGAAGCTGACGGCCAGCTCTCAGAAGAAGAGGAAGAACGGCTCTACCGCCACTACGGCAAGACATACGCCCGCACCGAGCGAGCTGGCGACGCAATCGTCAACGCTGAGCAAGCCGGCGAGCTGGAGTTGCAGGAGAGTGGCAGTACTACGATGCAGGCCGAAGTCACAGCCGATGTTGCCCGCATGCGACTTCGTCGTCGAGAGGCGCAATCGGTTGAGTCCATTGGTTTGACACTGGACGACGACGAGTAAGCCGAGTAGCTAAGGCGAGGCGGGGTTTAGTAGCAGTGGAGTTTCGTTTGAACCAGATCGGTGCTTATCAAGAGCGCTACCAAGGGCGCATCGATGCCGTTGTCGAGACCTGGCAACGCTTCTTTCAATGGGCGTGGCAGAAGCGTTCGACCACCGAACGCCAACGCATCGTTGGTGGCGTTGTCGCTGGCGTAGTTCTGATCACTGCCGCCACGTTGTTGATCGATAGCGACAACCGCGCTCGTGCTGCGCGTGCAATCAATCCCAACGAACTGTCAATGGCATCGCCCATCTCCGACGGACGCAACGGTCGTGCATTCGCACTCGTTGGCGGAAAGCCATTGTTTCCATTGCCGCCATCCTCATTGAACGGATTCCTCAATGACCCAGTCGAGATGCAAGACGTACGCGTGCTCAGCATTGTCGACAACTCAGGTTTTTGGATTGGCGAAGACGATGTACAGCGCGTGTTCATCGCGATGACCGGCGAGGCTTATTCAAATGGTTCGCTCACACCAGCGGGCTTGACGCCCGGTCAAACCGTCAACCTGTCGGGATACCTAAAACCGTTGCCTGGTAATCCTGATGCGATCGGTGTGCGCAACGTTGATGATGTTGCACAACTCACACAACAAGGTGCTCGAGTTGAAGTGAACAGCGTTCGTCAACCTTCCAACCCGTAATCGTCCTTAGCTAAATACAGACGCGCAAAGAGCCGGGCGTCGGCTGGAAAACGCCCGGCTCTTTTGCTGTCCTCGTGTTCGGCGGTTACTTGTTAGTGCGGCTACGCGTCTGTCGATGCGGGGGCTGCATCTGCTGGGGCAGCGCTGTCTGTTGCGCTGTCTGTTGCGCTGCCACTAGGCGCTGTTGCGTCTGGCGCATTGCCATCAGGCGCACCGCCGCCACGAGGGCCACCACCCCGGCCAAATCCTCCTTCGGGGCGAGTGTTGTTGACTTGATTTGTCACGCGCTCGACCGTGTTGGCTTTGCGCTCGTTGGCTTGATCTTGCGTGAGACGTCCGTCGGTTACTTGTTGGTCAATGCGCGAGTTCTCTTCCGCTACAAGCGCATCGATCACTTTTTGAACGTCGACGTTGTGAGCTTGGGCAACGGCGGCAATGGTCTTGCCGTCGGTAAGCTCAGTGCGCAGATCGCTTTCGCTCATGCCGAGCGCGGTGGCGACGGTTGAGAGCGACTTGCCACCCGGGCCACCGGGGCCGTGTCCGCCGGGCGGTCTTGCGTCTTGTAACGCTTGGGCAACGGCATCGCTCTGTTCTTGGGTGATGGTCCCTTTATCGACTAATCCCTTGAGCGCATCTTTGGCCCATTGCGCCGGCGACTTTGCCGTTGCTTGCGCAGTAGCTGCTGTGCTCGTGTCTTCAGCGAACGCCGTCATCGGCATCGAGAGGACGCCGGCGCCTCCGATCAGTGAAGCCGCTATCGCTGCGTTTCTGATCTTCCTTCTCATTTGATCACTTCCAGTTCCGGTGTTGACTCGGTGTCAAAGGTTGACTGTGTTGATCTTCGACACCGAACCTTCGACGCCCCGTCACCGGAGCTGTGTTCTGCCTGTGACTTTGCGGACCGGCCTGTGCGTTGCCCCACCGCAGGGTTGACGGCCCCTTTCACCTACCGCAAAAGGCCAAAAAGCCGGAGGGAATGGGCCCATTTTGGGCTTCTTGGGTAGGTGAAACGACCGAGCCAATGCGGAAGCGGCGGCTGGTTGAATGGCCGTCAAGTCCGATTCCAGACGTGCCGATTCAGAAATGATGCTTCGTGCACGCTCGACCAGACGCGCATGTGTCCTGGTGGTGACACTTTTGTTGCTGCTGGCGACAGCCAGTCCTGCCAGCGCGGGCACGCTTACCTCCACCTCGTTCACGGCTCAGGGCGCCTCCGCCTATACGTCCGCCAAGAACACTGAGTACGAGTGGGCATTTTCGACGGCGACATCGGCCACGGTCTCGCGCGTAGCGATGACGGTTCCGACGGGCACCGACGGCTCGAATCGATACGTCGACCTTCGCCGCAACTACTCAGTCGGTGGATACATTTCGACGCCCGATACCGCTGCGAACTCGATCACCGGAGACATTGACCTGCGCGCCAAGGTCGCGGCAAAACAGTGGATTGCTTACGGATATCAACCAATCATCGCGAAGATGGATGGCTCTGATGGCTCATATGAGTTCGCGATTGATAACTCTGGTCAACTCATTTTCGCCATGACGACGACCGGCGCGTCTCCGACCTATTGGTACGGCAATGTGCTTGGCACTGCGAACGGCGCGCAGACGTGGGTTCGCGCTACGTACCAACAATCGACGGGCATCGTGAACTTCTACACGTCATCTGACGGATCGAGTTGGACAGGCGTCGGTTCACAAAACAAGGGCGCCAAAGCCGCAATGCACGACAGCGCCTTGGCCCTGAGGGTTGGCGCTAATGCTTGGGGAAACTCGTTCATTGGCAAGGTGTATTACGCCGAAGTCCGTAACGGTATAGGTGGAACGGTCGTCAGCAGTCTTGATCCGAGCCTTGACGCGATCGCAGGCACATCGTGGGCAGCAAGTACGGGCGAAACGTGGACACTCACGCGTGTCGGATCAAATCTGCCAATCGATATCAGCAACGACCTGACGGTGGCCTACGTAACAGGCTTGCCCACAGGCGGCGCGGCTAACTATCGGATGATCGATGGTGCTGCTGTTTACGAACTAGCGACAGCGACTGCCATTGGGTCGAGCGTCAGCGTCACCATTGGTCTTCTCGGATTCAACAACACGGCAACAGCAGGCAACTACACAAGCACGATCACAACGTTCGACAACGCCGGAACGCCGGCGGCAGCTGACTCGGCGACCACCGGTGCGCAAGCCTTTACTGCGGCCGCGCAAACGTTGGCCGTCGTTGCTGTTCTCATGCCAGAACTCACCTTCACAGTCGCCGGCCGCGGCACCGTTTGTAACGGACAGTCGGGCACCAACTTTCAAACGGGTTCAACAAGCAGCGCTGTTCCGCTCGGATCGCTTAGTTCGGCAACCACGTCGGGAGCTGCGCAGAACCTAAGTGTTGTCACAAATGCGGGCGGCGGATTCAGCGTCTACATCCGCACGACGGGCACGACGCCGAATGCTTTGCGGGATGCCTCATCGCACGCCATCGCAGATGTATCTGGCACGGCGGCGTCACCCGGTGCTGCGCCGACTGCAGGCACTGCTGCGTTCGGTTACACGAGTAGCGATGTCTCAACGGCATTCACGTCTAACACGTTCGCAAAGCTGACGAATGCAAACGACACCGTGATGGTTGCTTCAGCAGGCGTCACATCGAAGTCGTCGTGCGTTGGATATCAGCTAGGCGTTGCCGCCACCACAGCAGCGGGGTCGTACTCGGCTGCAGTCGTGTACACCGCCGTGCCGATCTTCTGACGACCCCTTCCGGTTTTCGTAATTCGTTTGGCGCGTAATGGCCGCTGCATCGGGTGAATCCGCCCTCGCAACGACTATTTCGTTCCATTCGCCGTGAGAAAGTGCCATTGGAGCGGGTGACGGGGATCGAACCCGCGTCATCAGATTGGAAATCTGAGGCTCTACCATTGAGCTACACCCGCAAGGTGGCCTCATTTGTAGCAGAGCCAGGTCAATGAACTTGACGGCAACAGAACGGCAAGCAACAACAAATTCCCGATAAATCCGATTGGTTTAGTCGGGTTTTCGGTTTAGACTCGCCGGATGCTCATCGATGTTGCGGCCAACGTCTGATGTCGGCTCTTGAGTCGAGTGATTTGGTGGTGATCCCAAGCTCGTCGCGCCGACGAGAAGCTCAGCCATCTCCGCTGACAAAACCGCTATCTACCAGCCAAAACTCCCGCTTTCTATTGGGCCTCGATGGCCTTGAGGTGGCTGAAGTGGTCTGCGTTGCCAAAGGCAACTGCGGCCTTGGCGTGTCTCCCGAAGTAAAGGTTGTCGTCGCCGAAAGCCGAGCAGTCGTGAACGGCGCAATAGATAGAGGTGACGTGGTCTACGGGCTCAACACGCATCTCGGTTTTCGGCGCAACGAAGTCATCCCAGCTGAAGATCTTTGGCTCTATCAAGACTTCGTGATTTCGACTCACACCGCCGGAGTCGGTAAGCCTCTGTCGGCTGTCGAAGCGCGCGCAGTTCTGCTCGCTCGCGTGACTGGCATGGCCAAAGGTGGTTCAGGCGTCAGCCCGGCGGTGTTCGACTTGTTGGTGAGTCTGCTCGATCGCAACGTCTTGCCCGATATTCCGTCAGTCGGATCGGTTGGTGCTGCCGACCTCACACAGCTTGCCGCGATTGCCGAAGTGGTTGCCGGGCGAGGTACGGCAACTGTCGGCGCGCAGCGTTTGCCTGGCAAAGAAGCGCTCGCTGCCGTTGGGCTTTCTCCTGCCGCGCTCGAACCCAAAGATGCGCTAGCCATCATCAGCTCCAATGCTGTGTCAATCGGGCTCGGCGCGCTTGCCGTTGAAGAAGTGAGTGATGTTGCCGCGCTCGCTACAAAGGCTGCTGCGCTCTCAGTTGAGGCCGTGTCGGGCAACATGAGTCCGTTTGGCGAAGCGGTCGCTGCAAACAAAGCCTTCGAAGGACAACAACGCGTTGCGCGTGAGCTCCGTCGACTGCTTGCTAACAGCCGCCTTCACCAGTCGTCGACGCGGCGCAATGTGCAAGACGCGATTTCGTTGCGCACGGTTCCGCAAGTTCATGGCGCACTGTTCGATCACTTGGATGTGACTCGCCGAGCAGTGAAGATCGAACTCAATTCTCCCTCCGACAACCCCGTGGTCGTCATCGAAGATCAGGAGTTGGTTTCAAACGGAAACTTTTCGCCGACGACTATGGCTATTTCATTCGAATCATTACGCATAGCGATTGCCCACGTTGGCATCTTGAGCGAACGGCGCCTGCACAAATTGTTGCTCGTGCGTCAGGGTTATCAAAGCGGCGCAAAAGTCGGGCCTCGCGGGCGCGTGCCGAATCTGATTGTTAACGCAGCTGCAAGTTTGTTGGCCGAGATCAAGCATGCTGCCGCACCGGTAACGCTTGCGTCGACATCGCTAAACGTTGATGTCGAAGACCACGCATCGCTTCTGCCGCAGGCTGTTGTTGCAACACGCCGTTCAGTTGAGTTACTCGAGCAAATGCTGGCCATTGAACTTCTGTTGGCTACAGATACGCTCTCGTTCCTGGATGCAGGTGTGGTGTTGGGCGACGGAACCTCAACCGTACGCGAACTCGTGGAAAGCGTGTTGGCGCGTCACATTTCAGGGTCGACAGCGAACCTGCTCGCCGACCTAGTCGTCACATTGAAGGCCGAACAATGAGTCGCGTTGTAAGCGCGCAGCGCGGCAACGAACTTCGGTGCCGCAACTGGCGAGCCGAAGGCTTGCTTCTCATGCTCGAGAACGTTCTCGAGGTGGGGCAAGATCCGGGCAATCTCATCGTCTACGCGTCACTGGCAAAGGCGGCGCGCAATTGGGAGTCATACGACGCCATTCGCGACGCGCTGCTGACCCTTGCCGACGATGAGTCTTTGGTGATCCAGTCGGGCAAGCCGATTGCAGTATTCCGAACGTCAACGTCGTCGCCGATCGTCATCATGGCTAACAACAACACCGTCGGCCGATTTGCAACGCCAGAAGTGTTCTACGAGCGCGCCGATCGTGGCGATACCGTCTGGGGCGGCCTTACCGCTGGCGCATGGCAGTACATCGGTGCCCAAGGCGTGCTGCAAGGGTTTTATGAAGTGCTCCAAGCTGTTGCGCGCGAGCACTTCAGCGGATTGCTCGTCGGTCGCACCGTTCTCACGGCAGGCCTTGGAGGAATGGGGAGCGCGCAGCCGCTCGCAATCGCAATGAGCGGCGCGGCCGGACTCGTTGTTGAGATCGACAGGACTCGTTTGTATGACCGTTTGGAACAAGGATTTCTCGACGAGGTCGCACCCGATCTCGAATCAGCTCTCAACGCAGTTGGCAAAGCCGCTCTTGATAACGCTCCTTATCGCGTAGGGCTGTGTGGAAACGCGGCATCTGTCTACAGCGAGATTGTTGAACGCGGGTTTCACTTCGACGTAGTCACCGACATGACTGCCGCTCATGATCTGCGCTACGGCTACGTTCCGGCTGCGTACGCGCTCGATGAGTGGAAACGTGAGCGCAACAGCAATCCGCAACGAGTTATTGATAGCGCTCGTTCGTCGATTGCAACGGAGGCGCGAGCGCTACTTGCGTTCAGAGAAGCAGGGGCTGTCGTATTCGAGAATGGCAATAACCTGCGCGTAGAGGCGCAGGCTGGCGGCGTGGAGAGTGCATTTGAGATCGACGGGTTTATGGAGCGTTACATTCGCCCGTTGTTCTGCGACGGTATTGGGCCGTTTCGGTGGGTGGCGCTGTCTGGCGATGCGAATGATCTCGTTGTGCTCGATGACCTCGCTAGCGCGTTGTTCTCGGAACGTCCGGAAGTTGCGCGCTGGATAGAGTTAGCGCGCACGAACATGCCTATCCAGGGTTTGCCGGCCCGTAGTTGCTGGCTAGGCCACCTTGAACGCTCGCGGTTTGCGCTTGCTACTAATGCACTCGTCGCCAGCGGTGACTTGAGTGCACCCGTGCTATTCAGTCGCGATCATCTTGATGCTGCTGGAATGACGCATCCGTTTATTGGAACCGAACGCATGGCTGACGGCAGCGACGCTGTTTCTGATTGGCCATTGCTTGACGCTTTGTTGCTGTGCTCGGCGGGCGCCGATCTCGTCGCAGTTCATGGTGGCGGCGGCGGATACTCCGGTCTCATGCAGAGCGCCGGGGTGTCGATCGTTGCCGACGGATCACAAGAAGCAGCCGAACGTTTGCAGCGCGGACTCGACGGTGACACCGGGCTAGGTGTCGCTCGTTATGCCGAGGCCGGGTATCAGCGAGCTCAGCAGACAGCCGAAGATCGACGCGTAGGACGCGTTTCCGTATTGACCAATCAGGAGAACACCCAGTGAAAAGAGAACTGACCGCCGACGATGCCGCCAACGCGATTTGGGGCGGTTCTGTTCTTGCCTGCGGTGGCGGGGGATGGGTAAGTCACGGCGAAGTCATGGCGCAACTCGCAACGTCAGTCGGACGCCCAACACTTGCATCACTCGATGAGATTGCTGACGACGCGACAGTGGCAACCGTGAGCGCGATCGGTGCGCCTGCCGCAAAGGGTTGGGAGATTCGCCCGGCCGACTACATCCGTGCGTTGCAGGTGCTGCAACAGAACGTCGACAGCAAGATCGTCGGAGTGCTCACCGCACAAAACGGTTCGTCAACGACGCTCAACGGATGGATTCAATCAGCTGTACTCGGAGTACTCGTGCTTGATGTTGCCGGCGACCTGCGCGCACACCCGACCGGCAAGCAAGGCGGTCTTGGTCTCACTACAAGACCGGGATACGAAACCGTTCAAGTCGTTACCGGAGGAAGTCGCGCCAAGAACAACGGCGCGCTCGAAGTGATCAGTAAGGGACCCGTGCCCGTTACCGACGACGTGTTACGCGACGTTTCGGTGCGCGCCGGTGGGTTCATCGCGTCGGCACGCAATCCGGTTGAAGCAGCCTGGGTCAAGCAACACGGTGCTGTAGGTGCCATCACCTACGCGCTCGAACTGGGTGACAGCATGCGCCAAGCATCTTCAAGTGGTGCTTCGTCGGTTATCGATGCAATCGTGAAGTACACAAACGGCGAGATCATCGCCGACGGCCCGGTTTCTATCCCCACTCCGGTTCGCACTGAGGGTGGTTTCGACCACGGCACGTTCGTTGTCGGTGATACTGCGTTGCACTATCTCAATGAGTACATGGCGGCCGACAAAGCCGGCGAACGTGTCGCTACCTATCCCGACATCATCACAACACTTTCGCTTGAAGATGGGCGCCCGGTGTCGGTGTCTGACATGCGCGAAGGCACGCCCGTTGCTGTGCTTGCTGTGAACCATTCCGAGTTCGTCGTGTCGAGTAGTGCGTCAGACATATCGGCGATGCAAGAAGTCGAACAAATAATGGGCATTGAACTCGCCCGTTACCTATAACGCAGACGCATCGAAGGGCGGCATCGGGCTTGCCATCGAAAACGACCTCGATCCATAACTGGCGACTTTTCGGGGTAAATCAGCCAAATTTTGCCGAATCACCCCGAAAAGTCGGCTTTAAACGTGCCAGCGTCAACCGCCAACGAGGCGATCGAAGTCCGTTTTCATCCGACGCCCTTGATCGGGCGTTACGAGCGGCCGATGTCGGGCCTCGACCGGCCTCGTTTGGGGTCGATACCGTCGAGTACCTCGACAAACAACTGAGGTTCGACCTCCGGCGTATCAATACCTCTGTCGAGCGACGGTTGCGTGAGTGATTCGTCGTCGGCCATGACTGTAAGAATTTGGTTCGTTCGTGCGTTGCGCACAACACGTAGTTCGTGGTGACGCGAGAGCAACAACACAGTCCGCCCCGGATTGTCGGCCTCTAGTCGCGGAGCCTCGACGCTGCGAATGGTGTCTTCTTCGCCAGGAAAGCTCGCTTCTGCGATTTGTCCTGAGCTTCCGACGGCGACTGCCACGTAGCGCTCGTTGTCGACATCCATCGCGTCAAGAAGCTTGCGAACGCGCTGCGGGATTGCGCCTTTTGCCCTCCAGAGTTTGTAGTCAGGCTCGGGCATTTCGAAAGCAAACATTGGCTGTTCACGTCGGGCCGCGTCTCGATCGTGGTTGCTGCGCGTTGCCGTAGGCGCCTTTGTGTCTTGAGATGCTCGTTCAGGCTTCGGCGTCGCGATCGGTTCGACGAGCTCGGCCGGCATATCCGCCGGAGCATTAGCGGTGGACCGTGGCGATTGACGCCGTTTCGCGGCCGCTATCTCGCGACGCTTTTCGGGAGACGTCGCCGGGAGATCAAATAGGTTGGCGTTCTTGCCCGATTCTTCCAACAACTTGGCTACCTGACGATCGCGTCGTGCTTGCACTGCCTTGCTGTAAGCCTCGAGGTCAAACGGAATTTGCACAAAGGCGCGCTCGAGAACGTCGTCCATAGACTCTTTCGGGGCTTTTTCGATCACGGTGTTGTGGCGGGCGGCGATCGAAACAGGGTCGGCGTCTGCTCGTTGCTGAACGGCCTTACGTAGTGAAGCGACTTTCGCCTTCATGTTTGCCTTTTCGATCTGCTTCAGCCGTTCTCGCTGTTTCGCGTCGAGGGGCTCTGGGGGTGGAGGAGGCGTTGGCTCGGTAGAACGTGGTGCTCGCGTTAGCTTTCGAACCTTGTCAGGCCCCACTCGTGTACCGGGATCTATTCCAAATCGTTCCCAGTGTGTGAGCCGCGCCTCACCGTCGATGATTTGGTCAATCATTGCGAGGCGCTCTTCGACGTCGGCGAGTTCGTTTGCCTTTTCGAACGTTGCGTCGCTGGCTCTGATCAGGGCCGGGATCTCGGATCGAAGGTTCTCAACGACCACACGCTCCTCGGAAGCAGTCCACTTAGCGTTTGTCAGCGCGTGTGTGAGCGCATCGAGCATGCGGTACTGCTGGCCCTGAACTAGCCAGTCTGACTTGAGAGGGATTGTGAGTAGTGGTGCATCGGGGTCGCCGAGCAACAGCGTTTGTGTGTAACTCGCATACAACCGTGCCGACTGCATGGTGACTCGGACGCCACCCCATTTTCCGAGAGCGCTGCGCATCGTGCGCGACGAGCGCGCGTCGTGCACTGCGTCGACAAAGAGTTTGATCAACTCTTTGCGCTCTGGCGCTTTGGCACCGGGGCGTTGTGTTGGCTCGATGCGTTTCTCGCCGACCATCTCAGCAAGTTCATCGAGGCATTGAGCCCTACGCGTCAAATTGCTGATTCGTGCCTTTGTGTATTTGATGTCGTTGGCGGCGCTACGTGTTGCTCTGATGTGCGATGAGCGTGCAGTGCGCAGGCGCATGGCGCGCTGTTGCAATTCAGCTTGCTCGGTAAGGATCTGATCGCCGGTTGCTGCGGCTTTGAGTTGGGTAAAGGTGACGGTTGTCGCGTCCTCATCTTTGTACGAGCGGATTGCCGGGTCGCCATTGCGAAAGCCCTGGAATGTGAGCGCCTTTCGCTCGACTGTTTGCCATCGAAAGCTGTCGAGGGTTCCCTCGGTGACGTAAAGGTGGTGAATGCAATCGCTGAACGTATTACCGCTGCGGTGAGCGCGTCCAAACTGTTGTTGTGGAATGTCGGGAGTCCACACGCCACTCAGTGTGTGCACGGCCATCAAGCGGTTCTGGAAATTGCGCCCCAGACCCATTTTGCCGGTCGTGCCTAACAGCACGGCGATCTTTCCGTTACGAGCGTCGTTGTCGAGACGGATGGTTTCCGATTCGTTTGTCGCTTCGTGCGCGAAGCGAATTAGTTCTGATGGCATGCCCCGCTCGATCAAAAGATCTCGGATGATTCCGTAGACGCGATCGTTGTCTTTCTCAGGCACGCCGTAGTCGCAGAACACGAGCTGCAGATTGGGGCATTCCTCGACTGCATACGTGGTGTCGGCCTTACCGGCGCGCCACCCCGCGATGATCGTGTCGGCGGCTTGAATCAGTTTGAGCGATGCCCCTTCTCGGCCAACCAGCGACAGATGGATTGATGCCAAAGAACCGTCGTTGCAGATCTTGAGCATGATGTCTTCAGGCTGCTGGACCTCATCAGAGTCATCGGTTCGATCGGCTCCATCTCTGTCTGGGACTTCAACGCCGTCACCGTCACCGTCGTCGGAGTTTTCGACCTCAGCTGGCTTAACAGGTCGATGTTTCCTGCCGGTGTCGAGGGCGGCTGCGCGCTCGACCAACTCGTCGAAGTATGCAACTAGTTCAGGCGTGGGTTTTGAGACGTGGATACGCTGAGCCTTGTGTGTGCGCCCGTCAACGCTGATTTGATAACGCGTCGAAAACTTTACGTGGAGGTTGGCGAATTGGTTGGGCGAGCCCATGCCGAGGCGCACCAACTGTGTTGGATTGTGAAAGCGTGCCCACGTATAGATCTCGAAAGGACTGTTTGTAAGTTCAGTTCCTGTCAGACCAAATAGAGGTCGGCTCTTGCCGGTGTGTTTGCTCAGCCAATTGAGTTTTGCGAACAAGTCAAACGCGCGTTGTGAGGTGCGATTGGGCACGCCTTGCATGCTGATGGGAAACGGCAATGCCTTCATGGTGTGTATCTCGTCGGCGTATACCTCATCGATGCCGAGCTTCTCGAACGTGATCACGTCGTCTTCTCTGAAGTTGCGGAGCTTCTGAAGTTTGTTCTTGAAGGCACGCTCCATTGTCTGGAGGCGTTTGAACGAGAGTGACTTGCCAGTCAGTGCGGCGCGCTGACGTGCGAGCTCAGCGTACTGAGCCACCATGTCCAACAGAAACATCTCTTGCGTGGTGTAGCTGAGTGCAATTCGTTTGAAGTGCTCTTGCGTCATCACGATGGTGGTCCATTTGCCATACGCAATTCGAGCGGCGAGTAACTTACGCCGTTCGGGTGTTTCCAAGTCATCACGCGTGCACATCAAGACGTGCGACGCGGGATACCAACGACGAAACTCAGCTGCTGTTTGTGCCAACAGACTTTTCGGCACGACGACAACTGCCTTTTTTGTAAGGCCAAACCGATGTCGACTGTTGATCGTCATCGCCATTGTCGCTGTCTTGCCGGCCCCGACTGGATGACAGAACATCGTGCCGCCGTTGACGACCCCCTTGATGGCGGCTGACTTCTGGTAGTCCCTGGGTGTGCGCCCCGCGGCCATGCCGGGGTACGTCAGGCAGTCGGGATCGAAGTCGGGCGCAGCAAAAGCGTTGTGCAGATCGTTGTAGCGATTGCAGATGCGTGTTGTGCGCACTGGGTCTTGAAACACCCATTCCTTGAACAGCTGCTGCAACTGTTGTGCCTTTTCATCGGCCGCCACCGACTCATCAACATTGCGCACCCGCTTGTCGTCGGGAGGAATCGTGTCGTACACATCGACTGGCATGTTGTTGAGCGTGCGTGACAACAAGTCGTATGCATCGCGTCGATCAGTGCCGTAGACGTAGATGCTCTCGGGGCTCTCTCGAGCGGTATTCGAGACATCCATTACGTCCCACGTTCCCAACGTGGGTTCGTACTCGATCTGCGGACGCTCGGGCAGAATCGACGCAATGAAGTCTTCAATGTCTTCAGGCTCTATGAAGTCGGCACCCAGAATCGGTTCGATCTCTTCAGGGCCGAGCTCGGCTGGTTGTACGGCTTCGAGTGCTTGCACGTTGCGACCAAACCGTTGGGGTGAATCTTCAGCAACCTCGCGGGCCTTCTTGAGCTTGATGCGTACGTCATCTGCGAGGTATTCGGTAGCTGGCAACCACTCAAGGGTTTCCGGATCTTCGTAGACCAAGTCGCCCAATAGCGCCGGGACCTTCTCGCGCTTTTCGCGCAGCAACTGCGCGACGTGATCGATGTCAAAACATCCGAGTTGATCGAAGCACAACGCAAAGGCCTCGGCCGGACTATCGGCGCGAGTCTTGGGTCGTACCGGAACATTCACGCGCTTGCGGAAGATGTCAGCCTTGACGCCGACTTGGCGATCTTCGTCCCAATCTTCGAGGGCTAGTACCGACACATAGTCGGGATGCGAACGGAACTTTCGCAGCGCCGGATATTGATTGGTGCGGTTACGCGGGCCCTTCTTTATTGCCTTCAGACGCTCGATTGCCTCGTCGTCTAAATCGTCGGTGTCGATTTCGTCCATCTCATCGGCAGCATCGGCGGCAAGTGATCGCGATAGATACCCGTAGCGCTTTCGATAGTCGTCGTAAGTGCGATTGAGGGTTGCTCGCAACGGCATCAGCACGTAGTCGGGTGTGTCGAGGTTCATCTCGGCGTCGGTCAACTCTTGTATTGCGTCGCGAATGCGAACCAATGCCGCCAGCTCGCGTTGATGCCTGAAGCCAAGCGACCGATTTGATATTTCCTCGGCTACGCCACCACGTATTTGAACAAGCTTGCCATCGATTAGGTGAAACGAACCTTCTTCACGGCCAGCCGCGTCATGCAGAGGCACGGCAGATTCTTCAGACACCACAGTTGCATCAACGGGAGTCCACTTGATGCCACGCTCTTGTGCGTTGCTCACTAGGCCGTCAACCGGAACGTCGATGTCGCGCGTTATGTCAGACGGCGGCGCCACGGTAATGGTCGGGCCGAACTGTCCGCGACCAACACTCATGCTGCCAAGTACCTGCAAAGGATTGTCTTGGAAGTAGCGATTGACGTTGACGTCATAAGTGCCCTTGTCCGACTTCAACCAGACTGGGGGCGCAGTATCGAGAAGTCGTTCCGCCTCGCGTTCCTCCTCAGGGGTGAAGCGTTGGAAGAACACGATGTCGGTAACGGTGCGTGTTTGCGCATCTTTGTGTGCGTTCTCAGGCAAACGAATTGCGCCAACGAGGCGCCCCAACTTTGCGAGCTCGCGGCGCTCGGCATCTTTCTCGTTGTCGAGCGTGAAGCGCGACGTGATTACGCCGAGCAGACCACCCGGACGCAGTGACGTCAGCCCTCGCCAAATGCAGTAGTTGTGAAGCGAGAAAAAGTCGGGCGAGTTGGGCTGGCGTTTGTCAAAAACCCCGACTTGCGAAAACGGTACGTTGCCGACAACGAAGTCCATGGAACCTGGGCGAATCTCGTTGTCGTCGACGGTCTCGATCGGCTTGTTGATCACCGTGATGTCGGGCAAACGAACTTCGCATAACGCGGCCGAAAGTGGCTCTGCTTCGACACCGGTTATGAGCAGAGGCATGTCGAGTGGGGCGTGCGCTTCGATGTTGCCCGTGCCGATGCCGATGTCGAGCACGCGTCCGCCAGTGAAACCGAGTTCGCGTGCGATTATCCAAAGTGCTCGGCTGTAGAGCTTGTTGGTAAAGAAGCTCGTTTCCGTCGAGCTCCCCGTTTGTTGCAGATCATCACCTAGCGCACTGCGAAGTTGGTCGCCGAGCTCGCCGATGCGACCCATCTGCTCACGGTCGAAGCCCTTGGCGGCGGCACCCCATCCGTAGAAACCGCTGATGATGTCGTGGTCGCTTTTTGAGAGGCGACGCTTGCCGTTGCGAATTGCGGCTACGAGGTTGGCTACGTCGACGCCCATCTTGACGGCGGCGTCGGTTGACTGGGGGATGGTCGCGTTGTCGTACATCGCGGCCGAACCTAAGTCTCACAGCGTTGTAATTCCCAATCTCACGCGCGCTCGTTGCGGGTCGTGTGAATGGGTTGATTGCTGAGGTGCTTAGCGCGTCATGACCCTCTGTCGTCCTTTGATCTGCAACGACGACGGTGGGGATGTAGCCAGCTGCTCTTTTGACGCCTGCACGAGAGCCGCGTCGTTTGGCCTGCCATAGGCGTAAGGACTTTGCTCGGCCTCGCGTGCAACCAGTGAAGCAATGATCGTGCGCCTGGCGTCGGCCGGATCGTCGAACTGGAATGCTGCTTGGTCGACCAATGCGCGACTGCGTTGAGTTGCACCGCTATACGCAGCGTCAAGCACTTGGGCCGATGCGCCACGTTGTGAGCCTGAGGGAAAGCGCACGCCCGCTCCGTATTCGTTGAGCACGTCGACGAGTTGAGCGACTCGCAATTGGGAGGTGTCGCGCAACTTGTAATGTCGTTGGCGGCTCTCGACGGCTGAGTTAGAGATGCCGACCTGGGCATCAACACCCTGCGAGGCGAGCCTGCCGGCAGCATCCTGCATGAATTCGCTTTCTATTCTTGCGCCGCGTGCTTGGAAGTCGGTGTATTCGTAACCCAGTTCACCAAGGCTCTTTTGAATGACGGCGGCTCGCTTGGTGACGTCGTTCATTGTCGACACAAGGGTCGTGATTACACGCACATCGTTGTCGCTTAGCACCACGCCGATTTCGAGTGCTTGCAAACGCATTGACACGTGGTCGAGCGGTTGGGGGCGGTCGGTGGCCGACAAGGCGGGAAGGTGCTTGAGCAAGTCCTTCACTTCCTGCGGCACTGTCTGCAACGCCTCAAGACTTTCGTTGCGCGCCGTTCGTAAGGTCTGACGCACCCGTATCTGTGCTGCGGGATCACCGTCGCGTGCCAGTGAATAGGCGTGATTGTCGACGAATGTGTGCAATGACTCGTTGGCGCTGTTTTGAATTCCGCCGGCGCCGCCTGCCGTGTTGATATTTCTTGTCGCTGCTGCGGGGACGCCTCCATTCTCGATCAGCTGCGCAACCATTTCGTAGTGCACGGCTCGGGCAAGTAGTTGATTGTCGGCGTTGTTGAGAATGGGTTCAGCGACCACAACTTGTCGGAAGGCCGAATCGTTATAAGAGGTGGTCGACGGCTCGATTGCGTAATTCAGACGTTGTTGCAGCGACGAGCGTGTTGCCGGGTCGCGCAACAATTGATTGGCGACGCGCTGCACGGCTTGCGAAACGCCGAGCGAGTCGTGCGCTTGTGAGTCACGAGGCACGGCAACGGGTGGGGCGTAACTAGCGGCCGTAGGTTGCGCCCGCCCGCCAAACAAACCATCAAAGAGCCCGCTGTCGCCGAGCAGTCCACCCGACCCGAATAAGTCGCCGGCCCTGAAGAATCCGCCTTGCTGTTGTGATGTCTGCTGGTGAGCGGTTGTGGTCGGCGCGGTGTCAGGTGTTGTTGCACGTGGTGGCGGCTGCTGCGATTGCGCTGTGCGTTCGCCTTGGTGAGAAGAAAGTGGATCGCCGCCGAGGTCAACAATCTGGCGCTTGGCCGGGTCAGATAGCACGTCGTAAACAGCAGTGACGTCTTTGAACCTTTGTTGCGCGGCCGGATCGGGATTCACATCGGGGTGAAGACCACGCGCCAGCTTTCGGTAAGCGCGTCTGATCTCGTCTTGACTTGCCGACTTCGGCACGCCCAACAGACCGTAATAATCCCTAGCCAAAATAAGTCCTCTGATCAGCGGTTCCATCCATGATGCGAGACGCTCGCACCGCTCGTCAACGCCACGCACGCACCGCCGTTCTCAAAGGCACCCGCAGCACAATGGAGTACCCGTTGACACTGCCAAAGCTGACAGTGTCAACGCCCATTTAGCTGCTGGGCTTTGTCTCGCGGTGATACGAGTCGGGCGTATCACCGCGAAAACAAAGGGACATCTGCTTGCTTGCTGTGAAAGCGGGCAGTGCTACGCAGGAGGGAGTTTGGTGAGGTCGATGAGTTCGGGTCTTGGTAAGCGATTGTCAATTGCTGTCTCGTCCGCAGTCGCCAACAGATCAGCTGTCGAACGGTGAATCGACCGAAACAAGCTTTGATATCGCTGGAGCTGATTACGGAGTCGAGCGTTCTCCTCGACGAGCGCGTTTATCTCTTCGGCGTGCTCTGGCGCGCAGTCACCTACTCCCATCGAGGGTCGGCGAAATCCCTGTCGAGTGTGGGGAGCTGCCGGCCAAATCGAATCGGCCAACTCTGTTTCGCGTATCGGGTTCCGAACAAACATGGCAACGCGTGATTTCCCCTCCGGATCGAAAGCGTTTGCAAAGTCGCATGGCGCTTGGCTCGTCCGCAAGCACCCGATATGGCGTAAAAGTTTCGCCGTGTCACCCCAATTCGGACGGACATGCGCTTATGCAGGCGTCCATTGCATTGACACTTCGCCAATGTGGCTAATCATGCAGTTTCAAGCTGTCAGAACCTAGGGCTCGACACGTCCGAGCGTCTTAGAAATCAGGATTTCTTTAGCGATTTAGCGCATTCGTTGCTTTTGAACGTGTTGTAGAGGATCGTTGCGAGCTATGGGTGAAAATTCGACTGCCAGTAGCACTTTCGCGGAATCGTTTCAGAACGGGGATGGCGCCGTCCCTGCAGAAGTGAAGTTTCCCGAAGTTCTTTCGAGGCTGATCGACGAGAGTCCTTACCGAACCAACCGCCGACCGATCTGGCAAGCGATCGGGGTTTCGTCGACGGCACTTTCGCAGTACACGCTCGGTAAATCGCGGCCGCGGATTGAGTCACTCGTTGCCTTGGCTGACTTCTTTGGTGTGACGCTTGACTACTTGGTAATGGGCCGCGAGGTCCCTCGACTTTTCAGTGACGAGAGTCGTTCGATCATGAAGTATGTCGACTGGACGCTTGGTCACTTGCAATCACAGATGGGTGGCCGCGCATCCATGACAGCGCGTGTTGGCGACCTTCTTGCTAAGCGCATTAGTGACGCCGTGCATGAGGCTGGGCTGGTTCCATCGGGCGGAATGTTGACCTCTGACGAGAGCCTATTGGTGGAGCGACACAGTCTCGAGACACAGGTCCTCACGGTGTTGATGGATCACAACGTGATGAAGCTCGAAAACGGCGAAGCGGTGATTGGCCGTTTCGGACTGGTGGTCGCTGCCAACTTGATGTCATCGCCGCCGCGGCCGTACCGCTTCTTGCTCTACGAGCAGTCAGGTCGACCCCTTGTTGGAGCGGCGCATTCGTTGCGGAGACTCTTGCGAGAAGAGCTTGGAGTGCCTGAAGATCGATTGCGCTATTGCCAGTTTCGGAAAACCAGCGAGCGAGTTGTTATCGGCGCATGTTTTTATCGAGTCGATTTGCGTGAACTGCAGTTGGCCGAACCAGGTCTCGCCCTTTTGCTGGAGGAATACATGACGAGTGAGGGCTGGGTCGGTTACTCGATCAACGACAACTCTGAGGCGTCTCAGGCGTTGATGGACGTCAACCGAGTGCCTGCTGCGATGGCAACCCTTCATGAAATCTGGCAGGCCGCTAGCCCTTGCTGATCCCATTTGTTGTGCAATGAATCGCACCATCTGATTAGCAACTCGATCGACTCCGGAGGGGCGATTTTCTAAGACTCACAATTGTTTGGCCCGCTGCTGCGAAACGTATACTTCGCGGGTTTGAACGGAGTTTTCTGCCATGTCGGGATGGAGTTTGCTTCGCGATTGGGACTTAACCTCTCGCGAGCTTTTGGCGTTGGTCGAACTGGCCGCAGAGTTGAAGCTGGAAAAGAAGTCAGGCGAACGCGGTGAGCGTCTTGCGGGTAAGAACTTTTGTCTGCTGTTCGAGAAACCATCGACACGCACACGATGTTCTTTTGAAGTGGCGGCGCATGATCAGGGCGCGGCGATCACATTTCTCGATTCGCACACCTCTCATCTCGGCCACCTCGAATCAGTGAAGGATACGGCTCGAGTGCTCGGCCGGATGTACGACGGCATTGGTTTTCGTGGTTCATCGCAATCCGACGTCGAGACCATCAGCGAGTGGGCTGGAGTGCCGGTGTGGAATTGCATGACCAACGATTGGCACCCGTCGCAGCTCATCGCAGACTTATTGACTATTCGTGAACGTTCAAACAAACCGTTCTCCAAAACGTCAGTGTCGTTCGTTGGTGACGGACGAAGCAATATCGCTAATTCATTGGTTGCGGTTGGAGCATTGCTTGGCATGGACATCCGTGTTATTTGTCCCGAGCAGTTGCCACTCCGCTCTGACATCTTGAACACTGCTCGTGCGATCGCCGAGGAGCACGGAGCAACGATCACGGTGACAACCAACATCGACCAAGGCGTCGACGGTGCCGATTTTCTGTATTCAGACGTCTGGGTTTGGGTGAACGAGCCTGCCGAACAGTGGATGCAGCGCTTTGAGTACCTCAAGGATTTCCAGATCACGGGAGAGACACTGAACAAGACAGGCAATCAGGATGTGAAGTTTCTGCACTGCCTCCCTGGCATTCACGGCACCGAGAGCAAGTTGGGTTTGGAGTTTCGCAAGCGAACCGGACGAACTGCTGCGGAGGTGAGTGAAGAGGTGTTCGAGAGGTTTGCCTCGGTCGTGTTCGATCAAGCAGAGAATCGCATGCATGCAGCCAAGGCCATCATGGTCGCAACGCTGTCGGAGCGTCAGTGGTTGGGAAGCCTCGGCGGACCACACGACTAGTCGTACGTGGAGGCGGGCGCTTTGAGCGTGGCTCGGCGCACTCTGAACGCTGTTCCCGCTACGCACCATCCCTTTCAACCACGCGAAAAGCCCAAAAACGGGCAGTTTTTGGGCGGATTTTGGGCTTTTCGGGTACTTGAATTTTGGGCTTTTCGGGTACTTGAAAGGCGGGGTCGGCGGCCGGGCTGGCCGACGGCCCGGATTGGCCGACGGCCCGGTTTGGCGGCTGGCCAAAGTCACGGGCGCTGGGCCGGCGGGCATAGCGGGACGAACCGCAGTGAAGTGAGTCGGGATGACTGGATTCGAACCAGCGACCCCCTGCTCCCAAAGCAGGTGCGCTACCAAGCTGCGCCACATCCCGGACTTCGACCGCCACATGGGGTCTTCGACACCATAGCCGGCCCTCTCAAGTGGGATTTCGCCAGGTCATAGGCGCTGTCGGGCCGGACCGAAAGCGATCCGATCGCAACTAGTGTCTAAACAAGTATGAAAGCGAACGTCGAAGCCCTCGAAGGCAACAAGGTCAAAGTGCTAGTCGAACTCGATGAGAGCGAGGTCGAAAAGGCCGTAGAAGAGGCGTTCAAGAAGATTGCCCGCCAGGTCAATATTCCTGGCTTCCGTCCTGGCAAAGCCCCTCGCAAGCTTGTCGAAGCTCGTGTTGGCAGTGAAGCCGCTCGCGCGCAGGCTCTCAACGATGCGCTGCCTGACTACTACGCCCAGGCCCTCCGTGAAACCGACACCGATCCCATCGCAGCACCTGAGATCGACATCACTTCCGGCGAGACCGAAGGCCCGGTGGCGTTTGAAGCAACCGTCGAGGTCAGGCCCGTTCCAAACATTGCCGGCTACCAGGGCCTGCAAGTAACAGTGCCAAACCCCGAGCCGTCTGACGAAGAGATCGACGCGCAGATCGAGCGTATGCGGGCGCAGTTTGGTGAGCTCAAACCCGTCGAGCGCGCCGCCCAGGCCGGCGACTTTGTCACCATTGACATCCGCGGTGAACACGAGGGCGAGGCTGTCCCTGGTCTCACCGCTTCTGACTATTCATATGAGGTCGGCAGCGGGTTGCAAAGTCTCGGTGCCGAGTTCGACTCGCAAGTAGAGGGGTCGTCAGCCGGCGACGTCAAAGAGTTCACCTCGCCCGTGCCGCCCGACGACGCAGAAGTCAGCTTCCGGGTCGAGATCAAGCAGGTCAACGAGCGTGTTCTGCCAGAACTCACCGATGAGTGGGCCAACGAGGTCTCTGAGTTCGACACCGTTGAAGAACTGCGGGCCGACATTTCCACAAGGCTCGTCCAGGTGCGCAAGCTAGAGGCCACGCAAGCACTGCGCTCCGGCGTCATTGATGCTCTCGCTGAGTTGGTGGATGAAGAGATTCCCGACCCGCTCATCGACTTCGAAATGCGCCGTCAGCTGCAAGACATTGCGTACCGACTGCAACAGCAGGGCTTTGAGTTGTCGAGATACCTCGAACTAACCGGACAGTCGCAAGAAGATTTCGTTGCCGAGCTCCGCACTGCATCCACCGAAACAGCACGAGCTGACCTCGCACTTCGTTCGCTTGCCGAAAAAGAATCACTCGAAGTGTCAGATTCCGAGCTCGATGCTGAGGTTGAAAAAATCGCTCAGCAGCTCAACCAAAAAACCGCGAAAGTTCGTCGCGACCTGGAACGCAATGACCAACTACCTGCGGTACGCTCAGACATCCGCAAGGCGAAGGCGGTCAGGTGGCTGATGGACAACGTCGAAGTTGTTGACGCGGAAGGCCGCTCGATCGACAAAAGCGTGTTTGCTTTCGATGACGCTGAACTAGGTCACGAAGGTCATGACCATTCAGGCCACGATCACCACGATCACTCAGAACAAGAAGATTCGACCCAGGGGGAGACCAAGGTCTGATGGAACCCGTTTTGAACAGTTACGTTCCCTACGTTTGGGAGTCCACGAATCGTGGCGACCGTTCGTCTGACCTCTATTCACGGTTGCTCCGCGAGCACATCATCTTTCTCGGCACGCCGGTCGACGACTTCGTTGCCAACAATGTGTGCGCGCAGATGCTGTTCCTTGAATACGAAAACCCCGACAAAGAGATCAGCCTCTACATCAACAGCCCCGGTGGCGACATCACCGGACTGTTCGCGATCTACGACACGATGAAGTTCATCAAGCCCGACGTGTCGACTTACTGTCTCGGTCAGGCAGCTTCGGCGGCTGCAGTGTTGTTGGCGGCCGGTGCGCACGGCAAGCGTTATGCAATGCCTCACAGTCGCATCTTGTTGCACCAGCCTTTCGGTGGCACCGCCGGTCAGGCATCCGACATCGAAATTCAGGCGAAAGAGATTCTTCGCATGAAAGACCTTCTTAACAACATGCTTGCCATAGATTCGGGCCAGACAGTTGAGAAGATTGCTGCCGACACCGAAAGAGATTTCATCCTGAGTGCGAATGACGCCAAGGAATACGGCATTATTGATGAAGTAATCACCACTCGCGAACTCGCCGGGCTGCCCCAAGCAGCCAGTGTGGCTTAGCGAAAGACGCAGGGGGAATAGTGGCGAAGTTTGGCGACGGTGGCGAGCTCGTTAAGTGCTCGTTTTGCGGAAAGTCCCAGAAGCAAGTCAAGAAGCTGATCGCCGGTCCCGGCGTTTACATTTGCGATGAGTGCATTGATCTTTGCAATGACATCATCGAAGAAGAGCTTGCCGAGACTTCCGAGGTTCGTTTTGACGAACTGCCCAAGCCCCGCGAGATCCACGAATTCCTAAGCGACTTCGTCATCGGGCAAGAGCACGCCAAGATGATCTTGTCGGTTGCTGTTTACAACCATTACAAGCGTGTTCAGGCCGGCGCTCGCAGCAACGACATCGAGCTAGCGAAGTCAAACATCTTGTTGCTTGGTCCGACTGGTTCGGGCAAGACCCTTCTCGCGCAAACGCTCGCGCGCATGCTCAACGTTCCTTTCGCAATCGCTGATGCCACGGCTCTCACCGAAGCCGGATACGTCGGTGAAGACGTTGAGAACATCTTGCTCAAGCTCATTCAGGCGGCCGACTACGACGTCAAAAAGGCTGAGACCGGCATCATCTATATCGACGAGATCGACAAGGTGGCGCGCAAGAGCGAAAACCCGTCGATAACTCGCGATGTATCGGGTGAAGGTGTGCAGCAAGCACTGCTCAAGATTCTCGAAGGCACAACCGCCTCGGTTCCGCCACAAGGTGGTCGCAAGCACCCGCACCAAGAGTTCATCCAGATCGACACCACCAATGTGTTGTTCATCTGCGGTGGTGCATTTGCCGGTCTTGAAGAAATCGTCGAGAGCCGCATCGGCCGTCAAGGCATGGGCTTTGGTGCTGACATCCGTCGCAGTGATGAGCGCGAAGCTGGCCACATCCTCAGCAAGGTGTTGCCTGAAGATCTTTTGAAGTATGGCCTCATCCCTGAATTTGTCGGGCGTCTTCCGGTCATCAGTTCGGTGGGCAATCTCGACAAGGCCGCACTTGTTCGCATTTTGGTTGAGCCCAAGAACGCGCTGCTCAAGCAATACCAAAAGGTGTTCGAGCTTGATCACGTCGAACTTGAGTTCACCAACGACGCCCTCGAAGCTGTTGCCGAACAAGCACTGTTGCGTGGCACTGGCGCACGCGGTCTGCGAGCCATCCTCGAAGAGGTGCTGCTGCAAGTCATGTACGACATTCCAAGTCGCGATGACATCAGCCGCTGCGTGATCGACCGACCCACGGTGCTCAACCACATTGCACCGACGTTGGTGGCCAAGTCAGAAGAGGCCAAGCCAACTCGCCCACGCCGCGCTGCCAGCTAGACCGCGGCTCCCGCCAAGCCGCTACGACGGCACAAAGGCAACGTCAATGAAGTAGCTCGCGTCTTTGAAGCTGTGATACGGAAATCCGTTGCCGTAGTAGAAGACGCCGTTGGTTGCGTAGTCAGTGCCAGCACCGTTGGCGTTGCTGCCGATGAGTCCGTGCAGGTTGCCGACGTTGAGCTGGCTATTGAACACGTTGTGTTGGTAGGCGTACCTGCCGTCAGAGAAGTAAACGCTGGCAACGTAAACCGTGTTTGCTGTTATCGATACTGGCGTGTCAAAGGGTATGTAGTTCCAATCGAGTTCGGTCTCGCCGGTAGCGGTCTTGGTTGCAATCTCGGTGGTAGTTGCGTCGTCCCAGAGTTTCGCTGTGTGCGAGTTCGTTGACCCGATCATCCGGTAATACCTAATGCCCTTGATCGTCCCCGGTACGTCTGCATAGAAACGGACACCGAGAGTAACTGCGCTATCCACCGAATCGTTCGACGGAGTTGAGTAGCCGAAGAAGGTCTGGGTTGTTGTGTCGGCCACAAAGACGACATCGACCCAATAGTTCGTATTGCCACCGCTTCCATCGGGAAAGGCGCTTGTGCCCGTGTACTTGTAGCGCCCACTGCTTGCCGCAACATGCAGAGGAGCGTTGTTGTAGGCGAAATAGTTGGTCGTATACGAATACTGACCGTTGGGGCTGAAATACGAGATCACATACTCAAAGTTGGGGTTGAGCATTACGGGCGACGAGAAGTACGCCGTCTGCCAGCCCGATGCAGTCTCGTTGGTGAACGTGACGGTGGCCAGCATGGCTTGGCTGTTGTACTTCCACAACGTGCCCGTGTGCGTGCCCGTCGCAAGGGCGTTCTTGTAGAAGCGCACGCCAGTAACAGAGCCTGGAGAGTCGATCGTAAAGCGTACGCCGAGTTCGATTGCTTGGCCATCGTTACTAGTTCCAGCGGGAGTGTTGTTGCCGAACAGCGTGCTCTCGACATCTTGGCTGACAACTATCGACGTGCGCTGCAAGGCGCGGACGCGATTGTTCGTTGTATCACCGACGTAGACGTTGCCGTTGCTGCTGTTGACCGCAATTCCGGCCGGGCTGTTGAGAGTTGCCGATGCACCAAGTCCGGCGTCGCCGGTGTTGCCCGAACTGCTTCCGGCCATCAGATAGATCTTTGCGTCGCCGGCGACGACGCGAACGCGGTGATTTGACGAGTCGGCGATGTACACGTTGTTGGCGCTGTCGACAGCGACTCCCTTGGGCGCGTTCAATAGTGCCGATGTTGCCGCGGTGTTATCTCCGGTTGACCCCGAGCTCGCTCCGCCAGCAATTGTTGACACGGTTGTACTCACGAGCTTGCGAATGCGATTGTTCGACGTGTCGGCGACATACACATTGCCCGAACCATCAACAGCGACTCCGTTGGGATTCGACAACTGTGCGGTCGCGGTTGCTGCACCATCGGCAAAGCCTGCAGTTCCGGTGCCGATGATTGTCGAAACCGTCGTGCTGACGAGTTTGCGGATGCGGTTGTTGCCTGAATCCGCGATGTACACATTGCCCGAACCATCAACAGCGACGCCCGTTGGTGTTGCGAACTGTGCAGTTGCGGTTGCATTTCCATCGGCAAACCCAGAAGTGCCAGTGCCGGCAATGGTTGAGACCGATCCGCTGGCCAGTTTACGGATGCGGTTGTTGCCTGAATCCGCGATGTACACATTGCCCGAACCATCAACAGCAACGCCGGTCGGTGATGCGAACTGTGCGGTTGANAGCGCGGACGCGATTGTTCGTTGTATCACCGACGTAGACGTTGCCGTTGCTGCTGTTGACCGCAATTCCGGCCGGGCTGTTGAGAGTTGCCGATGCACCAAGTCCGGCGTCGCCGGTGTTGCCAGAACTGCTTCCGGCCATCAAATAGATCTTTGCGTCGCCGGCGACAACGCGAATGCGGTGATTTGACGAGTCGGCGATGTACACGTTGTTGGCGCTGTCGACAGCAACTCCCTTGGGCGCGTTCAATAGCGCCGATGTCGCCGCGGCGTTATCTCCGGTTGACCCCGAGCTCGCTCCGCCGGCAATTGTTGACACGGTTGTACTCACGAGCTTGCGAATGCGATTGTTCGACGTGTCGGCGACATACACATTGCCCGAGCCATCAACAGCGACTCCGTTGGGATTCGACAACTGAGCGGTCGCGGTCGCTGCGCCGTCGGCAAAGCCTGCAGTTCCGGTGCCGATGATTGTCGAAACCGTCGTGCTGACGAGTTTGCGAATGCGGTTGTTGCCTGAATCCGCTATGTACACATCGCCTGAACCATCAACAGCGACGCCCGTTGGTGTCGCGAACTGTGCAGTTGCGGTTGCATTTCCATCGGCAAACCCGGAAGTTCCAGTGCCGGCAATGGTTGAGACCGATCCGCTGGCCAGTTTACGGATGCGGTTGTTGCCTGAATCCGCGATGTACACATTGCCCGAACCATCAACAGCAACGCCGGTCGGTGATGCGAACTGTGCGGTTGATGTTGCGCTGCCGTCGGCAAACCCCGACGATCCTGTGCCGGCGATAGTTGTAATCGTGCCGCTGGTATCGACTTTGCGGATGCGATGGTTTGACGTGTCGGCGATGTAAACGTTGCCACTACTGTCGACGGCGGTACCTTGCGGCGCGCTGAGTTTTGCGCTGCCTGCTGCAGCTGTGTCTCCCGAGAATCCTGATGTGCCTGTTCCGGCGAACGCATTGAGGTAACGCGGACATTTCACGATTGGCACCTCAGTGCTCGCACTGCTGCGCCATTGGTTTCGTTTTCCTTTGACGACGTAGTACTCGCCAACCGCGCTTGCCGGAGTAAAGGCAGGAGCCGATGTTGCCGACTGGCCACTGACGGTTCCGAGACTTGAATACGAACCACCGCTTGTCGACGAACTCATTGGGTCGTATCCGTCGAGCTTGGTGTCGGCGTTAGCCGTCCACGTAAGTGAAACTGTGGTGCCGGTCGCCCACGTGCATGCGACGTTTGTCGGATACGAGTTGGTGATGTTGGTCGCTGTGTACGACGCGCTTGCGAGTCCGCTGCCGAGCCATAACGCAGCTGATGCTGGCATGCCGTAGCCGAGCATCACGAGCACGATGATGAGCGCAAACGCCTTGATTTTGAACTTCGCTTTATTCGACCACCGCCGCTTTTGGGGCGCGCGCAACCGACTGTTGGCAAAGCGCGGGCGAAGGTTGCGATTCATTACCTTGCCTGATCGGCAAAGTGGCTGGTCAGATGACCTTTAGTCAGCGCTGTTAACCTTCGCTGACCTGGGCTTTTCGTGGCTTTTTCCAAATCCAACGGAAGGCGAAGTACACAAAAGCGGGAAAGAGCAACATTCTGAGCAGGCCGAGCACCTGAGGGCTTGCTACGTGCCAGAGGGGAGTGCTGCCCACTCGTAGCGAGTGGTCTACCCGCAAGACAGCGTAGTCGCTCAATTTGGTTTCCCACGCGTCGGCCGCCGGGTTGGCGTCGCCTTTCGTGCGAACGATGGTTGCACCGTCTTGCGATCTAACGCTCAACACGCGGTGCACGAGTAGCGCCTGATCTTCGGGTGCGTGCACGACGACAACGTCGTTTACTTGAACAGACGCCGGCGCGATGCGGTGCGCGACCAGCAAGTCACCGCGATTCAAAGTCGGAGCCATTGATCCCGACAACACTGGCAATACGCGATACGAACCGGTGGCCATGCCAAAACCCATTACGAGCACCAACAACACAAGTGCACCAAGCGTTGTGATCAAGACGGCGCTGACGGCGGTATACGCACGGCGGCGGATCACTTGTTTGTTCCGTTTCGCTGTGTCGAAGTGAACGAATACGAGATGGTCGACGTGTTGTCTTGCATGGAAGTCGTTGCACTTGTCGGCAGGGTGAGCGTTACTCGATAGTGCGTCACGGCTGAGGCGGTTAGCGGCGCATCAGCGACCGTGATGTTTGAGCCGATGATGGCGCGACTAGCAACCGATGTCGTCGTCGAACCCGAGCACGTGTATGTGTATGCAGGTGCAGAACCTGATTCTGTCCACGCAACCGAGCACGCTTGGATAACCATTTGCAGACCGTTGGTCGCGTCAGTGTCGAGCAACGACGAGACTGTTGCCGTAGTTGTGAGTTTGAGGTTAAGCCAGTCGGTTGTTCCGTCGTTAGTTACGTCTATGGCGCGCTGGATTGTGTCACCCGGAACCAAGCCGGTCGCGTTGACAGTCAGTCGGTTGGCCGCGCTGCCAGCGCTGCCAAGGGCCAAGCTGACGCGTCCCGTCGACACGCTCGTTGTGGCAACCTCGTTGTCGTTGAATGCAGCCCAAGCGCCGGTGCCGATCAGCCCAAGCGATGCAAGAGCAAGAACCATGCAGCTCAGCATCAACTTGGATGCAAACGCGCCAAAGTGTCGCACCGCGTATGGCGATGCGACTCGAGCTGGAATGTTCGATTGATGTCGTTTAGACGCTCGTGCCGATTGGTCGATCACGAAGCGTCCAGCTTCACGTCGCCATTGGGCCATTGAGCGTTGCCTCTAGGGGTGGGTCTGCGGTCGAATCGGGTTGGTCAGACGGGCGCCAGATGAGAGAAATTGCCGTGATGGCGCCGAAGATCAGAACAACGAGCAAGGCCATGTAGGTGGGTTGCACCATTGCGATGTAATGCACGACGCGACCGACTGAACGTACTGATTCGACGCTTTGCAGAACCTGTCCGTTGCTATGAGAGAAATTGCCGTGATGGCGCCGAAGATCAGAACAACGAGCAAGGCCATGTAGGTGGGTTGCACCATTGCGATGTAATGCACGACGCGACCGACTGAACGTACTGATTCGACGCTTTGCAGAACCTGTCCGTTGCTGAAGTGGGTTTCGAAGTCGTCGGCTTTGTTGTTCGCGTCACCCTTGGTGTGGATGATCATCTCGTCGCCCTCGACGCGCGTGTCAATGACGCGGTGAATCACAAGTGGATTCCCGGGGATAGGGGCCTTGAATGCGATCACGTCACCGGTCTTGATGTCCATAACCGGAAGCGGGCGAGTCAAGGCGAGATCAGCGGGGGCGAGCCCAGGACGCATACTTCCCGACAAGATCGGAACCATGCGCCAGCCCTTGGCGGTCATGACGCCCACCGCAAGGCACATCAAGAATGCGACGAGGGTCAGTGTGTGACCAGTAAAGCGGAGGAGCCGGCGCAATGCGCCGGCTCCTTTGCGAGGTGTCTCGCTATTGCGAACCACTTCTCCTTCGCTTGGTTGAGCGCTATCGGTTGGTGGCACTCGGCTGAGTCGTGTTGAAGGCGTACTGAATGGTCGTGCTCAGGTTTTGAAAAGTGTTGTCAGCGGTGCCTGGCAACGTCATCGTGATGCGTAGGCGAACCGTTGTTCCGGCAACACGAATGTCGGTACCGAGGTCACGGCTGGCGTTGAGTACGGGTGCATCAGTGAGAATGGCAGCCTGGCTTCCGCCACATGTATACGAGTAACCCGTGTTGGGCGCGTTTGACGTTTCAGTCCAAGCTTGGTCGCAAACGTCGACCTTGAGTTGCAGACCGTTGGTCGTGTCGGTGGTGAGTAGGTTCGACACACTCGCAGTTGTCGCCAGTGTGACCGCTGAGAGGTCGTATGAACTTCCGTTGGTCAAATTGACGACACGCTCGATGGTGTCGCCCGGGTTGACATCGGCGGCCGCCACGTTCAAGCGGTTGTTGGCACCGTTGGCAGCGACCGTCAACGACAGTGTTCCCGTCGTGATCTGGGTGCTGCCTGACGCGCCTGTTGTGAAGTTGGCCTGAGCACCAATCGTTACTGCAGCCAGAACGCTGGCTGTTAGGACAGCTCCTGTGGCGACTAGTCGCCCTGTGGTTGTGTGAAGAAAAGCGCCGAATGCCGCCTTCTTTTCGGTGATCTTCATGGGTCGGAATGTCTCCTTCTCAAGTTGGGCAGTTTCCGAGCCCAGCTGTTTCAGGTAATGAATCGGCACTTTTCGAGGCACGTTGAGCGCGATACCTGAAATTCACACAAAGAGCGTTTGCCGAGGGCGACAACACGTGGCCGACGCCAGAAAAGGCCGCGAGCTGCGCCTTTTCTCGCTTGTTCGGGTGTTTTGACCGGTTTAGCGAGTAGATTCGCCGGCGGGTGGGAAGTAGCTGAAGTGAACGATTTCCTGTTCAGCTAGGTTCCAGTTGGCTAGATTCGAGCGCGGCTTTCCGAAGTCGAGCTCTGCAGAAAGGACTATGTCCACGTGAGCAAATTGTTGAAGGGCGCGGTCCTCGGTGGCCTTTTGGGCGCCGGAGTCGCTGCCTACCGTTCTTATTCGACTGACGATCCGGTCGACGAGCTCGCTGCCAAGACTGTTCAAACAGCAGGCGTTGCCGCAGTTGCCGGCGCCGCGCTTGGTTTTGCCCTTGACCGACGCGGTCGACGTCGCGCGAAGCGCGCGGCAATGGTTGCTGCTTACGCACACTCGAAGAAGGGTGAGCTAAAGAAGGTCAAGCGTCGTGCTCGTAAAAAGGCACAGCAAGCGCGCCCTGCTTTTGACTCCGCTATCGAAGCAGCAGTGGCAGCAGCCGATGCGGCCCGTCCTGTAATCGAAGGTTGGGCGGCGCAGGCCAAGCCTTACGCCGTTGATGCCGCCGAAAAGGCCAAGCCGTATGCAAGAGAAGCTGTCGAGAAGGCAACCGACACTGCTGAGGTGCTGAAGCCTCACGCAAAGCAAGCAGCAAAGGTTGCTGCAAAGCACGCAACGCGACAAGCTGTCAAGGCTCAAAAACTTGCCAAGCACGCAGCCGAGCAAGGTCGACCGGCGGTTGGCCATGCTCGTGAATGGGCGGCTGAGATTCGCGATCAGGTAGAGGCGGCCGCGGCCGAACACAACGGTCGGCGCCCTGTTGTGGTCAAACTCAACTGACTAGACCCAAAAAACCGTGACCAAGCACCGGATTCTGACTAACCCAGTCCGGCTGACTGGCACACTGCACCCTCAACAACTGTCGTCGCTTGTCGCAATTGACGCTGTCGCACGTCGTCGTCTTGCCGTAGGCGGTGAATCGCCGACGTGGGGCATTTCCACGTTGTCAGGCGACGTTGCTGTTCAGCGCGCTGTCGAGCGTGTCGTGGCGCGAGAAGGTGTCGACCCTGATGCCATAGGGCGTGAAGGTTTCGCAGCGCGCGCCAAGCGGCTCGAAACACAAGCGAGCGCGGGGCTCGCGCAGCTGCTCGCCGAGGTCGGTGTCAATGCTGATCTCGACAGTTGGAGTGCTGATTCAGAAGTAGCAACCCGTAATGCGCGCGTGGCTTTCGTGCGTCTCTACGAAATGGGCGCGTTGGCGGCGAGTAACGAAGTGCTCGACAGTTGTCCATCATGCGAAACCGTTGTCGGCGATGCTGACGCGGACGACGTAGAGGTCGAGGTCGAACAGATCCGCATGAGCTTGCCGCTCGTCGAAGGTCATCTCGAGATTGACGTCATAGAGCCTGAGTTGTTGGTTGGTGCCGTCGCTGTTGCGGTGCCGGCTGATGCAGCGCCGCCCGACACGACCGTCGAGTTGCCCTTTGTCGAAAACGAAGTTCCGATAGTTGCTGTTGTTGATTTGCCAGCGCCCTTAATTGTCGTACCCGGTCACAACCGATGGTCACATGGGCTGGCGCGACAGATGGGTTACCCGATTATCGAAGTGCTTGACGCCGAGGGTGTCGTTCGTCATCCGTCGGTGTTCGAAGGTCTAGGTCGTTACGCGGCGCGTGCGGCAGCAACCGAGCAGTTGGCTGCTGAGGGATATTTGATTGCGCGCGGATCGGGCGTTCAGGCCGTGAAGCGTTGTTATAGATGTGGCACGCATCTGGTTCCATTGTTGGGGCGTCACTGGATCTTGTCGATGAACGATCTCGGCGCACCGGTTGCCGAGATGGTGCGCGCCGGCGAAATTGCGTTCTCGCCGCCGTCGGGCGCTGACGAGCTGATCCAGGCGGCTGAGCGCGGTGGTTCGTGGTGCGTAAGTCAGCAATTGCGTTCGGGTCATCCGATTCCCGTGTCGACGTGTCTTGATTGCGGACAAACGACGGTTTCGGTTGACGATGTCGAGTCGTGCGGAAGTTGCATGGGCACGCTCGTTGCTCACCCTGATGTGCTCGACGCGCGATTTATAGCTGCTGTGACGCCACTTGCAATGATGGGTTGGCCCAACAACCTCGAGCCCGCAGGTTCGGTGCCGACAACCTTGTCGGTCGGCCGCGTTGGTGTCGAGGCATGGGCATTGCCAATGGCTGCTCTCGGGTTGCGTCTTGCCGGGGTTGTTCCGTACTCCCAGGTCATCCTTCATCATCTCGCTGTTGGCGTTACTGAGTTGGGTGTGCAAAACATCGATCAACTGCTAGCGATGGTCGACGCGGTGGGTGCACCAACAGTGCGCGTTGCAATGCTCACTGGCGATCTCGATATGGACCGAGCGCGAGAGACAATCGAACTGCTGGCCAACCCGCCAATAGGCGACGACGACCTCAGTGGGATCATCGAGGCTTACGACAAAGCAATGATGTTGCTCGACGCTGGCGGCGCTTTGGCTCTACTCGTTAACGCGGTGTCGAGCGGGGTGCGTCTCGAGGCGCACGATTTAGTGCACGAACTTGCCCAACCGTTGCTCGGCACATAATTGATTCGTGACTCAGCTTTCTGCCGCAATCGATTGGCTCGATACGCACATCAACTACGAGCGCTCGGGCCCGTTGGCCTCATCGCCCGGCTCGGCTACGCACGACCCTGATCGACGGCTGCGTCATCTGCGTCGATTGATGGAGTTGATGGGCGAACCACAGACGCTCTATCCGTCACTTCACATCACGGGCACCAACGGTAAGACATCGACGGCTCGAATCGTTACTGCACTCGTCATGGCTAGCGGGCTATCGGTCGGCACGTACACCAGCCCGCATCTAGAACGCATCAACGAACGGATTGCGATCAACGGTGAGTCGATCGCTGATGAAGACTTGGCTGAGGTTCTCGACTCTGTTCGCTTACTCGAACCGTTGCTCGGCGACGATCTTCCCTCATACTTCGAGATCGTGACGGCTGCCGCCTTTCGTCAGTTTGCCGACGCGCCCGTTGATGTTGGTGTGATCGAGGTTGGCGTCGGCGGAAAGTGGGACGCCACCAACGTTGTCGATGGTCTCGTCAACGTCATCACAAGCATCGGCCTTGACCACATGAACTACCTCGGCCCAACTCGCGCGCACATAGCGAAACAAAAAGCCGGCATTCTCAAACCTGGTGGCGTCGCTGTTATTGGAGAGCCCGACGACGAGTTCGACGCAATCTGGGAGGCGAGCCCGTCAGACCGTGTTCTAAAGATCAATCGCGATTACGAACTGCTCGACAACAACGTTGCTGTCGGCGGACGCATGCTCGACATTCGAACACCCAAGGCCACCTATGAAGGTTTGTTCTTGTCGCTGCACGGTTCGTTTCAGGGATACAACGCGGCAACTGCGCTCACGGCTGTCGAAGCATTCTTCGATGAGCCGCTGAGTCAAGAAGTTGTGGTCGAAGCTTTTGGCGCCGTGCAATCACCCGGCCGTATGGAAGTCGCGCATCGACAACCTCTGTGTCTGCTTGATGGCGCGCACAACAACGACGGCGCCGCGGCCCTTGCGCACACTTTGAAGGAAGAGTTCGCAGCAGCAGCGAGCCGCATTCTTGTCGTTGGCATGCTTCGCACACACGACCCGCGTGAGTTGTTGGCCGAATTGGCTGACCCGATGCCCCGATTGGTGTTTGCGTGCACAGCTCCATCTCCTCGCGCCGTCCCGGCAAGCGAGATTGCCGACGCAGCGCGTTCGTTGTCGATGGCGTGCGTGGTTGTCGAAGATGTCGCGTTGGCGACAAATGAGGCTTTGGCGGCAGCCAACGATGATGACCTTGTTGTAGTGACAGGTTCGCTGTACGTGGTCGGTGCCGCGCGTAGCGCCATAGCGGCTCGCTGACGACTGAGGCGCCCACGTCGCCTGAGTTGCGAGAAATCCGCCGGCTCGATCTCAACTACCCTTTGCGCCCTATGGACCGAACTTTTGTGATCCTCAAGCCTGATGCCGTTGAGCGCGGCTACGTCGGCGAGATCGTGCGCCGTTTCGAGCAGAAGGGCCTAGTGATTCAGGCTGCTGAGTTGCGCCGAATCGACGGCGAGACCGCCCGTCGTCACTACGCCGAACACCAGGGCAAGTCATTCTTCGACGACCTCGTCGCCTTCATCACCCGCAGCCCCTCGATGCTTCTCGTGCTCGAAGGCCCTGACGACACCTGGTCGATCGTTCGTTCGATGATGGGTGCGACTGACCCAGCCAAGGCCGCATCAGGAACGATCCGTGGCGATCTCGCTATCGAGAATCCCGAAAACTTGGTGCACGGTTCTGATTCGGTCGAGTCAGCTCAGCGCGAAATCGATCTCTTCTTCCCTGGCCTGCAGAGCATTCACACATCCTGAATTTCGGGCTCGAGTCGCACGATTTCGAGCCCCCTTCGGCGTGTCGGCCGAGTAGCCTTGCCGTCACTTAGCGCTTCGTTGTCACCGTTCATGGTGCCGAGGTCGTTGAGGTCTTGTCGGGGGTAAGGAAAGCGTGTTTGAGAATCTTTTTTCGTCTCTTCTTGGCCGTGACATGGCGGTCGATCTCGGGACGGCCAACACATTGGTCTATGTGCGCGGCATGGGCATCGTGCTCAACGAACCGTCGGTTGTTGCTGTCGATGTAAACACCGGTCGACCGGTTGCTGTTGGTGCTGAAGCAAAACGCATGCTGGGGCGCACTCCAAGTCACATCAAAGCTGTGCGTCCGCTCAAAGACGGTGTAATTGCCGACGCCGAAGTCTGCGAGAAGATGCTGACGTATTTCATCCGTCGTGTGCACTCGCGTCGTTTTGCTAAACCGCGCATGGTCATTTGCGTTCCATCGGGCATTACGAGTGTCGAGCAGCGTGCAGTGCAAGAGGCCGCCGAGTTCGCCGGCGCTCGAAAGCCTGCGTGCATCATCCTCGAACCCATGGCCGCGGCAATTGGTGGCGGTCTGCCCGTGCACGAGCCTGTCGGAAACATGGTGGTCGACATCGGCGGAGGCACCACTGACGTCGCAGTTATTTCACTTGGTGGAATCGTTGTTAGCTCGTCGATTCGTGTCGGCGGCGACAAAGTCGACGAGGCAATCGTGCAATACGCGAAGCGCAAATACTCGATGGTGTTGGGTGAGCGCACCGCCGAAGAAGTCAAGATCGCTCTTGGGTCAGCCTTCCCGCTCGAAGAAGAATTGACCGCTGAGATTCGCGGCCGGCACATCGTCACTGGCTTGCCACACACGCAGATGATCACCACCGAAGAGGTCCGTGAAGCCATTGATGAACCGGTGACGGCAATTGTCGACGCCATTCGTGAGGTGCTCGACGAGACTCCGCCTGAGCTGTCGGCCGACATTATGAACACAGGCCTCTTGCTCACTGGCGGTGGTTCGTTGTTGCATGGGCTCGACCTCCGGTTGCGCGATGAAACCGGCATTCCGGTCAACATTGCCGAAAATCCTTTGCACACGGTCGTCGCTGGTAGCGGTCAGTGCGTTGAGCGTTTCGAAGCGCTGCGCGGTCTGCTGATCTCCACCAACAATCGATAACCGTGGCGATCTCGCGACGCGTTGCTAGTGCACGAGCGACTCGTCCGCGTCCGGCGATCGTGGTGCTGGTGTTGTTGTCGATCACGCTCATCGCTACTGACCGAGCGGGGTTGCAACCAATAGACGCTTTGCGGGGAACCATGCGCGACGCGTTCGCCGCAGTTGGCGATGCGAGTCACGCACTTTGGCCGTTTGATGGCAGCTCGAAAGTGACACAACTCGAGAAACAGAATGCACAGCTGCAAGCTGAACTCGACGCAGCCAACGGGAAACTTGCGCAGACAGCCGATGTCGAGCGCCAACGCGACACTTTGGTTTCCTTGTTCAACTTGAAGACGCCTGACAATTTGCCGACTGTCCTCGCGCCCGTCACGGCGATTGAGACTGCCAACTTTGACGCAACGATCGAGCTTGGCAAGGGCACGGCCGACGGCATTCACGTAGGCATGCCCGTAATGACGGGGCGTGGATTGATCGGTCGCGTTGTTCAGACCTCAGACGCCCGATCTTCGGTCTTGTTGATCACCGACGGCACATCAAATGTGGGCGTGCGCTTTGCGATCACGGGTGATGTCGGCGTTGCTGTTGGGCAAGGTAACGACACAACGCTGCGCGTCGACTTGATCGACCTGGCGAGCAAGATCAGTCCGGGCGAAGTTGCCGTAACGAGTGGTTTGCAGCACAGTCTGTATCCGCCTGGTTTGCCGGTCGGAACGGTGAAGTCGAGCGTTGCGACTGGTCAAGACTTGCGGCGCACGGTCGTGCTCGATGTTGGGGCTGATCTTGCCCGCCTCGACACCGTTGCTGTCGTTCAGTGGAAGCCGACGTGATGCAGTCGCTGCTGCGCGTTGCGTTGGTGGGTGCCGTGGCTCTTGCCGTGCAACGCACGGTGATGGTCGAGACTTGGGTGTTTGGCGTTCACCCCGATGCGCTGTTGCTCTTCGCTCTTTGTGTAGCCGTCACGGCGGGTCCTGACAAAGGTGCAATTGCTGGCTTCATTGCCGGGTTGTGTAGCGACGCGTTTCTTACTTCTGCCTTTGGCGCATCGGCACTTTGCTACGCCGTTGCCGCGTTTGTCGTGGGCACGCTTGCGCTTGACGCAGCTGACTCGGCAGTGGCATCGGCGCCGCTCGTTGCCATTGGCAGCGTGATTGGCGTTGTTGGATACCTCGTAGTTGGCGCAGTGGTCAAAAGCGGCTCGGTGTCATTAGGTCGCGCGATTGGCGTCACATTCGTTGTTGCCTTGGTAAACGCGCTGCTCGCGCCGCTGGTGTGTTGGTTCATGCGCAAGACGTCATCGCCACGACGGGTTTCTGTGCAGTGGTAGTGGTGCAGTGGTAACAAGAAATAGCTTTCCCAGCGGTCGCGATGCGCAAGCGAATACGCCGATCGGCTTCCGCCTTGCCGTAATCGGGATTGTCACGACTTCGCTAATTGTTGCTTTGTTCGCGCGCCTGTTCTATTTGCAAGTGATTGATGGTCCGCAACTGGCGGCCGCTGCGTTGAGCAACAAGGTGCGCACGGTTTATGAAGACGCCCCCCGTGGCCGCATTCTTGACCGCAACGGCATCGTAATTGTGGGCAATCGCGAAGCCGACGTCATCACCATCGACCGCGACGCCACCCGCAAAGACAAGACATTGCTTGCGCGCCTCGCGACATTCTTGAGTACCGATGTTCAAACGCTCGAAATGCGGATGAAAGATCCAAAGGTAAGCCCCTATCGTCCGGCTGTTATTGCTACCAATGTCGACAAGGCAACAGTTGCATCATTGCGCGAGCGCCAGGGGGAATTTCCTGGTGTGACGGCGTCGACGCGCGTCGAGCGTTGGTATCCCAACGGAACTCTCGCTGCCCAGCTCATTGGTTACGTCGGAGAGATCAACGACTCTGAACTCGCGAAGCATGAGAAGGATAATTACAAGCCCGGAGACAACATCGGCAAGTCGGGCATTGAGCAGGCCTACGAAAGTGATCTGCGCGGTGCAATTGGTGTTGATCGTCTTGAGGTCGATGCCACTGGGCGCGCTGTGCGTGTGCTTGATCACTCTCCACCGGTCGCGGGTCGCGACGTGCAGTTGTCGATTTCGATTGATGTGCAAAAGGCTGCCGAAGATGGAATCGCCCAAGGTCTGGAAACTGCGAGAGGTGGGCCTGACCCTCACGGGAACTCGGCAACACCGGCACCTGCGGGGTCGGCCGTTGCTATTGACCCCAATGACGGATCGCTGTTGGCCCTTGCTTCTTATCCAACCTACGACCCCGCTGCGTTCGTAAACGGAGTGTCGCAAGAGACTTACGCGGCACTGACTGATCCCAACAATTTCTTGCCTCTGAACAACCGTGCCATTCAAGGTCAGTACGCGCCTGGTTCGACCTTCAAGTTGGTCACGGCAATCGCTGGCGTTCGCAGCGGCGTGCTCGATCCGAACGCCATCGTTGTCGACGGCGGATCGTATGTGTTGGGCAACCGGCAATACAGAAACGCGCAAGGTAAAGCCTATGGACGCGTCGACCTCGCTTCGTCGATCACCGTCTCGAGTGATGTGTATTTCTACGGACTCGGAGCTCGTTTGTGGCAGGCGCGCGACAAGCGAGGCGACCCGATGCAAGACGTGGCGCGCGAAATGGGGCTTGGCTCGACGCAGGGCATCGAGATTGCTGGCGAAGCACCTGGTCGCGTGCCCGACCCAAAGAGTCGCAAGAAAATGCACGATGAGAATCCGCAGGCTTACCCCGAAGGTCAGTGGTTTGGTGGAGACAATGTCAACCTGGCGATTGGTCAGGGTGACACGCTGGCTACACCGCTGCAGATTGCCAACCTCTATGCAACGTTTGCTAATCACGGCACGCTGTACAAGCCGCATTTAGGTAGCAAGGTTCTCGATTCGCGCGGCAACACAGTGAGTCGTGTTGAGCCGACGGTAATTCGCAAAGTCGATATTCCCGCCAATGCCTACGATCCAACCAAAGAAGGTCTTGTCGGTGCGGTGAACGATCCGCGCGGCACGGCATACAGCGCATTCAACGGTTTCGACCTGAAGGCGTTTCCTGTTGCCGGCAAGACCGGAACCGCGCAGGTCGAAGGCAAACAAGACTCAGCACTGTTCGCCGGATACGGCCCAATCGATGCACCGAAGATCGCAGTAAGTGTTGTTCTCGAAGAGGCTGGTTTTGGTGGCGCCGCGGCGGCTCCCGTGGCGCGTCGCATTATGGCGTCATACTCCGGACAGCCGATCGAGCCCATCAAGCTGGGCAACGGGGTCGACTGATGTCGACGACGCTCACTTCAATGGCGCGGCCGCGCACGCTCGATCGCGTTGGTGACGCTCCGGCGTGGTGGCGGCGCGTCGACTTGTTGCTCGTGGGCTCGACACTGGGCATTGCTGTGTCTGGCTTGCTCATGATCTACAGCGCAACGCGCGGTAACGGCGGCGCCGACAGCTACACGGGCTTTGTTATTCGTCAGATGGTTTGGGTCGGCGGCGGCCTAATACTCATGAGCATCGTTGCGCTGATCGATTATCGAAAGTATCGATCGAAAGCCCCGTGGTTCTACGGTCTTGCGATTTTTGCGTTGCTCTTTGTGTTGAGCCCGCTCGGTTCTGAGAGCAAAGGAGCGCAAGCGTGGTTTCAGCTCGCCAACTTCCAGTTGCAGCCGTCTGAGTTCTCAAAGATCGCCGTGATCGTCGCTCTTGCTGCGTATTGCGCGCGCCAGCGCTCGTCGCTTGAGCCCCGCCACGTTGCCTTCGCCGTCGCAATCGCAGGGTTTCCGATGTTGCTCATCGAATTACAACCTGACCTCGGCACGGTGCTCGTGTTTGCCGCCATCACCTTTCTTGTTCTGATCGTCGCCGGCGCACCCGGGCGATCTTTGGTGTTGTTGTTGGCTGTGGCCGTTGTTGCTGTAATTGCGGTGATCCAGCTCGGCATCCTCAAGCAATACCAACTCGATCGGCTCGGGGCCTTTCTTGACCCAACGAGCAACACCCAGCAGTCGGCGTACAACCTCAATCAATCGAAGATCGCGATTGGGTCTGGGGGAGTGACGGGGAAGGGTCTCTTCTTGGGTAGTCAGACGAACCTTCGTTTCGTGCCCGAACAACACACTGACTTCATTTTCACGGTGGTTGGTGAAGAGCTCGGATTAGTTGGTTGCGCAACCTTGCTGTCGCTATTTGCGTTACTGATGTGGCGCATCTGGCAAGCAGCGCGCCAAGCTCCCGATCGGTTCGGTACCTTCATCTGCGCCGGCGTGTTGGCGATGTTTGTGTTTCAGGTCTTCGAAAACGTTGGGATGACCATGGGCATTATGCCGATTACGGGCATTCCGCTCCCGCTCGTGAGTTACGGCGGATCGTCCACACTCAGCTGTTTCATCGCACTTGGCCTGGTTCTCAATGTCCGCTATCGGGCCGACGCGTAGTTGTACTCGTGGCCTGCAATGTCGAGCCAAAAGTTCTCCAAATCTGGCCGCGCCCGACCGTGCTCGCACCGCTAAGCTGTCACCCAACTGAACTCGAGCCGAGTGGCTGTGTGGTCACAGACGGCAGTTCAAAAACGTTTGAGCGGCATCACCAGCGTCATCAACGCATGACGCCCGTGACGCCTGATCGGCGCAGAAATGCGCAGGTCAACGACTAAGGCGGCGCAGTTTGCCGCCAGAAAAAGGAACTCCACATGTCCGATACTCCAGAGCCCACAGGCTCAGGACCAACCTCTGCTTCTGGCGAAGCGGGCGAGACGCGCCCACCTCGCGCCAAGGCAAACGCCAGTTCTGGCCCCAAAGCCAGCACGGCAACAACTGATTCAGCCAGTGGCGGCGAGGCGTCAGGTGCTGACTCGTCATCGGGGTCAACCGAAGGCGCAGCCCCGAAGAAGCGCCGACGAGGCTCCCGAGGAGGCCGAGGTCGGTCGGCTGCATCCCGCGCTGCGGCCGCAGCCAAATCTGCCGAGGGTGAAGGGTCAGCTTCCGAAGCCGACAGTTCGTCGGCTGGCAAGAGAGCCCCGTCGAACGCCGCATCTGGTTCAAGCGTTTCTGGCGATGCCGATCAGGCCGAATCAACCTCGAAATCCACTCGACCTCCTCGACCTCGTCGTTCACCCGCTCGCAAGCCAGCCGAGTCTGTTTCGGCGACAGAGCCCATTGCCCAAGAGATGGAAGCTCCTGTTGCTGACGCCAAGGCTCACGTCTCGCCGCGACCCAAGATTGGCGACAGTCGACCAGCCGTTGACGAAATCGTTCACCAGCACGACGAGCAGTCGGGCAACGGAGCAGACGGAGAGTCGACGGCAACGGGGCCCAAAAAGCGTCGCCGTCGAGGTGGCCGTCGTCGCAGCAGCGCCGGGCGCAAGCCAGTCGAGGCACTCACGGTCGACCTCGACGCCGAAGCGATTGAGCTTGACGCCGAAACACTCGAGAAGCGCAAGGGTCGTGAGCGCAATGGCCGTCCCGTTGGGCGCTACCTCATGTGCGTGCAAAAGCGCGGACGAGCAACGCAAATTGCCGTGCTCGAAGGGCGCTCGCTTATCGAGCATTACGTTTCGCGTCCCAATGACGACGTAAGTCAGATCGACGGCAACATCTACTTGAGCAAGGTGCAAAACGTCTTGCCGGGTATGGAGGCCGCGTTCATCGACATTGGCACTCCGAAGAACGCAGTGTTGTATCGCGGTGACGTGCGTTACGACGCCGACGACCTTGTCGAAGGCTCGAAGAAACAATCCGACGGCGCGCGTATCGAGCAGATGATCAAAGCGGGTCAGACAATCGTCACGCAGGTCACCAAGAACCCCATTGGGTCAAAGGGTGCGCGTCTCACGCAAGAGGTCTCGCTGCCCGGTCGTTTTGTCGTACTCATGCCCAACAGCACGACTTATGGAATCTCGAAGCGATTGCCCGACGACGAGCGCAAGCGTCTGCGAAAGGTGCTCGACGAAGTCAAACCTTCACACCACGGCATCATCGTGCGCACCGCTGCTGAAGGCGTCACCTCTGATGAGTTGCGTCGTGACGTGCAACGCCTCGTTCGCCAGTGGGATGACATCGAGAAGCTCGTTGCCAAGGCAAGTGCGCCAACATTGCTCTACCGCGAGCCCGATATGGCTGTGCGCATCATCCGTGAAGAGTTCAACAAGAACTACCGCGGCGTAATCATTGACGATGAAGATCTCTACAACGAAGTGCGCGATTACGTGGCGTCGATTAGCCCAGAGCTCGCTGACCGCATCGAATACTTCGACCCCAACAACGAACCCTTACCGCTGTTCGAGCGCTATCACATTCACGAGCAACTACATAAGGGCCTCGATCGAAAAGTGTGGTTGCCGAGTGGCGGCTCACTCATCATCGAGCGCACCGAAGCGCTCACCGTTATCGACGTCAACACCGGCAAGAACGTCGGCAAGTCGAATCTCGAAGAAACTGTCTTCCGCAACAACCTCGAGGCGGCCGACGAGATCGCGCATCAACTGCGCCTGCGTGACATCGGCGGAATCATCGTCATTGACTTCATCGACATGGAGATCAAGAAGAACCGAGACGAAGTTCTCGCTCGCCTTCGTGACGCATTGGCTCGCGACAAGACGCGCACTCAGGCCTATCCCATTGGTGAGCTTGGGCTCGTCGAGATGACACGAAAGCGCATTTCCGAGGGCTTGGTCGAATCATTCAGCGAGAATTGCCCCAACTGCAATGGCCGAGGGTTCGTGCTCGATGAGGCTCTGCTTGCCGAGTAGGCGCTCAATAGGGCAGGCGAGCTGGTAAAACTCGCTGGTTTCGGCGAATCAAGAGCCCGAAGTTGCGACTAGACTCTTCCGAGTTATGTATGCGGTCATCGCCACGGGCGGAAAACAAGAAAAAGTTGTCGAGGGTCAGGTTCTCAATGTCGAGCGCGTCAAAGCGGCCGACGATGGCACCGTTACTCTGCGGCCGGTCCTGCTCGTTGACGGCGACAAGGTCGTCTCCTCGCCAACTGAGCTTGCCAACGCCTCAGTAACGGCCAAAGTTCTCGGTGACGCCAAGGGTCCCAAGATCAATGCGTTCACTTACAAGAACAAGAGCAACCAGCACAAGCGCTGGGGCCACCGTCAGCACTACACACAAGTCGAGATCACTGGCATTTCTGCCAAGTCGAAGAAGTAGCAGGGTAGGGGTTAACCGATGTCAAAGACCAAAGGTGGCGGTTCAACTAAGAACGGGCGCGATTCAGCGGCCCAACGCCTCGGCGTGAAGCGTTTCGACGGCACCATCGTCAAGTCAGGCGAGATCATCGTTCGTCAGCGCGGCACACACTTTCACCCCGGCATCAACGTCGGTATCGGCAAAGACGACACACTGTTTGCAACCGCTCCCGGTTCGGTGAAGTTCGGTTTCCGCAAGGGTCGTCGCCTCGTCGACGTTCTCGCTGCCGACTGAGTTCTACTCATGGCGCTGCACGCGCCCACTTACACTAAAGAGCAGTCATGAGTAGTGGGTTCGTTGATGAGGCGCAAATACACGTCAAGGCCGGTAACGGCGGCGCTGGAGCAGTCTCGTTTCGTCGTGAAGCTCATGTCGCCAAGGGTGGCCCCGACGGCGGTAATGGAGGCAAGGGCGGCGATGTCTGGCTCATAGCCGATCGAAATACCGCTTCTTTATTGGCTTTTCGTGACTTTCCCCATCGCGAAGCGACGAGCGGAAAACATGGTTCGGGCAAGAACCGATTTGGCGCCAACGGCACAGATATCGAAGTGCGAGTTCCCGAGGGCACCCTCGTAAAAGATCGCCAAGGCACAGTTGTCGCTGATCTCAGCGCGCACGGCGCGCGTTGGATGGCAGGCGCCGGTGGTCGTGGTGGTCGCGGCAACGCAAGCTTCTTGAGCAACAAGCGACGCGCTCCCGCATTCGCCGAACAAGGCGAAGTCGGCGAAGAGTTCTATTTCAACCTCGAACTGCGCTTGATGGCTGATGTTGCGATAGTCGGCATTCCCAACGCGGGCAAGAGCACCCTGATCTCTACGGTGTCGGCGGCGAAACCCAAGGTTGCCAACTATCCGTTCACCACTCTTGAACCACACCTTGGCGTAGTGCGTTTTGGTGAGCACGAGTTCACGATGGCTGACATTCCTGGGCTCATCGAGGGTGCAAGCGATGGCAAAGGTCTTGGTCACAAGTTCTTGCGTCATGTCGAACGTGCCCGCGTGATCTTGCTGCTTATCGATCTCGCCACTACTGAAATCACGCCTGACGAACAAGTGCGCATTTTGTTGCGCGAGTTGGGCAACTTCGACGCCGAACTCTTGGAGCGGCCTCGCCTTGTTGTCGGTTCACGTTCTGATGCCGCGCCTGACGCCATTTGGGATGGTGATCGCATCTCTGCGGCTGCCGGCACAGGCCTGAAGCCGATGCTCGGTCATCTTGCTGAGCTCGTTGAATCGGCGCGCGAAGAGTTGCCAATGTCTGAAGGTTTCGTCATTCATCGACCTGATGTCGAGGGAGTGCTTGTCAGTCGCGAAGACGACGGCACCTTGATTGTGCATGGCAAAGAGGCCGAGCGAGCTGTTGCCCTGAACGACATCACTAGTTTCGAGGCGCTGAATTATGTGCAGAAACGACTAGAGAAACTGGGCGTTTACAAGGCGTTGGCACGAGCTGGCGCACGGCCTGGCGACACCGTTCAGATCGGCTCGATGACTTTCGATTACGAGCCTGATTCGTAGTGATGGCAATAGGGGGCGCTAACAATTGATCGTTGTCGTCAAGATCGGCACCTCTTCGTTGACACTCGAATCGGGGCTCATCAACGAAGCTGCGATTGTCAAGGTGTGCGACGAAGTCGCCGTACTGCGTAGTGCCGGCCATCAAGTGATCGTCGTTACGTCGGCAGCCATTTCCGCCGGCTTGCCCGCACTTGGGTATGCCGGATCGCGACCCAAAGACATGGTCACTCTGCAGGCGGCAGCAGCTGTTGGGCAGAGTCGTTTGCTGCGTTCATACGATGCTGGCTTGGCAACACATGGACTTGTTGGCGGACAGATCCTCGTTTCTCCCGGCAACTTCTTTGACCGTCGTCAGTACTTGCACGTGCGTGAAACCTTGATGCGTTTGTTGCAGCTCGGCATCGTGCCGATCGTCAACGAGAACGACGCAGTTGCCGACGATGAAATCCGATTCGGCGACAACGATCGAATTTCTGCTTTGGTTGCTCACGCCGTAAACGCCGAGTGTCTTGTGTTGTTGACTGACACTGAAGGCCTCTACACAGCTGACCCGCGCACCGATACGAACGCGTCGCTTGTCGAAGAAGTAACCGAACTCGACGCCGAACTCGAAAAGGCCGCGGGTGGCGCCGGCACCGAACGTGGCTCGGGCGGCATGGCATCGAAACTTGCGGCGGCACGCATGGCTGCGTGGTCAGGCGTGCGCACGGTGATCGCGTCGGCTGCACGCGCTGACGTCATGATCAACGCAGTCGAAGGCCAGCCTGGTGTCGGCACGATGGTGCATCCTCGTGCGCAGCGTCTCACTGCCCGCAAACTTTGGATTGCATTCGCGCTTGCTGCTTCTGGACGAATCGTTGTCGACGTCGGTGCCCACGCAGCTCTCGTCGAGCGGGGTAGCTCGCTGTTGGGTGCCGGAATCTCGGCAATTGAAGGTGACTTCGAGGTCGAGAGTGGTGTCGAAGTTGTCTCTACTGACGGCGACGTATTCGCAAAAGGCTTGAGCAATTACCCTGCCTCGCTGCTGCGCAAGCAGGTCGAACGCGGTTGGACATCTCCAGTTGACGGCTTTCCTGTCGAGGTAATTCACCGTGACGACCTGGTGGTTTTCGGATGAGCCGATTTCGTTTCAGCAAGGTTCGTCTGAAAGGCTATGTCGTCGAAATCTCCCTGGCCCTCGACGCTCGTGCCCTTCGTAATGCGTCGTCTTTGCCTTTGCATCACCAACGAAAGTTATTCCGTGCACCCTCATTTGCAGCTCAGCTCTAGTTCCGCGCAACTAGCTACCGATCGGGCCCGTCGCCGTTACGAACGGGCTACGGCTGACATGCGTCATGCCGTTCGACTCAGCTTTGTGATGGCAATCCTCGCGTCGGCATTGCTCGCGTCGGGCCGCACGTCATTGGCTCTCGTCGGGGCGGTCGGTGCCGGACTCTGCGTCATCGTTGCGTTGTCGTGGCGTCGCGCACAAAAACGAGAGCGCAGTTTGTGGTGGCATCAAGCGAGGTCAGGTCTGGTTGACGCACTCGCAGAACAACGTGAGCAGAACGGTAGCGACAAAACCGACGACCACGCAGTAATCATCGACCTGCGCGACCATCGCCCGCACGGAGTGGTCGGCAAAGACGACAAGGATTCAGTCGAGGACGATTCAACTGGCAGAGGTCGATCTGACGAAGGTCAGCCGACGCCGACAGAGCGCTGAGCGCTGTAACTCCAACCGTCGAGAGAACTGCTAGCTGGCTGACTTTCGCTTCGAAGCTTTGCGCGCCGGCTTGGTGGCTACGGGCTCGGCTTCGTCGTCGATGGTTTCGGCGTCTGTTACGTCGTCGTCGGTGGGCGTTGCCGATGTGAGTTCGCCGGCTGACGCAGTTGATGCAGGTAGGCCAAGTTGCGTGCGAAGTGTGCCAAGTCGAGCACGCGCTTCTGCATCGAGCGCAGCTTGTTCTACTTGCAGCATCTTCAGGTCCATATTTTCGTCGATCAGTTCGGCAGCACCGAGCGCTTTGGCGTATCGCTCTTCGATCTTGTTGCGCACCTGTTCGAGTGTCGGCACATCTTCGCCGACGCGTTCTGAGAGTTGCGTCATTGTCTTGTTGAGTTGCTCTTGCATTTTCGTCTGGTCGATTTGCGAGAGCAGCTTCTGGCGTTCGTTGAGCCTCTTCTGCAGCGCCGTGGCGTTCTGAGTTACCGCAGTCTTGGCCTGATTGGCTGCTTGTGTGGTTTGAAAGTGCAGCTCTTTGAGTGACTCGATGTCGCTCTCAAGAGCGACCATGCGGCCGGCGAGTGCTTCGGCTACTCGTGTGTATTCGGCGAGTTGTCCGCTGTCGCCCTTGCCCTCGGCTTCGTCGGCCAGCAGCACTGCTTGGCGAGCCGACTGCGTGGTTTGCTCGAGTTCACTGATCTTGCGGTTGAGCCGCATCTCGGTCTGCTTTTGATTGGCGATGACGTTGGCCGCTTGCTGCTTGAGCTTGCGGTGTTGGTCTTGAGCTTCTTCGATCGCCTGGGTCAGCTGGACCTTGGGGTCTGACTTCTCATCGAACTTCATGGAGGCTGCCGTTGAGATGTACTTGCCAACGCGTCGTACGAGCTTGAACATGTCTTGATCGTACCCGTGGCGGCTCTCAAAGCCCTAGATTCTTGGCATGGCGTCCCTTTTAGACCTGGGAGCGCAGGTTCGCACCGCAGCACTCCGCGTGGCCCTCGCCTCGACAGATCAAAAGAATGCTGGTCTCGATGCTGCTGCTGACCAGCTGATTGATCGTCAGAGCGACATCTTGTCGGCCAATGCCCATGATGTCGAGGCCGGCGTTACTGGCGGTCTTGCCCCTACGGCGATCGACCGATTGCGCCTCGATGACGCGCGCATTGCCTCGATGGCGCAAGGGTTGCGTGAGCTGATTGCGTTGCCTGATCCGGTGGGTGAGATCACTGACGGTTGGTCTCGTCCGAACGGTTTGAGCATTCGGCGCGTGCGAGTGCCTCTTGGTGTTGTTGGCGTCATCTATGAAAACCGTCCCAACGTCACCAGTGATGCAGCAGGTTTGTGTTTGAAGTCGGGCAACGGTGCGTTTCTTCGCGGATCGTCGGCTGCGCTCGAGTCAAACAAGGTCATCGTCGACGCGCTTCAGGCTGGTCTGCGTCAAGCAGGCTTGCCACCTGAAGCGGTCACGCTTGTTGAAGACGTGAGTCGTGAGTCGGCTGTTGAGTTCATGCGCATGCGTGACTACATCGATTGTCTGGTTCCGCGCGGTGGTGCTGGCCTTATCGCAAGCGTGCTCGAGAACGCAACCGTTCCTTATGTAATCGACGGAGATGGCAACTGTCATGTCTATGTCGATGCCGCCGCTGACCTCGCAATGGCTGAAGCAATCGTTGTCAACGCCAAGACTCAACGCCCGAGTGTCTGCAATGCCGCTGAGTCGCTTGTCGTACATGCAGATGTTGCCGAAGCGTTCTTGCCGCGCATTGTTGGCGCGATGCCACAAGTTGAATTCGTAGGTGACAAAGAGGCGTGCGCGATTGCACCTTCCATAGCGAGTGCGAACGACGACGACTTCGCGAAAGAGTTTCTCGACCTCAAAATGAGCGTCGCTGTCGTGCCCGACATTGATGCTGCGATTGCCCATGTCAATCACTACAGCACCGGGCACACTGAGGCGATTGTGACGGCGAATATTGTTGCTGCGCAGCGCTTTACCCGAGAGGTCGACGCTGCTGTCGTTGCTGTGAATGCGTCGACGCGGTTTACCGACGGCAACGAGTTTGGCTTTGGCGCCGAGATTGGTAACAGCACGCAGAAGCTACATTGCCGAGGGCCGATGGGTTTGCGCGAAATGACCACACTCAAATACATCGTCGAGGGCAATGGTCAGGTGCGAACATGACGTTCAGCTCAGTCGATGAAGTGATGAACGGTCTGCGCAATGCTCATTACTTAGCCGACGACGCAATCGCTACCACGGTCTACTTATCGAGCCAGTTGAAGAAGCCTGTTCTTGTCGAAGGCCCGGCGGGCACGGGCAAGACCGAACTTGCCAAAGCAGTCGCACGGTTCACGGGTTCTCGCTTGATTCGATTGCAGTGTTACGAAGGTCTTGATGAGAGCAAGGCGTTGTATGAGTGGGATTACAAGCGTCAGCTACTGCGCATTCAGGCGGCGGGGCATAGCGATTCCGACAGCTGGGCCGCGATCAAGAGTGATGTGTTTGACGAAGAGTTCCTGCTGAGCCGTCCGCTGCTCGAGGCGATTCGCGCTGACGATCCGGTCGTGCTGCTCATCGATGAAGTCGACCGTGTTG